>JBBRPY010000001.1:0-145176 GCA_038227375.1 Dehalococcoidia bacterium
GATACCTTCTTGGCAACCCGAGATGTAGAGCGCTGTCTTCTCTTGCGAGACTCATCAACGACGAGGTATCACGTGACCATTGGCGAGAAAGTCCAGCACTACGAGGGCAAGAATACTGACCTGGCGGTTCTGCAGACGAAGATCGAAGACTATCTGAAGGGTGACGGCTTCCAGGTACAGTCCTCTGCGCCGAGCCCGAACGGCAATCTGATACAGGCCAAGAAGGGCGGCTTCCTCAGCGCGGTGATCGCCGCCGACCGCGCGCTGACGATCCTCATCGACGGCGAGCCGAACAACTTCACGGTGCGTATCGGGATCGGGAAGTGGCTCGAACACCTGGGCGTCGCCGCCGTCGAGACACTTCTGTTGTCGGGTCTCTTCATCCTCGTGGACGTGCCGGAGATCGCGTGGAACCTCCACATCGAGAACCAGATCGCCAAGCAGATCAATTCACGTGTCGGGTAGGTGGCAGCACGTGCCATGCATTGCCGCGCCACAAACGATGGTGTCGTCGGGCGAGGTCAGTTCGTGGGCATAGTTCGGAACGTCCTACGCGCTGAAAAAGCGATCGCCCCCGGCGTTCGCCCTCAGACCACACAGGTCGTCGCGGCGAACGGAGCGTCTCCTCCCGTACGACCGCGGATGCTGATCGTGTCGGACACGATGCCGCCTGATCCGAACGGCATTGCGCTGATTGCGCTGCACACGGCAGAGCTACTATCAGCGTCATTCGCGGTGACGGTTGTTGGGCCCGTGGGTGCGCAATTCTCACCGGCGGTTTCGTATGCGCCAATCGCTCGGCTCCCGATCGGCACACCCGACCTACACGTTCCGAGACCGGCGCCCCGTTGCATGTCGCGAGCGGTGGCGGCCGCGGACCGAGTCGTCGTTCATACACCCGGGCCGCTGGGACTCGCCGCTCTTCTGTTCGCGCGTCGGTACGGTAAGCACAGCACACTGTTCCAGCACAACGACTACCCCGCCCTTCTAAAGTATGGACTTCCACGCACGATCGCGGCGCCGCTGGTGAGCCGAATTGCCGGCTCGATCGATCGCTGGAGCGTGCAAGCGGCGTCACGTGTTGTCTCTTCTGCCGGCAATACCACCCACGGCCACGAGGTGCTGAGACTGATTCCTCCGCGCTACGAACTCCTGCCTGTTGCGCGAAACTCAGACGAAAGGTCGATTCTCATCGCCTATCATGGACGCGTGTCGCGCGAGAAATCTGTCGACACGATCGTCCGCGCGATCCACGCTGCAGATCCGAGCGGTCGTCGCCTCCGCTTTCGCATCATCGGCGCCGGAAGTCAACTCCGGCAGGTGCTCGGCCTGGCCGAGTCTTTGGGGGTATCGGTCGAACACATCGCTTGGTGCGACGATCCCCGTGCCGCTCTCAGGGGCACCGATATCTATGTCACCGCGTCGCGAACTGAGACCTACTCCATCACGACACTGGAGGCGTTGGGCTGTGGCCTCCCGATTATCGCGCGACGCGTCGGGAACGTACCCGCCTACGTTACTCACGGCGCCAACGGACTGCTCTTCGACACAGACGAAGAACTTGCGGGGCGGATCAAGATGCTCATGAACGATTCGGTCTTGCGACAGCGCATGGCTGAGAACGCGAACATTTCGGCGACGACCGAATCGATCTGGCAGCAATTCGCATCCGCGTCGGGCGGCGGTTAGGTCATGCGGGCCACGAGCATCTGGTCCTTGCATGACGTTTGCGCGGACACATTTCACCTTGCCGAAACGATCGTCAAGCGCTTGTCGGCGGCCGGGGTGCATCCGCTGTGCATACTCATCATCCCGTCTGGAGAGTGGAGCGCTGGTCAATTGAACGCGCTGCGCCAGTGGGAGCGAGACGGCCACATACTTGCCGGGCACGGGTGGAGTCATCGATCGCGGCCAGCGCGCACCATCCATCATCGCCTGCACGGCCTGCTCTTTTCTCGGGACGCGGCCGAGCATTTAGGACGGACCAGCGAGGAAGTTCGCGAGATCGTCGAGCTAAGCGCGCGCTGGTTTGCGAGCGTCGGTCTCACGGCGCCCACCTTATATGTGCCGCCGGCGTGGGCGATCGGTGACCTGCCACTGGGGGCGTTCAGTCAGATGCCATACCAATGGGTGGAAACCTTGACGGGTATCTATTCCGTCGGCGCCAATCGGTTCCGCCGCCTCCCGCTACTGGGGTTCGAGGCGGACACCCGGTTTCGCGCGCTCGTGCTGCGCGCTCTCAACGGGTTCAATCGCCTCGTTGCTAGGGCAACTCGCCGACCAATTCGAGTAGCGGTTCACCCGCATGACTTCGACCTGCTGCTCGCCGAGGATCTCGCGCAGCTCGTTCGGGAAGAGCATCGCGTCATCTCGCTCGTGTCTCTCGGTTAGCATGACCAGCCCGGCCGTACGAGCCACGCCTAACGGCCATCGACTGTCGCAAACACGATGAGTTGATCGTAACGCCTACGGCGTCGGCGGCGCGTAGGTCGACGCGAAGGTCTTGTCCATCAGCCAGCGCTTGGAGCTGTCGTTCTGAGCGAACAGCTTATAGAGCTCCGTGTGGTCGGAGAGCAGACTCATCATCACCTTCTCGAGTACCGTGTCGTGCTCGATGCGCGCGTTCTGCTTGTCGTCCTGCCGCATTGCGTTCTGGTATGCACGATTGGCCGCGACCTTCTCCGGAATGTCCTCCGTGATGAGGCGGCGGATCTGGTCGCCATCTTGCCACTCGATGTTGCCGAACTGATCGTTGAACGAGCGAAGTATGTTGCTTAGTCGATCGAGTTCCGCCTCCGCCTTCCCAGTCCCGGCTGCGGCCGGCACGGGATCGATCTCCGCGTCCTCGTCCATCAGTGCGATCTTCATCGCGGCCTGCACTTCGACGCGGTAGCTGTCCATGTCGATTGCTTCGAGGATCCCCTTCGACAGATCGTCCTCGACCGGCGCGGGCAGCTTGGGGACGAGGAAGTTGAGGAAGGTCGAGAGGCGCTCCCACTCGGCGTTGTTGAATGGCAGCACCGCCGCGAGGAAGCTGTACGTGCGGACGAACGCCTTCGCCTTGCCCTTGAAGCCGACTTGGCCGTCCTCGTCGAGTGTCGATGTGTAGCGGGCGCGGCACTCGTCGAGGATCGGATCGAGCTGATCGCGCTCGGCCCCGGCGAGGTACAGGTCGACGAGGGCGCGCACCTCCTCCTCCGAGTAGATCTGATAGCCGTCGAGGTCGGCCTTGAGGTCGTGCAGCTTATTCGGATCGGTCTCGCCGCTGAGGATCGTCGTCTGGTAGTAATCCTGAAAGGCGTCGCGGATCGTGTCGGCGTCGTTCTGGAAGTCGAGCACGAACGTGTCGTGCTTCTTGGGATGCGAGCGGTTGAGCCGCGACAGTGTTTGCACAGCCTTGATGCCGGACAGCTTCTTGTCGACGTACATCGTGTGCAGCAGCGGTTCGTCGTAGCCGGTCTGGAACTTGTCGGCACAGATGAGGAAGCGGTACGGATCCTCGCGAATCTTCTCCGCGATGAGGTTGCCCGGAAAGCCGTTGAGCTGTGACTCCGTGACCTTCTCGCCGTCGAGAGTTGTGTCCGAGAACGCGACGATTGCCCGGTACGGACTCTTTCGTTCGATGAGATACGCGGTGAAGGCGTTGTGGTATTGAATCGCCCGCTTGATCCCGTCGGTCACCACCATCGCGCGTGCTTCGCCGCCAATCGACTCCACGACCGTGTACCGTCGAAACGAGCTCCCGTCGCAGACGCGGTACACCTACAACGAGACGAACGGCACAGTGGCGAGCATCGTTGAGGACGGCGACACCAACCCGAACAACACCGACCCCAACACCAGCAACGCGGACTGCCGCAAGCGCACGATGACCTATGCTGCTGGGCCAAACAGCCTCATCCTACCCGACGCGGAAGCAACGACCGGCTGTTACGCAAACGCGTTGCGATGGCGCGGGCCGCGTCTTCATCAAGTATCGGGCGCGACGAAAATTGAACGTACTGAGACGCGACATCGTCGCCATTCTTGAATTCGGAGTAGACCCTGCGCCAGAACTCGAACTGAGTATCTACGGGAAGTTGCGAAATGCTTTGAACGATCTCTCCGTAGCATTGTGTTCGCACTACCGCATCAAGACGGTCAAGGCCCAGATCCCGCACGGCCCTGCTCCCGATTACGCGCAAATGTAGGACGAGTTTCAAATCGTCCTGAAAGCTTTCCAGGTATCGTCTATAGCTCACGGAGGGCCTCCTTGGCCGCATATGGCGCTAATAAGCAAGCCTTTAACGGACTAACCACTGCGTTCCTTCAAGAGTGTCTCCTTGCTCGGTTGTCCGATCAGCAGTATGGAAGGTGGCAAGTCGACTGTCCGAGGATCCACGCAACACCAATGTATTCGCATCTAGGGCGGCAACACTAGATGCGGCAAATGGGAACGCGACGTGGGTAGTAGAGTTGATTGGATCAGCACGGTTCATGAATAGGGCCCCCACATACGCTTCTGCAAACGGTGCGTGTGCCGCTTCCACGACGCCATAGGCAAGGATTGCTGTGTTGTCGTCCAGCAGGGTGAAGGCGTTGTATCCGATCCGCTCGTTGTCACCAGGGAGAAGATCACCGATCGAGTCTGGGTTGCCTGCGGAGTAGACCTTGCCGTCGGCATAGACAACATAGGCGAGACCATCAGAGGCTATCCCAGCCATTACTGGGCCTATTGGGTTGCCGGTATCTTGCTGAGTTCGTTGCGGGAAAACGCCGACTTCGTGAACTGCTCCGTCTCTGGAGACTCGGTGAACCGTGACCTCACCGCGACGGCAAATGGCGAGTGCGTCTCCTTTAAGCGCGACGATTTCAGGGAAGCTACACCCGATGGGGAGTTGTGCAGAGCCGACTTCAACTCCGGCACCCAAGTCGAGCGCGACAATCGAAAATTGGTCGCACGCCTCAGCGGCACCGCCTGAAGGACAGATGCTCGCGTAGCGAAGGTAGTAGAGGACCCTTTCATCAGACGACAGAGCCATACCCGGATAGTAGGTCGTCGAAGTGGCACGACCGGGGAGGGGAATAACCCGTGGCGTGATGTCTAGGTTATTCAGTTCAAAGACACGAAGCCGGGGTTCCGTCGCGCTGGCTTCAGGCCCAAATAGTTCCGCAACCAACAATTGCCCGGTCGTCCGCCGAAGAGCCACCCATGGTGTGTAGCCGGTCTTGATCTCGACATGCGACGTGCGACTCGTGGCATCAAGAAGTGTCACAATGCCGTTCGCCCCTATCCGTACGGGATCATCCGGCTCATCGTTCAGCGCCAATATGACGTTGTCTGCGGGGAGGACATTGAACGCTGCCGCGGGCGCTTGTGACCGTGCCGGCTCACGTTCGGCTCCATCTCGAGTGTTGAGTAATACGACTGCTCCCACTATCATCGCGGCAATCGCCGCGATTGAAAGCACCACAACCCCGCCGCGGCGAATCCCGCCACGACCCGGTCTACCTAGGACTCTGGTTGCCATCGCTAGTGCTCCTTTCGCGCGTACCTGGTCGCCGCGGCGCAGACAGTCAGGCAGCCCACTTCACCGAGCAACCAAGACAAGTACACCTGTGACCCACATCATGGTTCCGCTTCCCCGCACGATTAGCAGCTGCAACCACGCAAGACGATCGTAAAAGACAGCCGTGTCTCGATTGAAAAGGATCAAGGAGAGCAAGGGCTGTACCCCTCGCGCTAGACCGTATCCGGCCATGAGTGCCGCGCCCAGCGCGACGTTTTGAGTCAACAGCGAAAGACCGACGAGTGCGTACAAACCGTAGGTATGAAAGCGCGAGAGAATCCCAGCTCCAAGTTGCATGCCCCATAGGAGTGATACGGCACCCGTGTTGTACTTGCCCCACCACTCGGCTTGCACTTGGCGCCCTGGGGACCAGACTCGGAGACGCATCAGACCGAGCGTTTCTCGTGCCCCCGCAATGCCCAGCATTGCTAGAACGAGAAGAAGCAACGTGGAACTGAGGATCGATCCTGCGACGGGCGTGCCGCCGATTGCTCCGAGCAGAGATCCCAAAGCGGCACCGCCAAGCCCGGATCCAACCAGAAGAAGTGTGGCGTCTCTCCATCTAATAACCTCAGTTCGCTCGCCCCCAACGGGGGTCGTGATGGTTCCCACCATCCCGCCGCCTCAGCCAGTCCACCACGATTGTATGCCCACGAGTACGGCAACGGACACTCCAGAGGCAAAAACCAAATCCGCTATGATATTCCTCCGTTAACAGGCCGCGATCGCCACTGCGATCGTGCAGAAGTAGCAAGGTTGATCAGCTGTACACCAAGTGCTTTGTGGGCAATGGTTGAAGCATTTGGACACACTGCACTGCGACGGGCAGACGCCGCCAGACTTTGGTTTGCAACAGTCGTAGTAGTAGTACAGAAACCCAGCAGCCCCTCCTATCGGACAGCAGCATCCGGCCCAAAACGAGCCTTGAGTGGTTCCGGCCGGACAGGCTGATGATGATCCGCCACAGGCCCCACCACAGGGCCTTCCGCAAAGGCCGCACCATTGGCAGGGGGTGCAGTGTGAGCTGGCTTCAGCTGTCTCGACACCGTCGCCGATCAGGGGAAGGGGCACGTGCCGCGCGACTACGATTCCCGTCGCGGCAAATGCCAATCTCGCAGTGAGCCCAAGGAAGCCGCGTCGGGTACTGCGCTGTGAGATCGATTGCAAGGGCCGAGATACGATGCCTTCGACATGGTGATTCACTGCGCAACCTCCTCGACTAGTCCGACAGAGCCGGCCTTGGAGGGTTCGCTCGAAAGACTAAATACCTCTAGCGCGAAGAGGCTTTCCAAGTGTTCAAGATTATTCACGAACCCCTTGGATTGGATCACGCCACCCTCGTCCAGTAGAACGCCATACGGATAGCTTCCCACACCGAGCGCCAGCCGCAGGTGATCGGCGCCGCTGATGTAGGAGATACCGACTTGAGCTAGCTCACGCGCATAGTCACCATCCCGCTCTGTGTCGGTGCCGCTTATGGCGACTGTTCGTATAGACGAACGAGTTTCTCGCGCGAGGGCTTTCAGACCCGGCATGAGATCTTCGCAAACCGAGCATTGCGGCTACGGCGCGCCACGGCGTCACCACGGTTCGCGCGTCAGAGGCGCTGGCGGCGCCGGATTCGCCGTCGGCAGACGACGAGCCCCACCCGCGCCCACGCCGGACAGCCGCGACGAGTGACATGCGGAAGCACCGGCGTCTCCTTCGCCTAGCGCATGGTCGAAAGTCATAGTGTCGTCGAAGCCGTTGCACGCCAAGCCTCGGTCGCGTCGCGATCGATCCGACGGCCGTAGGCGCTTTAGGACGCACACCATGAGTTAATCTCGCGTGCAGTGGTGCGTTACACGCCGTACACCTTGAGCACTTCGTCGCCGTAGTGGTTGATCACTTTGACGGCGATCTTGCCGGACGCCGGCACATCGAACGGCTGGCTCTTCGTCGAGTAAAGCGCCGACCATGCGGCTTCGTCGATCTCGGCACGGAGGGCGCGCTTGAGCTTCTCGTAGGGTTCGTCGGCGCCGGTGAAGTAAGCGTGCCGGACGAAGAAGCTCTCGTCGTTGTACGCGGTGTCGATGAACCAGCAGGCAATGTCGTCCGTCGAGCTTGAGCGGATCTGGCCCGTTGTCGGGTCGTAGACATCGAGGCCATGAATCTCGACGACGACCCTGCCATCCGCGTCGCGCTCGATGCGGATGTCGGGCTCGCCGAAGACCATGAAGAGATTGCCGGCGCCGGTCTTCTTGAGCAGCTCATCGCCCATCGCGAGATCGGGGTTCATCCGAGCGAGCAGCACCGGCAGCTTGCCGTACTGCATCTGCTGCTCGGCGACGGCGAAGCCGTCCCGCGTCGATGGCGCATCGGGGCTGATCTCGCGGGCCGTCGAGCCGGCGTATGCGTCGAACGCCATGCCACAGACGATGAGCAGGTCAACGCCGACGCCGCGCATCGCCGCCACGGCCGCTTCGCGCACTCGGTCAGAGCCGACCGTCTCGGTCTCGCCACCGATGCTGACGGCGACGCGTCGCGTCGCGCCCGCCTTGTCGGTGTATTCGCCGGTCGCGTGTATGTCGGGACCGGGTGCGGCATCGAGGCGATCGAAGGTGATGCGCGCGCTCTTGTCGCCGGCGTTCTGCACACCCGCCTTCCGCAGATTGTCGAGGATCGTCGTGATGAAGTCGGGTACGGTCGCGTCTGCTCGCGCCGCCGTCTCCGTCGCCGGCCGATCGGCGCCGTCGAGCAGCCGGTGCGGCGAGAGGCTCTCGACGGTGAACGGGCCGGTGACGCGGACGCGCTTGTTGTCCTCGTACGGCTGGTCGACCAGCACCTCGGTGTCAGCGCGCCGCGCGATCGATGCGTCGATCTCCGCCTGACGCTCTCGGCGCAGCTTCCACCAATCGGCGTGCAGGTTTTCGGCCGGCGACGGCCACGACTTGTCGGCGTCGCGCGGGATCTGCCACTCCTCCCATGACTGCTTGAGCAGCTTGTTCAGGTTCGCGCGCCGAGGTTCCAGTTGTTCCTGGTAGCGGTCGTGGATCGCATCGATCTCCTCGTTGTTGGCGATCGACTTGAGCGTCACGTGCGGCACGCGGCGGTAGACGAAGCCCTTGCGCACGTCGTTGCCGTACGCCTGCTGCGCCGTCATCTCCGCGACGCCCGACAACTCGCGCTCTTTCGCCGCGCCGTCGGGTGAGTCGCCGAGGAGGTAGTACGGGAACCGTGCTGCCATCAGCCGCGTGCGGGCGAGCGCCAGCGCGACGCGGCTCGTGTCCATCGTGATCCAGCGCCGCCCCCACTGCTCCGCGACGTACGCCGTCGTGCCACTGCCGCACGTCGGGTCAAGGACGAGGTCACCGGGGTCGGTGGTCATGAGCATGCACCGCTCGATGATAGTCGTCGAAGTCTGAACTACGTAGACCTTCCTATCCGTTCGGCTCTGAACACCCGCCGTCTCGGTCCAAACGTTGGACAGGGGGAAAACCGGGAAGTCATCCATGTACCTGACGAATCGCGGCATATTGGCTTCTGTTCTGAGCCTATCCGCCAGAGCAAGACGTTGAAGTCCTCGCGGCGTCGTCTTCCAGTGAAGGCCGGACGGGATCTCGAACCGGCGGCCATGGAAGCCGAAGGCTTCTGGGGTGCGCGGGGCGCCTTGCGACGTTAGCTGATCTAACGTCGCAAGGCGCCCCGCGTTTTCAAGTTCTCGATACTTCGATGCGCCGCTTTCGCCCGCTTCCTTCTCGCGCAATAGTCGTCGATATTTGTCCGTGGCATGTGTCTCGTCTTTCGCGTACCAAAGCAGATAGTCAGCAACGTTGTCGAGTCGATCTGCGCTGAAGCCAGTCGTCTTTGTGAAGGTAATCAGCGACAGGAAGTTGTCGCTGCCAAACACCTCATCCATCACGTTGCGGACGAGGTGCACGTTTTCGTCGCCGATCTGCACGAAGATGCTGCCGGTCTCGGTGAGCAGCTCGCGGGCGGCGACGAAGCGGTCGCGCAGGTACGTGAGGTACGAATGGATGCCGAGCGCCCAGGTGTCGCGGAACGCCTTCACCACCTCCGGCTCGCGCGCCATGTCCTCGACCTTGCCGTCCTTCACGTCGCGCTTCCGCGTGCTGACCTGCCAGTTGGAGCCGAACTTGATGCCGTAGGGCGGGTCGAGATAGATCATCTGCACCTTGCCCTTGAGCCCCTCCTTCTCCGCGAGCGATGTCATCGACAGCAGCGAGTCGCCGAGGATCATCCGGTTGGACCAGTGCATCGGCCAGTGGTAGAAATCGACCTTCTTCTCGAACGTGTCGATGCCGTTGAAGTCGGAGAAGAGGTCGAACTGTGACTGCGGCGACGGCGTCGCACCGCGGCTTCGGACGTCCTCGATGATCGCCTGCGGATGGATCTTCTCCTGGATGTAGATCGGCACGACAGGCACGGCGAGGTCTTCGCGATCCTGCTCGTCCTTGCCCTTCCAGACCAGCTGCGGGTCGAGCGTCGGATCGCGCGGATAGAGCATCGTCGCCGGCGCGTCGTCCGGCGCAAAGTTGCGCAGTTGCTCAGTCGGGATGTTCGCTCGCTTGTCCTTGTGCCGCAGCGAATCGACATCGATCTTCGCGCGAGGCTTCTTTGGTGGCATCAGGTTTGCTCCGGGTTGGGCGGCAGGCCGACGTTTCTACAATCTGTAGAATGGTCATATCGGATCGGGTCGCCTCTCAACGCTTTCATCAGTCGTCGACAACCCGTCGACGAGTCAAATCTGGATTCGCCGTGCGTCCATGTCGCCTCATGTTATCGGTCGGCCTTCCGCAGCCCGATGGCACGCCGCGACGTGACCGGTGGTGCCATCAACTGGCGAATGGCGTCGAACACCGCTTTGAACTGGCGGTCGTACTTCCGTTCAAGCGCGTCAAGCTTCCGCGACAGCTCCTCGTTTGTCGCCAGCAGTTGCCGCAGCCGGACGAAGGTCCGCATGATCTCGATGTTGACGGCGACCGCGCGCTCGCCGCGAAGGACGCCGGACAGCATCGCCACGCCCTGCTCGGTGAACGCGTACGGCGGGTAGCGGCGACCGCCGTGGCGGACGTTTGAGGTAACAGTTTGTGACCTCAAACGCGGCTCTCCAGCTTCGGGGTCGACGTTTGAGGTTCCGATATGCAACCTCAAGCGCTCGAACTCGTCGGGCGTGAGGCGGAACATGAAGTCTTCCGGGAACCGCTCCGAATTGCGCTTGGCCGCTTGGATCAGGGCCTTCGTCTCGACGCCGTAGAGTGCCGCGAGATCTGAATCGAGCATCACTTTCTGGCTTCGGATCAGAAAGATCGCCTGTTCGACACGCTCGGCCGGGATCACGGATGCCTTAGCCGTCATCGTCTTCGCCTCGCCCACTGTCAATCGCCGCGCGAATCGTATTCTGGGCATCCCACGGATCGGTTACCTCGACGAACGCCCAGCGCCCGAATCCGCCGTGGGCGTTAATCGCCGGTACCCAAAGCGACCGCGCCGTGGCTGTCTTCGCCGCCTTGTCCTTCTTCGCCTCGCCACTCACTTCGACGATCAAGTTCAGCAGATCGGCGCCGCCGCGGCCGTCATCGATGCGGACGATGAAGTCCGGGATGTACTGGTGCTCTTCGCCGTTCAGGGTGTACGGAATCGTGAAGCCGAGCCCCTGGTTCTTCACGTAGGATCGCACGCCGGCGAGCGTCTCCAGCCCTTGCGCCATCTTCTGCTCCCACGAGTCGGTATCGGCAACGACGTGCGAGATGTGGCACCGGTCAGCATGTGCGACGTACGTCGGCTTCGTTGTGTCGAAGTCCACGTAGCGCGTCGAGCCCATGGGATCGTACGGACGCAGGATCGGCTTCAGCAGCTTCTCGCCGTCGCTCGACTTGACGATGCAGCGATAGAGCCGGTCGGCCGCATCGTACGCGAGCTCGTGCAGCAACAGAAGCTGCGGAAAGGCGTTGTCCTTCAGCGTCACGCATTCGCCGAGCCAGCGGCGCGTGATCTCGACGAGTTGCGGGAAGAACCACGGCCGCAGCTCGCCCGCGTCGTCCCGGAACTTCGTCTCCAGCACGAGCTTCGCGAGGAAGAATGCTATCTGCTGCGGCCGGTACTGCTTGAGGTCGTCGAGGCTGTGCGTCGAGCCTTCGCCGACGATCGGCGCGAGCTCCGTTTTGGTCGGCACATCCTGCGTCGAGAGCGAGAGCTTGGCATCGTCGTCGAAGGTCGCCCGCAGTCGCTCCGCCGGCAACTCGTAGCGATAGCCGACCACGCGCGGGAATGTGATCTCGCATTCGGCTCGATCTTCGAGCGCGCGCACGCGCGTCGCGATGCGTCCGGGCTTAGGATTGGCCTGTGCACCGGAGGTCGGGATGAACGAGAACGGCACGCCATACACTTCGGCGTACTCCGGTTCAAACATGCCGTCGTCGTTCGGCGCGTAGCTCGTCCGCCGCAAGCCGCGCCCGACGACTTGCTCGCACAGCAATTGCGTCCCGAATGCGCGCACGCCGAGTATGTGCGTCACCGTGTTGGCGTCCCAGCCCTCCGTGAGCATGGACACGGATACAACGCATTTCACGTTCTCGCCCAGCTTGCCACGCTTGCCGACGGTGTTCATCACCTCGCGCAGAAGGTCTTCATCGGTGAGGTTCTCGGCATCGCGTCCGGGGAAGCGGGCGCGATAGTCGGACTTGAACTCCTCGATCTCGACGGCCGCGATCTTCTTGAAGTCGGCGCTCATCGCCTCACCTGACTCAAGCTGGGTACTGTCTACAAGGATCGTGTTCGGACGGGCGCTCCAGTCGCCGCCGCGCGCGTTGCTGAAGATATCGAATGCGCCTGGCACGACGATCCGCTCTTCCTCGGAGATCTGTTTCTCCCAACCCGCAACGTAGTCATACACGAGCTTCGACACGTTCGTGTTGTTGCAGACGACGATGAAGACGGGCGGCGTCATTCTCGCCGCTTGCATCTCCGTACTCTGCTCCCACTGCCGATACTGCTTCTCGTAGTGGCCGTAGAGGCTGTGCAGCGCGCCCTGCAGTTCGGCGGGCAGTTGTGGTTCGCCGGTCACGGCTTCTGTCTTGCGGCCCTTCTTCGGCAGGTGCTCGCGAATGCGCTGCCAGAGATCCCTGTAGGTGGGTTGCTCGCCCGTCATAGAGTCATCCGCAACGGGCACGCGAGGCACCTTCACGATGCCGCTCTCGATGGCGTCGATCAGCGAGAAATCGGAGACGACCCACTGGAACAGCGTGCCTTCGCGGTAGCCTGAGCCGCGCAGATAGAACGGTGTCGCCGAGAGGTCGTAGATCGCACGCAGCTCCTTGATCGCTTCGAGCCCGGAGATCCAGATGCGCGCTTCTTCCTCGCGCTTCTCCGCTTCCCTACGGTCGTCGCCGATCAGCTTGATCTCGTCGACCGCGTCCGGCTTGCGGCGATAGCAATGATGGGCCTCGTCATTGATGACGACGATGTTCTTCTTGGCGCCCAGCTCGCGCAACACGCGGCGCACCATCTTGGCAGGCGTCTCCTTCGTGGCGCTCGTGCCGCCGCGAGCAAGGATCGATTTCGTCAACCGGCTTGCCTCACCCGTGTCGCGCATCGTGAACGCGTGGAAGTTTGTGATGATGATCTTCGCCCGGCCGAGCTCGACGATTTGCTCCGGCGTCAGCACATCGCGCTGTCGATAGTAGTTTTCCGGATCGTTCGGCAGCAGGACGCGGAGCCGGTCACGGATCGTGATCCCGGGCGTGACGATGAGGAACGCATCGGAGAAGCGGGCATCCTGCGGGTTCGCGAGCTTGTTGAGCGCCTGCCAGGCGATAAGCATCGCCATGACGACCGTCTTCCCGGCGCCGGTAGCCATCTTGAATGCGATGCGAAAGAGGAGCGGATTGGATGCTTCGTTGAACGCCCGCAGCTGGTTGACAACGTTCGGCTGATACTTCGGTGCGACCTCCGCGATGAAGATCGCCGTTTCGAGCGCCTCGATTTGACAGAAGAACAGCTTCTTGTCGCGCTCGGGGTTACGCCAATACTCGAGGAGTTGCCGCGAGACGCTGGTGATGTCGCGGTATCCGCCCTGGCGCCATTGATCGACGTAGCGGCGAACCTCGTTGATGAACTGATTCTCTTCGACTCGGTCCTGCGTCCACTCCGTATCGAAGGCGAGCTGCTTGCCCTTTTTCTTCGACGATGCGATTGGCACGAAATACTGGCTTACGCGCCGCGATTCCTCGATCTCGTTCGTGATGCCGTCGTCGGAGAACCGGAAGTGGCGACGCGGCTCCTCGAAGGGCGAGTTGAGGATCGGGTTCTCGATGACGACTTGCGGCACAATGCTCCCCGGCCGCGACTCAGAACTTCGGGTGCGACCTTTCCGCGATTCTACCCGACGCTGGGGAATGGAGCTTGGTCTCGACCATTCCGACCAACTTCGGATTGCCGTACACGACGCAATCTTAGTGTGCGTCCGGGCTTGATATCGTCTGCGGTCAGAGCGTATATGGTGTCGCCTCGAAGGAGGAGGCACCGCATGCAGACGATCACCACATTCGACAACAGCGCCGAGGGCTGGGAGCGAAGTCTCTACGCATTCCTCGCCGAGAAGGAGCGACGCAGCGGCAGCCGACGCACCGTGGAGGGCTACAGCCGGATGCTGCAGCACTTCTTCGGGACCGTCGGCAAGCCGCCGGATCGCGTGACGAGCCAGGAGGTGTTCGCCTGGGGGTACGGCGTCGGGCTCTCAGGCAAGCAGCCGTCGTCGGTGACGATTGGCGCCCGCATCGCCTGCCTCAGCAGTTTCTATCACTTCCTGATCCGCATGAAGGCGATCACGTCCAACCCTTGTGACGCCATCGAGCGGCCACGGCTGCAGGTGGCACCGCCACGAGGTTTGAGTGCCGATGACATCCGACGGTTGCTCGCCGTGATCCCCGAGACTCCGGTGGGGCTGCGCGACCGAGCCATCATTCTCACGCTGACGCTGACCGGACGGCGTCGTGCCGAGGTGCTGAACATGGTGGCCGGGGACATCACGGTCGAGGACGGTCGGACGTGGTATCGGTACCGCGGGAAGGGCGGGAAGACGGGCAAACGCGAGCTGCCACAGCCCGCGTTTATCGCGATCACGGGCGCGTTGCGGGCGTTCGGGCTCGACATCGCGGTCATGCAGCCAACCGCGTCGTTGTGGCCCTCCAGCGGCGATCCTACGCGCGGACTGACCAGCGGGACGTTCTACGGCAACCTCCGACGATACCTGAAGGCGGCGAACCTACCGCTCGCCGGCGTGCACATCTTCCGGCACTCGGCCGCGAAGCTCCGTCGCGACGCGGGCGAGTCGATCGAGGACGTCAGTCGGTTCTTGGACCACTCATCCCTCGCTGTCACGAGCGTGTACTTGCGGCGGCTGGAGGGCGAGGAGGACAGGACCTGGGGCAAGGTGGCAACAGCGATCGGCATAGCGTAACCACCTGAACACGACTCGTCGGCTACGGCTCGTACAATTCCTTGACGGAGATTCAAGGAGGACGACTATGCCACGTCACCGGGGGTTCAACCTCGATCGCTTCACCTTCGGCATTCCGTTCGAGATCCTTCAACAATACTTCGCGCAGTTACAACCCGGCCGTACGGACGACGGCCGCCTCAGCTTCGACGACCCACTGGCGATGAAGGACTGGCTGAACGCTCCAGAGAACGGCGAGGCGTCCGGGATCGTCTTGGAAGAGTGGCATCGCATCAACGACATCTGCGTGCATGGTGGCCGACATCTTCTACGTGCCTATGAGCGCTCCCCGATTCCCTGCGACCAGGAGCGAGCCATTGAGGAACTCGCGATGCGTCTGTTCCTAGAGGATCGGCCATCGTTCGACTATGCCTGGGGCTACTACGTGCTCCACGCGGCGAACGCTCGAGTGAGCCAGTATCGACTTCCCGCCGGTGAGATGGAATTCAGCACTCAGGACGCGACGGACTTCGAGGAGTTCCTGAGCGGCATGTTCAAGCAACAGAAGATGGGTCCGAACTGCCGCGTCAGCGTCAATCGAGACGAGTCGGGCGTTCTAGTGTTGGTCTCGCGCGGGACCTACATGAGGACGTTCATGAGGTGGAAGGGCACGGAAGTCAGTTTCGAGACGTTCCGCCCCGCAATTGAGGACGTCATGATCTACGAGCCAGAAGGCAGTCGACTAAGCATTCGCGCCGGCTTTAAGCGAGATCGCGACCTCTACGTCCGCGGCATCGCCCGATTCTTGGCAGGAGACCAGGATCTTGCGGATGCTGCGTTGAAGGAGCGCCTCTTTGACTTGACGCCCTTTGCAAATGGGCAGTTCAACTACCGGGGCGATGGCGCGATCCGACGTGTCGTTCTTCGTGAAGTAGAGTTGTCGCTGTCGGTATTGGGCAAGGGTGCATTGGTGATTAAGTCCGACGACGTCGTCCGAACCCTGCGCGAGGACCTGCCCGAGTTGTCGCTAACGCGGGGAGAGATTCGGCGCGTCAGGCTCTTCTTCGAGGTGAGGGAGGAAATACAAGGCAGATCTTACCCGATCACGTTCGAGATCGAACCACCAGCGTACAGCGATTTCTCGGTGAAGGCTCACGCCGCACATGTAGACAAGTATCTGCGCGCGCAAAAGGTCAAATTGCTCTGATGCTCCGTTGGTTGCTCTCCGAGATGGAGGCGTACCCTTCTGCAACCTTCAGCGCCGGACTATTGCGGGCGCAGTTCGGCGAATCATTTGGTGAGCTCGTTGCCGAGGGCATGCTCCGCCTTGTCACTGAGGCACCCGAATATACTTTGGACCCCCATGGGAATCGTCGACTTGTGGTGTACGAGACGCCAGAGGACGCCATGCTCATGGATGAAGACGACCCGGAATCTGATCCGGTCCGGGTGGCCATCGAAGACATCGCCGAATGGAGAGTCGAGATCCCCGCGATCGTCGGAGCCCTACGTCGTGAAAATGCGCTCGACGGACCACGAGGGCGGCTTTCCGATCGGCTCTGGCTTCTCGGCACCTACGAGTCACGACTGGGCGCCACAGCAGTCTTGCTCGCGTTCCTGGTCGGCGGTGGCGCTGAAACAACGCTGCGCGCACTACCGTCATTGCTCCCGATGGCGTCGGCGAATTTCCTGGTCTGTTGTCCTGCCTTCGAGCCAGACGTGAGGGACCAGCGCGTGTTCGAGCAACTCGGCGTTCACTGCGTTCCGATGGTTTTCCCCTCGTTGCGGATCGACCTACCGGTCGCTCTCGAACGGGTCCCTCGGACGCCATCTCGTTCGCGAGCAGGAAAAGGCGGCGGAGGTCGCCCACGCGGTTCGGGAGTCGGAGCGATGCTCGCCTGTTGGTTAGATTGTGAGAGAGTACTCGACCGGGTTGACTCGGTGGGGAAGTTCTACGACGCCGCGTTAGTGTATCTGCGAAAGCATGACCTGCTTGGCAGTCCTCCTCTAACCCGCGCGAAGCTGCCTCGCCAGGTCGCCGACGCGAGACGAGCGCGAGGCTCGCGCGGATGTGCGTATCGCGGACACAAGTCGGGTGTCCCTCCCGATTTACTTCCCGATTAACTGCCTCACCCGTATTCCGGGAGCGGGCATCGTGACACGCCACGTACAGTCGAACTGTGAAGCGAACCGCGATTGCACCCGGCACTGTTTCGTCCCAATCCGCGACCGCGCTCGATCGTGACCATGCATCGATTGACGCGGATGGGATGCTCGTCCCCGAGGCGCTTGATGTGACGCGGCTTTTCGAGCGTACATGTGGCTTACCCGGACGGGAGGCACCTCTGTCGAGGATCGTGACCGCGATGCTTCAAGAGGCGTTGGCCTACGAGGCAAGGAAGAATGACACGACGTCCGAGTAAGGCGCGTCCGATCGTGGACTTCGAGGGGCTCCGCGGACTGCGGACTCGCGCATACATTCGCGAGTCGTCACTCCGCCAGGCGAAGGCCGATCACTACGGTCCGGACACGCAACGTGCAGGCATCCGTCGATTCTGCGAGCGATGGCAACTTGCCTATCCTAATCGTGAGTATTTCGACGCAAGCAGCGGGCGCGGGACGGCGAAGCGCAGCTTCCTCCACAGCGCATTGGCCGATGCGGGCGAGTATGACGTCCTGCTCGTTTACATCACTTCTCGAAGCTTCCGGAACAGGGAAGACGCCCAGAGTTGGAAGCGCAAGTTCCGGGAAGCCGGGATCACGATCGTATTTACGGAGCAAGGCATCATCTCCGGGCTGCCTCGGGACAAGTTGCTCGAAGGCTTCCACGAGATCATCGACGAGCAGTACAGCGACACCCAAGCCATGCTCATCTCCGGCGGCCTGCGACAGAAGTTCGAGCAGGGAGGCGTCAACGGCGTGCAATCGCTCGGCTACTGTCGCTTCCACGGCGAAGAGGGCGATCCGCTCAACGGCAGCCTGATTGTCGACGAAGCCAAGAGACCAGCCGTGCGCGCCGTCGTCGATCGCTACCTGACAAGACGATACTCCGCTGCGGCGATCGCGCTCGACATCAACCTCCAGGTTGATGAGCACGGCCGCCCCCTCTACACCACCCGCCTGGGACGCCCCTTCACCAAGGGCAGCGTCGAGGAGATCCTGCGCAACCGCACATACACCGGGGTAACCGTGTGGCGACCAGGCACGCCGGAGGAGGAAGTGCGGCCGGGCATGCACGAGGCACTCATCATGCCGGAAGAATGGGCAGAGATCGAACGCATCCGCGCGCGTCGGACGACGGTACGGGGACGCCGGCCTGTTTCTCGCTCTTACCCGCTATCCAGACCGTCGCGGTGCTTTTACTGCCGTGCTTCGTTCGCTGGTGACACCGGCGGTCGCCTCGGCTCTCGACGCCTCCGCCACGCCATTTCGGTGCTCTGCGACAATCCTCGCCGGTCCTTCGCCGTCGACGCGTTGGAAGCACAGATGACCGCTCTGCTAACGGAGCGCATGCGGCTTCCGGACGACTGGCAGCAGGTCTACCTGAAGGCGGTTGCTTCGCCTGCACCGGCGGGAACGCGTTGCTCGGCCGAACGCGGGCGACTGGAACGCGCGCTTGAGAAGCTGAAGGATCTGTACACCTGGCAGGATATGAGGCGAGAGGAATACCACCGACAGAAGGACGAGATCGACCATCAACTTGCGGCGATCGCGTCTCCATCATCCGGTCCGGTCGCGTTGGTCGACGTTCGGCGTGCAGCCGAACTGCTACGTGATCCGGGCGCTCTCTGGTCACATCCCGGCGTCAGTGGCAAGCGGCGCGAGGAGTTCATCGACGAAGTTTTCGAGGAGATCTTGCTCGATGAGAACGGCATTCGGCGGGTCACAACGCGAGGCGAATATCGGGTGCTGGTCGCAGTTGCTGAAGGTGAGAGCTGGGGGGGAAATGGTCGGGGCGGCAGGATTCGAACCTGCGACCTCCTGACCCCCAGTCAGGTGCGCTACCGGGCTGCGCTACGCCCCGAACAGCGCATGATATCACGGCCAAGCTGGATGACCGAAGGTCAGTGGAGTCGAAGATGGTCCACTGACCTTCCTGCCACGCGGCGAGCGATCCCTCAGTCAACAACTGGGCGCTGCTCGAATCGGCGCCACACGCCGTCGAACGCCGGCCACGGTGGACCGGCGCGTAGGGCGTTGAGGAGTTCTCGCGCTGCTCGTTGCCCATTCGGGAGTTGGTCGCCTGAATCCCAGCGCCACGCTGCGACCATCGCAAGCACGAGGCCCCGGCACTGGCCGAGCAGTTCTTGATCAGCGTCAGGATAGCGCTCGCTGACCTCTTCGGGCACATGGGCGAGGTCGAATTCGACGGGCCCACGGCAACACGTCTCGAGGTCTATGAACAGCGGCCCGCTCTTCGTGTTGAGCACATTGCCCGAGTGCGGCTCGCCGTGCAGCAGTTGCTCCGCAGCGCTGCGGTCGCAGATCGTTCGTCTCAGGCTTTCTAAGGTGTTGCCGAGAAGCTCCCGGTCGGCGTCGGCGAGTGCCGGAGTGCGGTCGCGGCTCGCAACGAGTTGTTGAGCCCCCGCGACTCGATCCGTGTAGTGCGGCGTCGTGGCATCGAGCTTCCGCATGCCGGCATGCAGCCGCTCCAGCGCATTTGCGTAGTCGGCTGGTGAGACCTCTCCAGCTGCCACAGGTTCGTAGTAGATCCACAGCGTGATCACGAAGCCGTCAAGCTCGTAGACGCGCGGCTCCACTCGAGGCTCAAGAACACCCACAGGGCTCTCGGATGCAGCAAGCCGTTGAGCAAGCGCGACTTCGAACTGTGCGACCTCCTGCCCTATAGGTGCGACTCGGGCAAGGACGTCACAGGGCAGCAGGCGCAGAACGAGCTTGTTCGAGTCGCGAAAAACGATTGCGTTCGTCGATTTCAGGTCGAGCGCTGCTGCGGTCGACATCGCCGCAGCCACCGCACGCCGAACCCTTGCTGCTTGCATCTTCGCGTTACCCTCGCCACTTTGCTAGGAGATCTCGAAAGCGTGCAATCTAACCTACGTACGATACGTAACGGTTCAATCGAGAACCGCCGGATCAACCAGGTGATACCGGGGGTTGTCTAACAGTCGATGAGAGACAGGTGTTATTCGAAAAGCGCGCGAACCGCAGATAACTTCGTGTTTCTAGCTTCGGACCGCAGTACAAACGCACAGCGTTAGCGCAGCGTTTGCGCAGCGTTAGCGCAGCGTTAGCCCCCAGTCAGGTGCGCTACCGGGCTGCGCTACGCCCCGAGACCGCGATTTTATCACGCCGTAGAGCTGGCGGCACTGGCGGGTGGCGTCCCGTCCTGGTTTCTTAAAAGCCACATTGGTCGCTGCGAAGGTCCCCTGGCGACCAAGGCTGGAGGAGGCTTCGCCCCCTCCCCGCCAAACGTGCCTTGACACAGCTTGCACACACTCCGTATCATGGCCGCATTAGTAGCGCATTTGTTCTAAGTCCGGTGCCCGGCGGCGCCGCAACAGGCTCTGGCAGGAGGCGTACATGGCTCGGAACGCAGAGAAGTCGCAGCCCAATCCGCGGTCGTCCGACATGAGCGAGGCCAAGAAGGACCAGGCGCTCATCGACACACTGGCCGACATCGAGAAGCGCTACGGCCGCGGCGCCATCATGAAGCTGGGCGACGCGAAGGACTTCGAGGTCGAAGTCATCTCCACCGGCTCGCTGGCGATCGACCTCGCGCTCGGTGTCGGCGGCCTGCCGCGCGGCCGCATCACCGAGATCTACGGGCCCGAGGGCGCCGGCAAGTCGACGCTGGCGTATCACGTCGTGGCGTCCGCCCAGCGCATCGGCGGCATCGCGGCGTACATCGATGTCGAGCACGCGCTCGATAAGGACCACGCCGAGTCGTGCGGGATCAATGTCGCCGAGCTGCTGATCTCCCAGCCCGACACCGGCGAGCAGGCGCTCGAAATCTGCGACGCCCTGGTCCGCAGCAACGCCGTCGATGTCATCGTCGTCGACAGTGTCGCGGCGCTCGTGCCACGCGCGGAGATCGAAGGCGAGATGGGCGATTCGCTGCCCGGCCTGCAGGCGCGGCTGATGTCGCAGGCGCTGCGCAAGCTCACCGCCGTCATCTCGAAGTCGCGCGCCACCGTCATCTTCATCAACCAGCTCCGGGAGAAGATCGGCGTCGTCTTCGGCAACCCGGAGGTGACACCGGGCGGTCGCGCGCTCAAGTTCTACAGCTCCGTGCGCATCGAGCTGCGACGGGCGGAGTCGCTGAAGCAGGGCACCGACATCATCGGCAACCGCGTACGCGCCAAGATTGTGAAGAACAAGGTGGCCGCGCCGTTCCGCACGGCCGAGTTCGACATCCTCTTCAGCGGCAAGCATCGCGGCATCAGCCGCGAGGGCGACATCGTCGACCTCGGCGTCGACAACAACGTGCTCAAGAAGATGGGCGCCTTCTTCAGCTATGGCGACCTCCGTCTCGGCCAGGGGCGCGAGGCGGCGAAGGAGTACCTTCGGCAGAACCCGGACGTCGCGCGCGAGATCGAAGACCTAATCGTCTCCGGCGCACCAGAGGAGGGAGCCGCCGCCAGCCGCAACGGCCACGGCCCCGCGGTCGCCATCGCCGAAGCGGAACCCGAGCCGGAGGAGTAGTGTGAAACCGGGCGCCGCCCACGAGCCACGGCCAGCGCGCCATTTCTCGGCATGATCATCACGGCCATCGACCGCGTACCAAAGCGCCGCGGCAGGATGCAGGTCCACATCGACGGCGTCTCCTCGGTCGAGCTCTCGAGCGCTACCGTGCGTACGCATGGTCTGAAGCCGGGCATCGCGATCGAACCCGACGGGGTGCGCGAGATGCTCGCCGCGGACCAGCGGCGGACCTCGCTCGACACGGCCGTCGCGATGCTCGCCCGCCGCCCGCACAGCGAACGAGAGGTGCAGCAGCGCCTCGCGCGCCGGCGCTGCGAGCCGGCAATCATCGACGAGACGGTGACGAAGCTGCGCACCGTCCACCTGCTCGACGACGCGGAGTACGCCCGCGCCTGGGTGGAAGCCCGCGACCGTCTGGCGCCTCGCGGACAACGCCTGCTGATGCAGGAGCTGCGTGCGCGCGGCGTGTCCGCCGAGGTCGCGGAGGCCGCCGCTACCGGCGTGTCGGACGATGATGCGGCGTCGCGCGCGGCCGCCCGGCGCGTGCGGTCGCTGGTGGCGCTGGAATACGACGCCTTCTGCGCGAAACTTGGCGCCTTCCTGCAGCGCCGCGGCTTCGCCTGGGAGACCTGCCGCGCCACCGCTGACCGCTGCTGGCGCGAGCTGCAGGATGGCGCCGACGCCGCTCCGGGCGGGTGATCTCGCGCCCGCCGTTGGATACGCTGCCCCGGTGACGCCGCTTCTCCCTCGACGCGCTTCTCCCCGTGCGCGAGCTTTGTTGTGGGTCTTCGTGGTTGCCCTCGCATTTGCGACGGGCTGCGGCTCGGGCAGTTCGCCCGCCGGCCGCACGGGCACACCAGGCGGCGCCGCCAGCGCGGCGACCGGCACGAAGATCGCTCGGTCATCGGGCGGCGCGGGTTCGCTGATCATCACCGAGCCGGACGGGCTGACCGAGTACGACATCAAGGGCGGCTCCTCGAAGCCACTGATCAAGGCCGCCGACGCCAGCACCTTTCTGCTCGACCCCTCGGTGTCCGCCGACAACCGCCTGCTCGCCTACGTCGTGCAGCCGCCCCCGAAGATCCAGGGCACGAAATACGACGCCGGGTCCGACCTCTGGGTGGCGAACCGCGACGGCAGCGGTCAGCACGCCATCTTCACGCACGAAAGCCCGAACCAGCTCGTCCGCTTCCCGCAGTGGGAGGACAGCGGCCACCTGCTGGCAGTCGTCCAGGAGATCGCGAACTCCGGCGGCACGACGAGCGTGACCTACGTCCTCGAACGGATCGACATCGCCACCGGGCAGCGGACGCGCCTTCTCGACGACATGCTGGCCTTCGGACTCTCCCCTGACGGCAAGCGCGCGGTCTACGCAAAGCTGGCGCCCCAGGCGGGCGAGACGCTGGAGACTGTCGACGTCGCGGGCGGGGTGTCGAACACGCTGGTCGGCATCGATCAGAACCTGAGCCCCTTCAACTCACCGCGCTTCTCCCCCGACGGCAAGCTCATCGCCTTCGCGTCGGCCGACCAGACGGGCGCGCGCGCAGACTTCCGGTACGTCGCCGCGGCGTCTGGACCGCAGCCGGCGCGCTCGCTCGATGGACTTCCGCAGGACATCTGGACGATCGACGCGGCCGGTGGCGCCCCGCGCCGTGCCGCCGACCTCAAGGAAGACCTACCGGCCCTCGCCTGGAGCGGCGACGGCAAGCACCTGTACGTCGTTGGCGCCGCCGGCCTCTACGACGTGAATCTGCCAAACGGCGCCAGCAGCCGCCTCGGCGACGGCTCCTTCCACGCCCAGCTCGTCTGGACGCCGTGAGATGCCGTTTCGAGCATATCCCCGACGCCGCCGGGCGTACCCGGCCATTTCAGCCTTCGGCCACCGCAGTTGCAACAGACATATGGAAGGACATCGTCAGACATGTTAGGTGGACTGTCATCCGCGCCAAACGACGAAATTCGAATCTGCTTTGGACTAGAATGGATTGCCACGCGCAGGACAATCGACGGGACATTACATTCGACTAACATGCCCTATCCGATGGGGAGATGGTTGCCGACATCCACCTCGGCGACAATCGGCGCCGTCAGCCTGATCACGTCTTGCGGCACGGTTGGGCCGTTAGGAAAGCTGCGCTGTGACGCCTGACCGCCGCCCGAAGCGGCACCACGTACGGGATGCGATTGCCCTGCTGCCGGCCGTGTCTTTGTTTGTCCTCGCCTTGGTGTGCGCGTTCGGCGCGGCAGGCGTGCTCAAGAATCTCTTCGTGGAGCACCCGGACAGCCAGAAGTATCTCTACATTGTGTATGGGGGCCTGTTTCTGATCTTGAGCGCCACCTTCCTCTCATTGGGCGCATTGGCCGTCCGCGGCATTCTGCGCGGGCGGTCTGCCGGTTGAACCCGACCGTTACCGAGACGCCGGTTTCCTTGACCGCCGGATCGGGCCGTGCATATCATGAACAATTGAAGCGCAGAAGTTCGTCTACGAGCTTCAAGGAGAGCGTAGCGACTTAAACACCGGAAAGAGAGGCTACCAATGTTCGCCATCCTGGGCGCCGCCGTGATTGGCGCCATCGTAGGATTGGCGATCGGGGCTCTCCTCGGCTACGCGGCGAAGCGTAGCGGCAACAAGGACCTGGAGCTGATCGCCGAGCAGAACGCGGCAAGACTTCAGTCCAATGCACAGGCAGAGGTCAAGGAGATCCTCCTCAATGCGAAAGAGGAGGCAATTCAAGTCCGAGCTCAGGCCGAAAACGAGGTCAAGACGCGCCGGGAAGAAGTTCTCCGGCTTGAGCAGCGTGTTGCTACAAGGGAAGAGAATCTCGATCGCAAAGTAGACAACCTGGAACGCCGCGAAACGACCTTCACCGAGAAGGAACGCCAACAGGAAGTCATTCGCGCGGAGATCGACGAGCTCCGCAAGACCAAATTGGCCGAAGTCGAGCGCGTTTCCGGCCTCACCACGCAGGAGGCGAAAGACCTCCTGCTCAAGGAGCTGGAGCAAGAGATCCGCGACGAAGCCAATCGCATGGTGCGCGTCCTCGAGGCGGAAGCCAAGGAAGAGGCGGACTCCCGCTCACGGAGCATTCTCGCCACCACCATGCAGCGGCTGATGGCCGACGTCGTCACCGAGACGACGGTGTCGGTGGTGCCGATCCCCAGCGATGACATGAAGGGCAGGATCATCGGTCGCGAAGGCCGGAACATCCGTGCCCTCGAGACGGCGACCGGCGTCGACCTGATCATCGACGACACGCCCGACGCCGTCACACTCTCAGCGTTCGACCCCGTGCGGCGCGAAATTGCCCGCGTGGCGCTCACCAAGCTCGTGCTCGACGGGCGGATCCACCCCACCCGCATCGAGGAGGTGGTCGAAAAGGCGCGCGGCGAAGTCGACGCCAGCATCAAGACCGCAGGCGAGCAGGCGGCGATCGAGGCCGGCTGCCCGGGCCTGCACCCCGAAATCCTGCGCACGCTGGGCAAGCTGAAGTACCGCACGTCATACGGCCAGAACCAGCTCAAGCACGCGGTCGAGTCCGCCTTCATCGCGGCGATGATCGCCGAGGAGGTGGGGGCGGACGTGAACATCTGCCGGCGCGGCGCCTTGATGCACGACATCGGCAAGGCGATAGACCACGAGATCGAGGGCACCCACGCCATGCTCGGCGGCGAGCTGGTCCGGCGCTACAACGTGCAGCCGGCGGTAGTGCACTGCATCGAGGCGCACCACGAAGAGATCGAGGTCGAGACGACGGAAGCCGTCATCGTGCAGATCGCCGACGCGATCAGCGGCAGTCGGCCGGGGGCACGCCGCGAGACGCTCGAGCTCTACATCAAGCGGCTCGAGGCGCTCGAGAGCATCGCCAACAGCTTCAAGGGCGTCGAGAAGTCGTTTGCCATCCAGGCCGGACGCGAGATCCGCATCATGGTGAAGCCGGACGAAATCGACGACATGGACTCGATGCGCCTCGCCCGCGACGTCAGCAGGAAGATCGAAGAGTCGATGGAGTATCCCGGGCAGATCAAGGTGACGGTCGTGCGGGAGACGCGGGCGAGCGAGTACGCGCGGTAGGGCGCGGCGCCCGCTGGAAGTCGAAGGTCGGAAATCGGAAGTCGGACGAATTGCGGTCCGATTCTCGAGCCGCCTCCATCGACACGCATGTGCAACCGCGATCGCGCGCGGCACCATTCTGCGCTGTGGACGGGGCGTCCTCCGCGGACTCGTCGGCAGTTTGAGGACGATTCCGGCCAGTCTGAGCGGAGCATCGATTGCGGGTACTGGCCATCGGTGACATCGTCGGGAAGCCGGGCAGGCGCGCAGTCGCCGCACTCGTGCCGGCGCTGCGGCATGAACTCGGCATCGACATCGTCGTCGCGAACGGCGAGAATGCGGCGGCGGGCAAGGGCATCACCGTCAACACGGCGAAGGAGATCTTCGCAGGTGGTGTTGACGTGATCACGACCGGCAACCACATATGGGCGCAGGCCGACATCATCCCCTATCTCGATACCGATGCGCTCGTGCTGCGCCCGGCCAACTATCCGGATGGCGCGCCCGGGCGTGGCATGGCTGAATTTGCCAGCCTCACCGTCATCAACCTCATGGGCCGCACCTTCATGTACGAGATCGACGACCCGTTCCGCGCCGCCGACCGGCTGCTGGAATCCGTTGCGCCCGGTTCTGCCGTGCTCGTGGACATGCACGCCGAGGCGACGAGCGAAAAGATCGCCATGGGCTGGTATCTCGACGGGCGCGTGTCGGCCGTCGTCGGCACGCACACGCACGTGCCCACCGCCGACGGCCGCCTCCTTCCGAAAGGGACGGCGTACGTCAGCGATCTCGGCATGTGCGGCCCCCGCGACTCCGTGATCGGCGTCGATGTCGAGCCGGTGATCCGCAAGTTCCTCACGGGCATGCCGGCGCGATTCACCGTCGCCGAGAAGTCGCGCTTCGTGAACTTCAATTCCGTACTGATCGACATCGACGAAACAACCGGAAAGGCGCGCACGATCGAGCGTGTCGACAGAGAGTGGGAGCAGCATGCCGAGTAAGGGCGACTTTCACACGCACAGCACAGCATCCGACGGCATCCTTTCGCCGACCGAGCTGGTGAATCTGGCGGCGAGCGGAGGCGTGCGCTACCACGCGCTGACCGACCACGATTCCACCGAAGGCATTGCTGAGGCGCGCGCTGCCTCCGCGAAGCACGACGGCCACACCCTCATCCCGGGCGTCGAGATGGGCACCGACATCGAGGGCGCGGAGGTGCACATGCTGGGCCTCTACCTCGACCCGGCGGACGACGAACTGCAGAAGATCCTCGCGGAGCTCCGGGAGGGGCGTCTCGGACGCGGCCGCGGCATCGTCGAGAAGCTGCGCGGCATGGGGATCATGATCGAATGGGACCGCGTGCAGGCGATCGCCGGCGACGCCTCGGTCGGGCGCCCGCACGTCGCCCAGGCGCTGGTCGAGGCCGGGTACGTGAGCCAGATCTCCGAAGCATTCGACAAGTGGATCGGACGCAACGGCCCCGCCTATGTCGAGCGCGACAAGATGACGCCGGCGGAGTCGGTCCAGTGCATCGTCGCCCGCGGTGGCATGGCCTGCATGGCGCATCCGGCCGACCTCGACGGCCTCGACGGCATCCTCAAGGAGCTAAAGGCGGCCGGCATGGCCGCCATGGAGGTCTACTACAAGAATTATCCGCCGGACACCATCGCGCGCCTGCGGCAGTCAGCGGAGAAGTACGACCTCATCCCCCTCGGCGGCAGCGACTACCACGGCATTCATGGAAATGACGAGCGCGCCCCCGGCGACATCCCCCTGCCCGACTCGTCGATCGAGCGCATGCTGGCATACGCAAAGACGCTGCCGAACAAGGCGCTGGTCATCGGCTAGGCAAGGCCGACGCTCCGGGTACGTCGGGACGAGGTGCGATCTGTTGCCCCGCGCCGCCCGGCCTCACCCCTCTCCGCGGCGGAGTCTGCGACCTGCCCCTCTCCAACGCGTAGAGGGGAGCTCCGCCCGTAGAGGCTTCTCAGTGGCGCCATGTTCGCGCTCAACGCAGTGAGGGATCGAAGTACGCGCGCTGGACGGGTCGCTGCGTCTTCGCTGTGTTGGCGGGCAGCGGTCGCTTCTCCCGGCTGGACGGACCGCTATCGAATTCGCGGTCGTTCGCGCTAAGCTGAAGTATCGGGCGCCGCCGGGGCGCCTTTTCAGTGCCCGAGCGGATCATGCAGTGCGCGACTGACCCCAGCGTCGAAACGGAGCTTTCGTACAGCCGGTGCGGGAAGGCGATCTGCGGCCGCTGCCTGGTGCACACGCCCGTCGGTGCCCGCTGCCGCGAGTGCGCAAACGTCCGCCGCATCCCCACCTACAACATTTCGGGCGGGCTGTTCGCGCGCGCGCTGGCGGCTGGATTCGGCTCGGGAGCGGCTATCGGGATCGTCTGGTGGTGGTTCAACCCTTACAGCATCATCTACGTCTTCTTCGGCGTACTGCTAGGACTCGTCATCGGCTACGCGATCGGCGAATCGGTGTCCCTCTCGGCGAACAAGCGCGCGGGCCCGCCGCTGCAAGCAATCGCTGTGGGGGGTGTAGCGCTGGCGTACATCCTGCGCTGCGTGCTGCTGCTCGGCGTCGATGGCTACGCAGCGAGATTCGTCTTCGACCTGAGCAGCGCAGTGGCATTCGTGCTGGCATGCTTCATCGCCGCTGGGCGACTGCGCTGATCGATGGGCACGGCGTCGCTGGCGCCGCCCTCACCCTCTCCACGGCGAGTCTTCGACCGGCCTTCGGCCACCCCTCTCATACAACACGCTGTGGAGGGGGCCGGTCGCAGACTCGCCTTTGGACAGAGGGGTGAGGCCGCAGCGCACGGTGCCGTGGCCGCCGCAATCCTAGCCCGCTTGTCCGCCTCCGGCGCCGCCACCATACTGGATGCGAGATGAGATTCGACCGCGAGCTGCTGAAGGGGAACACTGCCACTGTCGTGCTCGCGATCCTCGACGAGGGCCCCCTGCACGGGTACCAGATCGCGAAGGAGATGCGCGCCCGCAGCGATGACGCGCTGCAGCTCGGGCAGGGCGTCCTCTACCCGATCCTGCACCGGCTGGAGGACCGCGCGCTCATCGCCGGCGAGTGGCAGCAGAGCACCGGTACGCCCAGCCGCAAACGCTACGCCATCACCACGAAGGGGCGGGGTGAGCTTCGCGCGAAGCGCGGCGAGTGGGCGGCGTTCGCCAAGGCGATGGCGCAGGTGCTGGACGCGCCGGGCGCCAAGCGATGAACGAGACCGACCGCTATCTGAACGAAGTCTGCTGGGCGATTGGCGGCACCCTCGCCGAGCAGCAGGCTGCGCGGGACGAGCTACGCGCCCACATTCAGGACGAAGCCCGCGAACTTCAGCTTCAGGGCACCGCACCCGCCGCCGCGATGCGACAGGCGCTCGCCGATCTCGGCGCAGCCGAGGACGTCGGCCGCGCGATGCGGGCGTCGCTCGGCACGCTGCCGCTGCGGCGGCCGCTGGCGCAGCCCGCCGGAGCGCTCGTGCTCGAGCGGCGGCACGACGTGCATCTGCCGCACCGCGCCGTCATCGCCGCGCTCGCCGCCTCCGCGCTCGCGAGTAGCGCAGTGGCGCTCACCTACCTCTGGCCCGGATAGCCTATGCCCACCTTGCGCTGGCGCAAGCAAGAGCTCCGCGAGCGGTTCTATCCCGCACGCTTCCGCGGGATGTACGACCGCTTTTCGGATGTGATCCACGAGTATGTCCGCGAGGGCGACGTGATGCTCGACGCTGGCTGCGGCAGCGGCCGGGTGTTCCAGTACCAGTTCGATGACCGCCAGCGTCCGCGGCTGATCGTCGGCGTCGATGTGACCGACGAGCCGCAAGCCAATAACAACATCGACGCTGCGGGCCGTGCTGACCTCGCCGCGTTGCCCTTTCGCGACGCCACCTTCGACATCGCGATCTCGAGCCACGTCGCCGAGCACCTGACGCAGCCGGAGCGCGTGTTCGGCGAGCTCGCGCGCGTGATGAAGCCGGGCGGCCGCCTGCTGATCCTGACGCCGAACCGCTGGCACTACGTCACCATCAGCGCCGCGCTGCTGCCACACGCATTTCACCTGAAGTACAACCAGTGGCGTGGCGTTGACGCGCACGACATCTTCCCGACGGTATACCGCGCCAACACGGCGGGGCGGCTGCGGTCGCTCTACGCCGGCGCCGGCATGGACGTGGAGCAGCTCTATCAGTTCGAGACGGAGCCCGAGTATCTGGCCTTCCTGACGCCCGCCTACTCGCTGGGCGTCGGCTTCGAGCGCGTCGTCAACCGCTTCGAATCGCTGAAGAACCTGCGCGTCAACCTGCTGAGTGTCGGCCGCAAGCGCTAACCCAGCACCGACTCGCGGTCGCTCGTGCGCCAGTCGTCCGGACGCATGACGGCGGGCCCCAGACCGGCAGCGGCTAGTGTAATTCGGGGCAGCTTCGTCTAATCTCCCAGTATGGCGAGACGCGGCCGCCCGAAGCATCCGGATGTCCTGACTCCGCGCGAGCACGACGTGCTCGCGCTGTTGCGCGACGATCTGTCGAACGAACAGATCGCCCATCGCCTCGGCATCAGCTTTGCGACGGCGAAATACCACGTGTCGGAGATCATCGGGAAGCTTGGCGTGGCCGACCGCCACGAGGCGGCGCGCTGGCGACCGGACGCGCCCGATGCGTCGCGTGGCCGCCGGCGCTTCCGGGTGCTGGCGCCGCTCGCGCTGTTCCGTCAGGGCAGCACCGGGGCGAGCGCGGGCGCGCGCGTCGCCGCCGGCGGTGTGCTCACCGTCACGTTCGCCGGCGTCGCACTTCTGGCGTTCGGAGTCTTCCTTACGACGGGAGACCGAGCAGCCGCTCCAGATCCAGCCGCGGCGCCGCGTCCCGCGAGCGCGGGCGAGCGTGCCACCGAAGCCGGCATCGTGCCGTGGCAGACCTACCGGATCTCGGGCGGCGACCTGGCGCATGCGATCACGATCCCGTTCACCGAGTACATGCTGGCGACGGACTGGGGGCGGACGTCGCTGGCGGACGGCCCGCCTGCGCCCACACCCTCGGCTGGAGCGGCCAGCTTTCGCCTCGAGTTCGTGCGCGCCGACGACGGGGTGACGCCGGTCGGTTCGGCCGGGGCCTACGCCCCCGGTGCGACGCCGCGCATCCAGTCGCCGAGCATCGGCGCGTCACCTGCTGCGCCATCTCCGGACCCACACCCCTGGCAGCAGGCGCCTGCGATGGTCGCTGCGCTGCTCAATCGATACATCTCCCTCGGCGACGCTGTGACGGATCAACCTACGCTCGGCCAGTCGATCTATGCGACGCAGCGCCGAGCGCCGACATCGGTCTCGGTCGCCGGACGCGCGCTGTCCGATGCGGACGCCGGCACCTTCCTCTCGCTACTCGGCGACTCGTCGCCAGTGCGTTTCGGAGTGCGCGGCACCCTCGTCGGCCAACGCGCGCTCAACGCCGCGACCGTCGAGGTCCGGCTCGGCGCGGAGACGCTGACCTTCTTGTACATCCCACCGGGGCCCGTTGCGCCCTTTGGGCTGCTCATGGGCACGCCCCAGGTCGGAAATTGGGAGCTCAGCACACTGCTCGATCCGCCCGCGTACGTACAGGACTCGTACAGCGTGCCGACGCAACTTGACGATCTGATGACGCGCCTCGGGTTCGTCGGCGGAACGCCGGCGCAGAACGCCGACACGCGCATCATGCCGCTGCTTGACACCGACCTGACCATGCGCATTAGCCAGGTGACGTTGTCGGACGGCACGCACGACGTATCGGTGCCAGGCGTCGACCCGGACAGGACCGACTGCGCGCCCGGCGTCGACGTGTGTGACCCCGAGGCGGCGGCGCTGCCCACGAACGGCCATCCGCTGACGCTGACCGTCTCGCGTCGCGGGGTGGATCCCTTCCCCGAAGCCCAGCGGCCGGCCGAGTACTCGTACTATCCGCCCGCCGCGGCCGGCGCGCGCGGCATCCTCGTACAGACGAAGATGGGCGCGATCTGGAACGCCACGCTCGGCAGAGACGGCGGCCCGCCGTACTACGCGGCGGCGGCGACGGACGCGACGCTGCGGACCGCGGCGCAAGAGCTCGCGCGGCAGCCGCCGTAGGCGCAAGCGCCGCGCATGGCGGCGACGCCCCTCGCAACCAGCGGTGCAGTCTTGTCGATGCCGGTACCGGTGTAGAACTGGCGGGGTTCGACCGTCCAGGCGGTGACATTCTCGGTTTCTTCTGCGGGAGCGTGAGTTGGACACCGGACGGCACGCAGGCGCTGGCCTCCTCGTCCCAAGGCAACTGACGCCCGGCGGAGGCAGGCGCCAATCGTGGCGCCGCGCGACCCGCGCGGATGGGCATGCTTGCCGTTTGCTGTTTGTTCTATTCGCGCAGGCACGGCCTACCAGATGCCGAGCTGCATCTTCACGTCGTCGCTGGCCATCGTCTTCGGGTCCCACGGGGGCGAGAAGGTGAGCTTGCCGTTCACCTTCTTCACGCCCGGCAGGTCGATCAGGACATCCTGGATCTGGCCGTCGATGACCGCGCCCAGCGGGCAACCAGGGCTGGTCAACGTGTACGTCACATCGACTTCGCCGTCGTCCTTCACCTCGACGCCGTAGACGAGGCCGAGTTCCACAATGCTCATGTGGATCTCCGGGTCGAAGACGTCCTTGAGGCGCTCCATCACCAGCTCGTCGGACAGCAGACCTTTTACGGACATCGCGTCATCTCCTTCGCTCTTGCGAGCATTGCATCATCTTTCTCGTGTTGTGGTCGATGTTGGATGTTGGAGGTTGGAAGCACGTTTCCGCCTGCTCCAACATCTAACATCTAACATCCAATCAAGCTTCCTCGCGGCGGACGGCGCCGCCACCCTGCTCATGCTGCGCGATGCCGTCGGCTAGCGTGTGCCAGGCCAGCGTCGCGCACTTCACCCGCACGGCGAACTTGCCGACGCCCTGCAGCGCCTCGAGGTCGCCGAGGTCTTCCGGCACGTCGTCGTCCGGCGCCTTCATCATGTGCGTGAACTCGCCGGTGAGACGCCGGATCTCTTCGACGCTGCGGCCATCGACAAGCTCTGACATCATCGAACCCGAGGCTTGGCTGATCGAGCAGCCGCGGCTGATGATGCCGATCTCCGTGAGCTTCTGCCCGTCGAAATTGAGTTGCATCTCGATCTCGTCGCCGCACACGGGGTTATAGCCCTCGGCGACGACAGCGGCGTCGACGAGCGGCTCGTGGTGGCGGGGATTCTTGTAGTGGTCGAGGATCAGCTCCCGGTAGAGCTCATCCAGCGCCAACTCTGGCCGTTGCTGCATTGCCGAAAATCCTGTCTGCCGCGCCCAGCCCATCGACCAGCGCATCAACTTCTGCGTGGGTGTTATAGATGTAGAAGCTCGCGCGCGCCGTCGCCACGCAGTCGAGGCGCCGCATCAGCGGCTGCGCGCAATGGTGCCCCGCCCGGATGGCGATCGCTTCCTGATCTAGCACCTGGCTCAGATCGTGGGCGTGCAGGTCACCATAGTTGAACGCGACGGCGCCGCCCTTGTCGCGCGCGTCCTTTGGGCCGTAGATCGTGACACCTTCGACCGCGCTCAGCGCATCGATCGCATACTGCGTGATGGCGATCTCGTGCTCGCGCACCGCGTCCATGCCGAGACCCTCGAGGTAGTCGATGGCGGCGCCGAACGCGATCACGTCGGCGATATTGGGTGTGCCGGCTTCGAACTTGTGCGGCAGGTCCGCGTAGGTGCTGGTCTCATACGTGACGCGCTTGATCATCTCGCCGCCGCCGAGGAACGGGTCCATCGCATTGAGGATGTCGCGGCGGCCGTGCAGCACGCCGACGCCGGTAGGACCAAGCATCTTGTGCGAAGAGAACGCCAGGAAATCGCAGCCAAGGTCCTGGACGTCGACCGGCATGTGCGGCACGCTCTGTGCCGCATCGACCAGAACGACTGCTCCTACGGAGTGCGCGAGCGCCGCGATCTCCTTGATCGGATTGATCGTGCCGAGGACGTTCGACATCTGCGAGATGGCGACGATCTTGGTGCGCTCGCCGATCTTCGCCAGCACATCGTCCCAGATCAGCTTCCCCTCATCATCGATGTCGATGATTCGGAGGCCGGCGCCGGTTTCGTGCGCGATCAACTGCCAGGGGATGAGGTTGCTGTGATGTTCCATCGCCGAGAGCACGATCTCGTCGCCAGCATGCAGGTGCTTGCGTCCCCAGGCGTTGGAGACGAGATTGATCGCCTCGGTCGCGTTGCGGGTGAAGATGATCTCTTCGGCCGGATGCTCGGCGTTGATGAAGGCGCCGACCTTCAACCGCGCCCCCTCGTACGCCGCCGTCGCTTCTTCTGCCAGCGTGTGCAAGCCACGATGGATGTTCGCGTTGTAGTGCTCGTAGTAGTACACCAGCGCGTCGATCACCGAGCGCGGCTTCTGCGTCGTGGCCGCGTTATCCAGGTACACGAGCGTCTTGCCATGCACCTTGCGGGTCAGGATGGGGAAGTCTCTTCTGATCTGCTCGACGTCGTACGTTGTGTTCATGCTGTCAATCACTGGCGGACACTACGTGGGTTTGACGCCCGCGAACGTCACGCCGCGCGTATCGAACTCCTTCGCGTCGGACTCGTGCTTCGACCCGGAGAACACATCGACCTGTCGTCCCCAGCGCACCTCTCTGAACCCGACGTGGCTCAGCACCCAGTTCCACTCTGCTTCCAGCAGAGCACCGGCAATTCAGCCAGACCACAGGTCGATGTCATCCTTCGCGTCTTGCGGCACTTCTCTGTGCACGACGATGTCGCCGATCTGAAAGCGCCCGCCCGGCTTGAGGACACGGTACACCTCGGCCATCGCGCCAACTTTGTCCGGCGTCAGATTAATCACGCCATTGCTGATGACGACGTCCACGCACGCGTCCTCAACGGGCAGGTCCTCCGCGTAGCCGTCGCGCACCTCGACGTTGCCAAGGGCGCCCTCGGCGGCCCCCGCCCTGGTCTTCTCGCGCATCGCCGCCGTCATATCGACGGCTATCAATCGGCCGGACGGCCCGACCTGCATCGCTCCCTGCAGGGTGTCGAAGCCGGCGCCGCAACCCACATCGACCACCATCTCGCCCGTGTTCAGCCTGCCCATCGAGAACGGGTTCCCGGTCCCGGCGAACGAGGCGACCGTCGACGCCGGCAGCCGGTCAACGTCCCGGGGGTCATAGCCGAGCATCATCGCCAGTGGCCTCCCGGTGTGGAAGTGAAAGCCCTTCCCGGGGTCAAGCGCGACGTCCGTATACTTCTTGCTGATCTGCCGCCTTAGCTGTTCACGGTCGACCTTGGCGGGGCTTACTTGCTGAACCATTGACACGTCTCCTTCGCCCAACATCGAATATCGGCGGCGCTAATCACCAACATCCACCCTCACGTTGTCGCCTTCGATCTGCACCGGATACGTCTGCACCGGACGGACCGCCGGGAAGACGACGGCGCGGCCGGACGTGACATCGAACTTCGCGCCGTGCCGCGGGCACTCGACCAGATCGCCCTCCAGCACCCCCTGGTCGAGCGGACCACCGTCGTGCGTGCAGACGTCGTCGATGGCGTAATAGCGGCCGTTGACGTTGCAGAGCGCGATGCGCTTCCCCTCGACATCATGCACGGAGATCGTGCCGGGCGCGGTGTCCGTGACGTTCGCGACGCTGACGAACCTGCTCACGCGTCCGGCCGTTTCCATCGTGCCGGGCAGGGTCGCGGCTGCGGTTTCAGCGGCAGCACGTTCCGTTGCTTGTTCACGCCTGCAACACCTCGTCGTATAGCAGCACGCGCGATGCGCCGCCCGCCTTCTGCAGCACTGCAGCCACCACGCGCTCGCGCAGGCGCGGATCGGGGATGCGGGCGATCACATCGGCAAAGAAGCCTTCGACCAGCATCTGTTCGGCAATCTTGCGCGGGATCGCGCGCGCCTCCAGGTAGAACAGCTCGTTCTCGTCTACCGGACCGACCGTGGCGCCGTGGCTGCACTTGGCGACATCATAGGCTTCGATCTCGAGGATCGGGATCGGGGCCGCTTTCGCGTGCTCGCTCAGCAGCATGTTGCGCGATGTCTGGTTCGCCTCGCTGCCGCCAGCGCTGGGATTGATCCGCGTGATGCCATACCAGACGAGCGATGCGCTATCGGTGAGCGCGGACTTGAACTGCAGATCGCTGATCGTGTGCTGCCCGGTGTGATTCTGCAGCGTGTTGTAGTCGAAGTGCTGCTCGGCGTTCCCGAAGGTGATGCCAAGCAGGTTTGCACGCGCGCCTGCCTCCGGCATCTCGGTGTCGATGCGCATCTTGGTCATCTTGCTGCCGATGCCGGTCGCCATCGCCAGGAACTGCGCGTCTCTGCCGACGATCGCGCGGACAGTGTTGAAGTTGTAGGTGTTGCCGCCCCAGCGGTTGACCGAGTAGTACTCGACGTGCGCGCCGTCGCCGATGTAGATCTCGACGGCGCCGCTGACGAACCCCTTCTCGGCTTGGTCCGGCGATAGCGTCTCGTCGATGAAGGTGAGCTTGCTGTTGCGCTCGGCGACGATGACCGTGTGCGGGAACAGCCCCAGGCCCGCCGCGGAGACGCCGGTCGAAAGGTGTACCGGCAGCGCCACCTCAACATCCTTCGGGACGTAGAGAAAGCAACCGCCGCTCCACAATGCCGCGTTGAGGGCGGCGTACTTCCACTCGCCCGCGGGCACGGCCCGCGAGAGATACTTCCGCACCAGATCAGGATGTTCGCGTGAGGCCGTGTGCAGGTCCTCCAGGATCACGCCTTTCGCCCGCAGCTCGCCCGCGAGCTCCGTGAACACAACGTCGGAGTCGTGCTGGAAGATGCGGCCAGCGGTGCCGGCGTCGTCCCAGGCGCTGCGCAGGCTCTCCGGCAGCGCCGCACTGCCGCTCACTGCGGCCGACGCGCTGAGCGCCTTCAGGCCCTCGAAGGACATCGCGCGCACGTCGGTGCGCCGCCATTCTTCGTCGCTGGGGTCGGGGAACTCAAGCGCCTCGTAAAGGCACCACGCTTCGTCGCGCTGCGCCCGCAGCCACGGCGGCTCATCGCGCCGCGATGATACGCGCGCGACATCAGCTGCCGACAGGCCGGTGATACCGGTGGTAAGGAGTTCTTGTGTCATTTCGTGATCTTCGCTCGCTGATCATCAAGTGGTTGGCTGTAGCGGCGACCGCTGCGATCATCAATGTCGCCAATGAGAGCTTGCAGTTCCTTGATCAGAGTGGTCGCCTCTTCGACGGAGATACCTACCCGCGTGTCGAAGTCTGCGCACGAGAGCAATAACCGCGCCTCATTGAGGCCGTTGCGGAGGGCATCAAGGTCGTCCACCGATAACGTCACGGTCGCACCCTCGGCATCGAAACTGAGCACGTTCATCGGGCAGCCTCCTCCGGATATCCCCATTCAGCAAAATACGCCTCACCGGATGGAAACGCTGTTCCGCCATCTTCGTCGCGCGGATTTACCAGCACTGCTATGCCGACGCCGGCGTCCCAGTAGAGCGTTCGATGTCTGTAGCGCTTCGCGCGGCCTTCAGTGGTCACGTGCTGTATCATGCCCGCCAATTCATCGACCAGCACGTGCTCGAAGTGGCTTGAACGCGCGTGGCCTTGCGCGATGCGCTTCGCCAGTTCGCTTGGCTCCCATTCGGGTACCGCTGGTGGAGCTTCATCGTCATCCGGCAAACTTACCCAACGGCGCCTTCCATCTGGAGCTCGATCAGGCGGTTGAGCTCGACGGCGTACTCCATCGGCAGCTCTTTCACGATCGGCTCCACGAAGCCGTTGACGATCATCTTCGTCGCGTCCACCTCACTCAGGCCGCGGCTTTGCAGGTAGAAGAGCTGGTCCTCGCCGACGCGCGAGACCGAGGCCTCGTGGCCGATCGTCACCTGCTCCTCCTCGATCTCCATCAGCGGGTAGGTGTCGGAGCGGGACTCCTTGTCGATGAGCAGCGCATCGCAGCGCACCGTCGCGCGCGAGTTCTTCGCGCCCGGATAGACCTTTAGCGCGCCGCGATAGCTCGTCCGGCCGCTGCCGCGCGACACCGACTTCGAGATGATCGTGGAGGTCGTGTCGGGCGCCGCGTGGACGATCTTCGCGCCGGCGTCCTGGTGCTGGCCGTTCGACGCCATCGCCAGCGAGAGTACCTCGCCGTGCGCGCCGGGCTCCATCAGGTAGACGCTGGGGTACTTCATCGTCAAACGTGACCCAAGGTTGCCGTCGACCCACTCCATCACCGCGTTCTCGTACGCGGCGGCGCGCTTCGTCACGAGGTTGTAGACGTTGGTGGACCAGTTCTGGATCGTCGTGTAGCGCACGCGCGCGTTCTTCTTGACGACGATCTCGACGACGGCGCTGTGCAGCGCGTCGGTGGAGTACGTCGGCGCCGTGCAGCCTTCGACGTAATGAACGTAGCTGCCCTCTTCGGCGATGATCAGCGTCCGCTCGAACTGCCCCATGTTCTCTTTGTTGATGCGGAAGTACGCCTGCAGGGGGATGTCCACCTTCACGCCGGCGGGCACGTAGACGAAGCTGCCCCCCGACCACACCGCGCTGTTTAGCGCGGCGAACTTGTTGTCCGCCGGCGGGATGATCGTCCCGAAGTACTTCTGGAAGATCTCCGGATAGTCGCGCACGGCGCTGTCGGTATCGGTGAAGATGACGCCGAGCTTCTCGAGGTCTTCGCGGATGCTGTGGTAGACGACCTCGGAGTCGTACTGTGCGCCCACGCCCGCAATTAGCGACTTCTTCTCGGCTTCCGGAATGCCGAGCTTGTCGAAGGTGTCCTTGATGTACTCCGGCACGTCCGACCAATCCTGTTCGGAGCGGTCAGACGCGCGCGCGAAGTAGTAGATGTCGTTGAAGTCGAGGTTATAGTTCTGGATGCTGCCGCCCCAGAATCCCGTCGGCATCGGCTTCTGCAAGAAGTGCTGGTACGAGCGCAAGCGGAAGTCGGTCATCCACTGTGGCTCATTCTTCACGCGCGAGATCTCGCGGACGATGTCCTCGCTCAGGCCCTTTTCGGTGCGGTACGAATACGTAGCGTTGTCGTTGTCGTTGAACCCGAACTTATAGCTGTCCTGCTCGGCGAGCTGCGGCGTAATCTTGGCGACCATCCTATGCCTTCTCTCCAGCGCCCGCGAGGACGGGCGCATACTTCGCGATGATCGGGTCGTAGCCCTGATCCTCGAGCTGGAGTGCCAACTCCGGACCGCCGGACTCGATGATCTTCCCCTGATAGAGGATGTGCACGAACTGCGGCTTGATGTAGTTCAGCAGGCGCTGGTAGTGCGTGATCAAGACGACACCGAGCTTTGGCGTCGTCAGTGCGTTCACACCCTCCGCGACCGTGCGCAGCGCATCGATGTCGAGGCCGGAGTCGGTCTCGTCCATCACCGCGAGGTCGGGGTCGAGGATGCCCATCTGTAGGATCTCGGCGCGCTTCTTCTCGCCACCGGAGAAGCCTTCATTGACATAGCGGCGGGCGAACTGCTCGTCCATCTTCAGCAGCTTCATCGTCGCGAGCAGCTTCTCGCGGAACTCGCGGACGGGCACGTCTTCCCCGCGCACAGCCTTCATCGCCTGGCGCAGAAAGTTCACCATCGTCACGCCGTTGATGCTGGTCGGGTACTGAAACGCCAAGAAGATGCCCCGCTGCGCGCGCTGGTCCGGCGTCAGCTTGAGGATGTCTTCGCCCTTGAAGCGCACGCTGCCGCCCGTCACCGTGTAGCGCGGGTGCCCCATCAGCGCGTTGGCGAGCGTGCTCTTGCCGGAGCCATTCGGCCCCATGATCGCGTGCACTTCCCCGCGGTCCACCGTCAGGTCAACGCCGTTAAGGATTTGCTTGCCTTCGACGGCCACGGTCAGGCCGCGAATCTCCAATAGTGTGTCTTCTGCCATCCGTCCCTCTACTCTCGCGCCCGTCGCGGGCGATTCGGCTCGTTGTGCTGGTGCGTCGGCCTGCGCCGCCGACCGTGCGTTACGCAGGCAGCGTTTCTTCCTGGGGTTGCGCGACCTCGCGCACGATGTACTCGCACATCGGTTTGCCGTCGATCACTCGGCTGACCTGCTCGACCGGGGCGCCCACCAGCATCTCGACGACGCGGTGGTCGGCGTGGCACGGCGCCGCGGATGCCTCGGCGGCCTTCCGGTACGGGCACGAGGTGTTCATCAGGTGAAAACCATCCTCGTCCTTGCGCCAGTGGTCGACGATACCTTCGTCCTTGAGGGCGGCGCTCGTCTCCGCCACGCGCGCCTCGACCGTGGCCCCGGTGACCTGCATGCGATGAGCGCCGGCGATGTCCTCAGCGACGCCATCGAAGATCTGCGAGATCAGGTGCTGGCCTTCCGCCGCCTGCGCCCCCGGAAGCGAGGCGAGGCGCCGGAACATCCGGTCGACGAGGCGCGGGTAGTGCGCGCTCAGTTCTTCCGCGCGCTCGGTCAGGCGGTACACGTAGGAGGGGCGGCCGATCTCATGCCGCTGGATGCGGACATCGACCAGCCCCTCGGCGCGCATCACCTCCAGGTGGCGGCGGATGTTCGCGGCGTTCAGCCTCAGCTCCGACGTTATGTCAGCTACGGTAGCTTCGCCGCGCGCCGCCAGCACGTCGCGCATAAGATCGCGGGTCGACTTCATCACACTCGATCGTACCGAGTGCGGAAGCTACTATCAAGGGTAAACCGAATTAAAACGCACTTATTGCGATAAATATTGTGCTCCGCGTCACGAAGCACTGGCGCTGCGCTCTGCGTCCTAACTCCCGGGCGCTGCCGGTGGAGCGCCGGCGGCGGGCGCGGCAGCGGCCGCCGCGGCGGCCTCGTCGGTCGGGACGGCAGCGGTCTCCTCGGTGGCGACGCGCGGCGTAGCGACGCGGGCGACCACGACCTCAGGATCGGTCATCAGCGTCACCTTCGACTCGTCGATCTCCAGATCGCGCACGTGAATGGCGCCCTCGAGCTGCGTGATGGCGCTGACATCGGCGACGAACTGCGTCGGGATGTCCCCCGGGAACGCCTCGACACTGATCGATTCGAGCGTCTGCAAGAGCACGCCGCCGAAAGTGGCAACCGCATCGGACGTGCCCGTGAGCACGACGCGCACCTCGGCGCGCATCTTCTCAGTCATGCTGATCTGGTAGAAGTCGACGTGCAGGATCTGCGTCGAGACCGGGTCGCGGGAGATTTGGCGAATGACGACGCTTCGCGGCGCCGCTTCGCCCTCGACTTTCAGGCTGAGGATGGCGTTTCGCGTCATGCCCTTGAGGAGATGGGTCAGCTCGACCGTGTCGGCCTGCACGGAGGTCGATTCAATCTTGTGGCCGAAGACGTTCGCGGGCGTGACGCCGCCGCGTCGCAGCGCGGCCACCTTCTTGCCAAGAACCATCCTCGGCGCTACCTGCAGCTCGCTATTCGCCATCTTGTCCTCTATGTTCCGCTAGCAGCCCCGGGGCCTTCAGCCTCAATCCGTCCTGATGCGAACGTCCGCCCTTCCTCCCCGCCCGGCGCAGCACCAGCCAGAATGGTGGCTTACGAAGACACCGGAAGGGTTGTGGTGGAATGGCGAGCGCGCCACGAGAGCGTAGCAGAGCGGCACCGCCCCGAGCAACCGCGCTCGATCCAGTGTTGCTGGTTGGAGACCGGAAGCTGGAGGCTGGAACGTCCGACGGCGTCGCTCGCAGCGGCGGCTCGCCGTTGAGGCGCGGAGCGCGACTCTCTTGTACCCCCGTCCAACATCCAACATCTAACATCGAGAGTGCTACTCTGGAAGGGCATCTCCCCTGAGAGGAGCGCCGCCATGCAATTCAACGTTTCGTCGCTGCTTCGGGAGCATACGGGCGCCGTCCGGCACTACGACATCGACGATGACCTGTTGGTCGAGGGTGCGGTGCATCGCGTCGCTGGCCACGTGCGATTCGACCGCACGCCCCGCGGCATCCTCGTCCGCGCCGGCATGGCGGGCTCGACCAGCGACGACTGCAGCCGCTGCCTGAAGCCGCTGACCTACGACGTCGCGATCGACATTCAGGAGGAGTACTTCCCGCTGATCGACATCGACAATGGCGTGCGCTTCGAGCTGGCCGCGGGCGAAGACGCCGACTCCTATCGTATCGACGAGCACCACATGATCGACCTGGCGATCCCGGCGGAGGAGTACTGGCTCATCGCGCGGCCGATGGCGCCCGTCTGCGACGAAGCGTGCCGGGGGCTCTGCGGGCACTGCGGCGCCGAGCTTGGCGGCGACCCCCACGTGTGCGCCGCGGACCTCGCCGACGCGCGCTGGTCGAAGCTCGCTAACTTGAAGTTGGGGTGAGCCGCCGGCCGGCGCCGTGGGCTTCACCCTCTCCACGGCGAGTCTGCGACCGCCGTTCGGGCCCCTCTCCCACAAGGGGAGAGCCGATCACTCGTCGCATCTTCGCCCAGCGTCCAGCCTCCAGCCGCCAACGCCCACCCGCTCGTCTTCGCGGGGGAGGTCTGTTAGACTTCGCGCTGACATCAGAAGGGAGCCGTCCGTTGCCACCACTGCCGAAACGCAAGTATCCGAAGGCACGCCAGGGCAAGCGGCGCAGCCATCTCGCCCTCAAGCCCACCCAGCTCAACCGTTGCCCGCAGTGCCGCAATCTGCGCCTGCCGCACACGGCGTGCCCGACCTGCGGCTTCTACAAGCGCGCATCCGCGGTCGCCGTCAAGGGACCGAAGGCCTCCGAGTAGTGCGGACCGGAGCTGCCTCCGCCGCCCCCGGCGAGCTCCACCATCGTGCCTGATCCCTCAACCGCGTGGGTATTCCCCGGCCAGGGTTCCCAGGAAGTGGGAATGGGCCGCGACCTCTACGAGGCCTCCGCTGTTGCGCGCGACCTCTATAACGCCGCCGATGCCGCGCTTGGGCGGCCGATCGCGAGGCTCTGCTTCGAGGGGCCCGCGGACGAGCTGAGTAGGACTACCAACGCCCAACCCGCGCTGTACGTCACCAGCCTCGCCTGCCTGAAGGTCGCGCGGGAGACGGGTGCGCTCGCCGCCGACCCGGCGTTCGTCTCGGGCCACAGCCTCGGCGAATACAGCGCGCTGACCGCCGCCGGCGCCCTCGATTTCGAGCACGGTATCCGGCTCGTTGAGGAGCGCGGGCGGCTGACGCAGGCAGCGGCCGACGCGACGCCGGGACGCATGGCGGCGATCCTGGGGCTGGACGAAGCCGCCGTCGAAGCTGTCTGCGCCGAATCCGGCACCGAGCTCTGCAACATCAACTCTCCGGGCCAGATCGCCATCGGCGGCGCGACGGATGCGATTGCGACGGCTTGCGCGCTGGCGCTCGAACGCGGCGCAAGGCGGGCGATCCCGCTGGACGTCGGCGGCGCCTTCCACACATCGCTGATGCGGCCCGCCGTCGCGGGGATGAAAGACGCAGTCGCGGCAGCGCAGATCGGCGACGCGACGGTGCCGGTCGTCGCGAACAACACGGCCGAGCCGATGTCCGACGCGGTGACGATTATGGACGAGCTGACGTATCAGCTCACGCATCCAGTGCGCTGGGTCCAGTGCGTCGAATACATGGCGGCGCACGGCGTCACGACCTTCGTCGAAATCGGGCCCGGACGCGTGCTCACTGGCCTGATCAAGCGCATTGCACCGCAGGCGCAGTTGCGCAACATCAGCGGCGTGGCGGCGGTCCAATAGCGTCCTGGCAGGCGCGCAGAAAGACATGCGAGCAGTGCCTATGGTAATCATTAGGCATGGATAGGCTCTTCGATCTCAGCGGCAAAGTGGCGCTGGTGACGGGCGGGTCGCGCGGCATTGGCCGCGCGATTTCGCTGGCGCTCGCAGCACACGGCGCAAAGGTCGCGATCAACTACGCGTCGAACGCTGCCGCTGCGGCCGACGCGGTGCTGGCCGCCGGCGGCGACGGCGCCGCTATCGCTGTGGCGGGGGATGTCGGCGCAGCGGGCGTCGGCGCCCAACTGGTGGATGCGACGATCGCGGAATTCGGCCGGATTGATATTCTGGTGAACAACGCCGGGGTGACGGCCGACGGCCTGATCCTCCGGATGTCGGACGACGATTGGGACCGCGTGATCGATACGAACCTGAAGGGCACGTTCCACGTGACGAAGGCGGCGGTCCGGCCGATGGTGCGCCAGCGCTGGGGCAGGATCATCTCCGTCAGCAGCGTTGCCGGCATGGTGGGGAACGCCGGTCAGGCAAACTACTCGGCGGCGAAGGCGGGCATCATTGGCTTCACCAAGGCGATTGCGAAGGAAGTCGCGTCGCGCAACATCACGGCGAACATCATCGCGCCGGGATTCATCGATACCGAGATGACGGCCGGGCTGACGGACGCACAGCGTGAAGAGATCATGCGGATGGTCGCCACCGGCCGGACCGGCAGGCCCGAAGATGTCGCGCCAGCGGCGGTATTCCTCGCGTCCGATGAGGCGGCGTACGTTACGGGACATGTTTTGACCGTGGACGGTGGACTGGTGATGCACTGATGGCTGCCAACCCGCGCCGCAAGGCACGCATCGCGGCGATGCAGGCGCTCTACGAGGGCGATGTTTCGCCGCACGAGCCGTTGGCGTCGGTCGAACGCCTGGCGTCCGACGAGGCGCTCACGGACGCCCAGCGCAGCTTCGCGCGCGAGCTCGTCGAAGGGGTGCTGGCGCAGCGGGACGAGATCGACGCGATCATCTACCGGGCGGCTCCGCAATGGCCGGTGGCGCAGCTCAGCGCCATCGACAGGAATATCCTTCGTCTTGCGATACATGAGATCCTGATGAATAATGGGGCGCCGATTCGGGTGGCCATCAACGAGGCCGTCGAACTCGCGAAAGTCTTTGGAAGCGATAATTCCGCCAGGTTCGTCAACGGTGTCCTGGGCGCGGTCAGCCTGTCACTCGCACCCTAGTTCAACCATGCATACCCGTCCGGCGCGGCCGAAAAGAGGAGAAACCTGTGGCAACTGTGTTCGAACGGATACGCAAGATCATCGTCGACCAGCTTGGAGTCGAAGAGGATCAGGTCGTACCCAGCGCGTCCTTCGTCGATGACCTCAACGCCGATTCGCTGGACCTTGTTGAGCTGATCATGTCCATGGAAGAGGAGTTCAGCAAGGACGGCAAGACGCTGGAGATCTCCGACGAGGATGCTGAGAAGATCGCGACGGTGCAGGATGCGGTGGATTACCTGAAGGATCTCGGCGTCGAAGACGAATAGACCGCAGCGTCCAGAGCCGGTCTAGCAGCGCCGGTCGCCGATGGGCGACCGGCGCATTTGTTGTGTGAGCGAGCAAGGGGCTGCGCGCCAGCCTCTGTCAAGAACCTGCGACCTGGGGAATCTGACGACAACATTCTTCCCAAGACGTTACATTTCGACGCGCGCGAGCGGCTCCGCCTTGGGGACAACTGGCGTACACTCTTCTTCGAACCCCGCTTGCCCGCGAAGGAACGACCGTGTCAAAACACTCCGGATCCCCGCGCCCGCTGCTTCGGCCGCTGCACGCGGCGGTCATCGTCGCGCTGGCAGGGATCATCGCCCTTACGACGGCGGCGAAGTGCCAGACGCCGCCGCGCGCCGTCGGCTTTGGCCTCCTGCAGTTCGACGGCGATGCGAAGAGCGCGGCATGGACGAACGATTCGGCGCTCGGCGTGAACCGCCTGTTCACCTGGGCCCAACTGGAACCGCAGCAGGGGCAGTTCGACTGGTCCGAGTTCGATGCGCTGCTGGAAATCTCGCGGAAGAACGGGAAGAGACTGGTCCCGCGCGTCTACACGAATATCGGCGGATTCGGGCAGGCGACGCCCGACTGGGTCTTCGATGACGGCGCCGAGCCATACTTCCAGTCCGATGCCGATCCGCGTCAGCCGGTGCCCACCGATGCCATCTTCAGCGAACACTTCGGGCAGTTTCTCTCCATCCTCGGCAAGCGCTACGACGGCAACCCGAACATCGAGTTCTTCCAGACGAACGCCGGCATGGGCGGTTACGGCGAGATGGTGTGGGGCGAGCCACGGGACAGGCTGCCGCCCGGATGGTCGCCGGACGTGCAGGTTGCTACCACCGAGCATTGGATCGATGCATGGCGCGATGCCTTCCCGCGCACACGCCTCTCGCTGATGGAGAACTACGTCGGATATCAGATCGCGGAGCGTGTGGTCCCCCATGCGGTGGCGCAGGGGTACTACTTGCAGGCGAACGACCCCGATCAACCCGATCAGTCGCAGGACCTGCTGCGTTCGTTCGCCGGCAGCACGCGCATCATCATGGAAGTGGAGGACCGCGGGTGCCGGTCGGCGAATGGCCAGGCATGGGATGACATGATCAACGAGGTCTTTGGATACGGCTTCCCGATTGACTATCTCGTGATCTGCGGCGAGAGCTTTGACGACGATCTCCGCGCGCGCGGCGCCCGCGACCTGCTGCGCAAAGACCTGACGCTACACTAACCCGAACATTTCTCCCTGGGAGCGACGCCGGTGAACGATGACTGCCTCTTCTGCGAGATCGCCGCGGGCGCGATCGAAGCGCCCCGGCTTCACGACGATGAGCTCGTGTTCGCGATACGCGACATCAATCCGCGCGCCCCGGTGCATCTGCTGATCATCCCGAAGCAACACATCGCCGATGCGCGCGCGATCACGCCGGAGCATGGCGCGTTGCTGGCGCGTATGGCGGGTGTCGCGGCGACGCTCGCGGATGCGGAGGGACTCGCTAGCCGCGGCTATCGCCTCGCGTTCAACGTCGGCGAGGACGCCGGCATGACCGTCAGTCACCTGCACATGCACCTGCTCGGTGGGCGGCGCCTCGGAGCGGAAGGTTGAGGTAGCGTTGCCGCGCTTGTCCCCGCGTGCGAGACTGCATCGCGTCTCGACACCGGCGCGACACGGAGCGTATGCCAGTCTTTCGCCGCCGCTTCGTGCCGCACGCGATCTTTGCCGCGCTCCTCTTGTTCTCGTTCGGATGGTCGAGCGTAGCGGCGGTCGCGGCGTCGCTGCCCGACGGCCCGAACGACTTCAACTCCCCGGGGTTCATCGTCCGTCACGCCTGGGTAAAGTTCGCCTATCTCGCGGTTCGACCACTCCGCGGCGATCTGTCGGAGGCGCAGAAGGACGCGCGGGTGGCGCGATTCTTCGAGCTGAATCGCCTGATCGACCAGCAGGATCGCATCGCGGGCGATCCCGCGAGCACGGGAGCCGATGCAGCTTCGGCTCGCGACCAATCTCGCGCTCTCCGGCAGGAGCGCAGCGGCATTCAGAACTCCGTGCAAGTCATCCTCGAAGGGCGCCTCACCGCGGCGATAGATGATGCCGGATTAACGCGGCGCTTCGGCGGCGACTTCGTCTGGCCGCCGGTGAACATCGAATTTCAGGACCCGCCCGCAGTGCTCGTCACGTCGCCGCGCAGTGAGATTCGAAAGGAGGGTGAGACGCTATTGCAGGGCAACCTCCCGGTAGAGCGCGTCGAGCGGATCGAGACGGCGGCCGAGCGTGACGGCGCCACCTCGGCGCTCGTGGTGCAAATCGGCGGCATCGCCATGTACCCGGCGATCATTCCGCCGAGCGGCGACTATCACTTCATTCTGCAGGACATCGCGCACGAATGGACGCATCACTACCTCTACTTCACGCCGCTCGGGCGTGCCTACTTCGCGGGCGCGAAGCTCACCACGATCAACGAGACCGTCGCCGACATTGTGGGGAACGAGCTCGGCGACCGGCTGTTCGCCCGCTACCCGCCCAGCATCACGCCGGCGACTACGGCCGCGGAGAAGGGGGCCGCTAGCGCCGCGCCGCCCGCCCCCGCGGGCATCGACTTCACGAAAGAGATGCGTGACCTCCGCAAGCAGGTGGAAGCGCTGCTCGCGGCCGGGAACATCGACGAGGCCGAGCGGCGGATGGAACAGAAACGTCAGTTCCTCGCCGCAAACGGCTTCAACATCCGCAGGCTCAATCAGGCCTACTTTGCGTTTCACGGATCGTACGCCGACAGCGCCGGATCGATCGACCCGATCGGGCCGAAGCTCGCGCGACTGCGCGCCGGCAGCGATTCGCTGCGTCAGTTCGTAGAAGAAGCGCGGACGTTGACGTCGGAATCCGACCTTGATCAGGCGCTGTCTACGCGGTGACCTGCTCGACGGCCTTCCGCAGCGCGCGCAAGCTGGCCTGGGGCGACGACTCGCTGTTATACGTCGAGGAACCGCAGACGAGCACGCCCGCGCCGGCATCGATGCAGGCAGCAACGTTGTTCGCCTTGACGCCGCCGTCCACCTCGATGTCCGGCGAGAGGCCACGCTCGATCAGCAGGGAATGCAACCGACGCACCTTTTCGAGCGTCGCCGGGATCAGCTTCTGGCCGCCCCAGCCGGGATTGATCAGCATCACGACAATCTGGTCGACGATGTCGAGCACGTCCTCGATCGCGCTCAGTGGCGTCGCCGGGTTGATGCAGATGCCGGCGCGCTTGCGCATCGTGTGGATGGAGCGCAGCAGGCGGTCGGCGTGGACCGATGCTTCGATGTGGAAATTGATGATGTCCGCCCCGGCATCGACGAACGCGGCAAACTGCGTTTCCGGCGCTTCGATCATCAGGTGCAAATCGATCGGCAGCTTGGTAGCCTTGCGCACGGCCTCCACGACGAGGGGCCCGAATGTGATCGGCGGGACGAAGTGTCCGTCCATCACATCGAGGTGAATGTAGTCGGCGCCACCCGCTTCTGCGGCGCGGATCTGGTCGGCGATGTGGCCGAAGTCCGCCGTGAGGATCGATGGCGCGAGCCTTATCGGCGTCATGCGCCCGGCTCCTCGGCGTCACCTTCCGCCGACAGCCATCCGTCGATGCGCTCTCGCCAGGTCTTCAGCATCTGAGCCACCTGTTTGGGGGCGGTGCCGCCGGCCACGTCGCGCGAGTTGATCGACGACATCACGTCGATCGCGCGGGCGTCTTCGGCGAACAGCGGTGAGAACCGCCGCAGTTCTTCGAGCGGCAGCTGCGCCAGGTCCGGCGTCTCCTGCTCCTCCGCATGGCGTACGAGCTTCCCGACCACTGTGTGTGCCTCACGGAACGGCAGTCCTTTGCGGACCAGATAATCGGCGAGATCGGTGGCGAGCGAGTAGTTTGCGGTTGCAGCGTCTCGCGCACGCTCGGCGTCCACTTCGATCCCCGGAAGCATTGCCGACAGCGTGCTAAGGGTCGACATCAAAGTCGCTTCCGCGGCGATCAGCGGCGGCTTGTCCTCTTGCAGATCGCGGTTGTAGGCGAGCGGCAGCCCCTTCAGCGTCATTAGCATGCTCATCAGGCCGCCGACAACGCTACCCGTGCGCCCGCGTGCCAGCTCGGCGACATCCGGATTCTTCTTCTGCGGCATGATGCTCGAGCCGGTCGCGAACCCGTCGGGCAGCCGGATGAACCCGAACTCCGCGCTCGACCAGAGCACGAGCTCCTCTGCGAGGCGCGAGACATGCACCATCGTCAGCGCCGCCGCGCTCAGGTAATCGACCACGAAGTCACGATCCCCAACAGCGTCAATGCTGTTGTCGCTGATGCGGGCGAAGTCGAGCTGCTCGGCCACGTACTGGCGGTCGATCGGATACGGCACCCCGGCCAGCGCGCCGCTGCCGAGCGGCAGCGAATCAGCCATGTCGAACGCCAGCGAGAAGCGCTGCATGTCGCGACCCAACATCGCCACGTAGGCAAGCATGTGGTGCGCAAAGAGGACAGGCTGGGCGCGCTGGAGGTGCGTATAGCCTGGCATGACGACGTTAACATTCGCCTCCGCGAGCGTCAGAAATGCTTCCTGCAGGACGATCAGCGCCTTCAGCGCAAGCTGGCAGCTCTGTTTCACGTAGATGCGGAAGTCGGTGGCGACCTGATCGTTCCGAGAACGCGCCGTGTGCAGCTTGCCGGCGACCGGCCCTACCTTCTCGGTGAGCCTAGCCTCGACGTTCATGTGCACGTCTTCAAGGCCTTCGTCTAGATCGAAGGCGCCGCTTTCGTGCTCCTCCATGATCTCGGTCAACCCGCGGACGATGCGGTCGGCGTCCTGCTCGGGGATGATGCGCTGACGACCGAGCATCATCGCGTGCGCGATCGAGGCCTCGATGTCGGCTTCCAGCAGGTGCTCGTCCATGTCGATGGACGACGTGTACAGGTCGACGATGAGAGCGGTGGGCGACTCGAACCTGCCGCCCCAGGGCTTCTCAGCGGCGCTTGCGGATGCATCCTGCGTCTCGCCAGAGCTGGCCGGGCCCTTGGGCACTCGTTTCTTCGCCACTACGCTCCCTTTCGATCCGTACATGCGCGCATGTAATAGGTGAGGATAGCAGCAGCGCGCGAACGGCGGCTTCTGCGTTCAGCGCAGCTCAAACAGCGAAGGTCGGAAGGTCCCTCAGTTCGCGCAGCGTGTGTATGGTGAAGTCCGGCGTGATGCCCTCGCCGCCCGCGTACTCGCCGAGCGCGCGTCCCGTCTGGGCACGGGTTGCCGGCGTGTCGGCGGGCACTTCGCCCACCTGCTCCGCCTCGTGCGGGCGGTCCTTCTTCCGTACGCGCCGCCAGATCGCCGTCATCCCCAGCGCCTGCGATGCGGCGACGTCCGCGCGCAGCGAGTCGCCCACCATTGCCGTCTCCGACGCCTGGATGTGCATCTCGTCGAGCGCGTACTGGAACGCCTTCGGATGGGGCTTCATGTACCCCATGTCGCACGAGACGGATGTCGATTCGAAGTAGCGGTCGAGCCCCAGCTCCCGCAGCTCCTCGGCGAAGCGTGGGCCGCCGAAGACGCGATTGGTCACGCAGCCAATGCGAAGACCATGCTCGCGCAGCCAATCGAGCGTCGCAAACGCGTCCTCGAACATCGTCCGGCCGAGGGCGAGGCCGCCGAGGTTCCAGGCGTCCCACAGCGCGGTCGCTTGCTCGTAATCGATCTCCAGGCCCATCCCGGCAGCGATGCCGCGCACGACCTCGTTGAAGTCGGGGCTGACGCAATCGCCCTCGTACGCCGCACGGTCGGCCCTCTCGACCCCGAACCGTATCTCGCGGCCGAGGAAGCGCAACTCTCCTTCCAGCGGCACGTCCCACGTCTGGAGCAGGCTGCCGATGCGGCGCATGGTCTCCGTGCGGATCTGCATCGCGGGCGGCAGCTCCGGAAAGTGCCAGAGGGTATCGCCGAGGTCGAACAGAACAGCCGTAATCGCCATGCACTGCCTCCAGGGGGAGGATACCTGTTTGGACGTTAGAGGCTGGAGGCTGGGCTATCGCAGCCCTCGCTTGAACTAGTCTCCCGTACCCACGCGGTGGAGATGTGCTTGCAGACGCGCCGCGCTCAGTCGCCGCCACCCTATTCCGCGCGGAGCAACGACATCGCTACGACGTCATGGTAGGCGCCGCCCTGGTACCGCGCGCCGCGTCGCCGGCCTTCCTCTACGAAGCCGCAGTTTCGGTAGGCGGCGCGCGCCCGCGCGTTGAAGTCGTACACATCGAGGCTGACTCGGTGCAGCCCCATCTCCTCGAAGGCGAACCGCAGCAGCGTGGCCAGCGCATCGCTGCCGTAGCCGCGCGACCAGTGCTCCTTCTCGCCGATCATCATGCCCAACCACGCGGAGCGGTCTTCCGCAGACACGTCGTGCAGGCCGATGTTGCCGATGAGCGCGCCGGCCTTCGTCTCGATCGCGAAGTACGCAGCCGAGAGCGATGGCGCCGTCTCCGCGCGTGTTCGCATCCACGCTTCCTCAAACGCCAGCGACTGCTCGTAGCGCGCGCCGAGGAAGCGCGTGACCTCGCGGTCGTTGATCCACTTGTGCAGCAGCACGGCGTCGCCGGCTTCGTGCGCGCGAAGGTTGACGAGCCTGCCCTCAAGCATCCGGGCGAAGGCGCCACTCGTCACGCAGCACGGCCATGACGATGAAGTCGTGATGGCGGCCCTGCCGGTAGCGGGCGCCGCGACGCCGGCCTTCCTCGACGAATCCGCACTTCCGATACGCCGCGATCGCGCGGTGGTTGAAGCTGTATGTGAACAACTGAACGCGGTGCAGGTTCATCTCGTCGAAGGCGAAGCGCAGCAGCGTGCGGACCGCATCAGAGCCGTAGCCACGAGACCAGTAGGGCTTCTCGCCGATCATGATGCCCATTTCTGCCACACGATCTTCAGGTCGGACATCGAAGAGATTGGTGTTGCCGATGTGCGCTCCGTCCTTCGTCTCGATCGCGAAGAACGGCCTCTCGAACGACATGGGCGCCGAGACGACGTCCCGCAGCCATGCTTCCTCCGCGGCGCTCGAGAGCTCGTAGCGCACGGAAAGAAACTGCGTCACCTCCCGGTCGTTGATCCAGCGGGTGTTCCGGGCGAGATCACCCATCTCCGGCGCGCGCAGGTCCACGAGCTTGCCCGCGATCATCGCGCCTCCTCCGACCATTCGCAGGCCAATGCGCTCATCACGATCACGTCCACCCATACGCCGCGGGAGTAGTACGCACGCCGCCGGATGCCTTCTTGTACGAAGCCGCACTTCTGGTAGGCGGCGATCGCTCGCGCGTTCGTGGCATAGACATAGAGCTCCACGCGGTGGAGATTCATCTCCCGAAAGGCGAACCGCAGCAGCGTGCGGACAGCATCGGATCCGTAGCGCTTAGACCAGTAGGAGCGCTCGCCGATCATAATGGACAATTGGGCATGCCGATCGTCGCTCGACACGTCGGACAACCGAATATTGCCGATGTACACGCCGTCCTTCGTCTCGATCGCGAAGCGTGGGTCTGCGTGTGACAGCGGCTCGGATGCGTAGCCCCGGACCGCCGGCTTAATCGCCGCCAGAGACTGCGGGTAGCGGTGGCCCGTCAGCGCCAGCAACTCGCGGTCGCTACTCCAGCGGGCGTTGCGCTCGGCGTCGCCGAACTCCCGGGCGCGCAGGTTCACGAGCTTGCCGGCGATCACGGCGCCGCCTGTAATTCAGTCTGCTGCGCTGCCCACTCGTCGCGCAGAATGCCCATCCAGATCCCGTCGTGATACGCCCCCTCGCTGAAGTGCCCCTGGCGCATCCGGACTTCCTCGACGAAGCCGCACTTCCGGTAGCAGGCAAGTGCCCGCGCGTTTCGCGCGTCGACGGTCAGTTCGATGCGGTAGAGGTTCATCTCTTCGAAGCCGAAGCGCAGAAGCGTGCGCATGGCGTCGCCGCCGTACCCCTTCGACCAATACGCCTTGTCGCCGATGACGATGCCCAGGACGGCGCGGCGGTCCTCAGGGAACGTCTGGTTGAAGCCGATGCTGCCGATGTGCACGCCGGCTCGCGTGTCGATGGCGAACTGCACGCGGTCGTACGAGAGCGGCTTGCCGGTGTTCTCGCGGAGCCATGCTTCTTCGGCGAGCAGTGACAGCGGGTAGCGCTTCCCCACGAAGCGCGTCACGTCGGGGTCGTTGAACCAGGCCGCGTACCGTTCGAGGTCGGTCATCTCGTGCGCGCGGAGCTGAACGAGCTTGCCTTCGATCATCGCTGTTCCTCCTGCCGCGAACTGCGGCGGCTAACAAGAAGGCCCACCGGGGTGGGCCTGCGTTTCGCGTCCGGGGTAGCTGCGGGCTACGGCGTGCTTCGCGACGACAGGCTTCGGGCGGCGATACGATCACCCTGCGGGCGATTCGTGCCCGACGGAAACGGATTGCATCCCACCATGTGCGCCATCGTCGCCACCACTCCCTCGAAGTTGGGCGCAGTATAACCGCAGACGCCCCGCGCATCGCAAGAGCGGCGGGACGGTGCGATAGGATGTGGCCGGGAGCGCAGCGAGGAGCAGCAGCAAGTGCGACAATCAGGCCCAAACTGGCCGTCACGTCAAAGGCGCCAGTGCTCCGAAACGTCCGCCCCGCCGCGAAGCGCGCCCAAGCGCAACCCCGCATGACCGGACCGCTCGGCTCGATGCGCATCCTCGATCTCACGTCCGGCGTGGCAGGGCCGTGGAGCACAAAGCTGCTCGCGGATTACGGCGCCGACGTGATCAAGGTCGAGCGCCCGGGCATCGGCGATCCTTCGCGCGGGCACGGGCGCTTCCCCGACGGCGTGCCCGACCGGGATCAGAGCGCGCTGTTCCTGTGGCTGAACACGAGCAAACGTGGCATCACCGTCGACATCGAGACGGCGAGCGGCCGCGCCCTGCTGTTGCGGCTCGCCGCGCGCTGCGACGCCGTTGTCCACGACCTGCGTCCGTCTGATCTCGCGCGGCTGCGTCTGTCGCATGATGTGTTCGCCGCCGAAAACGCATCCGTCGCCACGATAGCCGTGACGGCGTTCGGGCAATCGGGCCCCTACGCTGACTGGCGCGCGACGAACCTCACCTCGTACGCAAGCGGCGGCCAGCACTGGCTGACCGGCGACGCCGGCCGCGAGCCGCTGCAGAACGGCGGCTACCAAGCGGAGTATCAAACCGGCACGTGGGCGTTCGGCGCCACGCTGACGGCGGTCTGGGACGCCAGGGCGAACGGCGCCGGCCAGCACGTCGACGTCGCCGGCATGGAGGTGCAGGCGTCGATCCTGGAGATCTATCTGCCGGACTTCGCCTACCGGAAGGCAGAGACGCTGTTGCTGCGGCGGGGCAACTTTGCCTCCGCCGCGGTCGGCATCTATCCCGTCATCGATGGCCACATCGGCATCCACGCGATGCCGAAGAACTGGCCGCAGTTGGTCGAGGCGCTCGATCTGCAGTGGATGGCGGACGACGAGCGCTTTGCCGACAACCGGGCGCGGTTGCGCAACGACGATGATCTCTCGGCGGAGATGTTCGTCTGGGCTGCCGGCGTGACGCGCGCGGAAGCCTACGAGCGCGCGGGCCGCCATCGCGCGCCGATTTCGCCGGTGAACACAGTGGCGGACCTGCTCGCGTCGGAGCACCTCGACATCCGCGGCTTCTGGCGAGAGATCGAGCATCCCGGCGCCGGCGCCATGCGCTATCCCGGCCCGCCCGCCAGGATGAGCGGCACGCCGGCGGAGCCTCGGCGCGCGCCGCTGCTCGGCGAGCACACGAGTACGGTGCTGACCACGCTGCTGGGGCTGAGCCAGCGCGACGTCACCTTGCTCGCCCGGGCGGGCATCGTATGAGCGCGTCGAAGGAAGACTTCATCGGCATGAACGAACTGCCGCTCGCCAGGATACGCGTCGTTGACCTGACGATGGTCTGGGCCGGCCCGTGCGCCACGCGGCTGCTCGCCGACATGGGCGCGGAGGTGATCAAGATAGAATCCGCGCGCTCGTGGGACATGCTGCGGTCGCTGCATTTTCTCGGCGGCAAGACCGAGCGCTGGTGGAACAAGTCCGCCTACTTCAACCACAACAATCGCAATAAGTACGGCTGCACCCTCGACCTCAAGAGCGAGCGAGGGCGCGAGCTGGCGCTGCGGCTGGTGGCGCAGTCCGACCTCGTGTTCGAGAACTACCGCGCGGACGTGCTCGGCAAGCTGCGGCTGGACTACGACGACCTGCGCGCGGTGAAGCCCGACATCATCCTCGTATCGATGCCGAGCCACGGGAAGAGCGGGCCGGAATCCCATCACATCGCCTACGGCACCAACGTCGAACAGCTCGCGGGCCTCGCGTCAATCAGCGGATACGAGGGCGAGGAGCCGCACAAGTCGCCGATCGCCTACGGCGACCCGAACGCCGGCGCCATCGCCGCCGCCGCGGCGTTGGCCGCGCTGCACCACCGGCGCGCGACGGGCGAGGGCCAACACGTCGAGGTGGCCCAGTGGGAGGCGATGATCGGCACGATCGGGGAGTACGTGTTGGCGTATCAGATGGATGGCAGTACCGGCCGCAGCCTCGGCAATGGGCACGTGTCACGGGCGCAAGGGGTCTACCCGTGCATGGGCACCGACGAGTGGGTGGCGATCTCCGTCGGCTCCGACGCCGACTTCGCCGCGCTCTGCGGCGTCCTCGGCCTGCCGGAGCTGGCGCGCGACGCGCGGTTCGCCGACGTCGTCTCACGGCATCATCATCAGGCCGAGCTCGATGCGATCATCGGCGCCTGGACGGCGGGGCGGTCGCAGGACGAGGCGGCGCAGCTCATGCAGCTCGCGGGCGTCAGCGCGGCGCCCGTGCTGAAGATCCAGCGGCTCATGCAAGACCCGCACCTGCGGGCGCGCGGGTTCTGGGAGAGCGTCACGCAAGCCGACGCCGGCACATGGGATATGGACGGCCAGGTCTGGCGCCTGTCGCGTACCCCTGCCCACGTGCGCACGCCGCCGCCGATGTTCGGCGAGCACAACCGCTGGGTGCTGCGCGACCTGCTGGGGTTGAGCGACGAGCAGATCGCCACCCTCGAAGCGTATGGCGTGACCTCGAGCGCTCCGGACCTCGCGGTGCACGCATGAGTGCCGCTTAGTACCCCGTGCGTGCCATCTCGCGCAGGCGCTTGATGCGCTCCTCAATCGGGGGATGGGTGCTGAACAAGCCCGAGAAGTTGGCGCCCTTCAGGCCGGCGAGCGGGTTCACAATGAACATGTGTGCCGCCGCCGGGTTCACCTGCATCGGGCGCATTCTGGCGCCCTGATCCAGCTTCGACAGCGCGTCGGCGAGCGCTTCCGGGTCGTGTGTCGTCTTCGCGCCCGTCTTGTCCGCCTCGTACTCGCGCGTGCGGGAGATCGAGAGCTGAATGATCGACGCGGCGATCGGCATCAGCACGATTGCGAGCAGCGAAAGCAGCGTGTTCTCGTTGTTGCGGCGGCCGCCGAACAGCATCCCGAACATCATGCTCTGCGTAATCCAGGCGATCGCCCCGGCGAGGATCGCCGCGATCGCCCCAATGAGGATGTCGCGGTTGCCGACGTGCCCCAGCTCGTGGGCGATCACGCCCTTCAGTTCGCGGTCGTCCAGCAGGCTCATGATGCCGGTCGTGGCGGCGACGACGGCGTGCTTCGGATTGCGGCCCGTCGCGAAGGCGTTCGGCGAGGGGTTGTCGACGACGTAGACCCGGGGCTTGGGGAGCGTCGTGAGCGACGTCACCTCCTCGACGATGCGGTGGAGGCGCGGCTCCTCGGCCGGCGTCACTTCGCGTGCGCCCGCCATCCGCAGTGCCAGCGAATCGGACTTCCAGTAGGCGAAGAGATTGAAGGCGGCGGCGATAGCGACGAAGAAGATCAGCCCGGGCAAACCCCCGAGAAACAGGTACCCCAATCCGGCGAGGAGGCCCGTCAGCACCCCCATCAGAAGCAGAGTCTTGGCAGTTGCGGCCATGTGCGTCGAACCTCTTTCTTTCGCGCGGTTGCATCACTGCGCTACGTCCATTGTAACAGTTTGGCGTCCGGATCTTATGCCATCCGTATTGCGCCGGCTACTGATCCAACGCGCTACTGAAGGTACGAGCGGGCGCGCGAATGGTTCATTCGGCAGGCGGGGGCGGTCGATCGTGGTACGATTGGCGGCGGTATTCCCTCCCCGGAAAGGAGCGCATATGCAGGGAGTGGGCACAGGAGAAGTAGGGCTATTTATCGACCTCGAGAACATTCGGTACAGCTATTTGAACGTCTACCAAATCGAACCAAACGTCTCGGCATGGATAGAAAAAGCAAGGAAGCACGGCCGCGTTTCTGTAGCCATGGCCTACGCCGACTTCAATGAGCACCCCCAGTGGGTGAGGCGCGGGCTGGACGTGGCGGGCATCGCCGCGCGGGACATCCCGGTGCGCCGCTTTGTGCGCGACGGCCAGGAGCGCGTCAAGAGCTCGGCCGACCTGCACATGCTCATGGACATCATGGAGACCGCGCTCGACCGGCCGCAGGTGACCACCTACGTCCTGATGACGGGCGACTCCGACTACATCCGGGTGATCACCTGGATCAAGAACCGCTTCGACAAGCGGGTGATCGTGTCAGGCGTGCCGGGGACGATCAGCCAGGACCTCGTGGCGGCGGCCGGCGAAGCGGACCACCTGGAACCCGAGCAGGGCGTCACGGGCGAGGCGCTGCTGGGGCCGGTGGAAGCGATCGCCCTGATGATGAAGCGGGCGACGCCGCCGACGGGCTTCTGGACGATCAAGCTGATCGACCAGTGGTCACGCGACACCAGGAACAGCGTGCCAGGCAACGACCCGGACAAATCGAACGCCATCTCGTACATGCTGAAGAACGGCCTCATGCGGCGATACAAGACGGTGACCGACATCCGTGAAGTGACGATCAGCGAACTCGACGAGACACATCCGCTGGTGCGGCAGTTCATCGTGGGCGCCGGGCTCGACCTCGACCCGTTGCCAGCGCGCTGCCTCGAATGCCAGACGCGCAACACCGAGGCGGCCCTCTGCAGCGAGTGCGGCGCCCCGCTCTCGAACGGACACGAGACCATCCCCGAAACAGGCTAAGATCGACCGAGAAGCATCGGGACTACCGCGAGGGGGGCGCTGTTCGAGCGCCCCCCTCTCCGTTGTGGCAGGTGCGATAGCATGCGGAGTCGCAGCGATCTTCGGATGCCGCTTTGGGCGCGTGTGCGGGGCCTTCACCCTCTCCGCGGCGAGTCTTCGACCAGCCTTTCGGCGACCCCTTTCCCACAAGAGGAGAGGGGATCGAGCCGGATGAGGATCTCGTGATGTCGATCTATCGCAAAGCAATACATGTGGGAGCTCCCCGCCACGCGGTGGAAGGCCTTGGGGGTGAGGCCGTGCCCAGCGAGACTTACCCGGTTCAAGGATGCCAAGAGCAGGCCAGCATATGAATGCAGTCTTCTCCGACGATATCGATCGCGCCGCTGACGCGCTGGCGTCGGCGCGCTATGCGATTGCGCTCGTCGGCGCCGGAATCAGCGTCGAAAGCGGCATCCCGCCCTTTCGTGGCGCCGGCGGCCTCTGGACCACGCGCGGCGAGCCGCCGATGGACGGATATGCCCGCTTCATGGAGGACCTCTCCGGTGGCTGGCTGAGCATGCTCGAACGGCGTGGCGGCGGCGACGAATTCGCGCGCGCCCTCGCGGCCGCGAAACCGAACGCGGCGCACCATGCGCTCGCCGAACTCGAGCGCGACGGCATCCTGCGGCACACGATCACCCAGAACATCGACAACCTGCACTTCGCGGCCGGCAGCGTGGCGGTGACGGAGATCCACGGGAACCGCACGAAGATCCGCTGCATCGACTGTGGCGGCCGCTGGCCATTCGAGGAGATAGACCTCAGCGAGCTGCCGCCCGCCTGCCCGGTCTGCCGCGGCATCCTGAAGGGCGATACGGTGATGTTCGGCGAGCCGATCCCGCAGGCCGCGCTCGCCGAATGTTACCGGCAGGCCGAGCGCGCCGATTGCATGCTGATCGCCGGCACCTCGGCGAGCGTGACGCCGGCGGCCTGGTTCCCGGAGGTGGTTCTCCAGCGCGACGGCGTGTTGATCGAGGTGAATCCCGAGGCGACGCCGTTCTCCGGTCTCGCGCTCGTGTCTATGCGGGCGGCGGCGGGCGAGGCGCTGCCGCTCCTGCTCGACCGCCTGCGCGCCCGCTGAGCGCGCTTGCTCTCCGCCGCCGCTGCTGGTTTGATCGTGCTGTCCGATGTCTCTGGTCCGACGATGGCAGCGGCGACGAGCACGCTCCGAAAGGCACGCACATGACGACAGCCACCGACCTCTGCATGCTGACCCTCGAAGAGATAGCGGCGAAGATCGCCACGAAGCAGGTGAGCCCCGTCGAAGCGACTGAGGCCGTGCTGGCGCGCATCGAAGAGTTGAATCCTCGCCTGAATGCGTACATGACGATCACGGCCGAGCAGGCAATGGCGCGTGCCCGCGAAGCCGAAGGCGAGATCGCTTCCGGGGCCTATCGCGGTGCGTTGCACGGCGTCCCTGTCGGGATCAAGGATCTGTTCGCCACCAGGGGCATCCGCACCACCGCCGGCTCCAAGCTGCTCGCAGATTGGATTCCGGACTACGACGCGACCGTCGTCGACAAGCTCGCCCGTGCGGGTGCGATCAGCGTCGGCAAGCTCGGCATGCACGAGTGGGCGTTCGGGTGCACCTCGGACAACGTCCACTACGGGACCATCCGCAACCCGTGGGATACGGAACGGGTACCCGGCGGCTCCTCCGGTGGGTCCGGCGTGGCCACAGCCACCGGCATGGCGTTCGCCACGCTGGGCAGCGACACCGGCGGCAGCATCCGCGTCCCCGCCGCGCTGTGCGGGTGCGTCGGGATGATGCCCTCGTACGGCCGCGCCAGCCTGCACGGCGCCGTGCCGCTCTCGTGGTCGCTCGACCATCCCGGGCCGCTGACGCGCACCGTGCGCGACGCCGCCATCGTGATCCAGGCGATCAGTGGTCACGACGAGCTTGACCCCTCGACGGAACGCGTGCCGGTACCAGACTGGCTGAAGCACATCGAACGGGGGCCGGCGGGACTGCGCATCGGCGTGCCGAAGCAATTCTTCGGCGAGCGCGTCGACCCGGAGATCGCATCGCTGGTCCGGCGCGCGATCGACGACCTTCGCGACGCCGGCGCCTCGGTGTCGGAGGTGGACTACGCCCGCTTCGATGCCTACTTCGACGCCGTGAACGCTATCATGCTTGTGGAAGCCGCCGCCTATCACGCGGACAACCTGGCGGCTCACGCACCAGACTACGGCCCGCAGGTGGCGGCGCTGCTCGCCATCGGCGCCCGCGTGCCGGCGGTTGGCTACGCGAACGGCCTTCGTCTGATGCAGCAGGCGCGGCGCGGGGAAGCCGACCTGGCTCTCCAGGGTGTCGATGTCCTGGCGCTCCCGACCGTGCCGGTCGCCACGCCAACCATCGCGGAATCGAAGCTGCACGACCCCTCGGCGGCACTGGTGCGGAACACCGTGATTTTCGACTTCACCGGCCAGCCGGCAATATCGGTGCCCTGCGGGCTCACCTCCGGGAGAATGCCGGTGGGGATCATGTTTGTCGGCAGACGCTGGGATGAAACTTCTGTACTATGGGCCGGTCGAGCGTACGAACAGGTGCGCGGGCCGTCCCCCGCCTCGCCCATCGCCTGAGTCCGCGCCACGGCGCCAGTCATACTCGCGCTCACGACAGCGATGCCCGGATCACGCGCAACCATTGCGCCCTGAAATCGGCCGGCGTCGCGCGCCATGCAGGGAGGAAACTGTATGTCATTCTCGATTTCGCCACGCGCACTCACCATCGGGCTCGGCGCCGCTGTCGCGCTGGCGGGAGGCGTGCTCGTCGGCTCAGCGCTGACCGGGCACGGCACGGCGAGCGGCAGCGCCTACCCGACGCAATCGCCGGAAGCGAGCGCGTCGCCGCCGACGACGCACACCGCCCCCGCCACCACGCACACGCCCGGCACCACACGCACGCCGAATACCACGCACACGCCCGGCACCACACGCACGCCGAACACCACGCAGACGCCGAACACGACGCACACACCCGGCACCACGCAGACGCCGAACACCACGCGCACGCCGGGCACCACGCATACACCGCCCGCCACCACGCACACGCCGCAGACAACGCAGTCGCCGCAGACGACGCACACGGCGGAAGTCACCCACACGCCGGCCACGAGCACGCCGACGTCTGTCTCGACCGCGACGCCTACTCCGGCAACGCCGGTCTCGACGGAGACGCCGGCGAACACATCGACGGCGACGGCGACCGGCACTTCCGTGTCGACATCGACGGCAACAGGTACGGCCGCCGCATCCGCGACGACCACCGCCACTTCCACAGCGCCCGCATCAGCGACGGCGACGCCGACGGCAGTGCTCACGGCGACGCCCACGGGCACCGCAAACACCAGCACGCCGACTGAGACGTCAACGGCAACAGGCAGCGCGACGCCCGCGACACCGACTCAGACGCTGACGCCCACGGGCAGCGCGACGCCGGGGACACCGACCGAAACACCGACATCGGTTGGGACGGCGACGCCCACCTCCACCGCCAACACCGCAACGCCGACGATCGCCGTCACGGGAACGCCGGGCACGCCGAGCAGCACCCCGCAGGGACAGGGCAGCATCACGCCACTCCCCACCGAGACGACGACGGTGCGCCGCAGCTCTTCGAGCACGCCCGTCGCCACGTCGACACCGCGGCGCACATCAACCACGACCGCCAGCGGACGCTCGCCGACGCCGACGTTCGTGAACAGCGTGCTGGGATCGACGCCGACGCCCAGGCCGTCGAAGCCGACGACATCGGTGACCGCCTTCCCGAACGCTGGCGGCAGCGGCCGAGACCGAAATATCTATCTCGCGGGACTGGGGCTGCTGCTGGCGGCCGGGGGTCTCGCGACAGCGGCGGCCGGATTGCGGTCTCGGCGATAGAAACGGCGCCGCCCCGGGCGAGTGATCGCGCGCGGAGGATCGGATCGAGGACGATGCGACTTGAGAGCAAGACCGCGCTGATCACCGGCGCCGGCAGCGGCATGGGGCGCGTAGCCGCGGTGCTGTTCGCGCGCGAGGGCGCCAACATCATCGGCGTCGACATCACGCGCGCCGGGCTCGACGAGACGGCGGCGCTTGTCGCAGAACAAGCGCGCGGCAGCATGCTGCCGCTCGCCGGTGACGTCTCGAACGCGGCCGATGTGAGGTCGTGGGTGCAGACCGGCGTCGAACGCTACGGCGCGCTGCACGTGCTGTACAACAACGCCGGCATCTTCCCCGACGACGACCGGGGCGTGCTGGAGATGGACGAAGCGACGTACCAGCGCACCATGGACGTCAACCTCAAGGGGGTGATGCTCTGCTGCAAGTACGGCATCCCGGAGATTGTACGCGTCGGCGGCGGGTCCGTGGTGAACGTGGCCTCGTTCGTCGCGCTCGTGGGATGCACCGTGCCGCAAGATGCCTACACCGCAAGCAAGGGCGCCGTGCTCGCGCTGACAAAGTCGCTGGCGGTGCAGTTCGGGCGCGACCACGTGCGCGCGAACGCGATCTGCCCCGGCCCGATCCTGACGCCGCTGCTCGCGGACCTCTTTCCGAGCGAGGAGGAGAAGATGAAGCGCCTCAACCGCATCCCGCTCGGCCGCTTCGGCCTGCCCGAGGACATCGCCTACGCCGCGCTCTATCTGGCATCAGACGAGTCGTCGTGGATGACGGGCACGGAGTTCGTTGTCGACGGCGGCATCACCGCCAACTACTTCTAAGCGCCCCTCATCCTGATCGCGATGCACCGCAAAGCGATGCCGTTCATCCGGCCGACCGCACGCTACTTCCCAGCGCTATGCCCGGCACCGTACGACTCGCCTTCGCCCGCGATGGCGAAGTTGCGCACGAGGCGGTAGAACCTGCGGTCGACGCGGCGGTTGTGGCCGATGACATCGGCGAAGGGCACCGGCACGATGTCCAGCCCCTGGGCCGCCGCCATGACGCCGGTGCGGCCCTCGTGCGCCCAGTCGACGGCGGTGGCGCCCATCCGCGTCGCCAGCACGCGGTCAAACATCGATGGTGATCCGCCGCGCTGCACGTGGCCGAGCACGGTCACCCGCGCCTCGACGCCCGTGCGCACCTCGATCGCCTCCGCGAGCCGTGTGCCGATGCCGCGCGTCGCCAACTGCGCGTGGCCGAACTCGTCGACCTTTCCTCCCGCCGTGGCGGGCTCGGCGCCGGCGACAGCGGCGCCTTCGGCCACGACGATGATGCTGAACCGGCGTGACTCCATCCGCTGCTGGAGGTGCCGGACGATGCGGTCGAGCGTCACCGGCTCTTCCGGGATGATGATCAAGTCGGCGCCGCCCGCGATGCCGCCGGCCATCGCGAGCCAGCCGCTGTCGCGCCCCATCACCTCCACCACCATCGCCCGGCGGTGCGACTCGGCTGTCGTGTGCAGCCGGTCCAGCGCCTCCCCCACGACCTCCACTGCCGAGTCGAAGCCGATGCAGTAGTCGGTGTGGGGCACGTCGTTGTCGATCGTCTTCGGGACGCCGACGACACCGAACCCACGCTCCGACAGCTTCGCGGAGACGCTCAGCGTGTCGTCGCCACCGATCGTCACGAGCGCATCGATCGCCCGCCGCCGCAGGTTGTCTTCGACCTGCCGCATCTCGGCGTCGCTGCGCGCGGGATTCGTACGTGACGAACCGAGGATCGTGCCGCCGAGGTTGAGGATGCCCGCGATCTGCTCGGTCGTCAGCAGTTGCGCGTTGCTGTCACCAAGCAACCCCGCCCATCCCTCGCGGAAGCCGTAAAGCTCGTCACCCAGCATCCACGCCCGGTAGGCGATCGCGCGGATCGCCGCGTTGAGCCCGGGACAATCGCCGCCACCTGTGAGGACGCCGATGCGCATGTGCACCTCGATGAACGCCAGAGGCCGTCCGGCCTTCAGCGTAGGGGATATAGCAGCGACGCTGCCTCATCCTAACGGGGCGGCACGGCCTCCGGACCACCTGCGGTATCGAACTCTCCTCTCCACGCGGTGGAGAGGGGGCCGGGATGAGGCCGTCCATCACCCTAACGCCCCCGTGTACACCAGCCGCATACCCAGCGCCAGCAGGGCGACGGCGAGAAACCGCACGATGGCCGGCCCCTGGAACTTTTGCGCCAGCCGCGCGCCCACCTGCGCGCCGGGGATCACCCCTGCAGAAAGCAGCAGGGCGCGCACGAGGTTCTGGCCCGCAAGGTCGCCGTTGGTGAGATGGACGACGCTCCCGGAGGCGGCAGTAATCGCCAGCACAAAGTGTGAGGTCGCCACGGCAACGTGCACGGGAAACCGCAGCAGCGTGATCATGATCGGCACGTGGACGACACCACCGCCGATGCCAAGCAGGCTCGAAATGAAGCCGACCCCGGCGCTGTAGGCGATGCCCTGCCAGAGGCTGTACGAGTACCGGAAGCTCTCGTCTGGCGTGGCGCCGGGCATCGTCCGCGTGATGATGCCACGGCCACGCAGCGGCGATCGAATCACGGCCGTGCGTCCGGCTGCCCACGCCGTGTACGCCGCCAGCGCCAGCAGCGTCAACCCGAACATGACATCGAAGGCGTTGCGCGGCACGACACCCACGAGGTACGCGCCGATGACCGATCCGGGGATCGCGGCGGCGGCGAACATCGTGCCCGTCAGGTAGTCGATGCGCCGCAGACGCGCGTATGCCGCGGACCCGGAGAGCGCGTTGAAGAAGACGACCGCAAGCGAGATCGAGGTCAGCCCGGCCGGATCTTCATCCGGGTAGATGATCAGCAGCGCCGGCACGAGGACGAAGCCGCCGCCCGCCCCGACGAGTGTGCCGTATGCACCGACGACGAATCCGAGTGGGATCAGCAGTAGCTCAAACCAGGACAACGCGCGCTCCCCTCACCCGCGTAGCGTACGCACGCGAGGGACCGCGGGGAATGGGGTTCTGGATGTTGGAGGTCGGAGGCGGCAGAAGGGTAAACGGGCGCACTATCCTGATCGCCTGGCCCGGTGGAGCGTAGGCGCTCGCACTCGCGCGCGACTGAATCTTAGCGCAGCAGCGGTTGGTGCGTGATGATGCGGGTCATCGGGAAATCGACCAGCGTCTTCGTCTCGCGGCTGCAGGCAAAGTGGGGGTGACTGTCGGGCGAGCCGCCGAGGATGTGCAGCGAGACGCCCGTCTCCTCACCGGCTGCCCGCACCCGGTGGAAGCCCTCATGCGGCGGCCGCAGGTACGAGATCGTCCCGGCGGGCGAGCGAATCCTGTCGACCTGTTGCAGCTCGCAACCCTGGCCGGGGGCCACCGTCCCGGGCGCATCCGCGCGGACGTACTTCGTCTCTTCGTCGACCCCGGCGAGGATGCCGATGACGCCCCATGCGCCGTGATAGTGCACGCCGCTGCTGGTGCCGGTCGGAAAGACGACCGAGATTACGAAGAATTCGCCCGCCGGGTCGCGATAGATCAGGTGGCCGCAAGCGCCGCCATCGCACGGCGTCCTGTACGCCTCGGGCAGCTGCTCGCCCGCATCCATCCAGCGCCGCAAATGATGCGCGATGCGATCGCAGCGCGCATCAGGGTCGGTGGCGTCTAGCACGACGCGCGTCACGTCGTCCACCAGCGATCGCATGTCGTAGGCGGGCCCGACCATCATCCGCTCCTCTGGCGCTACTTGTTGGCCCAGGCGATGCGGTCGTCGAGCCGCCGCCGCATGCTGTGCTCGACCGGCCGGAAGCCGCTGCTCTGCCAGAAGTTCGCGCCGGGAAGGTTCGCCGCCGCGAAGTGCAGCGCCACGTGTTGGTATCCCTGCTCGCGCGCCCACTCGACGCCCTTCGCGAGCACCGCGCTGCCTACACCTCCGGCGCGGGCGTCCTGCGTGACGATGCCCTGAAAGAGATAGATCGTCCGCTCCGCCACGGTCAGCGGCGAAAGAAAGAACGGCTGCATAAAGGTGTTCATCGCCACCGGCTTGCCGCCCTCGTAGGCGACCCAATGGGCGTTCGCCGCGGCGTCTGCAAGGAGATTGCGCTGAAAGTCGTGGCTGCTCGCGTCGGACTCGCGGATGAAGGGGTTGAAGATGGGAGAGCGCGCGTGATGCAGCGTCAGCTCCTCGTTCAGAGCGAAGATGACCTCCGCATCCTCCGCGCTCGCCTGGTGCACCTCCACGGACGCCGCGCCGGCCCGATCGATCGGCCCGACGTCACGGATCGCGCACGTCAGCGTGCGGCCGAAGCCCAGCGATGCCCAGGCTTCTCGCGATGCGAGGTCCGCCGCCGGCAGGGCCACGGAGAAATCGAAGAAGCCGAGCGAGACAAAGTGATCCGCCAGCTCAGCAAACAGCGCGCGATAGACGTCGTACTCCAGCCCGTCCTTCACCGCGTGCGCGGCGTACCCGGCCGTCGCGCCGCGAAGGGGAAAGAAGCTCGCGAGAAAATGCGTCTGCGCCGTCACCTGCGGCGTCATGATCGCGAAGCCCGCGACCTCGCCGCCGGCCTCAGCGACCATGCCCGCCCAGGCTGGCGCGTCGAAGGCGCGCTCGATCTCCGCCTGGCACGCGGCTGCATCCTCGTACGCCTCCGGTAGCAACGGCTCCTGCGCACGGTCGCGGCGGTGCCGTGCGGCGAGCAGGCCGGCCGCCTCGGGCAGGTGGCGGTTGCGGTCGAAGGGCACGAGCGTGATCTTCATGGCAGCGATCATAGCACCGCCACCGCGCTTGACACATGTCGCACTGCAACCGATTGTGTGATCGATGGCGGCGCCGGTACACGCGGCGCCGAACGCGAGGTACCACATGCACGACGAACTGGCCTTCATGCCCGCCACTGAGATGGCAGCCGCAATCCGGCGGAAGTCACTGTCGCCCGTGGAGGTCTGCGCCGCGCTGCTCGACCGCATCGGCGCGCTGAACCCCACCCTGAACGCCTACTGCCTGGTAACGCCAGAGCTTGCGATGGTGGCGGCGAAAGGCGCCGAGGCCGCCGTCCTGCGCGGCGACGAGCTGGGCCTTCTCCACGGCATCCCGGTTTCGGTCAAGGACCTCTTCGACGTGCGCGGCCTGCCGACGACGAAGGGCTCGCTCCTGCACAAGGACCACATCGCGTCCGGGTACGAGTTCGTCGTGAAGCGCATGCTCGACGCGGGCGCCGTGCATCTTGGCAAGACGAACACGCCGGAGTTTGGCTTCATTCCGATGACCGAGAACCGCCTCTTCGGCGCCACACGGAATCCCTGGGATCCGGAGTGCACGCCGGGTGGATCGAGCGGAGGCGCTGCCTCGGCAGTGGGCGCGGGGCTCGGCCCGATCGCCCTCAGCAGCGACGGCGGCGGCTCGATCCGCATTCCGGCGTCGTTCTGCGGCGTCTTCGGCATCAAGCCAACGTATGGCCGCGTGGCACGCAATCCCGGCGGCTGGTCGACGATGACCCATCGCGGTCCCACCACGCGCACCGTCTCCGATGCCGCGCTCGCGCTCGATGTGATGGTCGGGCACGAGCCGGACGATCCGTTCTCGGTCCCCGACTATCCGGGCTCGTTTCTGCGCGAGGTTGACCTGGGCATCGACGGACTGCGGGTCGCCTGGTCGGCCGATTTCGACTACGCGCCCGTCGATCCTGAGGTCCGTGCCGCTTGCGAACTGGCAGCGAGGAGCTTCGCCGATCTGGGCTGTACGGTCGAGGAGGCGTCACCGGGCTTCGCGAATCCGTCGGCAGATCTCACCTTCTTCACTATCGCGGCGGCCAGCGACGCCGCGTGGCTGGGCGAGCTGAGCGGGGCGGAACTCGCGCTGCTCGACGATCCCGCGCATGTGTTCCTTGAGTTTGGCCGGCGCACGTCGGGCGTCGACCTGGTGAAGGCAGAAGGCCGGCGCATGGCGCTTTGGCAGTCGATGCGGGAGTTCCATCACACGTACGACCTGCTGCTGACGCCCGTCACCTCCGTGGCGGCGTTCCCGATCGGACAGGCGCCGGCGCAGGTCGACGGGACGGATCTGCCGCCGTTCGGGTGGATGCCGTTCACGCAGCCCTTCAACCTCACCGGGCAGCCAGCCGCGTCGGTGCCCTGCGGCTTCGATGGGCGCGGCATGCCGATCGGCCTGCAGATCGTGGGCCGTGCGTACGAGGATGCGCTCGTGCTGCGGGCCGCGCGGGCGTTCGAGCAGGCGCATCCGTGGCAGCAACACGTGCCGCGGGGCATCGCCGCGCTCGCGTAAGTGCGCACGGGCGCTCAGTCCGGGCGGCCTACCCGCCGCCAGGCGTCCAGCTTCTGCCGCGCGGCGCCGGACGCGATCGCATCGTGTGCACAGGCGAGAGCCGACGCGAGGTCGGGCGCCCGCCCGGCGAGCTTGATGCGCAACGCCGCATTGACCACAACGAGATCCACCTGCGCCGCCGTCGCGCTCCCGTCCAATACAGACAGCGTCATTCGCGCCGACCGCTCGGCGTCTCCGGGCGCGAGGTCATCTTCGCTCGCCGGCTCGAGTCCGAGCGCAGACGGATCGAGCCGCCATTCGGTCTGCACGCCGTCCTCGTCGATCTCGACGACGCGCGCGCCGCGAGACGTCGTCACATCTTCGTGCCCTTCGATGCCCTGCACCACCATCGTGCGCTGAAAGCCGAGCTGGCTGAGCGCTGGCGCCAGGTGATTCAGATACGGCATGTGGGCGACGCCGATCAGGTGATACGGCGCCGATCCGGGGCTATAGATCTTCTCCACCATGTGCAACGGGCTCCTCAGCCCCAGCTCGGCACGAAGCGGCATCAGCGCAGCGAACGCCGGCGCAAGCCGCGCCTGCCGGATGTAGCCCAGACCGCACGAGGCGATCCCCTGCGAAACCACGTCTGGCGAAGCATTCGTTTCGACGCCGAGCGCCTCGATCACGCTTCCGACAGGAAGTCCTGCCTTCGGACCCATGCCGGGCTCGCCGTGCATTAGCACCGGCACGCCGGCAGCGGCAGCGACGACGCTTGCGGCCGGACTGATCACGATGTGTTTCGCGCGCCCATCGTACGGACTGCCGATGTCGAGCATGCCCTCGACCGCCGGCGCGAAGGGGAACATCCTGGACCGCGCGGCGTCGACGTACCCGGCCAGCTCCTCGGGCGCCTCGCTGCGATAGCGCTGCAGTAGCAACAGCCCCCCTGCCTGCGCCGGCGTTGCGACGCCATCCATGATCGCTTCGAGCGCGAAGCGGGCCTCTTCCCGCGTCAGGTAGCGTCCGTTCGTCGGCCCCTGACCGACGGCCGCGACGAGCGCTCGTATGCCGTGCTCTGAGCTTGTGGTGGTCGCCATGGGGGAAGTGTAACGACGGCTGCGAGCTCGGCGGCAAACGCGGGCGAAGCTTCGCCCAGATTCGATCATCATCGCCCGGTCGCAACTACAGAACGGAGACCGTGTTCCGCGTAGACGATCCCTTTGCTACGATCCCGGCGATGTCAAACGAAGCGCGCCTCTCCAAGCTGCTCGAAATGAAGGACCAGGCCCGCCTCGGCGGCGGCCTCAAGCGCATCGAAGCGCAGCACCAGCGCGGCAAGCTGACCGCCCGCGAGCGCATCGACATCCTGCTCGACCCCGGCACCTTCGAGGAACTCGATCAGCTGATGATCCATCGGGCGACCGAATTCGGGCTCGACCAGCAGCACTATCTCGGCGATGCCGTCGTCACCGGCTACGGCAAAATCGATGGGCGCGGCGTATTCGTCTTCTCGCAGGACTTCACAGTGTTCGGTGGCTCACTCTCCGAGGCGATGGGCGAGAAGATGTCGAAGGTGATGGACCTCGCGCTGAAGACGGGCGCCCCGATCATCGGCATCAACGACTCCGGCGGCGCTCGCATCCAGGAAGGGGTTGCGAGCCTCGGCGGTTACGGCGACGTCTTCCTGCGCAACGTGCTGGCATCTGGCGTCGTCCCGCAGATCTCCGTGATCATGGGGCCGTGCGCGGGCGGCGCCGTCTATTCGCCCGCCCTCACCGACTTCATCTTCATGACGCAGAACACGTCGCAGATGTTCATCACCGGCCCGGACGTGATCAAGTCGGTGACGGGGGAAGAGGTTTCGCTCGAAGAACTAGGCGGCGCGATCGCGCACGCCACGCGCAGCGGCGCCGCGCATTTCGCCATCGAGACGGAGGAGGACACGCTCGCCGAAGTGCGGCGTCTGCTCTCGTTTCTTCCGCTGAACAACCTGGAGGACGCGCCTGCGCTCGACACCGGCGACGACGTCGCGCGGCGCACCGATGACCTTCTGGGCATCGTGCCCGATGATTCCGCCAAGCCCTATGACGTGCGCGAGGTGGTGTATCACATCGTCGACGGCGGGGACTTCATGGAAGTCCACGCGCAGTTCGCGCAGAACATCGTCGTCGGATTCGCCCGCCTCGCCGGACGCCCGGTGGGCATCGTGGCCAACCAGCCGATGTATCTCGCCGGCGTGCTCGACATCGATTCTTCGCGAAAGGCCGCGCGTTTCGTGCGGTTCTGCGACGCGTTTAACATCCCGATCCTGACGCTGGTGGATGTGCCCGGATTCTTGCCGGGCGTGGCGCAGGAATACGGCGGCATCATCGTCCACGGCGCGAAGCTGGTCTACGCCTACGCCGAGGCGACCGTGCCGAAGGTGACCGTGATCCTCCGGAAGGCGTTCGGCGGCGCCTACGACGCGATGGGGTCGAAGCATCTCCGTTCGGACATGAACTTCTCGTGGCCGCAGGGAGAGATCGCCGTGGTCGGGCCCGAACCCGCGGTGAACATCCTCTACCGGACGCGTCTGCTGGACTCGGATGATGCGGCAGGCGACCGGGCGCAGCTCATCGCCGACTACGCCGAGCGCTTCGCAAACCCGTACATCGCCGCTGCACGCGGATACGTCGACGACGTCATCGACCCGCGCGACACCCGCACGAAGATCATCCACGCCTTCGAGATGCTCCGCACGAAGACCGAGAGCACGCCGGCGAAGAAGCACAGCAACCTCCCCCTCTGACGCGGCGGCGCAGCGGATGCTCAGCAGCCACGACAAGTCACCCATCGCAAGACGAAGACGCCACTCGTAACGGCGACCGTCACCAACCGTGGGAGGACGGAGCTAAAGCTTCGTCCCTACGTGTGGCGGACCACAACCGGAGAGGACGCGGCTAAGGCTTCGTCCCTACGGCCGCGATGGGCGCCCGCCGCGATCGATGGATCTCCGGGCGGCCACCGGCCAATCACCAGCAACCGACACCGGAACCAGCGACCAGTCACCAGTCACCAGTCACCAGTCACCAGTCACCAGTCACCAGTCACCAGTCACCAGTCACCAGTCACCAGTCACCAGTCACCAGTCACCAGCCACCAGCCACCAGCCACCAGCCACCAGCCGCCAGTCACCAATCACCAATCACCAGTCCAGCAAGGTGTTATGATTCGGCATCATGGCCAAAGAAGACGCCGCGCTGCCGGCCAGCCCGCCCCTGCCCGCAGACTGGGCGCCGACAGAGGTCCGGCGCTCCGGCGCCACCTCCCAGCTTCGGTACCTCCTCCGGGCCATGCGGCCCCGCCAGTGGACGAAAAACGGCATCGTCTTCCTGGCGTTCATCTTCTCCGTCGGCCAGCAGTATCACCTCGGCGATCCGTCGACGTGGGTGCCGAAGCTCCTTGAATCGCTCGTGGCCTTCGCCTGTTTTGCGATGGTCTCGAGCGCCGACTACCTGATCAACGACATCCGCGACATCGAGGGCGACCGCGCCCATCCGCGGAAGCGGCTGCGGCCGATCCCAGCGGGGCTGCTGCCGGTGAACACGGCATGGGTGGCGGCGGCCGTGCTCGCGGTCGCCGGAAACGCCGCCGCGTTCGCGCTCAACTGGCGGATGGGCCTCGTGATCTTCGCCTACACCGTGCTGATGATCGCCTACTCATACCGGCTGAAGCACGTGGTGCTGATCGACCTGATGGTGATCGCCGCCGGCTTCGTCTTGCGCGCGATGGCGGGCGCGCTGGCGATCGATGTGCCGATATCGCCGTGGCTCTACGTGGTGACGGCGCTGGGCGCGCTCTTCCTCGGCATCAACAAGCGGCGGGCGGAGCTGGAGCTGCTGCAATCCGGCGCCGGCAGCCACCGAAAGATCCTCGACGAATATTCACTTGGGTTGCTGGACCAGATGGGATCGACCGTGACCGCCGCCGTGCTGATGGCGTACGGCCTTTACACGTTCACCGCCGAGGGTCTGCCGAAGAACCACAGCATGATGCTGACGATCCCCTTCGTGCTCTACGGCATCTTCCGCTACCTCTATCTCGTGCACACGCGGCGAGAGGGCGGCAGCCCGGAAGATATCCTCCTGCGCGATACGCCGATCATGTTGACGCTGATCGGCTGGGTACTCACCGCGGGCATCGTCCTGCTCGTCGCGCGCCAGTGATCGACGGCGCCGGGTCTGCGGTGGCGCCTACAGCGCGCCTTTCTCAATCGGCTGGTAGCGGACGATCGCGTCGAAGTGGTCGAGCACGGTGCGGTCCGGCGACGTGATGCCGCGCAGCGGCCGCTCGGCGAGTCTGGTCTCCACGAAGTAGCGCGCGACCACGGCCTTGCGCGCCGAACCCTTCTCGGCCAGCTCCCACACCGCCTCCTCGACGAGCAGCGCCGCCTGCGCAACGTCGGCGAGGTATTCCGCCACCCGCCGCGCCTGGAGCAGCCGGACATCCTGGGGCGCGCGTGCAATGAACGCCAGCGCGTCCTTCGCTTCGTCCACCGACCGGCTGACCTGCGAAAACGTCGCTGCCAGCGACGGGTGCTCCGCGCCGCCGAGCGCCCGCTCGATGCGCGCGAAGAGCGCCTCATCGGCGCGCTCCTTCGCGATCGAGCGCAGCACATCGAGGCAGATGATGTTCTCGGTGCCCTCCCAGATCGTGTGGCACTGCGCGTCGCGGAACTGCCGCGCCACGGGCCAGTTCTCGATGTAGCCGTTGCCGCCGTGCATCTCCACCGCCTGCGATGCGAGGTCGAGCCCGCGCCTCGCGCAGCGCAGCTTCGCCAGCGGCACGAGGATGCGGTAGAGGCGCTTCGATTCGGCGTCGGGCCGCGCTCCCGCCTCCGCCGCTTCGAAGGCGAGCGCACAGCCCGCCTCCACCTCCACGGCCATGTTCGCGAGCGTCTCGCGCACGAGCGGATACTCTGCGATCGGGCGGCCGAAAGCCTGCCGGTGGTGCGCGTAGATAGCGGCTTCCATGAAGCTGCGGCGCATGATGCCGAGCCCCATCAACGCCACGCCGAACCGAGAGCTCTGCACCATCTCCATCATGCGATTGACGCCGCGACCATCGCCCGCGCCCGCGTGCTCGGCCGCGGCTTCCCGTCCCATCAGGTAGGCCTCGGCGCCGTCGAAGTCGACCTCACCCGTCGGCACGGCGCGCGTCCCCAGCTTGTCCTTCAGGCGCCGGATGCGCATGCCGTTGATCGAGCCGTCGGCGCGGTGCCGCGGGATGAGGAACATCACCAGGCCGGCGAGTCCGGCTGCGCCACCCTCCGGTCGCGCGAGGGCGAGGATCGCTTCAGCGTCGAGGTTTGAGCAGAACCACTTCGAGCCGCTGACGCGCCAGCCCTCCGGCGTCTTGACGGCGCTGCACTCGCTGCTGGCGAGGTCGCTGCCGCCGCGGATCTCGGTCATGAACATCGCGCCGTCCCACGCCTCGGCGTAGTCCAGCGTCGTGAGATGCGGGAGGAAGCGCTCGCGGACGTCTTCGGGCGCGTGGCGGTTGATGATGCCGGCGGCGCTGCTGGTCATGCCGATGCCGCAGGCCATGCCGGTCTCCGCCTGGTTCAAGAAGTAGAGGAAGCCGGTGTTGACGACCGGGGGCAGGTGACCGCTGCGCGAGCCGCGCACAGCGGCCGTCCAGCGCAGGCCCAGGAAGCCGCTCTCCCAGAGGTCGCGCTTCGTCTCGATGGCAGAGCTGTTGTGGATGATCTCGTTGACTTCGTTTCCGCCGCGATCGTACGCCTGAAGCTGCGGCGGGTGCTTGTCGGTGATCTCCGCGCGCGCGGCCACCGGCCCGCCGATCACGCCGCCCATGCGCCGCAGTTGGTCCTCAGAGAAGGCGCGGTCTTCCGGCGCCGCCAACCGCTCGACGAGCTGCTGCAGATTCGGGTCGGCGTCGTACCAGTTGAGGCCGATCGGGCTCTCCACGGCCTCGAAGTCGATCCCGGCGTCACGCGTGCTAGCCTCGATGGTCATCTGATGGGCACCTCGAAGCCAGTGTAATCGACCCCGGAGCAATCCACGGAGGGCACCGAGATCACAGAGGGTACGAGTCGGAGATTCGGAGACGCGCGTAGTCACGGTCGAGGCGACGCCGACGCAGCCGCAGTGCATCGCAAGCATCCACAGAGCACGCCAAGATCCATGGGCGTGATTGACATTCGGCGAAGGCGGCACGTAGCGTTAGGCGATGACTGCCGCAGCCCGCACCTCCATCTCCGCCTTCCCGCGCGGCCATGAGTTCCAGGCGACCGAATTCCGGCTGAGCCAGCCGGATGTCGAGGCCTATCTCGAAGCAACGGGCGACCGCAACGCCTACGGCGACGCGGCGCCGCCTTTGTGCGCTGTCGCGCTGGCCCTCAGCGCGCTGCAGGACCAGATCGCTCTTCCGGAGGGGTCGCTCCACACCGGCCAGGAGGTCGATCACCTCGCTCTTGTGCCGGTCGGCGCGCCGCTGCGGATGACAACGCGCGTGGCCCAGCGTTCCGAGCGCCAGGGGATCGTGATCAGCGTGATCGAGTTCGAAGTATCCGACGCGGCGACGGTGCTCGTCCGCGCTCGCAGCACGATCATGGCGCCCGGGGCGGCCAGATGAGCACCCCCGTCGCGCCGGTCATGCGGACGCTGACGCAGGCGCAGCTTCATGCCTACGCCGACGCCTCAGGCGACCATAACCCGATCCATGTCGACCCGGCGTTCGCGGCGACGACGCCATTCGGCGGCACGATCGCGCATGGCATGCTCGTGCTGACGCTGATCGGCGACATGATGTTTGCTGCCCATGGGCCGGCGTGGCTCGCGAGCGGCCGGCTCAAGGTGCGCTTCAAGGCGCCGACGCGTCCCGGCGACACGGTGACGGCGAGCGCCGGCGAGGCGAAGCAGAGCGGCGAGGTCACAGAGTATGCCGTCCAGTGCGCGAATCAGCGCGGAGAAGTGCTGATCGAGGGCCGCGCCAGCGTGCTCGCGCCCGCATGAGCGAGGACAAGCGCGAGCCGCAGTCCCGGCTCTGTTTCGCCTGCGGCACCGCGAACGAATGTGGCCTGCACATGGAGTTCCGCCGCGAGGGCGATCGGACGATCTGCGACTACACGCCGTGCGACTTCCAGCAGGGCTATCCCGGACGCATGCACGGCGGCGTCGTCTCAACGCTCATCGACGAGTCGCTCGCCTGGGCGGCGTACCACAGGGCGAAGTGGGTGGCGACAGCGCGGCTGAACGTCCGCTTCCGCAAGCCGATCGCGATCGACCAGCCGCTGCACATCGAGGCGTGGGTTGTGCGCGACCGGGCGCGGCTGATCGAAGCGCGCGCCGAGGTCCGCGACGCGAACGGCGTCCTGCTCGCCGAAGGCGAAGGCACGCTGATGGCGATCGATGCGGGGATGGCGTCGGAGATGTCAGAGCTGGCGCGGCGATCGGGGCGGAGCGACGCGCCAGAGGTGGTGATGTGAGCGCCTTCGTCAGCACCGAGTGGCTGCAGCAGCATCTGGACGACGGGCAGATCCGCGTCGTCGAAGCGAGCATCGCAAAAGAGAGCTACGACGACGTGCACATCCCCGGCGCGGCTTGGGTGGACTTCCACCAGGACCTGCTGATCAACGGCGACGATACATCCGGTCAGATCATCACTCCGGAGCAGTACGCAGCACTGATGAGCCGGCTCGGCGTGACGCCCGCAATGACGGTCGTCTGGTACGGTGACCGCCACAGCTCGTACGCGATCCGCGGGTTCTGGATGCTCGACTACTACCAGCACCCGGGCGAGTGCTACGTGCTCAAGGGCGGGCGCGAACGCTGGCTCGCGGAGCAGCGGCCGGTAACGGCCGACGCGACGGTAGCCGCGCCGGCGGACTATCCTGTGCCGGCGCTGCGCAACCTCGCGAACGTGGCGTCGTGGCAAGACGTGCAGGCGGCGGCCGAAGCGCCCGGCCGCACAGTGCTGGACGTCCGCTCGCGCGAGGAGTACGACGGCCGCTCGGTGCGCGCGAAGCGCGGCGGCCACATTCCGGGCGCTGTGCATATCGAGTGGACGGACGCGACGGCCGGCGACAATCTCCTGAAGCCAGTGGATGACCTCCGCGCCATGTACGAGGCGCAGGGCATCACGCCCGACAAGCAGATCATCGCGCACTGTCAGTTGGGCATCCGCGCGGCGCACACCTGGTTCGTCCTGAAGCACGTGCTTGGCTATCCGGACGTGAAGAACTACGACGGCTCGTGGCAAGAATGGGGCAACCGCGACGACCTCCCGGTCGAGCGGTAGCGCGAACGCGGCGCTAGGCCTGCTGCGCCGCCTCGGCCGGCTCCAGCAGACCGAGCTTCTCCATCCTCATGCGGACGGCGTTCGGCTGCCGCTGCAGGATCGACGCGATCTCGTCGAAGCTCTTGCCTTCGCCGTCGAGCGTCACGACGCGCTCGTCTTCTTCGTCCGTCCAGCGCTCGAACGCGCGGGCGTGGATGAGCCGCACCTCGCGCTGGTACTCGCTCAGGTTGCGTGGCTTCCCGTCCTCCATCATCACCGGATCGAGCGGATGGGCCGCGCGAAGATGCTGCGGCACGGTCGCCCGCTCACCGCCCGGCGCCTCCGCGCGCGGATGCTCGGCCGCGTACTGCCGTACTTCCGCAAGGATCTGCGCGCCGTAGCGCTGGGCCTTCGCCGGCCCGATGCCGTTGACCGCGATGAGGTCGTCCGAAGACGCCGGGCGCGCCGCCGCCATGCCGCGGAGCGCTGCATCGTGGCAGACGACGTATGCCGGCACGCCGTCGGCGTCAGCGCGGCGGCGGCGCCACTCCTTCAGCAGCTCGAACAGCGACAGATCGTCGCCGTCCATGCTCGCGAGGTCGACGGCGGATGACGCCGCAGCGCGAAGCGACGCCTGCCGCGCGGGCGGCAGGCGCACCGGGTTCGGCCGCGACCCGGCGATCACTTCGGCCGCCCGTTTCGTGATGCTGAGGGTTGCGCGCTCGATGCCGACGGCCAGCAGCCCGGCGGCAACGAGGCGGCGCAGCACGTGGCGCACCCACTCTTCGTTCCGGCCGCGCAGCACGCCAAACTTGTCCCGCGACTGCCAGTCGTACTGGCGGATCTGGTTCGAGCCGTGGCCGATGAGATAGCTCGAGATGACGCCGGCGCCAACCGTGAAGGGCAGACCGCGGATCGCCGACAGGGCGTCGCGCACCACCTCCGACGATATGGCTTCGTCCGCCTCGTCGCCGAGCCGGCCCTCCGCCGCCGCCACGCAGTTGTCGCACTGGCTGCAGCCACCCAATTCTTCGGCGGCGTCTTCGAAGTACTCAAGGATGTGGTCGTGGCGACAGGCCGACGTTTCGGCGTACGTGATCATCGCACGCAGCAACTCGCGGCGGTGCAACGCCTGCTCCGCCGAGTTGTCGGCATCGGAAGCCATGAGTCGGAAGCGCAGCGCGATGTCGGGGTCGGAGACCAGCAGGAGTCCGTTCGCCGGCTCGCCGTCGCGCCCCGCGCGCCCCACCTCCTGGTAGTAGGCCTCCACCGATTCGGTGATCGTGTGATGGATGACCAGGCGCGTATCCGGGCGGTCGATGCCCATACCGAACGCATTCGTCGCCGCGATCACGTCGAGCTGCCCCGCCTGGAACCGCTCCTGCACCTCCGTCCGCTCGTCGCCGGGCATGCCGGCGTGGTAGTGCGCGGCGCGCCACCCGACCCTGCTGAGCGAATCCGCCACACCCTCGGCATTCTTGCGGGAGCCGGTGTACACGATCGCCGTCCCGCGGCCGGCGGCGGGTTTCCCGAGCCGCAGCTTCACTTCGGAGGCGATGCGCTTCTCCTTCGCCTTCAGGCCGCTCGTCTCTTCCACCGCCAGCCGCAAGTTGTGGCGAGCGAAGCCGCGCAGCACCTGGCGCGCATCGGGCATGTGCAAGCGCTCGACGATCTCGCGTCGCACCGCTGGAGTGGCTGTCGCCGTGCAGGCGAGCAGTCGCTTCGGCGCCAGCCGCTGCACGAGGTCGCCCAAATGGAGATAGTCGGGTCGGAAATCGTGGCCCCAGTGACTGATGCAGTGCGCCTCGTCGATCGCGAGCAGCGAGATCGGCAGCCGCAGCAGCACATCTTCCACGAACCGTTCGGACGCCAGCCGCTCGGGCGCGATGTAGAGCAGCTTCATCCGCCCGGCAAGCACAAGCTGCGTGCGGCGGTAGACCGTCTCGCCGTCGAGGTTGGACGCCAGGTAGGTGGCGGGGATGTTGCGCGCCGTCAGCGACAGCACCTGGTCGGCCATCAGCGAGACCAGCGGCGTGATCACCAGCGCCACACCCTCGAGCTCGGTGGCCGGCTGCTGGAAGCACATGCTCTTGCCGCCGCCGGTCGGCGCCACGACGAGCACGCGCCCGCTGCCGTTCATCAGCTCGTCGATCGCCTCGCGCTGCCAGTCGTACAGCTCCATCAATCCGCCTCGTTCGCCGGGACCGGCGTCCATGTGCGCTTCCCGTCCGCGCTCTCGTTCAGGTAGCCCAGGCCAGGAAACGGGCAGTGCACCGCGACGACAAGCTGTCTTTCGGCGATCGCCGCCGCGACCACCGCCTTCTTCGTCTCCATCGCCTCGAGCGGATAGACGTCGAACGACGACACCCAGGGCGCGCGCTCGAGCTGCACCGGATGCTGGACCATGTCGCCGAGGTAGATCGCCTTCTCACCGCCCGAAGCCAGCATGACGCTGGCGTGGTCCGCGGTGTGACCGTGCGTCTCGATGATCGTCACCTCGTCCGTCACATGCGTTTCGCCGTCGATCAGATCGAGCTGGCCGGCTTCGTCTAGCGGCAGCAGGTTCTCGGAGAGGTAGGTGGCGCGCGTGCGTTCGTTCGGGTGCGTCGCTGCCTCCCACTCGCCGCGCTGGATCAGGTAGCGGGCGCGGGGAAATGTCGGCACGAAGCCCTCGCCGTGATCCACGGCGCGCGTGTTCCAGCCGCAGTGGTCGGCATGAAGATGGGTGTTGATGACGACGTCGACGTCGCCGGGGTCGACCCCTACAGCGCGCAGCTCGTCGAGGAGATTCCCTTCGGCGAGCGGCGTCGACTGCGCCCGCGGCCGCGCTTTGTCGCCGACACCAGTCTCGATCAGGATCGTCTTCCCTTGCGAGCGCAGGAGGAGCGAATTGAGGCCGAGCGCCATCTGGTGGCGGTCGTTCAGCGGCACGCTCAGGCGTTCCCACATCGCCTTGGGGACGATGCCGAAGACGGCGCCGGCGTCCTGGTAATACTGCCCGTCCGAGAGCACCAGCAGGCCGAGATTGCCGAGACGATGTCGCGCGGCCACGTGGCCTCCCTGCCCGCAGTAGAACGGTTGTGCTTACGATACTTGCCGCCGCCTGCACCGTCAATCCGCGCGGCACGCGAAGCCGCCCCTGATTGATGCGCTCCGATGCGAGCATGAGGAGCCTGGCATAGAGTGTGCGCGTCGGGCCGCGCAGGCAGCCCACACTTCAGGCAGGAGGAACACTCATGACCGCCACCTCGAACGCGCGCGCACCGATCGCTGTGGCGCCTCCGGCGAGCATGCAGGAGCGCGTCTCGGACGTCATCACGGCATTCTGCGGGAACATGGGCTTTGTCTATCTGCACGTCGTGCTCTTCGCCGTCTGGATCGCCACGAAGGGGTTCGGGAACGACGCGTTCCCGTTCAACTTCCTGACGATGACCGTGAGCCTCGAGGCGATCTTTCTCTCGAGCTTCATCCTGATCTCCCAGAACCGGCAGCAAGCGGCCACCGAAGAGAACAACAAGCTCGTGCAGGACCGCCTGTTGCAGATGCTCGACGACGTGATGAGCGACGAAAAGCTGGACCTGATGAACGAGGACCTGATCAGCAAGCTCCTGAAAAAGATCGACATTGAGCGCATCAGCCCAATCGCCGAGTCGGTGAAGAGCATCTCGGACTGCGTCGCGCGCATCGAATCGACGCTGGGGATGGAGGGTGGCGCGCGCTGATCACCGCCGCGAGGCGCTGGCGCTCCGGCGAAGCTTGGCGGTGACACCTCCAACTTCGCGCCGACCGCCATCAGGCGGCTGATATCATGGGGCAGCGAAAGGCGCATCCTCATGGCCAGCGGCGCGTCCGCACGACCGATCTCCTTCGCCACGGCCGTCGCGTTCGGCATAGCCCTGGCGGCGCTGCTGCTGATCGCGCTGTTCCCCATCTTCCCGCGGCAGTTCAGCATCCACGTGGGCGACACGGCGTCGCGGACCATCCGATCGCCAAAGACCGCGTCGTTCGAGTCGTCGTCGCTGACCGCGCAGAAGCGCGACGACGCCGCGCGCGCCGTGCCGCCGTCGCTGGCCTTCGACCCGACGGTGCGGACCGGCAAGCTGGCCGAATACGACCGGATCACCGCGCAGATCGGCCAGATCCGCTCCCAGCTCTCCGACGCCAACCGGAAGCGCGCGGCGCTGACGGCCCTCCAGCTCTCTCCCCGCAGCATCGACACCGCGCTGGCGCTTGCAGACGAGCGCTGGCAGGCCATCGTCGTCGAAGGACGGCGCGTGCTGGGACAGGAGCTCGGTGTGTCGCTCGACGACGCCAGCGTGACGGGGGCGAAAGACAGCGTCGATGCGCTGATCGCGCCCGACTTCAACGCCGATGAGGCGCTCCTCACGGGCGAGCTGGCGCGGCCGCTGATCGTCTCCACCCTGGTCGCAGACCAGGCGCGCACGGAGCAGGCGCGCGGCGCCGCGCGGGCGGCGGTGTCGCCAGAGCGGATCAACGTCGAGAAGGGCGACGTCGTCCTCGCCGCCGACACGCGCGTGGATGCCGTCGCCGTGGAGAAGCTCAAGGCGGTCGGCCTCGTGTCGCAGCGCGTCGAGTGGCGTAACGTCGTCGCCGCCGCCATCCTCTCGATCGTCGCCGCGGCCGCGCTCGCTGCCTACGTCTACACCCTGAAGCCGCGGGCGATCACGTCGGAGCGGCATTTGATCGCGCTGGCGCTCGTGATCGCGCTGCCGCTGCTGATCGCGAAGTTCTCGCTGCCGCTGGTGCTGCCGGACGAGCACCGCTACTTCCTCGCCTTCATCCTCCCCATCGCCACGGCGCCGATCCTGATCGCGGCGCTGCTGGAAACTGACGTCGCGGTCGTCGCCGCCGGCCTCATCGGCCTGCTGGTCGCGTTCATCAGCGCCTTCCTGCCGAATGTCTCGCTGGTGGCGTCGGTCGGGCCGCTGGACATGATCCGGCTGCTGCTGGTGTACGGGCTGGGCCCGCTGGCCGGCATCTACGTCGTGCATCGCGCCGACCGCCTCAACCGCTACCTGACGGCGGGCATCGCCGTCGGGCTGACGTCCTACGCCGTCCTGCTCGCGACCTGGCTGATCGACAGCGAGCGGCAGTTCGGCGACCTCGGCTGGATGGCGTTCGCCAGCGGCATTGGCGGCGTCAGCTCCGGCGTCCTCGCCGCCGGCGTCTTCGTGACGGTGGGTGTGCTCTTCGGCGTCACGACGCGCGTCCAGCTCATGGAGCTGTCGCAACTCAACGCGCCGCTGCTCCGCCGCTTGCAGGACGAAGCGCCCGGCACGTTCCACCACAGCATCATCGTCGGCAACCTCGCCGAGCGCGCGGCCGACCTGATCGGCGCCGATGCCCTGCTCACGCGCGTCGGCTGCTACTACCACGACATCGGCAAGGTGCTGCAGCCGGGCATGTACATCGAGAACATCCAGAGCGCCGAATCGCCGCACGACACGATGTCGCCGGAAGCCAGCGCCGACGTCATCCAGCAGCACGTGCGCGGCGGCGCCGAGCTGGCGCGGCAGGCGCGGCTGCCCTCCCGCGTGCAGGCGTTCATCCCGGAGCATCACGGCACGCGGCTCGTCGCCTACTTCTACCGCAAGGCGGCGGAGGAGGATCCGCACGTCGACCCGGCCGCCTTCCAGTATCCCGGCCCGCGGCCGCAGTCGCGCGAGACGGCGATCGTCATGCTCGCCGATTCGACGGAAGCAGTCGTGCGCGCCGACAGCGACCGCTCGCCCGAGCGCATCCGCCAGCTCGTCGATGAGGTGATCGCCGAGCGCATCTCGGAGGGCCAGCTCGACGAGAGCGACCTCACCCTGCGCGACCTGCGGACGATCGCGGAGTCCTTCAAGGCGACGATGCGCGCCGTCTACCACCCGCGCGTCCAGTACCCGGAGCCGAGCGCGATGGAGACCCGGCGCCGCGTGCTGCGCCTGCCCCTCCGCGCGCCCGAGCGTCCCGACGCGCCGGCGCCGATCCGACGCCGCAAGATCGAGCCGTAGGCGGCAGCGCTGGGCTCAGACCCGCCGCTTGCGGCGCACAACCCATCCGGTGGCGGCAAGCGCGCACAGCCCCGCCACAGCGGACGCCCCGAGCGCGATCGCCCCGCGACGGTCGCTGCCGCCGTGCGCATCGGCCGCGGGCAACGGCGGGGCATCGGGTGCGCGGGCGGTGCCCCCCACGGAGGCCTGCGGCGCCGCGTGGCACGAGCCGGCGCCGCTGTCGGTGAAGGTCTTCCCCGCTTGCGGCACGAACTGCCAGTCGTAGCCGCTCGGATGCAGCGTCAGCGACAGCACGCCGAAGGTGTCGCCGTTGCGCGCCTCGCTGTTCGTGCCCGAAGGCGCGACCTGGTACGAGCTGCGGCCGCCCGTGCCCACCACGAACTCGCGGATGCCGGCCGCCGCGTCGGCGCCGCCGTCCGGCGTCTGCGGGGCGAAGCGCTCGTAGTTGTGGTCATGGCCGTTCAGCACGAGGTCGGCGCCGTAGTCGTACAGCGCCTGCCAGATCGGGCGCATGACGGAGTTGGCGCCGTGCAGGCCGGAGCTGAACAGCGGGTGGTGCCAGTACGCCAGCACGCATTCGGCAGGGTTCGCCGCGAGGTCGGCGCGCAGCCACGTCTCCTGCTGCGACCCCTGCTGGCAGCCGCCGATGTTCGTGCAGTTGCTGTTGATGACGACGATGTGCCAGGCGCCGAGGTCATAGCTGTAGTACCCCTTCGCCGGGTCGCCGGCGGCGGCGCCGAAGTAGCCGAAGTAGCCGGCGGCGTTGGCCGTGGCGTAGTCGTGGTTGCCGGCGGCGGGGCGCGTCCGGGCGACCTGGCGCCCCCACGTCGGGTCGTAGCAGGAGGCGAACTCGCCGGCCGTGCCGCTGTCGTACACGTTGTCGCCGAGCGTGATCACGCTGCCCGCCATCGTATCGAGCAGCGCCGCCGTCGCCTCATCGCCGGTCGACGAGCAGGAGGCGATGTCGCCCGCCGCGAGCAGCACCGGGTCGGCCGCCGCCACCCCCTGCACCGCCCCCGCCAGCGCAACCACGCCAGCGAGCACGGCGAGCATCGGCCGGAGGAGCCACAACATTCGCATGCGGGAAGCCTACCGGATGCGGAGCGGCGCGCTTGGCGAAGCTCAGATTTGCCGTTTGGCGTTTGCTGTCCGACGGCCGCTCTTTGCCGTTTGCTGTCTGCCGTTTGCTGTTGTGCCGCATCGACAATGAGGCGGGCTTGAGAAGCCCGCCTCATGTCAAAGTCGCAAGTCGTGCGGCGATGCGCTACCGCATGAACCTGCTCTCCCGGTCGTTCATCCCCTCCGCGAGGTCGCGGGCGATCGTCGTGATGGCGTCCGTCGGTTGCGCGGGCTGCACCTTCTCCTCGATCTCCAGCGGGATCTTGAGGGCGAAGGTCAGGGGGTTGCCGCCGATGTCGTCCATCACCTGCGGCCAGCCGTTGATCTTCGAGACGTTAGCGGCACGCTTGACTGCCAACCGCCCGCTTACGAGGTCGAGCCAGTCGCCGAGCAGCTCGCCCTGCATCCGGTGTTGCAGCTCCGGGTTGCCGGGGAACACCGTCGCCAGGGCGCCGGGCACTGACAGCACGCCGTAGCGGTTGCGGGTGGTATCGGACCCCCAGACGTCCGACACGATGTTGATGTAGCTGACGAGGGTCATCATCTGCGGCAGCGTGTACGTCTTCGACTTGAGCGCGCTGTACCAGAAGCCCACCGGCCGCGGGTCGAAGGCGCCGGGGATCACATACACCACCTGCATGCGGATGGCGGATGACCAGCCCGCGCAGTCCTCGGCAAGCACGTCGATGTTGTTGATGCCGGTGTGCAGCGCGGCGTTGAGCGAGTAGGCGAGCGACGACGGCGGCAGCGGCGGGAAGACGTTCGCCCCCACCGGCTGCTGCGACGCCAGCACGCGGCTGGTGTCGGCGTCGATCAGGCGCACTTCCCAGAGGCAGAGGTTGTCGTTGGCGCTGCCGGTAAGCGCGAGCGTGTTGCTGTTCGTCAGCACGCCGCGCTGCAGGTGCGCCTGGTCCCACGCCAGCCCGTCGAGCCCGCCGGCGCCGATGCCGACGGTCGGCGGCGTCTTGTCGAGCTTGAAGTGCACATTCTTCGTCGCCTCGATGTTGCCCGCAACGTCCCTCGAGAAGAATTCCACGACGTTATCGACGCTCTCGTTACTGACGGTAAATGGCCCCGTGTAGCTCTGGAACCCTCCGCCGTTGAGCTGATATTGAGTCGAAGCCACGCCGGAGGGGGTGCTGCCGTCGCCGGGATCCGGATCCGTGGCACCGAGCGTGACGGTGACATCCGAATTGTACCAGCCGCGCCTGCCATTGGGAGACGGCGGCACGAGCGATGCCGTTGTCACCGGTGCGGTGGAATCCGGTGTCTCGACTATGAACGTTTCGTCGTCGACGGTGAGCGAAATATCTTCTCCGCCCGGCTCCAATTGGTTGGCAACAATTTCGTAATGCCACTGGCCAACCGCTGCGTCATCGACCGATATGTCTACTGAATTCGCAGTCTTATCGATGATTACCCCGGGGTCGGACGCGGAAACGACGGAGCCGTTGGGTCTCGTGATGTTCAGGTCGACGTCACTGAAATACGGACCCAGGAAGAAATGAAGGAAATGCTTGGCCCCGTTCACGAGATTCACGAAGAATGAGTCCTGTGCGCGTCCGCCCGTTTGCATGGGGTACGTCTTGTTGACGATGCGGTTGATCGTGTCGGGCGTCCCAGGCGCGTCCGTGCAGACTTGGTCTATCAGGAAGAAATTCCCGTTGTCATGGACGACAACATAAGCCATGTCACGTGACGCGCGGCCGATCTTGAGCTCGGTCATACGTCCAGTGCCGATGTTGCTCGCCGACGGCCCCGCTGTAGCGAGCAGCCGGTTCTGCGCGTCGTATGCATCGACCTGCACGGGCGTGAAGTCCGAAACCAGCAGGCTGAAGTTGGAAGCGGGCCCCTTAGGAAAATCAATTCGTCCGGCGCCCTGAGATTCGCCAAGCCATGCCCAATGGGTGCCCTGGCTCGTATATGGCTTCGGCGGATACTTACCGTTGTACGTGCCAGTGTTCCAATCACCCACGCGCCAGGTATATCCCCCTGTCGTCGTAAACCGCATCCCGGCGATCGTTCCGCTCGACAGGTTTGTGCCGTCCTTGAACACTTCGAAGTCGACCTTGCCCGCCTGCGAGCATGAGTAGGCGTCGGGATTCGGAACGTCCGTCGCAGTGGCGGTGTTGCAGTTCGGCGGACACCCGTTGTGATTGACCTTGGTTTTGATATACCAACCACCTTGAGGTGCGGTGCCCGCCGGCACGAGGTAACCTTTGCCTTCGATGTCGAGCCCGCCTCCGGACGCGGAGAAGGGCGTGTCCCCGCCTTTACAGTTTGCCGCTGCGTAGAGTTCGAAATGGATATGAGAAACGTTATTGTTATCCGCGTTCTGGCCTTGCACTGTGCCGAGCTGCGTGCTGCCTTTGGTGACCCGTGCTCCGGCTGCGATTGTTGGGGAGATGTGGGCAACTCGATAGCTCTTTGTGGTGCCCGTGATGTTTACGCAAACAATCGAGCCCGAGGCCGACCAGACCGTGCCGTCCGCCGATGCGATTACCTTCTTGCCCGCAGTGGTGTTGGGGGTCTGATCACTGCCACCGGGGCAGCCCGTGTTGACAGGTCCGTTCCCATCGACCATTAGATCGAAGACGGGATAGGGGAAGTGCGTAGGAACGTTGGGTGCGTAGTAGCCGACGCAGATAACCCAAGTGGTTCCCGATTCGAACGGCCATGAGAGATCAGTCGAACCCTCGGCTGAGTTCAGACGATGCTGGGACACTGATGTCCCGAGAAAAACGATCCCCGCAAGCACAGACGCGACTATTGGCCCAATTAACCACCGCATAACAACAAACTCCCCCTACGCCGGCACACGGGCGTGTGCGGCGAAACTGATCGGGCGGCCGGCCCCGATGCGCGAGGTATGGTCTGGGTCAGCGGAGTGCGGGGCCGCGTCCAGGCGCTGACTTAGGGCATACGCTGCCACGTCATGCGACCCACCGTCAAGAGCTATTGCGGTACAGGCTGTACCGATCTTTGCATTTGCGCAAAATTAGTTTGGAGAACCGTCGCAGCGGCGTTACGCCGCGCGCTCCTCGGGGGCGTCGGGCGCGTCGCCGGGGGCGTCTTCCATGCCGGGCAGGGCGCCGCGCTGGTAGAGGCGCACGAGCGCATCGACGACGGCGGGGCTGAACTGGCGCCCGGACCAGGCCTCCACTTCCGAGATCGCGTCGGCGATCGGCCGGCCGTGGCGGTAGGGGCGGTCGTTCGTCATCGCGTCGAGGCTGTCGGCGACGGAGGTGATGGCGGCGGCTTCGGGGATCTGCTCGCCGCGCAGGCCGTCGGGGTAGCCGCTGCCGTCCCAGCGCTCGTGGTGGCAGCGCGCGACGGCCGCCGCGAGGCCGAAGCCCGGCCGCGCCCCCAGGAACTCGCTCCCCCACACCGTGTGGTGCTTCATCAGCGCCCATTCGTCGTCGCCGAGCGAGTCCGGGCTCGTCAGCACGTAGTCGGGCACGCGAATCTTGCCGATGTCGTGGAGGACCGCCGCCAGGCCGATCTCCTGTGCCGTCTCGTCGTCGTGCCCCAGCTCGCGGGCCAGCGCTTCGGTCGTCGACCGCACGCGATGGAGGTGGCGGCCGGTCGAGTGGTCGTGCGCCTCGGCGGCGCTGGCCAGCATCAGCACCGTCTCTGTGTGGGCCTGCAGCAGGCGGCTCGAAGCCGAGCGCAGGTCATCGACGAGCGACGCCGTGCGGACGATGGCGGTGACCTGCGTGGCGACGGCGTTCAGGAACTGCGCATCGCGCGGGCGGAAGGCGCCGACGTCACGCGCGCCCGCCGAGAGCGTGCCGACGACGCTGCCCTGCCAGACCATCGGCGCCACGATCGCGGAGTTGATGCCGGCGGCTAGCAGCAGCGCCCGCCGCTGCTCGTTGATGAACGGCGACGTCGCGATCTCGTCGATGATCACCGGCCGCTGCGTGCGGTCGAGGACGGGGCGGAGCGGCTGCTCCTCCACCTCCTCCTCCGGGTTCGCCTGGTCCCACTGGTCGACGAGCTCGCTGGGCGCCTCGGCGAAGGAGCTGAGGTCGGAGGGGTCGTCCTCCTCTTCCTTGAAGAGCGCGAAGCTGACGCCAGCGTAGCCCGCGCCCGCGGTCAGCCGCTGGGCGACGAGCCGCAGCTTCTCATCGAGGCTGCCGGGCGACGTGAGGAAGGGGACGATCTCGCCGACCATCTTCGCGGCGCGGTCGCCGGCCAGCGCGCGGCTGGTCGTGCTGGCGCCGGCGCCGGCCGTGCGCTGCCGCTTGACGAGGAACATCGCGCTGTCGGAGACGCGGATCATCTCTTCCGCCACGCTCGCTTCTTCGGGATAGATGGCGATGCCGATGCTGGCCACCACCGGCACCCGTGTGCCCGTCTCGCCATCCGTCAGCGCGGATGCGGCGAGCGCTGCCATCACCGCATCGCGATAGCGCGCGGCGGCCTCGTTCGTGGCGCCCGGCAGCAGCGCGACGAACTCATCGCCGCCGTAGCGTCCGACGATGGCGCCGTCGCGGCCGAGCGCATCGGCGACGTAGACCAGCACGGCGTCGCCCATCTGGTGGCCGTAGGTGTCGTTCGCCGCCTTCAGTCCGTCGACGTCGACCATCATCATCGCCAGCGACGTCGTGCCGGCGTCGGCGATCGCGTCGCGGAGGAAATCGGTGATCGCGGCGTGGTTCAGGGCGCCGGTAAGCGGATCGCGGCGGGCGCGCTCGCGTTCCGACGCCAGCGCCAGCTCCAGCAGCGCAGACTTCTCTTCGAGCAGGCGCTGGTGACCGGCGAGCGCCTCCTGCGCGCGCTTGCGCTCGGTCACGTCCTGCACGATGACGAGCAGCAGCCGCTTCCCCTGCACATCGACAGGGCAAACGAACGCATCGACATCGCGCACTTCGCCGGATGCCAGCGTGTGGCGGCGGGCGAAGACGCCGCGGCGTTCGTCCGCCTGCCGGAAGAGTTCTGTGCGCTCGTCTTCGGGCGGTGGAGCATCGACCATCGAAATGTCCATGCCGACAAAGCGGTCGCGTTCGTAGCCGTAGAACTCGCACGCCGCGCGGTTGGGTTCGACGACGGCGCGCGTCTCCATATCGACGAGCACCTGCACGGCGCTGTGCCCGTCGAAGATCTGGCGGTACAGCCGCTCGCTCTCCTGCAGCGCCGCTTCGGCGCGCTGCTGCTCCGTGATGTCGCGGAAGCTCCAGACGCGCCCCGCCACGCCGCTCGCGCCGAGCAGCGGACGGGAGTAGCGCTCGAAGACGCGGCCGTCCTTGAAGCGCAGCAGGTCGAGGTCTTCGGCGTGCGAGCCGTAGAGCTCGCGCACCTTCGCGAGAAAGGCCCCCGGGTCGTCGAGCTGTTCCAGCACAGAATCGAGCAGCTTGCCGTCGTCGCGGTCGTCGAGCAGCGACGGCGGGATGCGCCAGAGGTCGATGAAGCGCTGGTTCGTGTGCAGCACGCGCCCTTCGGCATCGACGACGAGAATGCCATCGGCGGTGGACTCGACGGTAGCGCGCAGCAGCTCGCGGCTCGCCTCGAGCTCCGCCTCGGTGCGCTTGCGCTCGCTGATATCGCGGGCGATGCCCTGGACCGCCGTGGCGTCGCCGGCGGCGTTGCGGAGGACGCGGATGCTCACTTCGAGATAGAGGGCGCGTCCGTCGCGCGTGTGCGTGCGCACCTCAAACGGCGCGACGCGCACACCCGCGATCTGGCCGGCGATCGCAAGGTCCACGCGCTCGAGAAACTCCGCATCGACGACGTCGCGGAGGTTGAGCCGCACCGCCTCGGCCAGCGTGTAGCCGTAGACGTGCAGCCCGACATCGTTGACGAAGGTGAAATTCCCCTCGAGGTCGTGAGTGTAGATCATGTCATTGGCGCGCTCGATGAAGTTCTGCTGCTCGGCGACGTGCGCTTGCAGCGGGTCGGCGTCCGCCGGAAGCGGTGCGGTGTCCGGGCGCGGGGCACCACCGATCGGCGACGTGGCTTCGTCAGACCGAAGCGGCGGGTATCCGTCAGCAGGGACGGGATCGAGCAAGACAAACCTCCTCGCGGAGACGCTCCGGGAGCCTCCTCGCGCGCGCGCCAGCATCCGACGGCCACCAGCGTGCTGAGGCCGTCCAAGAGGTATCGACCCGAAGGCCAGGACGCTGAATGCCGCTCAGTCTCCCACGGGTGCAAGCGCTGTGCCGCGCTTGTTGCGAACGGTTCGGGAAGACCTCCCTTAAGGGAGTGGCATCGGCAGTCTGCATCGTCACGGCAGCACGTGACCGCATCACGTCGGAGTCGTCTTCGCTCAGCGCACCACACACGGTCGGCCGTGTGCATCGTTCGGCCGGCATCGGCGGTTTTGCGCTGCACCGCCCACGGCCACGGTATGGGCCAAGTAATCTTGCCGTTAGCATGAGGGCGCGCGCAGACGAGGCGCCGCGCATTGCCGCTGGGATCCTGGAGGGGAAGATTTCGATGACGAACATTGAAGCGCCGCTGCTGGGGCACGTTGCCTGGATCGATATCGTCGTACTCGGCTGGTTCGTCCTCATCGCCCTCTCCGTGACGTACGTCGCATGGGATACGCGCCGCAACCCCGAGATGACGGTGATGAAGTGGGGCTGGGTGCTCGTCACCCTGTACATGGGGCCGATTGGCGCCGGCCTCTACATCTTCTCCGACAAGGAGCCGCGCCCCGGCGCGCACGAGGAGTTCATTCGGCCGCTCTGGCGCCAGGGTCTCGGATCGACGATCCACTGCGTCGCCGGCGACGCCACAGGCATCATCATCGCCGCGACGGCCACCGCCCTTCTCGGCTTCCCGATGTGGGCAGACATCACGGCAGAGTACGTCCTGGGCTTTGCGTTCGGCCTCTTCATCTTCCAATCGCTGTTCATGAAGAGCATGTACGGATCGTACGGACGGTCGCTGCGCCACTCGTTCATGCCCGAATGGTTGTCCATGAACATGATGATGGCCGGGATGATACCGGCGATGGTGTGGCTGATGATGGGGCGCGACATGCGCGCGATGGACCCGACGGAGATCCTCTACTGGGGGGTGATATCCTGGGCGATCACGGTGGGATTCTTCACGGCCTACCCGGTGAACGTCTGGCTCGTGGCGGTCGGGATGAAGCACGGCTTGAGCACCGAGCGGAAGGACACCGCGGCGATGCCGGCGGACGCGCACGCGGGTCACACGATGCCCGCCCCCGCGGGCGGTTCGGCGGGTTGATGGACATGGAACACGAACGCCACGCCGATCCGCCACCTCCCACGAGCTCACCGAGCGGCCATGGCGCGAATGCCGACGGACCCGGCTCTACCGCTGGGGCCGAGCGCGCGGCGCCAGACGGCATGGCCGGTGGTGATCACAGCATGATGACCATGCGGCCGACCGCCACCAGGCCGCAGGTGCTGGTGATGACGCTGCTCACCGTGCTCGCTCTCACGGCCGGCGTCCTCTTCTCCGCGTACCGCGCGAACCTCACATTGAGCGCAGACGACGTCGGTGGGCTCGTCATGCCGCCCGGAATGATCATGGGGCGCGAGACGACGGCTGACGCGATGCGCGATATGGCCGCGGTCCGTCCGAACGATGTGTCGTACGCGGCGCCATCGGAAGCGCGCGGCGACCAGCCCGTCGAGCCGCGCATCGAGGCTGGCGTGAAGGTGTTCGACCTCGACGCATCCGTCATCGAATGGAGCATCCTGCCGGACGCCAGGGTGACGGCGTATGCGTTCAACCGCCAGGTGCCGGGTCCACGCATCCGCATCACCGAAGGCGACCGCGTGCGATTTAACGTAACGAACCATCTGCCGGATGCCACGACGATCCACTGGCATGGGATCATCTTGCCGAACGGAATGGACGGCGCCGCCGAGATCACGCAAGCGCCGATCCAACCGGGCGACACGTATGCCTACGAATTCACGGCACAGCAGGCGGGCACATTCTTCTACCACTCGCACGATCATGTCGACCGCCAGCAGGCGTTGGGCCTGTACGGAGCGCTGATCATCGACCCGCGCACGCCGCCGGCCACGCGCGACGCCGACAAGGAACTCCTCGTGCAGTTGCAGGAATGGACCTTCAAGGACGGCTACACCTACCCCGCGATGCCGATGGAAGGGGCAATGCCCAACTTCTTCACGATTAACGGCAAGGCTTATCCGTCCACGGAAACCGTGGCGCTGCGAGTGGGTGAGTCGCTCAAGGTGCGGTTCATCGGGTCGAACACGACGGACATCCACCCGATGCACATTCACGGCGGTCCCTTCCGCATCATCGCGACCGATGGCTCGCCCGTGCCAGAAGCGTCGCAGCTCACCAAGGACACTGTGGAGGTCGGCCCCGGCGAGCGCTACGACGTCGTATGGAAGGCGCTCGAGCCGGGGAAGTGGCTGCTGCACTGCCACATCAGCCACCACACTACCAACGACAATCGCGAACAAGCAGGCGGCGGTGGGCTGACGCTGATCATCGACGTGCAGCCGTAGCCGCGCACGGGCGTCCGGCGCACGAAAGCACCGCATCGGACGCGCGATGGCGCCGTCAGCTCATCCGCGGTAGATCATCATCCGCAATCAGCACATCAGCGGCGGAGTGGGGGTCCAGCTCACGGCGGGCCACCTGCGCGACGAGCGCATCGAGGCGCCCGTCGCTCGTATGCCGCGCGACGAGGCGGTCGATCAGCCGCTGCCGTGCGAGCGCCAGCACCTGGTGCCGCGCCTGAGCGCGCCGGTGCGCATCTCCTGCCTTCGATTCGGCGATCTGGGTGCGATGCGCGTCGAGCGCGTCAAGCAGCGCTTCGATCCCGTCACTCTGCGTCGCGGCGGTCTTGAGGATCGGCGTCTTGCGCTCGCCAGGCGCGGCATCGACGATCGACGCGAGCTGACGCGCGAGCAGGTCGGCGTTCGGCAGGTCGCACTTGTTCACGACAAGGATGTCGGCGATCTCCATGATGCCCGCCTTCATCGCCTGCACATCGTCGCCGGAGCCCGGCGTCAGCACGACGACCGTGGTGTCGGCCATCGCCGCGACCTCCACCTCGTCCTGCCCGGCGCCCACCGTCTCGACGAGCACCACATCCTTGCCGAACGCATCCATCGCCGTGACGACGCCCGCCGTCGCCGGCGCGAGCCCGCCCAGATTGCCCCGCGTCGCCATGCTCCGCAGGAAGACTTCAGCATCCGACGTCAGGTCCTGCATGCGGATGCGGTCGCCCAGCAAGGCGCCCTGGCTGAACGGCGACGTCGGGTCGATGGCGACAATGCCGAGCGTCCGGCTGCGGCGCCGCATCTCGCGTGCGATAGCGCCGCTGAGCGTGCTCTTGCCGGAGCCGGCTGAGCCGGTGAGTCCGATCGTATGCGCTCCACCCGAGCGCGGATAGAGCAGCCGCAGCGCCCGCCGGCCCTCCGGCGTGTCGTTCTCGATCAGCGTCAGCAGCCGTGACAGCGCGCGGCGGTTGCCGGCGAAGAGCCGCTCGACGAGGTCCTCGACGGTGGGCATCGGCTAGGTTGCGCGGGCGGGGCGCGTGGCGGCCCACTCCCGCACGAATTTGATCACGTCCTGGGTCGAGGTGCCGGGCCCAAAGATCGCCTGGAAGCCCGTCTTCTTCAGGGGTTCGATGTCGGCGTCGGGGATGATGCCGCCCGCAAACAGCAGCACCTCGTCTGCGTTGATGTCGCGGTCGCGCAGCGCTTTCACCACGCGCGGAAACAGCTCCATGTGCGCGCCGGAGAGAATGCTGAGGCCGATCACGTCGACGTCTTCCTGCAACGCGGCTTCGGCGATCATCTCCGGCGTCTGGCGGATGCCCGTGTAGATGACCTCCATGCCGGCGTCACGCAGCGCGCGTGCCACCACCTTGGCGCCGCGGTCGTGCCCGTCGAGCCCAGGCTTCGCAATCAGCACGCGTATCTTCTCGTCGCCAGCCATCGCGGGGAGTATAGAGGGGACGCCGGATTGGGGAAACTGGATGTTGGATGTTGGATGCTGGATACTGGAGGCTCAAGGGTAGGGGCTTGCCGCGACGTTCTTGCTGTTTGCCGTTTGCTGTTTGGTGTTCGAAGGACGAACATCTGGCGAATCGCGGTCGAAACCGCATCCGAACAACCCAGTCTCTGTGCTCTCTGTGGACCCGTGCATGACCGCGATCGAGCGCGGCTACCGCTTAGTCCGAAATCAACTGCACCGAGACACCGTTGGCCGCGCTCTTCGGGATGCGGGCGATGCGCGTGCCCGGCCAGACGCCCGGCTCAGCGTCCGAGACCGGCACGCCCTTTGCACGCAGGTCGGCGACCGCGGCGTCGAGGTTGTCGACGCGGACCGAAATACTGTACAAGCCCTGGCCGCGCTCGGCCATCGTTTGGGCGATGCGATGGTCCGCCGTCAGTGGCTCGATTAGTTCGATGAATGCATTCCCCGCGGGCAGCTTGGCGAGGCGGAAGCCCGTCCCGTCTGGCTTGTGTGTGTCCGAGGCGTAGAGCGCGAGGATCTCTGACCACTTTCGGGCCGTCGCCTCAAGGTCGCTGGTCGAGACGACGATGTGGTCGAGGGCGGTCGCGATAAACGCGCGCGTGCCTTCGCTGTTGTCATACGCCTGCCCGTGTGCGACGCGCGACTCCGGCCGGAACGACTCCGGCGCGTGCTCGATCAGCAGCGTCGCCACGCCGTGCGTCGCTGGGCCCTTCGCCGAGGCGACGAGCGTGCCGGGCTTGATGCCGGCGCGCGGTCCGGAGACATCGATGCCCGCTGCGCTCAGCCGCTCGCAGGTGGCTTGCAGATTGTCGACACCCCAGGCCAGTCCCCACATCCGGTCGGGCTTGCCCATGCCCTCCTTCGACTGCTCGGCGCCGCCGCTGATCTCAATCGTGATGTCGCCCAGCCGGAAGAACAGGATGCGGGTGTTGCGCTCCGGGAACGTCCGGTCAAGGGCGAGGCGCGCCCCCAACTGGTCCCTCCAGACGCGGCGCGCGGCCTCCATGTCGGCGGAGAGGACGACGGCGTGGTCCATCCGCTTCACGTGCGAGCCGCCCGTCGCCGTCACCGGCGCCGGTGGCAACGCATCGGCCGACGACAGGTGCGTGATGAAAAACAGCCGCGCGCCGTTCGTTGCCTTCACCGGCACCGTGGCGTTACGCCAGCTCCGCCTCGCGCCGGTCGACTCGTCGATGCCCTCGCCGTCCGTGGGATCGACGACAGCAATGCCTGTTTCGCGCATCGCACGGGCGGTAGCGTCTACGTCAGGCGTGCCCAGCGCGAGTGCGTACAAGCCCTCGCCGTGCGCATCGAGAAATCGTGCAAGTTCACTCGACCAGCGGGGGTCACCGCTGCGGCCGCTCAGCGCAAGCAGCTCCACGTAGGTGTTGTCGATGCGGAAGAGCGCGTTCCGCGTGCCGTATGCCGGATGCTCTCCCCGCCACGACGGCTCCCGCCCGAAGAGCGCGCCATAGTCGCGCGTCGCCGCATCCAGGTCCTGCACAGCGATCACAACGTGGTCGAGCGTCAGCTCCGTCATCGCGCAGGCTCCGGCGCCCGCGCCGGTTCGGGGCCATCGATTGGCTGACACAGCTCGATCAGCGCGCCATCCATCGCGTTGGGATGCAGGAAGCAGATGCGGCCAGCGAGCCCAACGCGCGGCGTCTGGTCGATCATTTCTATGCCACGCGACTTCAACGTGTCGAGATCGCCCTGCACGTCATCGACCTCGAAGCAAATGTGGTGCAGACCCTCGCCCTTGCGGTCGAGGTAGCGGGCGACGCCGGTATCGGGCTGCACCGGCTGCAGCAGCTCAATCTCGCTGTCGCCCAGCGTCAGCAGCGCGGCGCTGACACCCTGCTCCGGGATCGCTTCCAGCTTGTGGACGGACAGGCCGAGCGTGTCGCGGTAGAAGCGCATCGCCTGCTCCATATCGCGCACGACGATGCCGACGTGGTGCACCTTCTTGATCATGGCGCGAGTGTATCGAAGCGGCAACCGTGGGGGAATCTCGCGGGGCCGGGTGTGTCGTTGGTCAGCGAGTGAGAGTTGCGTTGATGGATGGGTCCTCCGCACGGCCTCGCCCCCTGCCCCTCTCCATCGCATAGAGAGGGGAGCTTGACTGATGTCTTGGGCTGCGACCATCCAACATCACGAAACCCTGTTCCGACGCGATCCCCTCTCCCCTTGTGGGAGAGAAGTGCCAGAACGGGCGGTCGAAGACTCGCCTAGAACACGGTGAGAGCCGTCGCCGCTAGCTCTCTTGCTGCGCGGCAGCGAACTGCTCGATCGCCGGAAGATGCTCCGCGTAGTGGCCGGACCCGCTCGATTCGAGCAGTTTGTTCGCGGTCTTGCCGTCGCCGAACCGGTCCTCGGGCAGCGCTTTGGCCGCCCGCATGTAGTTGGCGAATGACTGCTTGAGATAGGCAACGACCGTCGGGGCAGACTGCGGCGCCATCGCCGCCGCGAACTTCGCATTCCAGGCGTCGGCGTCGCTGTAGTCGACGCCCTCCGGCGTCGGACGCTCGCCGCGCGCCATCCGCTCGAGCGACCCTGTCATCGTCTGCTGCCAACCGGCGATGTGCGCGAGGATGTCCTTCACCGACCACTCGCCGTAGAAGACGCGGCTCATCGCGCGCTCGTCGATTCCCTGCACCGTCGCCAGCAGCCGGTCGAAGCCGCTCTGCACCTCGCCGATCATTGCCTGCTTGTCCATCGAGCGCCCCCTCCGTGCCGCCGGCCGCATTGCGCCGCTGCGAAGCGATTGGAGTGTAGGCACGCATCGGGAGGAGATCAACCAGCCGCGAGGCCGCGGTTGGCGACCAAGCGCGCTGCTCTCGCACCGTGGGTGAATGGTGCGTGGTGATTGATGATGACTCGCACTATTGGCCGATCCCCTCTCCCCTTGTGGGAGAGCCCGAGTGGGCGGGGTGAGGGCCCGCGTCGGTAGGCGGTATTACGCCGCGAGCGGCAAGTGCTCGTGGCCGCCGTCTTCGCCATCACGCATGGTGGCGTCGAGGTCGCGCAGGACGTTGGTGTCGAAGAGGTGTACGAACGCCGCCACAATCACGGGGTCGAAGTGGCCGCCACTCATCCGCTTGATCTCGGCGATCGCGTCCTCAGACGGCCACGCCTGCTTGTACGGCCGCTCGCTGATCAGCGCGTCGTAGACGTCGGCGACGGCGACGATGCGCGCGGCTAGCGGGATCGCTTCCCCAACGAGCCCGTCGGGATAGCCGCTGCCATCCCAGCGCTCATGATGGAAGCGGGCCACCTGCCGCGCCGACGAAAACTCCTCGCTCTCGGAGAGCAGTTGATCGCCCCAGATCGTGTGCTTCTCGATCTCGCGGCGCTCCTCCGCGGTGAGCGGTCCCGGCTTCTTGAGGATCGCGTCGGCCACCTGCGCCTTGCCAACGTCGTGGATCATCGCCGCGTACGCCACCTCGCTCGCCGCCTTCCCGTCGAGCCCCAGCCGCAGCGCCAGGGCGCGCGAGTAGTGCTGGATGTGGCGCAGGTGCAGGCCCGCGTCCGTGTCGCGCGCCTCGACGATCGTGGCAAGCATGCTCAGCGTCTGGCGGTTCTTCTGCTCCAAGTGCTCGCGGCGCTTCCGCAGCTCGGCCGAGAGCGAAAACGACACGAACCCGGTGAGCACGAAGAAGACCAGACGCGTCGCCATCTGGTGCGCGAAGTAGCTCTCCGGCGGATAGAAGTACTTGGACTCCACAACGAACAGCGCCGTCCACATCGTAGTGAAGAGAAACGACCCGACCGGCCCGTAGTAGAGGCTGTTGCTGACGATCAGGCTGATGTACAGCAGCCAGAGGTCCGATTCGTACCCCGCCTGCCCCATCTTGAGGAACACGTACACCGACGCGCCGATGACGATCGCATTGTCCGCCGCGAGGCTGACGGCGCGCATCAGGTACAGACGCCGCCGCAGCATCAGCGCGCCGAGTCCGAAGTTGACGAGGATCGCCGACCCGCAGGCAATCAGGACGCCCTGGCGCCCGGGAAGGTCGCTCCCCTGGACCAGCACGTAGAAGGCGATGATCAGCGCGATCGCCGGGCGGACGAAGAGATACGTGCGCTCGAACGAGAGGTTCCCCGTGCCGAAAAACGAGTCGCTGCGGGCGCGTGCGCGCGTCCAGAGCGTGCGCTCCGGGCCGAGCCGCGCCGCTGTGCGCAGGGTGGCGTCGAACACGGCCGTGCTGCTTGCCATACGGATGTATGGTCGGTGCGGCTTCGGGTGAGTTTATGTGACAGTGTGCGGCGCCAGTAGGTGGAGGCACCCACTCGTGAACGCTTGACCGCTTTTCGAAGCGACGGATAGGATGACGCGCAGCCGGGGCGATTAGCTCAGTTGGTTAGAGCGTCTCGCTTACACCGAGAAGGTCGCAGGTTCGAGTCCTGCATCGCCCACCACCACCACCCCCCCAAGACTCGGCCAGTCTCTCCGCATCCGCCTGCTCGCCTGCACGGGTGCTGGGCGCTCGCGGTTCGCCCGCTTGCGCCGTCGCCAGCTCCCCCGAGCGACTTGTTAACAGACCCCTAAAATTTCTACCGAAAACCCCTACAGACCCGTACGGGTCGGGACGAATGTATAGATGTCAGCTTTCGCCTCCGGCAGAAGAATACCGGGAGGGTGGACAACACGCTGCGGAGGCTCCCCGCCAGCCAACGCAGCACCGGTAGCGGCCGCTGATCGCCCGCAGTTCGAGGGACGGGCGCAACCAACATCCGCCTCCGCCGCCCTCGGCTGGGGGAAGCTAGCTCCACTCATAAGGGGGAAAAGGTAATGCTGAAGAATTTGGCTCTGCGCGTGCTCGTCGCCTTCCAGGGCGTCGAGGCAAAGATCAAGGACGAGGAAGGCCAGACGCTGGCCGAGTACGGCCTGATCATGTCGGTCATCGCCGTCGCGGTCATCGTGTCGGCGGGCTTGCTCTTCAAGACCGCCATCGTCGGCGCCTTCAACAAGGCGACCACCTGTCTCAGCGGCTCCTGCTAGAGCCGCGAGATGCGGGACGGAAGGGGCGTCCGCCGCGGCAGGCGCCCCTTCTGTTCAGCCGCCACTTGCCTCACTCGCTGGCGGCACGGCGGGGGCCAGCGGGAAGCACTTCCGCCGCTCAGAGACACCATCCGTCACTGTCGTCGGCAAGGCGACCACCGTCCCAGCGGCGTGTGACGGCAGAGATAGCCAGTGGGCGCTCGCGCCCGCGCCAGGAGTTTCGAACAAACAGGGGTGGGTGGTCCGATCGCGCTCTGCCGCTCTCCAGCGACACGAGTCTGCGGCCCCACAGCAGGTCAGGGACGGCTGCACCACCACCGGCAGGCCCGTACGGGGGAAAGATGCTCCAACAAGTCACTCTACGCTTATTTCTCACCTTCCAGAGCGCCCTTGATGCGGCGCGGGACGAAGACGGCCAGACCATAGCGGAGTACGGCATGATCATCTCCGTAATCGCCGTCGCCACTATTCTTACGGCCACGGTGCTCTTCAAGAGCGCTATCGTCGGCGCCTTCAACAAGGCGACGACGTGCCTCAGCGGAACCTGCTGAGGCCGGCCACACGCAGACAGATCGAGGGCACGTCGCGGGCGTGCCCTCTTCGTTTTCCCCGACTGCCCGCAGCCGTACGGATCTGAGTCTGCGGCGATCGCCGGCGCCGCCTGTTGAGTTTCTCTCTCCCACGCCGCCGCTGTATGCTCGCAGCGATGACTGAGCTTCAATAACGGAGAGCGCCATGCGCGTCGCAATCGGTTTCGGCATGACCGGCAACGAGGATTGGGAAGAGCTGTCGACGTACGCCGTCGAGGCCGAGCGGCTCGGCGTCGACTTCGCCTGGAGCGCCGAATCCTGGGGCCACGACGCCGCGACACCGCTCGCCTACCTCGCGGCGAAGACCTCGCGGATCAAGCTCGGCGCCGGCATCATGCAGGCGGTCGCCCGCACGCCGGCGAACCTGGCGATGACGGCGATGACGCTGGCGTCGATGTCGCACGGGCGCTTCATCCTCGGCCTCGGCGCCAGCGGCCCGCAGGTCGTCGAGGGCTGGCACGGCGTCCCCTTCCGCAAGCCGATCCAGCGCATCCGCGAGCTGATCGAGATCGTCCGCATCGTCTCCGCTGGCGAACGTCTGCAGTACGAGGGGCAGATCTACCACCTGCCGCTGCCGGGCGGCGAGGGCAAGGCGCTGAAGTCCGGCGCGCGCCCCCAGCCCGCGATCCCGGTGTACCTCGCGACGCTCAGCCCGAAGAGCCTTGAGCTCACTGGCGAGCTGGCCGACGGCTGGATCGGCACGTCGTTCATGCCGGAGCACGCCGAGGTCTTCTTCGATCACATCCGGCGTGGCGCGGTGAAGGCCCGCCGCTCGCTCACCGACATCGACCTGCAGGCAGGCGGCGCCGTGTCGTTCACCGACGATGTCGATCGCCTCGTGCAACGGCACAAGCCGGGGATGGCGTTCACGCTCGGCGCCATGGGGTCGAAGGAGCACAACTTCTACAACGCCGCCTTCCAGCGCGCGGGCTTCGACGAGGAGGCGCAGGCGGTCCAGCGCCTCTGGCTCGAGGGCAAGCGCAAGGAGGCCGCCGACCTTGTGCCCGACGAGATCGTGCTGAAGGCGAATCTGCTCGGCACGGCAGAGATGGTCCGCGAGCGCATCCGCGCCTACCGCGCGGCCGGCGTCACTACCCTGCGCGTCGACCCGCGCGGCGAGACCATGCGCGACCGCCTCGCCACCCTCGCCCGCGCGATGGAACTCGTGCAGGAAGTAAGCGCGGAGCCGGCGTAGCAGCGCATCATCCCGGCCGTAGCGGCGAGAGGCGGACCGAATATTCGGTCCGCCTCTCCGTTCCGCGCCACCTTGGGGCTACGCGCGCGCCTACGGCCGGACGCCGATGAGCTTCGCCACCTTGATCGTGTTGAAGAGCGCGGCGCTGACGTACCACTTGACGCGGGTGCGGGTGGCGTCCTTCGTCTCCAGGCTGCCGATCGATTCCACCATCAGGCCGCCGGGCGCGGTGAGGCCGGCCAGGGCGCCCTCGCCGAGCTGCATGGCGTAGACGGTCGAGCAGTCGGTGCTGGTGCCGACCGTCTTCGCGTCGGCGATGTAATCCGACACGCCGATCGGCACGCCATCGTAGAACTGCACCATCTGCCCGAACTCGTTGCGGTCGGTCTGCAAGAAGCTGCCGGTCGTGCGGGCGAGGTTGTTCAGCGAGCGGCGCGTCCGCTTGCTCATCAGCAGGATCGCCGGTGGGCCGCCCTTCACGAGGTCGATCACCTCGTCGAGCTTCGCGAGCGAGAGCGTCGCGCCGTTCACACCCATCGTCGCGATCTGGCCGCCGACGGTCAGCTTGTCGATGCCGTCGAAGGACTTCGCATCGACGGCCGTATCGCCGTTGACGAACGTGTCTTCGAACTTCTGCTGCACCGCCTTCGCCTTCAGCCGGATCACCGATGCGCGCAGGTCCTGCACGTTGCTGCGCGTCGTCAGCAGGTAGTTGTCGATGTCGGCGTCGCCGCCGACGATCGTCAGCGCGGCGGTGATCTGCGAAAACGTCGGCGTGCCTTCCGTCCACGTATCGCCCACCTGGAAGAACGTCGCGGCCGGGTTCGTGTTCTCGCGGTTATAGGTGAGGCCGTTGCCCGTGATTTCGATGAACGGCAGCGCCTGCAAGATCGGCGAATCGAGGATGATCGTCTCGATCACGCCCTGCAGGATCACATCATTGGAGAGCTTGGCGGCTTCCGCCAGTCTCAAAGCCATTGTTGGTTGGGCTCCTTGTCGCTGGTTACTGGTTATGGGTCACTGGTGATTCGTGGGTCGTCGGTCGTCAGGGGCGACGAGAGCTGCCTCGCGTCGCATATCTCCAACGTCCAACTTCCAACATCCAACATCCAACGTTATTCCCGCTGGGCGAGGCCGTAGCGGATCTTCTGCTCCGGCGTCATCGACGAGAAGTCCGGCCCTGACCGTGCGGGCGCGCCCGCCGGCACGCGGCCTGCCTGCGCCTGTGATTCGATATGCGACCGCACGCGCCCGACGACGCTGCGCGCCGCCTCGACCGAGGCATCCACCGCGTCCACGCTGTCGCCGGCGATCAGCTCCGCCGGCAGGGCGGGCTCCGTCCGCACGACGAGGTCGCGGTAGCGCTCCGCCGCTGCCTGCACCCGCTGCCCCGCCGCTTCGAGCTGCTCGCGCAGCGCCGATGCGTCCGCGGCTGTCGCCGTCATCGCCTCCTGCGACGCGCTGAGTTCGCCGCGCAGGCCCACCGACTCGGCCACGGCGTGCTGTGCGCGCGCCTCGGCGTTCGCGGTGTCGCGCTGCAGCCGCTCGACCTGCGCCCGCGCGTCGGCGAGCTGCTCCTGAAGCGCGGCCATGTCCTCGCTGTCCCGGGGCTCTCCTGTTCCCATCATCCACCTCCACCTTTTACATCCCGGCTGTTGATGGAGCGAGCGTAGTGCGCGATGTGGCGATCTCCAATCCGCGCAGGTCATCGAGCCGCGGCCGAACCGACCGGCGGTCCGTCGCCTCAAGCACCTACTGCCGACGCGCGCCTTCGCGTAACCTTGCGCCACATGCTCGTCGCGGACGGCGCGCATGTGCGTTTCGGCCGGAGGTGGCCCCGATGAACACGCCGAAGTACTGGGCGACAATCGTCCCGCTGCCGGCGCCGATCCTCACTGCGCAGGCGCAACAACTGGAGGCGCTCGGTCTCGAGGGCCTCTTCGCGCCGCAGGTCTACGGCCCGCCCTTCGTGCCGCTGGCGACGGCGGCGGGGGTCACCTCGCGCCTGCGGCTCGCAACCGGAATCGCTCTCGCCTTCACGCGCAGCCCATTCGAAACGGCCGTCGCGGCGATGGACCTCGACCGGATTAGCGGCGGCCGCTTCACCCTCGGCCTCGGCACGAGCGTCCAGGCGTGGAGCGAGGGCTTCTTCGGCATGGAGTACGGCAAGCCGCTGGCGCACCTGCGCGAGGTCGTCGAAATCGTCCGCATGGTCATCGCCAACAGCCACACGGGCGAGCTGACCGGCTACGACGGCGCCTACCACAAGCTGGACTTCAGCGGCTTCAACCCGCTCGGCGGGCCCGTGCGCACGGACCTGCCGATCTGGATCGCCGGGCTCCGTACGCCGCTGATCCGCCTCGCCGCCGAGATCGCCGACGGCGTCATCGGCCACCCGATCTGGTCGATCGACTGGGCGACGACGAAGGTGCAGGACGACCTGAAGGCGGGGCTCGCGAAGGGCGGCAAGCGGCGCAGCGACATCGAGTTCAATATGTGGCTCTTCGTCGCCCCGAACGACGACAGGAAGCAGGCAATCGAGGACGCCCGCGCGACGGTCGCCTTCTACGGCGGCATCGAGCAGTACGAGGACTACTTCGCCGCGCACGGCTTCCGCAAGGAAGCGCGGATGCTGCAAGAGGGCGTCCAGCGCGGCGACTACCTGAGCGTCAAGCATCTCGTCACCGACGAGATGGCCCAGACCTTCGTCGTCTGCGGCACGCCGGACGAAGTCCGCAAGCGCATCGAGCCGATCTGGGAGAGCGCCGACAGCGCCTGCCTCAACCCGCCGTCATACGGCCTCGACACCGGCGCCATGCTCCGCTACGGAGCGAAGATTGCCGAGCTGTTCTACGGTTAGTGCGAGGTGATCCACGGACTGGCATCGGTCGCCAGTCTCGCGTGAGCGGCGCGCGCCCGCACCCGGATACCGGGCGCGCGCCGGTCTCTTACACGGCGCGAACCACTGGCTGCTCCAGCTCGCGCTCGCCGCGCCGATGGCGGAGCAGCGCCCGCTCGAGATCTGGCTTGTCGGCGTATCGGCACAAGTCGGCCAACGTCGATTCCAGCGTGCCGGCTTCGATCAACGGCGACAGCGGCAGCGCCTTGACGCCGCTGAACGCCAGCGGATCGACGACAGCCAGCCCGTAGCGGATGCCATCGCTCTGCGGGACACGCGTCCCCATGCCGAAGAGCGTGGCGAAGGTGTTGACGTATTGCAGCAGGACCTCCGCATTTTCTTCCGTCGCCGGGATCACGAGCCACGAGGTCACCTGCCCCAGCTTGATCTGCCTGGATGCGTGCAGGTATTCGGGGTAGACGAGACCGCGCTCGCGCACTTTGCGGATTATTGCGTTCACATCCCACATCCGCGTCTCGACTTCGAGGAAGTCGGCGCGGCACCCTGACGCAAATGCCGGACGGAAGCGCGCGATGTCAATGATGCCCTTTACCCCATAGAAGTTGTACGGGCTCTCCGGCATGACGACGCCATCTGTCTTGGTGAAGTCGCTGATGATTGCCTCGACCGTGGTCGCGTGGACCCAGTCGCGTGGTTGATCGTTGTACATATGCGGCTCTCCTTCGTTTGAACCGCCGTCGCCGCTATACTGGGACGACGGCCTGCTGCTCACCAGCTTGGGGGTTGTCATTTCGGGCCTAGGTGTTCATGCACCTAGGCCTCATTGCTTTCTCCCTTGTTCACACCTCCTGCATAGCTCATCGCTTTGGCGCGATTGGTGACACATCGGTAACAGAGGTCGCCGACATCGGCCGAGCGCGCCGACTGACCGTTTGGCAAGATCACGTATTCCCTGTGCCACACCTCGAGGCCGCTGCTGTCATTGCAATCCGGGCACTGCCCGAACCAAACGGCGTGGCGTTCAAAGGCACCGAAGACGTCTTCTTTGTCTGGGTAAATCGCGAGGACACGATCCGTAAGAGCTTCAACGATTCTCTCCGTCTCCTCCGGGCCTCCTCCGATGACCTCCTCCCACAAGTCCTGTTCGGAGATTCGCTGGCAGATCAAGCTGGATAACCGGCGCCTGAAGGTCTGGAGTTCGCTTTGCTTCCGGAGGTGCGCCGTGAGCCCGGATTCAGATACCAGCCATTTCTTGCCGAGTTGGACACCTGGTATGGTCCCGTCCTTCAAGAATCGGTGAACAGTCGTCTTGTCGACATCGAGTCGACCGGCAACCCAATCTGTGTCCTTCCAATCGAACTGTTGATCAGTTTGCATGACGTATCCTCTGTTTCACGATGTTTCCCGGATTAGAGCGCATTTTAGACACAACCCGGCGAACATGTCAAGGGCCGGTTATCATTACCCGGATGACGCAGATCTACACCTACGACGGCGCCGCAGTGCGCGCGATCGATGCGCCGGCCGGGCGGCCGCTGCGGTACGCGGCGTGGGCGCCGGATGGGGGCTCGGCGCTGCTCGTGGGAAACCGCGGGCAGGTGCTGCGCTTCGACCCGGTGGGCGTGGGCGCGAAGGCGTTCTCGGTACTGGATGCGGGCGGCGCACCCAATCTGCGGGGCGCCGCATGGGCGCCCGATGGCTCGCGTGCGCTGCTGGTGGGGAACCGCGGCGCTGTGCTGCTGTACGACGGGCGGCGCTTCACGGAACTGCCGCCCGTCACGGTCGAGAACCTGCGGCGCGTCGCGTGGGCGCCTGACGGCGCCTGCGCGCTGATCGCCGGCAACGCCGGTTGCGTGCTGCGGTTCGACGCGGCGACGGGGGCGCTCCAGCAACTCCCGGGCGACCGCGCGCACACGATGCGCTCGATCGCCTGGCGGCCTGACGGCGCCTACGCGCTGATCGGCGCCTACGCCAGCCCGTACGCGGGCTATCCGCGCCCCCATGTGCTCTACCGATGCGACGGCCGCTACACGCAGGCGCTGCTGACGACCGACGACGAGGACGACGCCATCGCCATCGACTGGCAGCCCGGCGGAAGCCCGCACCGCGCGCTCGTCCTCGTCGCGTCGTACGGGGCAGGCGGCGCGATCACGAACAAGATCGTCGAATACACGCCGTCATCGGTGCGCTACCGCGCCACCGAAGGCTGGCCGGCGCTGCTCGGCGCCGCCTGGCATCCCGACGGATCGCACGTGCTGCTCTGCGGCGAGCGCGGCGCCCTCCTGCGCGACGACGATGCGGGATCACGGGTGATCGCGTCGGGCACGCAGGACAATCTCGTCGGACCTTTCTGGCAGCCGCACACGGCGACGCCGATCGCGCTGATGCTCAAGGGCCCCGACGAGCGCGTCTACACGATCTAGATGCCCGCGGCGGGCGCCGCGCAGATGTTGGATGTTGGAGCGGGCGCTTCCGACTTCCGACTTCTGACTTCCCAGCGACCGATCACTCCCGCCGCAGCGCCTCGATCGGGTCCAGCCGCGCGGCGCGCCAGGCGGGGTAGACGCCGAAGACCAGACCGGTCAGCGCCGACATCCCCAGCCCCGCTCCGATCCAGAGCGGCGTAATCACATAGCGGGTGCTGCTGCCGCCGATGTCGACGTGACGGGCGATCTGGATCGCGCCCATGCCCGCGAGCACCCCGAGCATGCCGCCGAGCGTCGTCACCGTCAGCGCCTCGATCACGAACTGCATGAGAATGTCCAGCCGCTTCGCGCCGACGGCCTTGCGGATGCCGATCTCACGCGTCCGCTCGCTGACGGACACCAGCATGATGTTCATGATGCCGATGCCGCCGACGACGAGCGAGATCAGCGCGATCGACACGAGCAGCACCTGCAGCGTCTGCTGGACGTCGGTCGCGGTCGAGAGGACATCGCTCTGCGATTGCACGGTGAAGTCGGGTTCGGGGCTGTTGTGCCGCTTGAGCAGAATATCGCCGATCTGCGCCTTCGCCTCGGCTTCCTTCGATTGGTCTTTGAGCTTGACGTTGATCTGGCTGACGTTGGTGAAGCCCTTGGGGTTGCGGATGAAGGCGACGCGGGATTGAAACGCCGGCAGCGGCACGAAGACGAGGTTGTCCAGGTCGCCGGTGGCGGAGGCGCCCTTCTTCTCCATCACACCGACGACCGTGAAGTTGAAGCCGACGCCCTGGCGGCCGACGCCAACGAACACCCGCACCGTCTGCGCGATCGGGTCCGTGGTGCCGAACAGCTTCTGCGCGACGTCTGATCCGAGGACGACGTTGAGCGCCTTCTTCGTGACATCGTCCTCGGACAGGAATCTGCCGCGCTCGACGTAGAAGTCACGCACGGACTGGTACGACGGCTCGGTGCCGACGAGCACCGTATTCGTGTTCTGACCGCGGAAGATCGCCTGCGCCTGGAGGATGGAGCCCGGGCCGCCGGCCGTGCCCTGCGAGGCGATGCCCTCGATGTACGGCAGGTGCGCGGCGTCGATCGCCTGGGCGTCTTCGTAGAACAGGCTCGGGCCCGTCCCGGGAATCCCGGTGATGCCGCCAGTCGTCGAGACGCCCGGCTTCACGAACATCAGGTTGCTGCCGAGGCCGCGGATCTGGTCCGACACCCCCTGCTGCGCGCCCTGGCCGGCGGCCGTCAGCGTGATCACTGCGCTGATGCCGATGATGATGCCGAGCATCGTCAGCAGCGTCCGCAGGATGTTGCTGCGCAGCGCCGAAATCGACGTGAAGATGACATCGAGAATCGTCACTCCGCCGCCTCCACCAGGCGCGCCACCGGAGCCGCCTTCGGTGCCTCGGCGGGGACGATGTCCGGGTGCGCGTACACCGGCTTGTTCGGCACATCGCTGACGATCTGGCCGTCGCGCAGCGAGACGATCCGGCGCGTGTACGCCGCCACGTCAGGCTCGTGCGTCACGAAGGCGATCGTGATGCCGCGCTCTTCGTTGAGCCTGCGGAAGATCTCCATCACGTCCTGGCTCGTCTTCGTGTCCAGCGCGCCCGTTGGTTCGTCCGCGAGAATGATCGTCGGATTGCCGACGATGGCGCGGGCGATCGCCACCCGCTGCTGCTGCCCGCCCGAAAGCTGCGTCGGGCGATGGTGCATCCGGCTGCTCAGCCCCACCATTCCGAGCGCGACGCGGGCGAGCTGCTTGCGGTTCGCGACGCCGCGATAGGAGAGCGGCATCGCGACCTGATCGACCGCCGTCATCCGCGGCAGCAGGTTGAACGACTGGAAGACGAAGCCGAGACGCTTGTTGCGCACCTGCGCGAGCTGTGCATCGCCGAGCCGGCTGACATCGATGCCGTCCAGCTCGTACCTGCCCTCCGTCGGGCGGTCGAGGCAGCCGATGATGTTCATCATCGTCGACTTGCCCGAACCGGAAGGCCCCATGATCGCCATGAACTCACCATCGCCGATCTCGAGGTCGACTGAGCGAAGCGCCGCCACCTCCTGGTTGCCGAGCTTATAGAGCTTGGAGATGCGGCGCAGGCGTATCATGTGACTACCGGACGCCGCCGGGCAGGGTGGGTTGCGCGTTCGCCTTCGGCCCGGTGCTACTGACCAGCGCGGCGACGACGACAGTGTCGCCCTCGTTCAGCCCGCTGAGGATCTCGACGTTCTCGTTGTCCGTCACGCCCGTCGTCACCTTCGTCTCTTCGACGAGCCCGTTCGCGCGCCGCAGATCGACCACCTGATCGGCGCCCTGGCGGCGAATCGCCCGCGGCGGGATGACGACCACGTTGGGCTTCGAGTCGGTCGTGATCTGGCCGCGCCCGTTCATCCCCGGCGCCGGCTTCGGGTTCCCGGGCAGGATCGCGATCGAGCCGCGCACCTCATACGTGACGACACCGGATTGCGTGCTCGGGTTGAGGCCGATCTCGGTGATCTTGAAGGGGTACGGCTTGCCCGGTATGCCGTCGAAGAGCACGACACCGCCCTGGTCCTTTTTGAGGTTCGGGTAGTCCGTCTCGCCGACGCTCATCTTTAGGTTCACCACGTCCGGGGTCAGCAGGACGATCGCCGGCGATGTCGTGGTGGCGCCGAAGAATTCGCCTGGCTTCGCGTTCACGGCGGCCACCGTGCCGTCGAACGGCGCGACGATCTGCGCGTTGCGCAGCCGGATCTGCGCCGCTTCGACTTGCAGCGACGCCGTTCGCACCGCCTGCTGTGCCTGGTCGAGCGTGTGCTGGTCGGCGCCACGGAAGGCCTCATCCCGCTTCGCTTCTGCGGACGCCAGCGTCGCCTCGGCGCTGTCGACAAGGGCGAGCGCGTTCGCCTTCTGGAACTCCGTGCCGCCCGCCTGCACATCGGCGAGCTTCGCGTTCGCGGAATCGAGCGCCGCCTGGGCCGATGTCACGCCGGCGGCGGCGGCGGCGGTCTCGGCGGCCGTCGGGCCCTGGTGGACGAGGTCGAGCTTCTTCTGGGCGGACGTGACGGCGCCCTGCGCCGAATCGACCGACGCGGCGGCGGACGAGGCGCCGTTCAGCGCGTTCAGGTAGGTGGAGTTCGCCGCGATGACGCCGGTGGCCAGCGTCGCCGTCGAACTGCTGAGCGCCGCATTCAGCAGCGTCAGGTCGCCCGCCGCCACCGGCGCCGCCTGCGTCGTGCAGAACGAAGGTGCGTTATCGACCGCGCAAAAGCTGTTTTCCGAACCCTTCAAGGATGCGGTGGACGAGCTGACGGTGTTGTCGGCGCTCGACGCCGTATTTTCGGCCGCGGTGAGCGCCGCTTGCGCCGTGGCGACGCCTGATTCAGCCGCGGCCACGTCGGCGGCGCTCGGCGAATCGCTCAGCTTCTGGCGGGCTGAATTGGCTGTAGCGAGCTGCGCCGCCGCCGCCTGGACCGCCGTCTGCGCCACCGCGAGGTCGGCCGGCTTCGCGCCGTTCAGCAGGTCCTGGTAGTCGTTTCGCGCCTTCACCAGCGCGGCCTCCGAAGACGCAACAGCCTGGTCCGCGGCGGCAAGCTCGGCGTTGGTCGAGCCGCTGAGCAACTGGTCGAGCTTGAGTTGCGCCGCCCGCTGGTTCGCCTGCGCCGAGGCCACGGCGTTCGAAAGATCGTCCGACTCCAGCGACGCGAGCACATCGCCCTGCCTCACCAGATCGCCGGTATGGACGTTGACGAAGGCCACCTTGCCTGCCGACTGGAAGATCAGGTTGCGGTTCAGTTGCGCGTCGGCGGTGCCGGAGATGATCAGCGTCTGGTTGATCGTCGCCCGCTTGACCGGCACATCGTCCGTCGGCCGCGTGACCGGCGTAGATTCGTTGAAATAGAAGAAGTACAGGCCGGCCGCGATCGCCGCCCCGACCGCGATCACCAGCAGCAGCGTGATGATGCGCCCGCGCCAGGGACTCTCTTCGATCGACAGATCATCATCGAGATTGATGGCGGCCAAACGAGGTCCTCCTTGGGGTCACTGCGCGTGAAAGACTGCCGTGCCTCGCGTCGCTTCCCCACGCACGGCGTCGGTGTGTCTGAGGCTATGATGTGGCGATCCCTTACGTCAACGGAAGAGTTGTTCATATTCGTTGCGACGTCGTCGGGTTGACGACCGCGCGGGAGCGATCAGTATCATCCTGGGCACGCGACCACTGGCGTCGCCAGAGTTGTGACCCGCGCGAGACTGCCGGGTGGGCGGATCCCGAGCCGGCCGCCGCGACAGAAGACCGGAGGGGCATCGCATGGAATCAGGCACTGATTCGAGCCAGAGCGTCGTCCGCCGCTACGCCGATGCTTGGGCGAGCGGCGATGCCGGCGCCTGCGTCAACCTCTACGCCGACGACATTGTCATCCACTACTTTGGTCAGAACCCGCTCGCGGGCGATCACGTCGGCAAGGCCGCGGCGCTCGCCGTCCTCGGACGCCTGTCGCAGGTCGTCACCCGTGAGCCGCCGCTGATCCACGACGCCTTCGCCGGCGGCGACCACGGCGTGATTCTCGCGAAGGAGCGCTGGCACAACGGCGACCAGTCGTGGGAGCTCGACCGCGTGCTCCTCTATCACGTGCGCGGGGGAAAACTCGCGGAGTGCTGGGTGTACGACCAGGACCAGCGCGCCGTCGATGCGATCTTCTCGCGAGAGAAGCGAGCTCCGTAGCGCAGACTGCGGTGGCAGTGGGCGAGACGAGGCCGTTTTCCGCATGCACCGTCGGGCCTCACCCCTCTTCGCAGCGGGTCTGCGACCGGCCCCCCCCACCGCGTGGAGCCGGGAGCGCAATTGTCGCGTGGGCTGCGATACGACACATCCGCAGTCCATCCCGCGCACCGATCCCCTCTTCTCTTGTGGGAGGGCTGCGCGAAGGGGCCGTCGAAGACTCGCCGCGGAGAGGGTGAGGGCCCGATGACGCCGCGCACACGCCCCCACACGTCGTGGATTCGAGGAGCCCACCTCGAAGCTAGCATGCCCGCTGGCCGAAGCAACACCGCTGTCCGCCCCTTAAGGGGCGCCCCCTACGGGCCGACATTGATACGGGGGTGGCCACGGTACGCTACCCGGCTCGACCTGTCGGGAGGGTACGTATGCGCCTGCGACTCCTACTTACGTTGATGCTCGCCATCGCGATCGGCGCCGGCTCATTGGGCCTGACGCCGCGCCCGCATGTCGCCTCGGCGACCGCACCGCCGCCTCCGCAGCCACTGGCGCAGATCACCCGGCCGGCGGACGAACGGACGGGCGATGTCATCGTGCGCTTCAGGGCCGCCTCGTCGCTCGCGGGCGTCGCGAGCGCGCTCGACGCCGCCGGGAGCCGCGCGAAGGCCGCCGGTGGATCCGGCGTAGCGCTGGTGCATCCGGATGCCGACCGGAGCGTCGACGACGCGATCGCAGCGCTTCGGGCCGACCCGTCGGTGGAGTCGGCGGAGGCGGATGTGATGGTGTCGGCGGCCGCCACACCAAATGACACCTACTACGCCGGATACCAATGGGGTCTTCCGCAGATCGGGGCGCCGACCGCCTGGGATGTGACAACGGGCGGCAGCCCCGGCGTCATCGTCGCCGTGGTAGATACTGGCGTCGACCCGACGCATCCGGACCTCAGCGGCAAACTGACGACCGGGCCGAACGCCGGCGCCAACTTCGTCACGCTACCGATCTCCACATCATCGAACGCGTCCGGCGCGGTGAAGATCACGCTCACCTCGCCCCACGCGTACCAGACCGGCGATCAGGTGACGATCAGCGGGCACCTCCGCAGCGCCTACAACGGCACGTGGACGATCACCAGCCTCAGCACGAGCACATTCTCTCTGAACGGCTCTGTCTACACGCCATTTCCGGCGATCAGCACCGCCACGAGCTCCGGCGGCGCCGTGCTGCTCACGACGGCTTCGGCCCACGGGCTGAGCAGCGGCAACACGGTCGCGATCAGCGGCAACAGCGTGCCCGCAGTCAACGGATCGTGGACCGTGACGGTGCTCAACGCCACGCAATTCACCCTCAACGGCTCGGCGTACAGCGCGAACGGGAGCGGCGGCACGATCGAGGCTACGGGCGGCACGGCGCTGAATGCGAGCACGCGCGACGACAACAGCCACGGGACCTTCGTGTCGGGGATCATCGGCGCGAACAGCAACAACGGCGCCGGCATGGCCGGCGTCTGCTGGACCTGCAAGATCATGCCCGTGAAGGTGCTGGACAACAACGGCAGCGGCAGCTCGTTCAGCGTGTCGCTGGGCATCGACTGGGCCGTCGCGCACGGCGCGAAGGTGATCAACCTGAGCCTTGGCGCCGGCAGCGGGATCGCACAACTGCAAACCTCGGTCGACAACGCCTGGGCCGCCGGCGCGATCGTCGTCGCCGCGAGCGGCAACGACAACGGGCCGGTCCTGTTTCCGGCGGCGTATCCGAACGCGATCGCCGTTGGCTCCAGCGACCCCGCCGGCAATCGTTCCTCGTTCTCGAACTATGGGCCGGAGCTCGACGTGATGGCGCCCGGGTCCGGCACGGAGACCTCGCCCGGTGTGTGGGCATCCGATGTCCTCGGGACCCTGTGCACGTGCGCCGCGTACACCGGCGGCTACGGCACCGGCCGCGGCACTTCCTTCGCATCGCCGCACGTCGCCGGCGTCGTAGCGCTGATGATCGCGTCCGGTATCACGAACAAGGACACCATCGTCAGCCGTCTCAAGTCCACCGCGACCGAAGTCGGAGCAGCGGGATTCGACAACCTCACCGGTTTCGGTCGCGTGAATGTCGCTGCCGCTGTCGCGTCGACGGACACGACCGGCCCGACGGTCGCGATCACCTCGCCCGCGAACGCGACCATCGTCAGCGGCTCCGTGAACTTCAGTGCCACAGCGAGCGATCCGGCGGGCGTACAGAAGGTGCGCTTCTGGGTGGATAGCACCTACCTCGGCTACGACACGACGGCCCCGTATGCGAAGACGTGGGACACGTCGACCTTCAGCGCGGGAGCGCACACCCTAAAAGCCGAGGCTTTCGACAACCTGAACAACATCTCCAGCGTCACGATCAGCGTCACCGTCACCGGCGGCGACACGACACCGCCGGCGGCGGCGATCACTGCGCCGGCGAACGGCGCGACCGTCTCGGGTAGCAGCGCGGCGTTCACCGCCACCGCCACCGATGCCGGCGGCGTGTCGAAGGTGCGGTTCTGGGTCGATGGCACGTATCTCGGGTACGACTCGACCTCGCCGTACGCGAAGACGTGGGACACGACGGCATTCGCCAACGGTCCGCACACGCTGAAGATCGAGGCGTTCGACAACGCCGCGAACCTCACCACGCAGACCGTTGCGGTGACGGTCTCAAACACCGACGCCGTCCCGCCTTCGGTGACGCTGACGGCTCCCGCCAACGCGGCGACCGTGTCGGGTACAGTGAACATCGCGGCATCGGCGACGGACAACCTGGGCGTCTCGAAGGTCCGGTTCTGGGTCGACGGCACCTACCTCGGCTACGACTCCACGGCGCCGTACGGGAAGAGCTGGGACAGCACGAGCATCGGCAACGGCTCGCACGTGCTCAGTGCCCAGTCGGTGGACCAGGCGGGCAACCTGAGCGTCCAGGCTAGCGTCAACATTACCGTGAGCAACTGACGTTCGATCGCACTGCGACGATACGACGCGCGGGGCTCCCCAATAGGGGAGTCCCGCATGGCGTCCGAACGGCTGGCGCCGGACAATCACGGGGAGGTACGCGGATGTCCAGCGAACTGCATTTCGATGGGACCGGAGCGGCTCAAGCGAATGCCTGCTTGCAGTGGGAAGGGGCGCCGAGCGAGGTGCAGAGCAGCGGGCCCGCCTTCCACGCCCGGACATACCTGATCGAGCGCGCGCTGTCGCGCATTCGTCCGCGCCACCTCCTCGACATCGGCTGCGGACGCGGTTATGTCACTCACCTCGCCGCCCGTCACGCCGCGCGCATCACGGCGACCGATTTGGCTGCCGACGCCGTGGCGGCGACGCGCTCGCTCCTCGCCGGGCATCCGGCCGCCGAGGTGCGCGTCGAAGACGCACTGGCGCCGGGCTGGCGCTCCGATGCAGGCCGGGTCGATGCGATCCTGCTCTCCGAGGTGCTGGAGCATCTGCCAGACGACGCCGGCGCGCTGGCTGCATGCCGGGCGCTGCTCCCTCGCGGTGGCCATCTCGTGCTCACGGTGCCGGCGAATCCGGCTCTCTGGACGCGCTGGGATGACCTCGCCGGCCACGTCCGCCGCTATACCAGGCGAGAGCTGATCGTGAAGGTGGAGGTAGCGGGATTCCGCATCGAGCACGTCACCAACTGGGGCTTTCCGGTGACGGGCTGGCTGGCGATCCGCGGCGCGAAGATGCGCAGCGCGCGCGTGGCCGGACATGCGGCCGGCGGCGAAGTGCCGCCGCTGCTGCGCAAGTTGATGCCCCTGGCATCCGTCCCGTTTCGCATCCTCGCGCGGGTCGAGCCGTGGCTATCGTCCCTCGACCGCGGCGCCGGCTACGTCGTCGTCGCTTCCGTTCCGGAGTACTGAGCACATCGCGTCGATGTAGCAGAGCGCCGTAGCATCCCACCCGTAGCGCTCCGTCGTGTATGCCGCCGCCGCTGCCCCGCGCGCGCGGCGCTCCGCCGCTGGCAGCGAGAGCATATCCGACAGGACAGTCCCGTATGCCGGGGCATCCAGCGGTTCTACGAGAGTGCCATTGCGGCCATCCTGTAGGGCCTCCGTGATGCCTTCCAGCCGCGAGGCGACGACGGGCAGGCCCGACGCGGCAGCTTCGAGCGCCACCAGGCCGAATCCCTCCATATCGCCCGCGACCGGCACGTTCGGCATCACGAAGACATCGGCCCGCGCGTACGCCGCCGCCAGCAGTGCATCGCTCACGCGCCCCAGCAGGTGGACGCGCGCGGCGACGCCGGCCTCCCGCGCCGCACGGGCGATCATCTCGCGCTGGGGCCCTTCGCCGATCACCACGTACGCGCACTGCTCGGGCAGCGCCGGCAGCACGTGCCGCGCGAACCAGGCGACGCCTTTGCGCTCGACGAGGCGACCGACGGTGAGCAGCATCGGCTGTCTCGGAGGGAGCGCCGCCAGCCGTTCGAATTCTTGCGAGGCATCGCGCTGCGGCGCAGGCAGCGGGTTCACGCCCAGCGGGATGATCTGCGACGGCCGCGCGCTGCCCGTACGGCGGCGCATGGCGGCCATTGTCGCTCCGCTGATCGGCATCGTCACGTCGAGGCGCGCGAGCGCACGCGGCACTAGCGCCTGATACGCCGGATTCGCGTAGGTGATATCGAGGCCGCAGACGGACGCTGTTACAGCAACGTCCGTCGTCAGCTTCAGCGCGGCGCCGAGCGGCGCCAGCAGCGCGTCGGCCAGGTGCACGACATCGATGCTGTCGCGCCGCACCGTCCTGATCGCCGACGCCAGCGCGTACGGCAGGAAGACCGGAAGCGCCTTCTTGCCGCGATGATTGATGAGCAGCCGGACGTCCGCGTGGTCGGAGAGATGCGCGCTCAGTTGGTAAGCGAAGTTCTCCATGCCGCCGACGGTCGGCGGGAAGGCGCGCGCGATGAACAGCACGCGGAGCCGCCGCCCGGCGTCGCGTCTTGAATGCGTCGAAGCCGGCGACAAACAGTCATCCAGCTCGTCTCGCTGCCGCATCAGGCCGCGCGCCGTTCTTGCGCGATGATCGGATCGGGAGCCGCCGCCTCAGGCGTCGCCGTATTCTGCTGGCGCAGCTTCTCGGCCAGCGCCCACGCCAGCGCGACGGCCGCCAGTGCGAGGTCGGCGGCGAGCGCGAGCAGCCGCGCGAGCACGGCGGCACTCAGTGCCACCGGAGGCGAAACGACCGCGCCGATCAGCGCCACCGCCACGCCCTCACGGACGCCGAGCCCGCTGGGCACCGCGAGCGCCAGCATGCCGGCGATGCCGGCGATGTTGTACGTGGCCACGGCAAGCAACAGCGGCGGATGCGTATCGGGCGCGACGGAGCGAAGCGCAAAGTAGAACGCGAGCCCCGAAAGCACAGCCCCTCCTGCGTACGTCGCCGCGATCCGCAGCACCGCGCCCGCGGGCAGCACGTAGTCGTCGAGCGCGCGGAGTCGCACGACACGGGCTGCCGCGACGCCGATCAGGCGGCGCAGCACCGCCGGATGCAACACGAGCATCGCGCAGGCGCTTGCGGCGCAGGCCACGGCGAACCAGAGGCCGCCGCCGATGCGGTCGCGGAAGCCCACGGCGAAGAGCGCGAGCGAGAGTGTGCCCGAGCCGGCGATCGCGAAGATGTTCTCGTACACGAGCGAGGCCGTGACTGCGCCGCGCGACAGTCCGAGCTTCGGGCCGGCGACGAGCCTGCCGCCGTAGTACGGCAGACTGGCAGGCGTGTAGCGGCCGGGCCACGTGAGGACAAAGAGCCGAAGCGCCGCGACCAGGTGCGGGCGCCGCCCCGCGAGCGCGCCGACGAGCTGCCACCAGGCGAGCGCGTAGACGACCACAAAGGACGCCGCGCACGCCGTCGCGAGCGCCGCGAAGCCCCAGTGGAGGTCGCCCAGCGAGAGGTCATCGATCGACGTGGAGCCGAGACGGAGGACGGCGACGATTCCGAACGCCACGCTGACGGCCGTCGCCGCGGTGAGGAATGACCGCGAGGCGAGCAGGCGCCTCATCGGGACGCCAACGGTTCGCCATTCACGCGGTAGAGGCGCAGCCCGTTCGTCGTCGTCTGGTCCTGAACACTCAGATCCGGCGCGTCCTCCGTCACCTTCACCAGCGTAAAGTACTGCGAATCATCCTGACCCAGTTGCAGATAGGCGCGCATGCCGTCGCTCGGCATCCGGTCGAGGTAGAGGCCCGGCGGGTCGGCGACCAGCACATAATCGATACCATACTTCCGCAGGATCTCGTGTGCCCGCTTGGGGTCCGGCGTCGAGATCGCGTCGACGACCCAGGCGTTCCCGAAGAACGTCACCCACGTCACGTCGCGGTCCCACGTCAGCTCGGCGCTGTAGGTCCGCGGGACGAGGATAATCGCATCCGCCGGCGTGTTCGCATTTACCCACGCTCCCATCTCCGCGTACGACCGGCTGCGGAATGCCAGGAGGTTTTGCGAGTCCGTGACGTAGCTCGCGTACGTCGCCCCGACGAGCGACGAGCCGAGCACAGCGGCCAGCGCGATCGCGGCGAAGCCGGCCACCGCCCGCTGGAGTGGGAGGTTCCGCTCGCGGCACCAGGCGAACAGAAATCGCGCGACGGCGAAGACGCCGACCGGCAGTATCGAGTAGAAGAGGAAGCGCGATGCGATCACATACCGGTCGTTGCCGTGCACGACGGCGAAGAGCACCATCTCCGTGATCACCTGCATCACGGCCAGGCGCGCATAGAAGCGCGCGCTGCCGCCGCGATTTGCCAGATAGGTGACGCCGGGGATGAAGAACAGGAATGGCAGCGCCGCGTACCACTCGGGCAGCCAGCGCTCGCTGTAGAGCAGCGTCGAGCGGTAGCGGCTCAGCCATTCGAGCACCGACAGATGCGGCTTCGTGATGTTACCGATATAGGCGTTCGCGACGGGGTCGATCGCGAGCTTCGGCGCCGTGCCCGGAGGCGCGAGGTCCGCGTAGCCAATGGTCCCGTTCACTACCGCGAGGTAGACCAGAAATGGCGCCGCAACCGCGACAAACGCTGCCGCTGTGGGCACCAGCCACGGCAGCTCGCGCCTGAGGCGCCCCGGATGCCAGCACCGGCGTTCAGCGAGATATACCAGCGTCACGGCGCCGATCACGAAGACGTAGATCAGCGCCACCTGCCGCGTGCCGACGGCTAGCCCCAGCAGCGCCCCGGCGAGGACGGCGACGCCACTGCGGCGCGCCGTCATCGCGGTGTAGTAGAACCATGCGCCCATGAAAACAAGCGCCAGCATCATCGGCTCCATGTAGACATGCGTGAAGACGGACAGCGTCGTCGGCGGCAAGAACGCGACGACCACGCAGGACGACGCCACGTACCACGGCAGGCGGCGGGCGAGGGCGCCATACGCAACCGCCGCGATGATTGACGCTGAAACGGCGCCGATCAACGACACGGCCACGCTCGCACCGACCAGGTACGCGGCCGCGCCGGTCACATGAAAGAGCGGCGTGTAGGCGTACGGGAACATGCTCTCGATGACACCGCCCGGCGCGATGCGCGCGACGTTGTGCGGAAGGGTCGAGGGCAGCGTGTGCGTCTCGGCGATGTCCCTGATCAGCTTGTAGTGCAGCGCCGAGTCACCCTCCGGCGCCCAGATCATCCGCGCCCGAATCAAGACCAGCGCGCCCACCGTGGCCGCCAGCGTGAGCCCCCAGATGCGTCCGACCGCCACGGAGAGTGCGAGGCGCGTCCGCGCGCGTGGCTGCGCCAGCGGCAGGCCAGCTCCCGGACGGTACACCAGATCGCGGATGCTCATGCGGGCGTTCGTGCTCCCTACGCCGCGTCCTGTTGGGCGCCGGCGTCATCGATCTCGGCGTGGATGCGGTCGGGCTGCGGCAACCCGGACGTTGCGTGCAGCAGCGCGTTCGCGTGGTCGGCGGCGCGCAGTACGTGCAGGTCAACGCCAATGCTCCGGGCGAGGTCGATCAAGGACTTGCTGTCTTTCGGGAGGCACTTGCCACCGTAGCCGCGATAGCCGCTGTCGAACACGTCCATGTGCGAGCCGCCGATGCGCGCGTCGTTCGCGACGATCTGCCGCACCGGCTCGTAGCCGATGCCGAGGCGCTTGCAGAGGTCGAAAATCTCGTTCGCGTAGGACACCTTCACGGCGAGGAATGCGTTGGCGACGTACTTCGCCATCTCGGCTTCGCTCGCGGCGCAGATCAGCTCGAACGGCGCGCGCGGCAGCAGCGCCATCACGCGCTCGGCGTCGCGTTCGCTGATGCTGGTGCAGCCGACAATCTGGCGGTCCGGGCGCACAAAATCATCGAACGCTGTCGCTTCGCGCAGGAACTCCGGGTTGAAGAGGAGGCGATGCTGTGGAAAGCGATCTTGCTGCAGCTGCGTCGTGCCCGGCAGCACGGTCGACTTGATGACGATCGTCTTCGATCCGCGCACGCTGGCCATCGCCTGGTTCAGATAATGGTCGTCGAAGCCGCGGCCCGGCGTGTACGGCGTCGGGACGCATACGAACAAAACCCCCACGTCCTCGAGCGCATCCATCGAGTTGTAGCCCTGCGGCGGATCGAAGACGCGGACGTCGCGTCCGGCGTCACGCAGGAACGCGAGCAGCGCCCCGCCCACGACGCCGGCGCCGATGATGCCGATCGCTTCGCCTCGATCAGGCTGCATGCTGTGTCCTTCCTGCATCAACGGTCGCGGACTGTTCTGCATCGTCTTCCTCCGGCTGCTGATGCAAGCGGATCTGCGCGGCGCGGCGGCGGACCGACAACTCCGCGCGCTCGGACTTCATCCGAAACAGCGCCTCTTCGAGGATCCGGCGGTTCCAGCCGATCGCCGTCGCCAGCATGCCCGTGATGAACATCTGGCCGCCGATCACCCACAGCGCGGCGCCGATCACGAGCGATTGCAGGTGGCCCGCGCTCTCGCCCTGGAGCACAAAAAAGCCGTAGCGGGCGAACGGCAGAGCGCCGAGCGCGAGCAGCAGCACGCCGAGCGCGCCGTACACCTGCATCGGCCGGTACAGCAGGAAGCTCCGCAGGATCACCACACCGGCTCGCGCGACATGGCTTGCGATGCCCTTGATCAGGCGCGAAGGCCGCGCCACATGACGCGCCGCGATCGGCACGTTGACGATGCTCAAGCGCTGGTCGAGTGCGTTGATCAGCGTCTCGTGCGTGTACGTGTGGTCGGAGAGTACGTTGAGCTTCAGCGCAGCCTCGCGCGTGTAGGCGCGGAAGCCGGTCGAGACGTCGACGTCCGGAATGCGGAGCGCGCGCTGCATGATGTAGTTCGCCGCCTTGTTCCCGTACTTGTTGGCGGCCTTCATCGGCAGTTCGTCGATCAGCCGGCTGCCGATCGTGATGTCCGCTTCGCCCCGAAGCAGCGGCGCCACCAGCTCCGGGATCCGTGTCTGGTCGTAGTGGTTGTCAGCGTCGGTATTGACGATGATGTCGGCGCCGCGCGCGCACGCTTCCTGCAGCGCCGTCTTGAAGGTCGCCGCGAGGCCGCGGTTCAGGCGGTTCGAGACGACGTAGTCCGCACCCGAACGGTAGGCCACCGCGACCGTCTCGTCGCGCGACCCGTCGTCGATCACCAGCACCTCGACCTCGTCGATGCCCGCGATCCGCCTGGGGATCTCGGCGATGACGGCGGCAATCGTCGGCGCTTCGTCCAGCGCCGGAATCGTGACGATCAGCTTCATGCCGGGCTCCATTCCGCGCGCTCGTGGCGTCTCTATGATTGTTGGCACGAAGGCGCACTGAGAGCGTCGGCGGAACCCCTACGGGAGTGCCAGCGAACCCTGAACGATGTGTAAATTCTCAACGGCTGCCGGTCGCACCGAGATCGACGCCTGCGAGCGCTGCCGCTCGCTCGCGGTCCGACAGGCCGCTGTCGGCGTCGGTGACGCGCAGCGGCGAGCCCAGCGCCGCCGAGAGTTGCGCGGCATCCATGCCCGTCTCGCGCTGAAGCGCGGCCATGCTCGCAGGCGCAATCGCGGTCGAATACGGACGCGCCTGCAACTTCGCTCGGTCCACAGCAAAGACGAACAGCTGGTCCGAAGCGGAATACGGCGCCGTGAAGCGCAGGCTGAACGCCGCGTTGCCGGTGAAGTAGCCCGCGTACGAGAGCGAGCTAAACGCCGCGTCTTCGCCCGTCAGGACGACGTAGTCGATGTCGTGGGCGGCGATGTACGACAGCAATTCCTGCTGCGACAGTCCCACCCAGTAGTCCTTGCCCGGGAACTGTTTCAGATACAGCCATTGGTCGTTCGCCGCCGGCGGCCGAAGCGGGCCATCGCCCCAACGAAAGAGGTTCGACCGCGAGGTCAGCAGGCCGTCGTGCGTGGGGTGGACGTCGACGCGCACCGTCGGCATCTGGCGGATGCTGAAGCGCCCGCCGGTGTCGACGTAGAGGCTGGAGAAGTAGAGCCTGCTCGAAAGAACGCGCGAGCCAGGCGGGAGGTTGGCCGTCATCCACGACGCGATGTGCTGCTCGAAGGGGTTCTCCCACGAGTCCGCGCGCACACCGAGCGCTGCGGCGTCATCGTTCGTAAGCTGGAAGGCGGCGGCCTGCTGAAACGCAAAAGCGGCCCCGAAGGAGAAGAGCGCGGCGGCGAGAAGGACATCGCCCATTGGCTGGCGGATGTTGCGCCGCACAATGCCGGCGACGCTCCCCGCCGCGACGCCCAGCGCCATGTACGAGAGATAAACGAGGGGCAGAGAGTCGCGGAGCTGCAGTCCGCGATTGGCGCTGAAGAGCGCGAAAGGCGTGAACAACAGCGCGGCGAGCGAGATCAGCCGCGCGTCCGCTCGCCGCCACGACAGCATGCCGACGATGCACCAGGCGGCGCCGAGCAGCAGGTACGGCTGCGCCTGCGGCGCGATCGCGTTGAGGTAGTGCGGGATGCTCTGCCAGTAGCGGTTGGGGTAGGGCCAGGTGGCGTATCGCGTCAGGCCCCACAGCATGAACAGCGCCCACGCGAGCACGATGACCCCCGCCACGGCTGTAGCGAGTGGCGCGATGCGCGCGCGGCGCGACTCCTGCAGCCGTGGCCACGCGCCAATTGCGCATCCGAACGCGACGAGCCCGGCGAGCGCGAAGATGAGCAGCGCTGCGCTTGAGGCGCTGACCTCGCCGAGCATGAAGAGCTCGCCGGTCTGCACCCACACCCAGACCCACCAGCCGGAGATGGAGAGGACAAACGTGAGCGTCCAGATTAAGCTGAGACGCGCGCCGGTACGGTTCCGCAGCGCCGGGATCGCCAGCCACGCGACGACGCCGAGGGGCGCCCACTGGATGGCGGACTCTTTTGTCAGGAACGCCAGACCCAACATCAGCCCGGAGGCGGCGGCCCAGCGGGCGTGCGGTCTCCGTGTCGCTTCGTAGAGTCCGGCGAGCGACAGGAGCATGAACGTGCTTTCGAGCGGGTCGAGGTACAGCGTGGTGCCGAAGCCGTTCAGGTAGGCCGAAGCGGACGCCGCCGCCCCGGCGATCGCGCCGGCGATCGCCCCCGACAGGCGCCAAACGATGAGCAGTACGAGCAGGGCGTTCAGGGCCACGACAGCCCCGCTCACCCGATACGCCGCCGCCGTTCCGCCGAGCCGGACTGCGGGCGCGAGCACGAGGGGATACAGCGGTGGCCGGTGCGTAACCGCGTCGCCGGAGGGATACGCCAGCCCGCGGCCATGCGCGAGATTGTATGCCTCAGCGAGATACAGGGACTCATCCGACGTGACGTTCGCGTGATGCGCGAACAGCATCGGCAGCGCGAGGGTGCAGACCAACAGCACGGCCAGTGGCACGGCGAGCCATCGCAGCCGGATGCCGCCCGCCGCCACGCGTACGTCAGGAGCTACGGTGAGTGCCATGGCCCTCCTGCGCGTCATCGTGCGCCCCGGAGGGCCGGGCGACCATCAGGCCATCCCTGATCCTTGCGCTTGAAGCGGCGAGTCCCCTTGCGAGGGGTGCGTCCCGGCGTTCACGGCGCATCTCATGGATGCTCGTTGCCCGGCAACGGCGCGCGCTAGCGCGAGGACGGCCCTCGCGCACGCGAGGGCCGCCCCTTCTGTCCAGCAGTTGTGGCGTTCTACGCTCGGCGGGTCGCCCCGACCACGGTGGCGCCAGCGCCCGCGAGGAGCAGCCCGGCAACCGCCGCGAGCAGCATGCCCATCGAGACGCCTCCACTCTGTCCGGCGCCGTACCCGGCGTCGGGAAGCGCGTTCGCGTTCGGGCCGGAGCTCGCATCGGCTTGGCCGCCCGTGGCGTCGTTGGCGACGCCGGTGTCTGCGCCCGCTGCGCCGCCGGTAGCGTCGTTGGCGACACCGGAATCAGTGGGCGCGCCGCCCGGGGTCGTCGCGTCCGGGCTCGTCGCCGGGACCGACGGGTTGATGATCGGCTGCTCAATCGGCGATTGCGGCGGCGCTCCCGGGCTCGTCGTGCTGCCACCGGTCAGCGGATAGCCGGGGCCGCCGCCGATCGTGCCTGGGAGATCCGTCCCGGCGCCCGCGGTGCCTGTGATGCCCATACCCGCGAATAGCAGGACCGATGCGACAGCGGTGACCGCGATCCCGAGGATCGCACCTTTCGACTTGAACATACTTCAGCCTCCTTGTGCTTGCGGGCCGCTGCTATCCAAGGCCGCCACAATCGCCGGACCCCAGTTCATAGACCCCCTGATCTCATGTGATATTCGTCACCCGGCGCGGGACGCTGTAGGGGAATCAGCCGCGGCAATGTGTAAAACTTTGACATCGCCCCAGGGCATTCCCTCGTAGCCGACTGGGCAAAGCGGCGCACAATCCACGCGGACCTCGGCCGCGCGAGCGCAGACAGTCGCCGGATAGATTCGGCGCGGCAGCGGGGATACGATGAGCTGGTTGGGAAGGAGCCGCATGGCATCGCCGATCGGACACGCAGTCATCGGCATCGCGCTCGCCCGACGCCTCGGAGTCCGCTCGCGGTCGCGTCTGTTCGCCGCCGCGATCGCGGCCAGCCTGCCGGATGGCGATATCGTCGCCGGGTCGATGCTGCACGGCGACCCGTGGAAGATCCACCGCCAGGGCACCCACACCTTCGGCTTCACGCTGACGGCCGGCGCACTCGCCGGGGCGGCCGGGCTGCTGGGTCCGGGCGGACTCGACCGCGAGCGAGATATCGTCCGCGACGCGCTCAGCGGCGCCGTCATCATCGGCTCGCACATCCCGCTCGACCGCGTCCCCGTGCCGACGCTCGATTTCGGGCCGTCAGTCCTGGGCATGAGCCTGGGCAACTGGATCACCGACGCCCTCATCTGGGGCGCCCTCGCCTGGTCCATCTGGCCGCGGGAGATCGAACCACTACCACGTTGATATGCGCTTTAGGTGGGACGCCAGCTACGGCGCGACGAGACCCGCGCGCCGCTTCGCCACCGGAATGAAGGTCGCCAGACGGGTCCTCATCTCGCGGGCGGTCCGCTGAAACGCGCGCAATCGTTCCTCGTCTGGTCCCTCTACGGCCGCAGGATCAACAAAGCTCCAGTGGATGCGCTCGGGCGATCCGGGAAACACGGGGCATTCCTCAGCGGCGGCGTCGCACACGGTAATCACATAGTCGAACGACTGGTCTGTGAACTCCGATACGTTCTTAGAGCGTTCTCCGCTGATGTCCAACTTCAATCCTTCCAGTACCCGCAACGTATACCGATTGATGCCCTTCGGATGCGTACCGGCGCTGCGGACCTCAAATGCGCCGCCGCCGATCTGCTTCAGTAGTGCAGCCCCGATGATGCTCCGTGCGGAATTGCCCGTGCAGAGAAAGAGTACGCGGATGCTCACGAATCACCTCGAATCACCTGATAGCTCAGAGCTCCCATGACGGCGCCTACGGGTGGCGCGATTGCGTAAACCCACAAGGCGTGGAAGTCGGCAGACACGAGCGCCGGTCCCAGCGACCGGGCCGTGTTCATCGATGCGCCGGAGATCGGGCCGGCGAACATCGCCTCCAGCCCCACCGTACCGCCGATCGCGATGGCGGCGGCCTGGCCGACTGCTCTCGTGTCGGTAGCGACCGACACGATCACGAACATCAGCCCGAACGTCAGGATGACCTCCAACCAAAAGGACTGCATTAGAGACCCCGCGGGCTGCGTCGCGCCCACGCTTGCGACATCGCCGAACATCAGCCGAAGCACCGAAGCAGCGGCGATAGCCGCGAGGAACTGCGCTGCCCAATAGGGCGCGACATGACGGAGGGGGAAGTGGCGGGCGGCGGCGAACGCAAGCGTCACGCCGGGGTTGAAGTGACCACCTGAAATGTGTCCGACCGCATAGATCATGACCATGATGACGAGACCGAATGTCGCCGCGATGCCGACGTGCGTGATCGCACCGTGCTGCTTCGTGTCGATGACGATGGCACCCGCCCCCGCGAAGACCAGCGCGAAGGTCCCGATGAACTCTGCACCGAGGCGCTGCGCCAAACGCGTGGTGTTCGTCACAGCGCAACGACGCTCTGCTTTAGCCAGACCAGCGCATCACGACGGATGCAATAGGCGGACCTCGGACCGGGGCCGCATTGCTCAATGAGGCCGGCTTCCTTAAGAACGCGGAGGTGCTCGGACACCGTCGATTGCGCAAAGGGCATCTGCCTCGTGAGGTCGACGCACTGGGCGTCGCCAGAGTCGGCGAGGAGGCGGATGATGTCGAGTCGTGCGGGATGCGACAAGGCCCGCAACATCGTTGCGAGCCTGTCGTAGTCGATTGATGTGGTCGTCATTCCATCGTTATCTTACGATGGAATGACCTTTCGGTCAATGGCCGGGAAGGCATCGCCTCCTCCCGCTATCGGCGGGATCAGCTCGACGCGCTCGCCCTCGCCCAGCACGTGCTCGGGGGTCACCATCTCGTCGTTGATCGCGCAGACGAGCGTGCTCATGAACGGCTCGAGCACGGGATGGTCGGCCACTACACGGTCCCGAAGGTCGCCGACGGTCGCTTTGTCGCCGACGACGACGGCGATCGTCTTCTGCCCGACCATGTGCTGGACGCCTGCGAAGAGCTGTACGTTGATCGTCCGCATCAGGCGCCTCCTAACAACAGCCGGGGCCGCAGCCGCCCGTGGTTGCGGCGACCGCGTGCGGCACACCGGCCATGCGCGCCGAAACGGTCACGCTATACCACGGCTTCTTCCCGATCGCCGAGCGGCTATCGACGCGGACATCGCTGAACCCGGCCTGGATCAGGCGCCCCAGGTAGTCCGATTCCAGTAGCGCGCCCGAGGCGCAACCGGCCCAGAGCGAGAGGTCGTCCCGCTCTTCGGCGCTGATCTCGCGCGAGAGGACGACGTCGGAGACGTGAAATCGCCCACCCGTCTTCAGCACGCGCGCCGACTCACAAAAGACGGCGTCCTTGTCCGGCGAGAGGTTGATCACGCAATTGGACAGAATGACATCGACCGTGGCGTCCTCGACGGGCATCGACTCCATCTCGCCCTTGCGGAACTCGACGTTGGTGAGCCCCAGCTTCTCGCGGTTCGCGTTCGCGAGCTGCAGCATCTCGTCGGTCATGTCGAGCCCGATGACGCGCCCCGATGCGCCCACCTGCTTCGCGGCGAGAAAGCAGTCGAGCCCCGCGCCCGACCCCAGGTCGAGCACCGTCTCGCCTTCCGTGACGCCGGCCAGCGCCGTCGGATTGCCGCAGCCGTACGAGGCCACGGTATCGGGGAGCCCGGCCACCTCGTCGGCGAGGTACAGGGTCTCACGCGCGTTTCCGCTGCTGCCGTCGCCACAACAACTGGCCGCTACGTCCTTTGCGCGTGAGCCGTAGTGCTGCCTGACGGCGCTCTTGATTTCGTCCGCTTGCCTGGTCATCGTCCGCTCCTTCATTACTAACCCATCGGTTTTCGACGATACGCGCCACACAACACACATCGTGCGCTAGCAGCACGACTTCGAGAGTGCGGCGAATTCCCGGGAGAGCCAGGCGACCGCCTGCGGTTCGAGGCAGTAGCACGTGTTAGGCCCCTCGATCGTCCCGCGGACGATGCCGGCGTCCTTCAGCACCTTCAGGTGCTCGGACACCGTGGACTGCGCCAGCGGCAGCTCGTCGACGAGGTCGCCGCAGACGCACGCCTGCCGCTCCGCCAGCATCTTCACGATGCGGAAACGGGCGGGATGCGCGATCGCCCGCAGCATCGCCACCGTCTTCAGTTCCGCCTCTGGTGCCGCTATCTCTTTCATCTCATCGGTAATTTACGATATCATGAGGCGGCTGTCCATAGCCTGTTACCGACTCGCACACATGCAGCTTCCTCCACCATTCGACACGGACCGCGAACGCCCGCGCTCTTGACCATCATCCGGCCGATTCGGGCGTTTTCTGAATCCCAGATTCGCTCACCCACTTGTTTCAGTACATGTGTTCTATTAGAATGCCCTATCTCCCCGCACTCCGCAGAAAGGAGCGCGATGCGTCTGGCGTACGTTCATCTCCCTCGTTTTGCGCTCGCTGTTGAGGCGCGGCTCAACCCGCGGCTGCTGCAGGCGCCCACCATTGTCTACGACCGGCCTGGTCGCCGTGGCGACAACTGCGTGCTCGAGGCATCGTCCGAGCTGGCCGGCGTGTATCCAGGGCAGCCGCTGCGCAAGGCGCGCGCGGCGTACCCGCACGCGATCTTCGTCCTCGCCAACGTGCTGCTCTACCGCGAGGTCTCCGAGGCGATATTGCGCGTGTTGGAGCAGGTGGGGCCGCAGGTCGAGCTGGCGGAGCAGGGGTGCGCATTCGTCGACATTGGCGGACTTGACGGTCACTACGCTGACGCCTTCTCGCTTGCTAAGAAGCTCGTCGATGTCGTGCAGCAGGAGACCGGCCTGCTGCCATCCGTCGGCATCGCCGAGGGCAAATTTGTCGCGTACGTCGCGGCGCGACTCTGCGTGCCAGGCGATGCCGGCGTCGTGCCGTTGGGGCGTGAGCGCGACTTTCTCTACGACAAGCCTGTCTCGCTGCTGCCGGTCTCGCCAGAGGTTATCGAGCATCTGCACACGCTCGCGCTGCACACGCTCGGCGATATCGCCGGCCTGCCGCAGTCCGCAGTCGAGGCGCAGTACCGTGCTGTTGGCCGGCGCATGTGGGAGCTGGCGCACGGTATCGACCGTGAACCGTTACGGCCGCATCGCGCACAGGAGTTGCTCAGTGAGCAATTGACGTTCGACAGCCCCATCGTCGCGAACGAGGCCTTGGTCATGGCCAGCCGCCACGTGCTCAGGCGGCTGGCCGGGCGACTCGACCGCCGGGCCGCGCGCACCATGCACCTCCAGGTGCTTGCCGGCGACCGGCTGCTATGGGAACGCCTCGAGACGTTCCGCGAAGCTACGTCCGACGGGGAGCGCATGGCGTTCATCGTCAAGACGCGGCTGACCGCACTGCTGCTCACAGAAGCCGCCGATACGCTGGTCATCACGCTTAGCGGCATCGGCCGCGAACCCGCGCGCCAGCCGAAGCTCATCACCGATGCCCATCCCCAGATCGCATCGCTCGCCGATGCCATCCAGCAGATCCATGCGCGATATGGGCGGCCCGTAGTGTGGCGCGCCGTGGAGGTAGACCCATGTTCACGACATCCGGAAGAACGGGCGATCCTGATACCGTACGACGCCTGAACGCCCCGCGGCGCCTGCGCGTAGAGACCGGCGGCAACGGCACGCCGCGCCGCATCTATCACCGCGGCCGCTGGCTCATCGTCACGCAGGAGCGTGAGCGCTATCGGACCGACGACCGCTGGTGGACCGATCATCCGGTGTCGCGGGAGTACTTCGAACTGCTGCTGGAGGATGGGCGGCCGATCACGGTCTACCTCGACCGTATCGACGGGAGCTGGTACGCGCAGCGGTACGGCTGATGTACGTAGAGCTGCACTGTCATAGCTGTTTCTCTTTCCGTGAGGGAGCATCGACTCCGGGGGAGTTGGTGCTGGCTGCGCGCGCGCTAGGTTACGGGGCGCTTGCGCTCACCGATCACGATAATCTGGCTGGCGCGATGGAGTTCGCGCAGGTCGCGAAGGAGTGGGGTGTCAGGCCGATCATCGGTGCCGAGGTGACGCTGAGCGGCACGCCCGGCAGCGACGGCGAAGCGTCGCCGCACACGCACCTCACGCTGCTCGCCGAGACGCAGCGCGGCTACGCGAACATCAGCCGCTTGATCTCGCACGCACACTTGTCGAGCCCGCGCGACCAGCCCGTGCTGGACCCGGAAATGCTGCGCGGCTGCGCTGAGGGCGTGATCGCGCTTTCCGGTTGCCGCTATGGCGCAATTCCACGGTTCATCGAAGCCGGCGATTTCGACGCAGCGTACGAGACAGCCGAGCGCTTCATCGCGATCTTCGGCGCCGGCAACTTGTTCATCGAGTTGCAGAACAACCTGGTGCATGGCGACCGCGGCCGCAACCGCGGGCTCATCGAGTTGGCGGCCAGGTTTGGGCTTGGCGTCGTCGCCACGAACAATGTCCACTACCACGACCGCGCGCGGCATCGGCTGCAGGATGTGCTCGTAGCGGTACGGCATCGCACCACGCTCGACGCGTCGGAGCATCTGCGTCGCAAGAACGCCGAGTGTTACCTCAAGCCGCCGGAGGAGATGGCGCGACTCTTCGCGGAGCTGCCGGAGGCGATCGCCAACACGCGCGCGATCGCCGAGCGCTGCACCTTCGACCTGACGCGCGACCTCACGTACCAGTTCCCCGACTACCAGGCGCCGGACGGCCGTACCGCCGATGCGTTCCTCGAAGATGTCTGCTTTGAAGCTGCACGCGTGTATTACGGCCGGATCACAGTGGATCTCACCACACGCATCCGCCACGAGCTGGACCTGATCCGGCAATCAAGCCAGGCGGGCTTCTTCCTGCGCAACTGGGAGATCATGCGCTACGCTCGCACGAACAACCTGCCGGCGCGCGGCCGCGGCTCGTCGGTGGGGTCACTGATCTGCTACTTGCTGGGGCTCTCGGGCATCGACCCGATCAAGTACAACCTGTTTGTCGGGCGCTTCCTCAACGAGACGCGCCGCAAGGAGGACGTGCCAGATATCGACATCGATTTCGCGCGGGAGGCGCGCGAGCGCATGTTCGAGCATGTCTTCACGACGTATGGCACCGAGCACGCGGCGCTCGTCGCAAATGTGATCTCCTACCGCTATCCGATGGCGATCCGCGACGTAGGGAAGGCGCTGGGCCTGCCGGAGGCGGACATCGACCAGTTGGCGAAACGCTTGCACGGCCGCTTCGCGCGCTCGCTCGCCGAGGAAATGCGCGACCTGCCCGAGTTCGCATCACGGATGGACTCGCCGATCTGGCGCGAGTTCGTGCGGCTCGTCGAGGAGTTGCGCGGCAAGCCCCGGCACCTGAGCCAGCATTCGGGCGGCATCATCATCTCCGACACACCGATCGTAGAGCAGGTGCCGGTGCAGCCGACGGCGATGGCGGGCCGCTACATCTGCCAGTGGGATAAGGACTCCGTCGCCGACGCCGGCTTCATCAAGATGGACTTCCTCGGCTACCCCAGCCTTGGACACCTGTACCGAACGCTCGATCTCATCGAAGAGCACCGCGACCGCCGCTTCGATCCCCTGCATATCCCGCTCGACGATCCGGAGGTCTACGCGATGATTCAGCGCGGCGACATCCTTGGGATCGTACAGATCCAGAGCCGTGCGCAGTTGCAGGCGATCCTGCGTCTCAAGATCTCATCGATCGAGGATCTGGTCGTGCAGGTTGCGCTGATCCGCCCCGGCCCCATTCAGGGCGGCGCTGTCAACCCGTACATCGCGCGCTGTCAGGGCCGCGAGCCTGTCATGTACGACCATCCCTGCCTGGAATCGATTCTGGGCGAGACGAAGGGCGTGATCGTCTTCCAGGAACAAGTGCTTGAAGTGGCGATGGCGATCTCTGGCTTCACCGCCGGCCAGGCCGAGAGCCTGCGCCGCGCGATGAGCCGCAAGCGCTCGCGTGAGGAGATGGAGAAGCTGCGCGAGGCGTTCATGCAGGGCGCGCAGGGGAAGGGATTCGTTGACGATGCCACGGCTGCCGTGATCTTTGCGAAGATTGTCGCCTTCGCGGCGTTCGGCTTCCCCAAGGCGCACGCGGCGGCGATGGCAGAGACGGCGGGCAAGCTGGCGTGGTTGAAGCGCTACTACCCGGTGGAGTTCTACTGCGCGTGGTTGAACGAGTGGCCGTTCGGCTTCTACAGTCCCGGCGTCATCGTCAATCAGGCGCGGCGCAACGGCGTCGAGGTGCGCCGCGCCGATGTCAACCGGAGCCGAGGCGAGTGCCGCATGGAAGAAGACGCGATCCGGCTCGGCTACAACTACGTGCGCGGCATCGGCGAGACCACGCGCCGGCGACTCGACGAAGAGGCGCAGCACGGTCCGTACACCTCGCTCTGGGACTTCTGGCGCCGCACACGAGTCGAGCGCGTGCCGATCGAGCGGCTGATCCGCCTGGGCGCGTTCGACTTCACCGGCCTGCACGAGCGCGAACTGCTCTGGCAGCTCGGTCTCTTCTACCAGCCGCTCGGCAAGCAGCTGCCGCTCGCGCTGCCGTACGAGTCGGACCTGGTGCCACTCACTGAAATGACGGACGGCGAGCGCATTGCGGCGGATCTGCAGTTCACCGAGGGGGCGATCACGTCGCGCGGCCACATCATGGACCTCGCGCTCGGCGCGCTGCACGAAGGCATCATGCCGAGCCACGTCGTCGACCGCATGGAGGATGGCGCCTCCGTGACCGTCGCCGGCTTCGTCGCCGTGCGGCAGGCGCCCGAGACGGCGAAAGGCTTCGTCTTCCACACGCTGGAGGATCGCTACGGGCTGATCAACGTCATCACGAAGCCGCACCTGGCCGCAACGTACCAGCACATTGTCGAACACGCGGGCGCGATCATCGTGCATGGTCACATCGAGCGGCAGGAACGCGTCGTGAACGTCGTCACCGAGCGCATGGAGGTACTGCCGCTTGCCGGCGCGCAGCCGCTCGCGCTACGGCATGCGGCGCATAGTTGGTGACGGCCCAAAGACACGCACAGCGATCCACGGCTGCTCGTTCAGGTCCGCGCCAGGGGTGCCCTTTACCGGCTGGTTCGCTTCCACCAACGCCAACCTTGTAGTATGCTATGCTCATCCCCCCGCACGCATTGCGCTACATCTTCGACCGCTCGACGAACCGCCGCCCGCTTTGGCGATCGACTGCCGCCCAAACAACGGCTCCCGATGGCCATCTGCAGCTGGCCCTCGCGCGCGCGGATACATCTGCACGTCCGGCGTGACAGCGGCGTCGCAAACGCTGGCGAGGGTGTTCGCCGTCACCAACGGCATGAGCTGGGCATGGTACAGCTGCACTAACAGGCTCGAAGGTTTCGAGCCGCTGACGCGAAAGGACGTGCAACGTGGATCAGGTCAAGTGCGAGAAGTGCGGCGCGATGTTCCCATCTGAGGACAAGATGAAAGAGCACGCGATGATGGCACACAAGTAGCCGCTCGCGAGCCGACGTACCGCGCGGCGGGCCCTCGTTTGAGGGCCCGCCGCTCTCCTTATCAGCGAGAGTTGGGTTTGTGCAGCAATTCGACGTGATCGTGATCGGCGCCGGCTCCGGGCTCGAAGTCTGCTCGGGAGCTTCAGCGCGCAAGCTCCGGGTCGCCGTCCTCGATCACGGGCCGTTCGGCGGCACCTGCCTCAATCGCGGCTGCATCCCGTCGAAAATGCTCATCCACAGCGCCGATGTCGCAGAGACGATCCGCGCCGCCTCGCTCTTCGGCATCAAGGCCGAGCTTCACTCGGTGGACTGGGACTTCATCGTGTCGCGGGCCAGCCGGACCGTTGACGAAGACGCCGAGGCGATCGAACAGGGCAATCGCGACGATCCCAACATCACCGTCTTCAAAGAGACGTGCCGATTTGTCGACCGGAAGACCATCGAGGTCGGCGGTGACCGGATCGCGGCCGAGACGATCGTCATCGCCGCCGGATCGCGCCCGACCATCCCGGAGATATCGGGACTCGACGGCGTGGACTACCTCACGTCCGACCAGGCGCTCCGGCTGCCCGCGCAGCCACGACGGCTTATCGTGCTCGGTGGCGGATTCGTCGCGGCGGAGCTCGCACACTTCTTCGGCGCGCTCGGCACCGAGGTGACGATCGTCCATCGAGGCGAGCGGTTGCTGCAAGCGGAAGACGATGCGGTCGCGCAGCGCTTCACGGAGGTGTACCAGCGGCGGTTCGCTGTTTGCCTCAACTCCACAATCACGCGTGTCGAGCGTGCAAACGGCGCCATCGTCGCAACCATTCGGAGCGGCGGCGGGGACCGGACGGTCGGGGCCGATGCGCTGCTGCTCGCCACCGGGCGGAAGCCGAACACCGATGTCCTCGACATGCGCGCAAGTGGCGTGTCGCTGGACGATCGCGGCTTCGTCAAGACGGACGAATTCTTGGAGACGAACGTCCCGGGCATCTGGGCGCTCGGCGACATCGTGGGCCGCTACCTGCTCAAGCACAGCGCCAATCTTGAGGCCGGCTACGTCGCGAACAATATCTTCAAGCCTGATGAGAAGGTCGCCGTCGACTACCACGCCATGCCGCACGCCGTCTTCGCTTCGCCCCAGGTCGCCAGCGTGGGGCTGACGGAGCAGGCGGCGAAGAACGCGGGACGATCATTCGCGGTGGGCCAGTACGACTACGCTGACACGGCATACGGGTCGTCGATCGAAGATCACGACGGCTTCGTGAAGGCCATCGCCGACAGCGAGTCCGGCGAGATTCTCGGCTGCCACATCATCGGCAGCGAAGCCTCGATTCTCATCCAGGAAGCCGCGAACGCGATGCGGATGCGGCTCAACAAGAGCGCCATCTCCGGCTCGATCTACGTCCATCCGGCGCTGCCGGAGGTGGTCGAGCGAGCCTTCGCCTCGATCGGCCGCTAGCGGCGCCGGTGTGATCTCCGTAGTGAAGCGCCCGCTCGACACGGCCGGAGAGGCGCCGGTCGCAGACTCGCTTCGGAACCGGTGATGCCCCTACGGCCCCATCCACAAGTGCATGGCCGCAAGCGCGCGGTGCGGGCGCCAGGCCTCGGCCATCTCCTCGAGTTCGCGCTCAGGGAGAATGGCGCCATCGGGCGTCAGCCTGCCGACCGCGCGGCGTAGGCCGAGGTCGCCCGCCGGAAAGGCGTCCGGGGCGCCGGCGGCCTGCATAGCGATCATCTGCGCCGTCCACGGACCGACGCCCGGCAGCGATGTCAGCGACTCCGTCAGCTCGTCCAGGCGCGCCGCCCCGTCGAGCTGCAGGCGCTCGTCGGCGTAGGCGCGCGCGAATGCGCGAAGCGCCTCGGCACGCGCGGCGGGCAGCCCGATGCGCCGGATCCGCTCGATGCGCGACTCGGCGATGCGCGCCGCCGACGGAAATACGTGAGAAAGGCCCATCGCGTCCAAGCCAGGGACGGGCGAGCCAAATTGCTCAACCAGCCGGCCCGCGAGCGTCGTCGCGCCGGCGACCGAGACCTGCTGGCCGAGCATGATGCGGACCGACGTCTCAAACGGATCCCAAGCCCCCGGCACGCGCAAGCCGGGACGCTTCTGAAGCGTCTCTCCCAAGAGGGGATCGGCGGCGAGCGGGGTGTCCGCAGCCGCGGGCCGGTCGAGACCGAACACCCGCCTGCAGCGGGCGACGTCGTCGATCAGCGCCTGCAGCGTCGGCAAGTGCGCGGTCACCAGCAGATGCCGCCGATCGCCGAGGTCGGTCACTTCCAGCACGCCTGGGTTTCCGCAGGCCGAGATCGTCCGCCGGTACGTATGCTCGCCGACGGACTCGACGCCCGGAATCGCTCGTGGCGCCCGATGCGCCAGCATGTCCTCGAACGAGAAGGCGCCATCGTACGCGAGGCGCAGGGGGAGGCCACCATCGGCGGCGAGCCGGTCGGCGTCTCGCCGCTTCTCCCTTAGCTCGCTCGGCGTAAAGGCGAACACGCCGGCGACAACGCGGTTCATCTGGCGGACGGTCGCAAACCCTGCCGCGTAGGCGATGTTCGACACGGGCAGATCTGTCTCGTCGAGCAGGCGGCGGACGAAGTGCGCGCGGCGAGAGCTGGCGACCAGCGCCGGCGTCGCGCCCACGCGTTCGTGAAACAGCCGCCGCAGATGGCGAGCGGTGACGCCGAGGCGCTGAGCGAGCGCGTCCTCGGAGCCGTGGTCGAGTGCGCCTTCCGCAATCAGCGACAATGCGCGGCCGACGACTCCCGCCCCATCCGCATCGACGAACGGCGGCAACCGGTCAGGGCGGCAGCGCAGGCACGGCCGGAAGCCGGCCGCCTCCGCCGCCACCGCCGACCGGAACGGCGCGACGTTCCGCGCCAGGGGTTTCGCCGTGCAGCCGTCGCGGCAATAGATGCCGGTGGTCCTCACGCCCTGAATTGCTGTATTCATACGGGCATCATCGCTCCACCGAGGTGGTTTGGCCAGACATATTCGGACACGTCCATTGAGTGTCCGGATATGTCTGCTGCGAAGGCTGCCGGTGTGCGAATATCGTCATGGAGGTGACGAATGACCACGCAGACCGCAGACAACCGACGGCACGCACGAGAGGACACGATGGAGCGCTCCGCCGGCGTCGACAAGCGTTTCGGATTAGACCGCATGAAGACCCCGATCGGCGAGGCGCTGCTCGTCTTCGACGGGGAGGGGCGGCTACGCGGATTCGATTGGGACGACCACGAGCACCGCATGCGCCGCATCCTGCACCGGCACTACGGACCGGATGCGCTGCTCGAACCGGGCGTCGCTCCCGCCGCCATTCGCCGGCCGCTGGAGGCGTACTTCGCCGGCGACATCTTGCGGCTCGACGAGATCGAGTGCCGCACGAACGGTACTGCCTTCCAACGCGCGGTCTGGGCGGCGTTGCGGCGCATCCCGGTTGGGGCAACGCGCAGCTACGGTTCGCTCGCCGCCGAGCTCGGCACGCCGAAGGCTTCGCGCGCGGTGGGACTCGCGAACGGCGCGAACCCGATTGGACTGGTCGTGCCTTGCCATCGTGTCATCGGCGCCGACGGCAGCCTCACTGGCTACGGCGGCGGCCTCGACCGAAAGCGGTGGCTGCTCGCCCACGAGCAGAAGCACCTGGCCGCACGCGGATAGGTCAGGCCGTCGGCCAATCGAAGCTCAGCGGAGCAAGCACTAAGAAGTGCCAGGGATGGTATGACAACCCAGGAGATCGCGGCGTTCGTCGAGGAGTACGTTGAGGCGCGCGGCGAGACGGACCCGTCGCACCTTGGGCGGCTTTGGCACGCGGATGGGAGGCTGGTACATCCGCTGCTGACCGCGCCGATCGCCGGCGCGCTCGTGCCCGCGTTCGCCACCTACGTGAACACAGCGCGACCCGACTTCCAGTGGCGGCTCGATGACTGGGCGGCGCGCGGCGAGACCCTCTTCCTGGAGTGGACGACGACGATGGCCGTCGATGGCGCGACCGTCTCCACGTCGGGCGTCGATCGGATGCTGCTGCGCGAAGGCCGCATCGCCGAAGAGGTGGTGTACTGCGACACGCTGCCGACGTGGTCGGCGATCGACCCGTCGATGCGCCGCCCCGGGCTGATTGATGCCAGCGCGCTGCGCTGATGAGGGCAGTGGTTTTGGTAACCGCGGCGTCCGTCGATCAGGAGTAGTCGTCGGAGGGCGGTCTGCCGTCGCGTCCGAGTATGCGCTAAACTCCGCTCTGCAACGCCACGAGCGGGACTAGCTCAGTTGGTAGAGCATCTGCTTCGCAAGCAAGGGGTCGCCGGTTCGAGTCCGGTCTCCCGCTCCACTAGACATATTCTCGAGGCGGCGCAGGAGCGACGATGACACGAGCACCCTCGCGCGCACAGCCGACGATGCTGGCGGCGTCGTGGTACGTCGACCCGGCGATCTATGTGCGCGAGCGGACTGCGATCTTCGCGCGCGAATGGATGTTCGTCGCCGACAAGTCGCAGTTCGCCGATTCCGGCAGCTACGTCGCGACGGCGGTCGCCGGCTATCCGATCGTCGTGGTCAAGGATGGCGGGGCATTGCGTGCGTTCCACAACGTCTGCCGGCATCGCGGCGGCCCGCTCGTCTGGGACGGCGAGGGCGCTTGCAAGGCGTTCGTCTGCCGATACCACGGCTGGTCGTACGCGCTCGATGGCTCCCTCCAGGCCGCGCGCGATTTTGGCGATGACGATCTCGCGCGTGACGAACTGTCGCTGCGCGAAATTCGGTTGGAAACGTGGCGCAACCTCGTATTCGTGACCCTCGATGGCGACGCGCCGGCCTTGGCGGGCTGGCTCGGCGGTTTCGCGGACGAGTGTGCGGGCTACGCGATGGAGTCGTTCCACGCGGTGGAACGATCGCGCCACTACATCGCCGCGAACTGGAAGGTGTACGCCGAGAACTACCAGGAGGGTTACCACATCCCGCTGGTGCACCCCGGGCTGAACCGCCAGATCGACGCACGCCGCTACGAAGTCGATGTCCGCGACGGCTACTGCTTGCATCGCGCCCCGCCGCGCGATGGCGCTGTGACTTCGGGCACGTGGCTGTGGCGCTTCCCTGGCCTCGCGCTCAACCTCTACCCAAACGGCATGTGCCTTGAGACGTACGCCCCGACCGGCCCTGCGACGACGCAAATTGATTATGTCTTCTTCTTCGCCGAAGGCACGCCCGCGGACGAGGTCCAGGCCTCGATCGCGTCGTCGACGACGATCCTTGATGAAGACCGCGTGATCTGCGAGGCCGTGCAGCGCAACTATGAGTCCGGCCTCTACACGGGCGGCCTGCTCAGCCCGCGACATGAGGACGGCGTCGCGTACGTGCAGGAGCTCGTGTTGCGCGCCCTCGACTCTGTGTGACCCGGCGCCCATTGCGCGCGCGCTCGTGGCAAGGTCGCGCCGTCGCGTCGGGTAAATCGTCGACGCTGTTCGCCATGACGGCTTCGCGGGCCACCATCACCGGCGGGGGTGCGCGGTGAAGAACTCCCAGATGAGGCGCGTCGCATCGAGCTGCTGCGTGGTCTTCCCTACGATGCTCTCGGGTAGTGCGGCGGCGCCGGGCCACGTGTGGCCGCCGCCGAGGATCGTATACAGCAGCGCTTCGCCGGCGCCCTGCGCGCAGCGCTGATACGTCGACAGCTCGACCTCGCTGGACAGCACCGAGATCTGCGCCAGCCCGTCGCATCCCAACTGCCGTGCCCACTCCGACACCGCGCGCCGCACCGATGGCAGTGCCACCGGCGAGCCGTCCGGGTCGGCGCCGCCCTCGAACGGCAGGATCCGGTCCTGCGTGCCATGAAAGGCGATGAGCGGCGCGTTCGCATCGCAGGCGACGTACACCGACGCGACGACGCCGACAGCGGCGATCTGGTCCGGCAGCGCACACGCCAGCCGGAGCGCCATGCCGCCGCCGTTGGAGTACCCGGTGGCGAACACGCCGTCCTGGTCGACGCAGAGGTCGCGGCTGACGGCGCCGATCAGGTCGCGCGCGAACATCACATCGTCCGCGGCGCCCGGCGCTTGCTGCACATTCCAGAACTGCGGCGAGCCGGTGCCGTCCGGCGCGGCGACGACAAATCCGGCGCTGTCAGAGAGAGTCTCGAATCTGGTCAGGTCCAGCATCAGGCGTGCGTTGCCGGCGTAGGGGTGAAGGGCGATGACGAGCGGGATCGGATGGAGCCCGGTGTAGCCGGCCGGCACGTGGAGCAGGTACGTCCGCGAGATTCCGGCGCTGGTGAGCGTATGGCTGGCCGTGCCCGCGGCGGACGTGGCGCTGGCGGGCGGACAGGCGGATTGGGCAGCCGTCGCGGTCGGCGAGAAGGCGGACGGGGTGGGCGCCGCGCCGCCCTTCCCTCCGCAAGCCGCGGTGAGGGCGAATACCAGCGCGCAGGCGAGCGCGAACGCGAGAGTGGGAGATCGCATGGGCCATCGTACCGGCAACAGGAGGGCGAAAGATTGGCCCGAATGCTGCCGATAATGAGAGCGGGTCAGTACAGGGTTTGGGGTCTAGCGCCGCAGACAGTCCGCGTTGCTATCCCCGGTATGCCGCCGATCGCGCATCCATCTCGATGCGAGAGCGGTGCGTTGTAGGACGTAGGGGGAGAGCCATGTTCAAACATCTTCTGGTCACGCTCGATGGGTCGCCGCGGGCGGAGTGCGTCGTGCCGCACGCTACCGATATGGCGCGGTCGATGCAGGCCGAAGTGACGCTGCTGCGCATCGTCGACGCTGTCAATTCCGACTGGAGCGAGCGGGGCGCGCTGGGCAAGAACAACTCGAGCGCCGCGGTGCCGTCCCTGTTCTTCGACCAGGCGCAAGCCTACCTCGAGCGCGTCGCTGCGGGCATGCGCCGCGACGGCGTCACCGTGCACACGGTGGTGAAGTCGGGCGCGCCGGCAAAGCAGATCGTCTCGGCCGCGAAGGACGTCGACGCCGATGCGATCGCTATGTCGACGCACTCACGGCGGGGCATGAGCCGGCTGATGTTCGGCAGCGTGGCCGAGGAAGTGCTGCACGAATCGAGCCTGCCGATCCTGCTCGTCCGCGCGATCTAGCGTCGCCGACGGGCGTGTCGGCGAGTGCGCGCGCGCGAGCTAAGCCTCGGCGTTAAGGAGCTCGATTCCAAGCATTACTCCTACCCGCCTGTGTTCGCATGGGTCGTTCAAGGTGGAGGCGCGCTGACGCGACGGTAGCTTGCAGTCATAACGGCACTGGAGCGTCAGTCCTCCGGATTTTCAGCGCACCACCTGAAACCCTAGGCGTCTCCTATCCGCAACAGACACACTTGACGCATGGTCGATGTTACGCCCGCGGTGCAAGTGCCCTTCGTCTGGGTCGGTGTTGAGGACGCCGAGATCGCCTACGCCAACCAGATTCTGGTGCAAATGGGGGAAGAAGGCGAGTTCTTCATAACGTTTGCCGGCGACAGCTCCCCGAGCACGTTGTCCGCGATCGGCTAGATCATACGGATGGGATGATCGGCTGGCACGAAGCTTTCCGGCGTCATCGGCACGAGCATCTCCACCTGTTGTGTCGCGCACCGCGCATCGAAGACCTCCATGAATCACACCCGCCGAGACTATCTGTGCGCTACGTGATCCAAAGTCGATCCTCTACGCCCCCTTTTTCAGCACCCATTTAACTCCGTCGTGTCGCGGCGGGCGCCAATTCAGATTGTTCACCGTCCCGGCCTCGGCCACCTGTTCTCACGCAGGGGCAGAAGGGCTCATCCGAATGACAGGGGGCGACACGGGTCCCGCTCCGCCACGCCCATCTTCCCGCCAAGCTCCCCTCTCCACGCGGTGGAGAGGGGGCCGGTCGCAGACTCGCCGCGGAGAGGGGTGAGGCCGTGCGCTGCGCTAGCAACATTGCCCATCACCTCACCACAAAGCCTGCGACTAGTTCAGATTATTCACGGGCAGAAACGCCGGTGGCGTCGTCCGCTGGAGCACCATGTACGAGCCGGTCGGGGGCTTGATCTCGAGCGTGAAGATGTTGTTCAGCCCGATCGTCGCGCCCGCAGCGGCGAGGTCGATGCCGATGCGGATCAGCTCGCCGGGCTCGAGCAGCGTGTTCGCGTTGCCCGTGATCACGGTGGCGGTGTAGGGGATGTCGTTCACGACCTTCGTGCTGTCGATGTAGCTAATGACTGTGCGGTTCGTTGCTGCCGTTGGGTCCAGGTTCACGGAGTCGCCGCCCGCTGCCAGCGTGATGTCGAACTCGACCGTCGTGACGTTCGTGCCGTTGGAGTTGGCGATGACGCTGCTGGAGAGCTCCATCGTGCCGCGCGTCTTGGCGAGGCCGGCATAGACCGCCTCCTTGCCGCGCTCTGAACTGAAGAGGCCCGTGCTGAGCACGACGAAGGCGAACACAGCCGCGACCACGACGAAGGCGATCAGCACGATCGCCGTCTCGAGTCCCGTGACGCCCTGCTCGTTGCGCAGGCGCGACAAGGCCAGTTTGAAGATGCGCACGCCCGGTTGCTCCTCACCCGGCCCATCGGCGGGCCGTCTGCCGCCCTAGGTAGGGATTCTCCCTAAGGATTGTCGGCGGTCGCCCCTACGGCTTTAGCCTCAAACGAGCTCGAAGCAGGCCACCCTGCTCAGTCTCCTGGGTCGTGATGATCGGAAGCGGCGAACCGTCCGGCTCCACGAGCGTCCCCCACCGAACCAAAGGTCTTCCGTTACGACACGACGACTCTTCATTCGGGTGGGAGAGGGGATCTGTCATCGGCCCTCACTCCGGGTGTGCCCTTGTTCCCTTGTTGTGGGAGAAGGGTGGCCGAAGGCCGGGATGAGGGCCCGGCGCCGTCCCGGCGCCGGAGCGTGCCACGAGCCTCACACTCGTTTGACAGACTCGATATACTGTCGATAGACTGGCCTGCGATGCCTGCCGCTCGGCAGGTGTTCTGTTGTCTGGGAGGCCCCGTGTACGCCGTCGTCCGCACCGGTGGAAAGCAATACCGCGTCCAGGAAGGCCGCCCGGTCACGATCGAGCGCCTGCCCGGCGCCGCTGGCGATACGGTCGAGCTGGGCGATGTCCTGCTGATGGCGGACGGCGCCGACATCACCATCGGCGCCCCGCTGATCGAGGGCGCCCGCATCGTCGGCACGATCGCCGAGCAGGGCCGAGCGAAGAAGATCATCGTTTTTCGCTACAAGAACAAGACGCGATCGCGCAAGAAGACCGGCCACCGCCAGCAATTCACCAAGCTGTTGGTGGAGGACATTCTCGCCCCCGGCGAGAAACCGATGACGAAACAGGCCGCGTCCACCCCGGTTGCGGCGGTCGACGCCGAACCGCCGAAGGCCCGCGGTCGCCGCAAGACAACGGCGGCGGCTCCATCGACCGCCAAGGCGCAGCCAGCCAAGAGCGACGCCGCGGACGAGAAGCCCAAGCGGACGCGCACGCGCAAGAAGGCAGAGTAAGCGATGGCACACAAAAAGGGCGTCGGCAGCTCGCGCAACGGGCGCGACAGCAACTCCCAGCGGCTGGGCGTAAAGCGCTCCGACGGCCAGGCCGTCCTATCGGGCACGATCATCCTCCGACAGCGGGGGACGCGCGTACACGCGGGCCGCAACGTCGGCGTCGGCCGCGATCACACCTTATACGCATTGCTCGACGGCTCCGTGAAGTTCGAGCCATACGCGAAGGGCCGTCGCAAAAAGGTCAGTGTCTATCCCCTGGAGGTTGCCGCCGTCAACTAATCCGTCCACCACACGAACATCCCGGGACCGAAAGAGAGAAGAGAATGAAAGACAAGATTCACCCTAACTACGTCGAAGCGAACGTCCATTGCGCTTGCGGGAACACGTGGCAAACCCGTTCGACGCGGCCGGACGTGCACATCGAGATCTGCAGCAACTGCCACCCGTTCTTCACGGGCCAGCAGCGCATCGTCGACACTGCCGGACGCGTCGAGCGCTTCACCAAGCGTTTCGAGAAGACGCAGGCCGCGCAGAGCAAAACCGCAAAGTAACCCGCTCACATCCAGGATCAGCACCGAACGCCCGCGAATCACGGGCGTTCTGCTTGCCCGCTGAGTGTCGCGCTCGCCGCCGGCGTGCTATCACCTCCACATGGGTAGCCTGCTCGTCCGTAACGCGCGCATCTGGACCGGCTACGCCGCGGGCCGCGTCGACGCTGCGCTGATCATCGACGGGCGGTTCGCGTTCGTTGGCCGCGAGGCTGATGTCACCGCGCCCAGCGGGATCGACACGATCGACGTCGACGGACGGCTGGTGGCGCCGGGCTTCACCGACGCCCACGCCCACCTCCTCGGCACAGGCGCTGCGATGCGCGGCGTCGACCTCAAGCGCGCCGGAAGCGTCCAGGAAGCCGTGCGGCGTGTAGCGGAACGCAGGGCGGTGGCGACCGCTGGCTCGTGGATCCGCGGCGCCGGCTGGGATCAGAACGACTGGCCCGACGCGAGGTTCCCGTCGCGCCACGACCTCGATGCCGTCACGCCGGACCGGCCGGTGGCGCTGAATCACACGTCGGGCCATTGCCTCTGGGTGAACAGCGCCGCGTTGCGGGCGGCGGGCGTGACATCAACCACACACGCGCCCGTCGGCGGCGCAATCGACATCGGCGGCGACGGCGAGCCGACGGGCATTCTCCGCGATACGGCGGCGCGGCTGATCACGGACGCAGCACCGAACCCGACGCAGGCCGAGCGCATCGCTGCGACCGAGGACGCGATCGCCCACGCGCACAGTCTCGGCGTTACCTGCGTGCACGCGATGGATGTGGGGCGCGGCGAGCTGCAGGCGATGCACGCGCTGCGTGATGCCGGCCGGCTGCGGCTGCGCATCCGCGCATACTTGAGCGCGGCGCGGCTTGACGAGTGGTTCGAGCGCAACGTCGCGACCGGCGACGGCGATGACATGATGCGGATCGCCGGCGTCAAGTTCTTCGCGGATGGCGCGCTCGGCTCGCTCACGGCGTGGCTGCGAGAGCCGTACCAGCGCACATCCGGCTGCGGCTTTCCTCTCCAGCCAATCGAGGATCTGGAGCGCGATGTCCGGCGCTGCCTCAGCGGCGGCCTCGCGCCGGCCGTGCATGCCATCGGCGACCGCGCGAATCACGAGGTGCTGGACATCTACGAGCGCGCACGTGGCCTCGCGCCGAGTCTGGCGCGCCGCATCGAGCACGCGCAGTTGCTCGCGCCGGGCGATGTGACGCGATTCGCCGCCCTCGGGGTGAACGCATCGGTGCAACCGATACACGCGACGCAGGACATGGCGAAGGTGGACCGCTCGTGGGGCGCGCGCGGCACCGGCGCCTACGTCTTCGCTTCGCTGCTCGCTACGGGCGCGAATCTCGCCTTCGGTTCGGACACACCTGTCGAGACGATGGACCCGATCGCCGGCATCCACGCCGCGGTGACCCGCCGGAACGCCGCCGGCGAACCGCCTGGTGGCTGGTATCCCGGCGAGCGCATCCCGGTTGAGGCGGCGCTGCGCGCGTACACGCAGGGCGCCGCCCTGGCCGCGGGCGAAGAGAGCGCGTCGGGCCGCATCGCCAGCGGCTACCTTGGCGACCTCGTTGTCCTTTCGTCCGACATCCTCGAGACCACAGATCCGATGCGCATCCTCGACGCCCGCGCCGACGTCACGGTCGTCGGCGGCGACGTGGTGTACCGGAGGCAGCCATGATCCGCGGCCCGAGCGCGCGCCAGATGTTGCTTGCGGGTGCGGCGCTCATGGTGATGAGCCTCGCCTGCTCGGGCGGCGGAAGCGGCGGTCACGACACCACGCGGACCGCCACGGTGGCGTCACCAGCCGACGCCGACGCCTGGCCGATGCTGGGGCACGACCTCGGGTCCAGCTTCCAAGCCGGCGCCAGCGCCGGACTGACGCCGGCGACGGCAGCCACGCTCGTGCAGGCATGGGAGATCAAGACGACTGGCGGCGTTACCGGCACGCCTGCGATCGTCAATGGCCGCGCATATGTGGTCGCAGGCGCGGCGACGTACGCGCTCGATGCGGCGTCCGGCGCGGTGATCTGGCAGAACAGCGATGTGAACGGAACATCTTCGCCGACGTATTCCGGCGGCAAGCTCTACGTCAACGACCGCCGGTCCGTGCTCCATGAGCTCGATGCGGCAACCGGCCAGGAGGAGTGGCGGGCGGCGATCGATCCGCATCCGCGCGCCGCGGGATTCTCATCGCCGGTCGTCGCCGGCGAGCGTGTCATCGTTGGCAGCGCATCGATCGAGGAAGTGACGGCGAAGGACGGAGCGACGTTTCGCGGCAGCGCCGTCGCCTTCGATCGGGCAACCGGCGGGGAGCTGTGGCGGCATTACACGGTCGATGCCCCGTACAGCGGCGTCTCCGTCTGGTCCAGCGTGTCGGTCGATATCGATGCCGGCGTCGTCTTCGGCAGCACCGGAAACAACTACACGGGCGACGCCAGTGGCACGTCGGACTCGATCTTCGCCCTCGATCTGGATAGCGGGCGGCTGCGATGGAATCGTCAGCTCGGCGCCAACGACGTGTTCACGCTGCCGACGCCGAAGAGCCCGGACTCCGACTTCGGCACGAATCCGATCCTGTTCGAAGCGACCATAGCTGGCGCGAAGCGACAGCTCGTCGGAGCGGGCCAGAAGTCCGGGATGTTCTGGGCGCTCGACCGTAATACAGGCGACGTGGTCTGGAGCCGGCGCGTCAGCGGCGGCAGCGTGATCATCGGCGGCGTCTTCAACAACGGCGCCTTCGATGGCGAACGGATCATCGTCGCCGGAAATAGCGGCGCCAGCGATGGCGCGGGCAGCGAACCGGCGAACGGCAACAGCAAGCCGATCGGCGGCGCCGCTGTGGGCACCTCAGTCCTCATGGCGATGGACCCGGCCGACGGCCGCGTGCTCTGGGAACGCCAGCTCCCGGCGTGGGTGTGGGCGCCGATCGCGCTGTCCGGCGGCGTAGGCTTCGTCGCGGCAGACCGCGAGATGCAGGCGTTCGATACGGCGAGCGGCGCCAAACTCTTCTCCATGCAGACGAACGGGACGATCGCCAGCGGCGCGGCGATCGCTGGCGGCAGGATTATTTTCGGCAGCGGCGTATCCTACATCGGCACGAAGGCCGACAGCGCGCTGCACGCCCTGAAGCTGCCCTGATGAAGCCCACGCGCTTGACGCGCGACCGCCGCCCACGCATCCTGAGGCGGTGAACGAGGCCGCCATACGATGCGCGGGGCTAACTAAATCGTACGGCGCCGTCCGCGCGCTCAACGGCGTCGACCTCCTCATGCCCGCCGGGTCGATCTTCGGCTTCCTCGGCCCGAACGGCGCCGGCAAGACCACCACGATCCAGA
>JBBRPY010000002.1:0-136016 GCA_038227375.1 Dehalococcoidia bacterium
GCCTCGATCCCCGGACCGGCGCCGACGGCAACGATGGCGATCTCGTTGCGCGGGTTGGTCGCCGGCGCATGCGCGCGCGCGGCGAGCGACTGAAATTGCGCCTCCATGTCGTCGACCTTCTCGTGTGAAAGCGTGCCCAGCGAGCGCGCGTACGCGAGGGCATCCTCCGGAGAACTGGTGTGCAGATGCGCGCGCACGAGGCCATCGCCACCAACAACGAGCAGGCTGTCGCCGACGGTCGAGAGATGCGCGCGGATGGCGTCGCCGTCGAGCGCCGCGCCGTGAATGACGAACTCGGTGCAAAACCCGGAGCGGGCGCCGTCCGCGTGCGTCCGGCCGGCCGCTGCGAGCCAGGAGGCGTCGATGGCGCCGAGATCCGTGAGCTGCGCTGGCGCGCCGTCGCCACGCAGGCCGCGCAGCATGCCATCAAGCAGCACGTACAGGCCTTGGGCGCCCGCGTCGACGACGCCGGCCTCCTTTAGCATCGGCAGCAGTTCCGGCGAGCGTGCCGCTGCGTCTGCGGCGGCTTGGGCGGCAACGGCGAGCACCTCTCCGGCGTCAGCACCGTCGCGCGCGGCGGTCCGTGCCGCAGCGGCGGCGGCGCTGATCGCGGTCAGGATCGTGCCTTCGCTGGGGTTGGAGACGACCTTGTACGCGGCCTCGCGCCCCCGGTCGAGCGCCGCCGCCAAGGCCGCTCCGTCGAGCTCTTCCGCGGCGCCGGGCAACGCCGCGATGCCGGCGATGATCTGCGAGAGGATGACGCCCGAGTTCCCCTTCGCGCCCATCAGCGCGCCTTGCGCCGCGGCCCCTGCGACTGCGGTCGCACTGGCGGCGCGCGGCGCTCGCTCAGCTTCCTCCACGCCGGCGCGCATAGTGTGCGACATGTTCGTGCCGGTGTCGCCGTCTGGTATCGGAAAGACGTTGATCGCGTTCAGTGCGTCGGCCTGCTGACGGAGCGCCTCTGCTCCGCCGGCGAGGGCCCGGAGCAGCGTAGGGCCGTCCATCGTGTGGAGCGATGCTCGCTGGTCGCGGGAATGCTCGGGGGGTGCGGCCATAGGCGACGGATTGCCTCAGATTCGGGAGCCATGCTAAGGTTCCTCGTCCAGATACTAACACGGCGCCCGGCGCCGAGAGGATGCACATATGCCTGCGATCTGCGCAGTCTGCGGCAAGGGCACGACGTTCGGCCGCAATATCCGGCACAAGCACTCCGGCCGCTGGGAGCGCGAAGCCCACAAGACGAACCGGATGTTCCGCCCGAATCTGAAGAAGCAGCTCGTCCACGTCGCGGGCGGCGGCGCCGTGCGCGTCCGCATCTGCACGCGCTGCCTGCGCAGCCAGACGAAGGCGAGAACCGCCTAGGCTGCGGCGGTCCACGTAGCTGGCACCCCCGTCAAACTGGTCACGTGCTCGCGCCTGCGGGGATGATCTCCATCATCTCGCCGTGATTCGGCATCGCGCTGGCGAGCGGCTGAATGTAGCGGCGGATCGACAGCGCCACGGCGGCGCCCTCACCCGCCGCCGAGGCGGCCTGCTTCGTGCTGCCCTCGCGGCAGTCGCCCGCCGCGAACACACCCGAGATGTTCGTCTCGAGCAGGGGGTCGGTCATGATGAAGCCCCGCTCGTCGCACTGCACATCGTCGGCGACGATGCCGGTGTTGGTAGTGAGGCCGATGAAGACGAAGACGCCGCTCGGCGTGATCTCCCGCAACTCGCCGGTGCTCACGTTTTTGAGCACGACCGTCTCGAGCTTTCCATCGCCGCGGAACTCGGCGACCGTCACATTCGAGATCACGGAGATCTGCGGGTGCTCTTCGACCTTCTCGACGACGACCTTGCTCGCGGAGAGCCCTTGGTCGCGCGTGGCGATCGTCACGTGTTTCGCGAACTTAGTGAGGAAGATGCTCTCCTCGCCCGCGGAGTTGCCGCCACCGACGACGAGCACCTCCTTGTCGCGATAGAACGCGCCATCACACGTGGCGCAGAAGTGCACGCCGGCGCCGATGAAGTCGTCTTCGCCCGTCACCTCGAGCCGCCGATACGTCGATCCCAGCGTGAGCAGCACCGCGTATGACCGGTACTCGTTCCCATCGGCGGTACGCACCACGCGGTAGCCGCCATCCTGCGCCACCCCCGTCACTTCCTGCGCCGACAGGATCTCGACGCCGAACCGCTCCGCCTGCCGCTGCAACCGGTCGGCGAACTCGGCGCCCGTGACGCCCTCGGGAAAGCCCGGGAAGTTGTCGAGCCGCTCGGTGACGCCGGCCTGCCCTCCCACGCCTCCGCGCTCGATCACCAGCGTGTCGATGCCCTCGCGCGCGGCGTACAGCGCGGCCGTCAGTCCGGCGGGCCCGCTGCCGACGACGATGAGGTCGTAAAACTTGTTCTTCGCCGCAGTCTGCAGGCCCAGCTTCTTCGCGAGCTCCGCATTCGTCGGCTCGATCAGCGTCGAACCGTCGCCGAACACCAGCACTGGGATCACGTGCTTGCCATTGTTGGCCTTCTCGACGACCGCGAGGCCCGCCGCGTCGCCGTCGATGTCGACGAATTCGTAGTGCACGCGCTGCTCTCCGAAGAACTTCTTCGTGCGCTTGCAATCGCTGCACCAGCCGGTGCCGTACAGGGTGATCTCGGTGTGGGACATTGGTGGCCTCCGTTGTTGGTCGCTTGGTCATTGGTGACTGGTGATTGGTGATTGGCTATCGGTCGCCGGCCCTCGGCCTTCGGTCGTCGTCACGGCCACCTCGCCGTCGGTCGTCGCCGACAGCCGCAGGTTCGTACCAGTCGCCGTGCGTCCCTCCCCTTCCTTGGGAGAGGGGTGCCCGAAGACTCGCCGTGGAGAGGGTGAGGGCGCGCTCAGTCTGCATGTATCTCATTGATCAGTGTCGCCACAAGCGCGGTCCAGCCGGTCTGGTGTGACGCGCCGAGGCCGGCGCCGGTGTCGCCGTCGAAGTATTCGTGGAACGGCACATAGTCGCGCCAGTGCGGTTCGTCCTGAAATTGCTGGTTTGCACCGAACACCACGCGCCGCCCGTCGTCGCCGCGCGTGAAGATGCGCGTGAGCCGGAGCGAGAGATCGTCGGCGATCGCCGTCAGTGTCTGCTTCTCCCCGGACCCTGTCGGACTCTCGACCAGGAAGTCGTCGCCGTAGTAACGCTGGAACTTCCGCAGCGCCTCGATCAGCAGGTAGTTGACGGGGAACCAGACTGGCCCGCGCCAGTTGGAGTTGCCTCCGAAGAGCGCGCTCCGCGACTCCGCGGGCTCATAATCGACCATATGCTGCTCGCCGTTCACGTCCAGCTCGTACGGGTGGCCCTTGTGGTAGCGGCTGAGCGCGCGGACGCCGTGCTCGCTCAGGAACTCCTCCGGATCGAGCATCCGGCTGAGCAGGCGCTTCATCCGATGGCCGCGGACGAGGGCGAGTAGCCGCTGCTCTTCGTCGCCCTTCATGTTCCAGTGTGAGACGAGCGCCGCGAGGTCCGGGCGGTGTTCCAGAAACCACTCTAGCCGCGCATTGAACGCCGGGGCGGAGTCGAGCAGGTCGGCATCTATCGTCTCCACCGCCAGCAGCGGTATGAGGCCCACCAGCGAGCGCACCCGCAGCGGCGTTGTCGTGCCATCCGGTGCGTGCAGCACATCGTAGAAGAATTCGTCGCCGTCGTCCCAGAGCGAGATGCCGTCGCCGCCTACGTTGTTCATCGCGCCGGCGATGTACATGTAGTGCTCGAAGAACTTCGTCGCCACGTCCTCGTACACGCGGTTCTCGCGCGCCAGCTCCAGCGCGATCGAGAGCATACTCAGGCAATACATGGCCATCCACGCCGTGCCGTCGGCCTGCTCGATGTGGCCACCCTGCGGCAACGGCTGGCTGCGGTCGAAGACGCCGATGTTGTCGAGGCCGAGAAACCCGCCCTGGAAGACATTGCGCCCTTCGCTGTCCTTTCGATTTACCCACCAGGTGAAGTTCAGCAGCAGCTTGTGAAAGACGCGTTCCAGGAAATCGCGGTCGACGCGGCCCGTCACTTCGCGTTCGATCTCGTAGACACGGCGCGCCGCCCAGGCGTGGACCGGCGGGTTGACATCACCGAACGCCCATTCGTAGGCGGGGAGCTGGCCGTTCGGATGCATGTACCACTCGCGGAGCATCACGATCAGCTGCCCCTTCGCGAATTCGGGGTCGATGCGGGCGATCGGGATGCAGTGGAAGGCAAGGTCCCACGCCGCGTACCACGGGTACTCCCACGTGTCCGGCATCGCGATGATGTCGGCGTTGTTCAGGTGCCTCCACTCGCTGTTGCGGCCGGCGCGGCGCTCGCCCGGCGGAGGCGGGCCGGCCGGGTCGCCGTCGAGCCACTGTTCGACATCGTAGTAGTAGAACTGCTTGCTCCACATGAGGCCGGCGAACGCCTGCCGCTGCACGCTCCGCTCGTCGTCGGTCGCCTTCGCGGGGGCGACCGAGGCATAGAACGCATCCGCCTCCGCGATGCGCTCATCGAACACGGCGCCGCCCGCCAGGAATGGTGCGCCGTGCGGTGCCGGAGAGAGCCGCAGCAGCACCGTCTCGCTGGCGCCGGCGGCGATAGTCACCGCATAATGCGCGGAGGCCTTCGTGCCGGTGCGGTCGGGATTCGCCGCGCCGTGTGCAGCTTGGACGATCGCATCATTGATGCCGTCCTTCACCCACGGCGTCCGATTCTTCCCACCCCACAGCCGCTCCGCGTTCGACTCATTCTCAGTGAAGAGCAGGTCGGGTGCGCCCTCGCAGGCGAGCCAGTAGCTGCCGAGCTCGCTGTGATCAGCGCGGATCACGCGCATCTCCTCGACGGCTGGTTCGGCACGCAGCGACGGGCGCGGGTTGTCGTACCCGAGCGACCACGTGTTCCGGAACCAGAGGGTCGGCATCAGATGCAGGGGAGCCGGGTCGGGTCCGCGGTTCGTCGCGGTGATGCGGATCATGATGTCGTCGGGCGCCGCCTTCGCGTACTCGACGACGATGTCGAAGTACCGGTCCTCCGCAAAGACGCCGGTGTCGATCAGCTCATACTCCGGTTCGTCACGGCTTCGCGTCGCGTTCTTCGCCAGCAGATCGTCGTACGGGAACGCGCGTTGCGGGTACTTGTAGAGCGCCTTCAGGTACGAGTGCGTGGGCGTGCTGTCGAGAAAGAAGTAGTACTCCTTCACGTCCTCGCCGTGGTTGCCCTGGGGCCCCGTCAGTCCGAACAGCCGCTCCTTGAGGATCGGGTCGGCTTCGTTCCAGAGCGCGAGGGCGAAGCAGAGCTGCGCCTTGTCGTCGCTGATGCCCAGCAGCCCGTCTTCCCCCCAGCGGTACGTGCGCGAGCGGGCCTGATCATGCGGGAACGAGGTCCACGCTTCGCCGTCGGAGGAGTAGTCCTCTCGCACGGTCCCCCACTGGCGCTCGGCGAGATACGGCCCCCAGCGGTGCCACGGCGCATCGCCCTCGCGCATCTCGCGGAGGCGTTCGCGCTCGGCGCCTTCGGGCGCGGTTCCAGGCTTCCTCATGGCGGTTGGCGCTTCCGTTTGCGTCCATCGCATGCGTCGTCAGGCAACCTGCACAAACACCTTGATCGCGTCGGCGTTCTCCGTCAGGTTGCGTATCATCTCTTTGTAGTTCCGCAGACCGTCGATCGGCGTCGTGAGGAGCCGCGACAGCCACCCCGGGTAGACCGTCTCTGCCTTGATCATGTCGTCGACGCCCGCCACAAAGTTGTCGCGCGAGGCGTTCACCGTCCCGGCCATCACCTTGTTGCCGAGCACGAAGCCCTGGTTGATCTTGTCGGAAGGCACCTCCGCTTTCCGGTCGCCGCCTGTGACGCTCGACAGCACGAGCACGCCGTTCTTCGCGAGCACGCCCGCGGCCTCAAAGGCCAGCGGGCTGTAGCCGGTTGCCTCGAACATGATGTCGAAGGGCCCATGCTCGGCGCTCGCTTCCGCCAGCGTCGCCGCGTCGGAACTCACGTAGTGCGCGCCGAGCGCCTCTACCAGCTCGCTGTTGAGGTACGGCGCCGGCCGGCGCGAATAGCACGTGACGTCGAGCCCGCGCAGTCGCAGGACCAGCGCGGCCAGCATGCCGATCGTGCCAGAACCCAGCACCGCGGCACGTGCCGGCCGCCAGACCCGCAGCCGCCGCTGGATCTCGAACGCCTGGGCGATGCCCTTTTCCGAGACCGTCAGCGGTTCGAGGAGGACGCCGACGCGCTCGAGCGCATCGGGCAGCGGCACGATGAAGGCGGCGTCATCGACGTAGCGCTCCGTCAGATAGCCGTGCCGCATGTTGATGCCGCGTTCGTAGTAGACGTCGTCGGTCGTGAAGTCCTGCATGCCGATGCCGTCGTAGACGCTGTGCCCCGGCCGCCGCACCGTCGCGACGACGAGACCGCCAGGACGGATCGAGGCAGGCACGTTCGCGCCCACCTTCGCGACGCGACCGAAGTTTTCGTGACCGGTGACCAGGTAGTCGTCGCCCGGCGGGGCTGCTCCGTAGAGCGCTTCGTTGATCTCCTTGTCAGTGCCATCGACGCCGACGCGAATGACATCGACGAGCACGCCGCGGCCATCGCTGACGTCGCGCAGCGACGGCTCCTCGATGTCGCGAAGATGCATCGAATTCGCTTTGCCGGGATGGACGGCGATCGCTTTCATGATGTGGTCATCAGCAGGAGAGCACAGCTCGGTCGGGCGATCATCATAGGCCGGGAAAAGCTCGGCGGCTCATCATCACGGGGTGCTCCCCGGCGCAGGCGTTGCCGGCTGAAGCGCCTGTGCGATCGCGTCAGGCAGGCGAAGCCAGGTCCCGGCGGCCCAGCCGTTGAAGCCGTCGCCCGCGATGCGCCACCACCGGAACGTCTCCGCGTCCACCGGACCTTCTTGGATGATCGCCTTCGTGCCGTTCGGCATGCAGATCATCTGCTTAGCCTGTTGCGTCGGTTGCTCGCGAATGCGCAGGCAATCCTCCTCGGCCAGCCCGATCACCACCACCTGATCGCCCACCTGCAGCGGCCAGGCGATGCCCGGGATGGCGCCGGCGCTCGGGTCCCTGTTGGTAACGGAGAGCACGCTCCAGCCGTCGGGTTTCTGCTCTACCAACGCGAGGGCGGTGACCTCGGAGAACGTCGGGCCCAGGTTGTAGGCCTTGCGGGTGCCGCGCGAGCCCGCCTCGGTCACGCAGATCTTCCCAACATCGACCCCCGGCTTTGCGCTCGCGCAGTCGCCGGCGAAATCGACGTTGCGGTTCGTGCGCACCCAATCACCGATGGCATCGATCGGCCCCGGAAGCTTCGGCGTCGCGGTCGCCGCCGGCGTCTTGCTGCCGCCACTAGAGCAGGCGGCCGCGGCTAGCGCAGTCAGTGCGAGAGCGGCCGCCATGAGGGCGACTGAGCGGATACGGCAGTTCATCTGGATGCGCTCCTCTCAGGATCACCCTGCGCTTCACAGCATATCGGCACAAGAAGTCTGCGTGCATCCGGCTGCGTGCGCGTCAATTCAATCCGACGGCCGGCGTGCTGGCGACGACCTGCGGGAGCCACGACGCCAGCAGCTCTTCCAGCTCCGTTGCCGCCTGCGCAAGGGAGTGGTCCGCGTCGGCGTAGAGCACGAGGCGCTTCGGCTCGGCGGCACGCGCGAGGATGTCCTCACTCGCAGCGTGGTCAAGCACCGCATCGCGCATCCCATGCACGAGCAGCAATGGCTTCCCGAGATGCTGCACCGTGCGCGTGCCGTAGAGCTGCGGCGAAAGAGCGGCGACGCCGGCGACAGCGGACGAAACCTCCCCCGCCTTGATCACAACTGCGCCACCAAACGAATGCCCGACCAGCGCGATGCCGCCCGTCGCGCCGATGCCGCGCAGGAACGATGCTGCCGCCAACACATCGAGGACGCACTCGTCGAACTCGCCGGGATGGCGGTAGTGCACGCGGAGGCCGCTCAGTTGCGGGCGCAGCCGGTCGGCGAGACGGCCGTAGAGGTCGCGCGCCGGCCCTTCGAAGCCGCCCATTGCGCCGCCAACGTAGATCGCGGCGCTCGGGCCGTCCGCGCACGGGTGCAGGATCGCGCGGATTTCGCCGCGCGACGTGGCGAGCATCACCCGCAGGTTGCCGTCGGCCTCCGGATGCGCCGCGACCCGCTCGATCGATAGCTCAATATCCGGCTCGCCGTCTCCGGGTGGTTCCTCGCGGAAATCCATGCAGCAAGCGTACAGGCCGCGCTTTGTCCACAGAAAACACAGACGCCGTCGAGGGTCCTGCCGATGCTCCATCGCACCGCTGGCCAGGCGCGCCGAGCGAACGCGCAGCGGATCTGATTGCTGCGCCCACTCGCATCGCAAGCTCCCTCACCACGCGGTGGAGAGGTGCGGGGCGTGAGGCCGCGCACCAGCGACCAGCGACCAGCGACCAGCGACCAGCGAAGACTAGCCCGGCACCCAACCCGCGCGCTTCACCAGGAAGTACTCCAGCGAGTCGGCCAGCGCCAGCCACGACGCCTCGATGATGTCCGTGCTGGCGCCCACCGTCGTCCAGCTGCGCTCGCCGTCACTCGACTCGATCAGCACGCGCACCGCCGCGCTCGTGCCGGCGGCGCTGTCGATAATGCGCACCTTGAAGTCGATCAGCTTGACCGCGTAGATAGCCGGGAAGAACTCCACCAGCGCCTTGCGCACCGCCGCATCGAGCGCGTTCACCGGGCCGTTCCCCTCGGCCGCTGTTTGCAGCAGCTTGCCGTCGATGCGCACCTTCGCCATCGCCTCGGCCTGCATCTCGCGGTCGTGTCCGGCGTTCGCGGCGGCGCGGCGCTCGACGATCCAGAAGTCGTCCAGCTCGAACGGCGCCGCGTAACCGGGACGGGCGCGCCGCACCAGCATCTCGAACGATGCCTCGGCGCCCTCGAACTGATAGCCCTTCGACTCCTGCTCGTTCACCAGATCCTGGAGGGCGCGTGCCTCATCGCGCGATAGCTCGAATTCGAAGCCGACCTCTTTCAGCTTCTGCTGCACGGCGCGGCTACCACCCAGCTCGGACACGACGAGACGGCGGGCGTTTCCGACGCGCTCAGGCGGCACGTGCTGATAGCTCACGTCGGACTTCAGCATCGCCGCCACGTGAAGTCCCCCCTTGTGGGTGAAGGCGCTCGCGCCGACGTACGGCTGATACGGGTCCGGCACCATGTTCACGACTTCGCTGACGTAGTGGCTGACATCGGTCAGCATCGCAAGCTGTTCGTCACTGACGACGTCGATGCCCAGCTTCAACTTGAGGTTCGCGATGATGCTGAGGAGGTTAGCGTTGCCGCAACGCTCGCCGTACCCGTTGACGCAGCCCTGCACCTGCTGGACGCCTTCGACTACCGCGGCGAGCGAGTTCGCCACTGCCAGCTCGGCGTCGTTGTGGGTATGGATGCCGAGGGCGACATCCGTCTCTGCCCGCACGGCGCGGATCGCCTCAACCAGTTGCGGCGCCGTCATGCCACCGTTGCTGTCGCAGAGCACAAGACAGCTCGCGCCCGCCGCTGCCGCCGACTTCAGGCACGCGAGGGCGTAGTCGCGGTCGGAGTAGAAACCGTCGAAGAAGTGTTCGGCGTCGAAGAACACCGTGCGCCCGCTCTCGCTCATCAGGCGCACCGAATCGCCGATCATCGCCAGATTTTCCTCCGGCGACGTCTCGATCACGTCGCGCACGTGCGCGTCGCTCGCTTTGCCGACCAGCGTCACGACGGGCGTGCGGGCGTCGAGGAGCGCGCGCAGGTTCGCGTCGGAAGCGGTATCACCGCCCGCCCTTCGGGTGGAGCCGAAGGCGGCGAGGCGCGCGTTCTGGAGGTTCAGGGACTGGGCCCGCACGAAGAACTCAGCGTCCTTCGGATTACTCCCCGGCCAGCCGCCCTCGATGTAGTGCACGCCCAGCTCGTCGAGCTTGCGGGCGATCTTCAGTTTGTCTTCGACGGACAGCGACATGCCCTCCATCTGGGCGCCGTCGCGGAGCGTCGTGTCGTACAGCTCGACGTTCATGGGACTACTGCTCCTGATGCACGCCCCAGTATCTCACCGGAGCGCGGGCTTGCCTATCGGGAGAACGATGAGCAGCCAATGGCGCACCGGTCGCCACGGCAACCGGTGGAATGCACCTCAGAAAGTACGTCGGATGGTCATGGAGGCAGCGTAGCAGATTGGCGGTTCGCCATGATCACGGCGGTTCCGTGAGAGATTCGCCATAATGGCCGTGGACGAGGGCGCAGCTTGAGCGACGAGAACGACACCGGTTTGAACGGCCCGCCGACGGAGGACGCTCACGGAGGGCCCGACGGCGGTGCGCTGCCCGAACGGCGACCGGGCGACGCCACGGCGGCGCCATCCCACGCCATACGGCTGCCGCGACGGCCCCAGCTTCCCCGCTCGCTGAATGGCAGCGTTCCCGGTGCGCAAGAGCAGCCGGCACCAGCGGCGGCAGACGCACGGCCGCGCGACCCCGTCCGTCAGCGCCCCGAGTTCAATGCCGAGAGTCAGGCGGAGATCTATCACGGCAGCAAGCCCGGCAGTCGCTACGCGCGCATGACCCGCGTGCGGGAGCGCCGGTTCGAGCGCGGCGAGAGCGTCGACACGATTCGTGCGACATCGGTAGCCGATCTGCCGCGCACGCCTACGGGGCGGGTCTGGCGCGTATTCAAGCGCATTCTCGTCGGCGTGCCGCTGGCGTCCTCCCGCCTGGCGGAAGAGCGCCTCAGCAAGGTCAAGGCGCTCGCCATCTTCTCCTCCGATGCGCTCTCTTCGACGGCGTACGCGACGGAAGAAATCCTGCTCATTCTCATCCTCGCGGGCGCGACGGCGCTGACGTATTCGATCCCGATCAGCATCGCCATCGCCGTGCTGCTGGTGATCGTCGCCACGTCGTACCGGCAGACGATCCGCGCGTACCCGAACGGCGGTGGCGCCTACAAGGTGGCGATGGAGAACCTTGGCATCGCCCCCGGGCTCGTGGCGGGCGCTTCGCTGGTGGTCGACTACACGCTGACGGTCGCGGTCAGCACCGCCGCCGGTGTCGCCGCCATCACGTCCGCGATCCCGCAGCTCAACGAAGCGCGCGTGGTGCTTGCGGTCGCATTCGTGATCCTGCTGACGATCGGCAACTTGCGCGGGTTGCGGGAGTCGGGATCGATCTTCGCCATCCCCACGTACTTCTTCCTGGTGACCTTCTCGATCATGATCATCGTCGGGCTGGTCCGCGTCGCCCTCGGCGGCATCGACGCTGTCCCGCACGCCGACGCGATCACCCCGGGGACGGAATCGGTCACGCTATTCCTGATCCTGCGGGCGTTCTCCTCGGGCGCCACCGCGCTGACGGGGATCGAAGCAATATCCAACGGCGTGCCCGCCTTCAAAGAACCTTCGCCGAAGAACGCCGCCACCACACTGACGTGGATGGCGGGGCTGCTGACCGCGCTCTTCGTCAGCCTCACCGTGCTCGCAAACCAGATCCACGTCTACCCGTCAGACACGAAGACCGTGGTCGCGCAGATCGCCGATGCCGTCTTCGCGGGCGGGCCGATGTTCTACATCGTGCAGGTGGCGACGGCGCTCATCCTCGTGCTCGCGGCGAACACGAGCTTCGCCGGGCTTCCTGCGCTCGCGTCCGTGATGGCGCGTGACCGCTGGGTGCCCCGCATCTTTTCAACCCGCGGCGACCGCCTCGGCTACTCGAACGGGATCATGCTTCTGGCGGGCGCTTCGGTGCTGCTGCTCATCGCCTACGGCGCAAACACCCACCGGCTGATCCCGCTGTACGCCGTCGGCGTCTTCGTCGGCTTTACCCTGTCCCAGTTGGGCATGGTCATACACTGGCGGACGCTGCGCGAGCCCGGCTGGCGGCGCGCGATGATCATCAACGCGACCGGCGCCTCGGCGACCGGCGTCGTCGCCGTGATCATTGCCGCCACCAAATTCACCCGCGGCGCCTGGCTGACGATCATCGCCATCGCCCTGCTGGCGCTGCTCTTCTATCAAATCGGGCGGCACTACCGCAACGTCCAGCGCCAGCTGAGCATCGGCGACGCCGCTGCGACCGCCGTCGTCGGGAGACGCAGCCGGTTCGACCAACCCGTCGTGCTGCCGATCGATGAGCTGAACCGCGCGACCGCTCGCGCCGCTTCCTACGCGACCGCCATCTCCACCAACGTAACCGCCATCCACGTCACCGATGATCTCGACGACGCCGATGAGCTGCGTGAGCGCTGGGAGCGGGACATTCCCGCGGTGCGCCTTGTCGTCGTCGAGTCGGAGTACCGATCGCTGCTCGGTCCCGTGCTTTCCTACATCGACGCCCTCGACCGCGCGGACCCGGAGGAGACGGTGACCGTCGTGCTGCCGGAGTACCGGTCGCGCTGGCCCTGGCAGGGGATCCTGCACAACCAGTCGTCGGGGCGCTTGAAGAAGGCCTTGCTGTCGCGGCCGCACACGGTAGTTGTCGAGGTCCCGTACCACCTCAACTAACTCTCTATGTGTGCGTTCTCATCCGCTTTACGCTCCCGGTCACCGGCGTTAGGCTCAGGGACATGCCTGTTACCGTCGGCCTCCAGTGGCCCGATCTTGCTGCCACGCCCAGCGCCCGGCGAAATGGCCGATCCGCTTGAGCGAGCGCCCCCGGACCGACCGCCAGGAAGACGAGCACGGTTCTTACCGCGTGCCCAGGAAATCGGTCGGGCCTGAGGTCGAGCAGACCGAGATCGTGCGCGGCGCGAAGCCTGGCTCGCGCTACGCCCGACGCGTCCGGGCGGGCGAGCGCCGCTTCACACCCGGCGAGGACGAGGGCACATTCCGCGCGACGGACCGCGCGACGGCGCCGCGCACCGGCGCCGAGCGCACCTGGCGCAGCATCCGGCGCGTGTTCGTCGGCTCGCCGATATCGTCGGAGGAAGCGGAGGACCAGCGCCTCTCCAAGGTGAAGGCACTCGCCGTCTTCTCCTCCGACGCGCTCTCATCGAGCGCGTACGCGACGGACGAGATCCTGCTGGTGCTCGTCGCCGCCGGCACCGGCGCGCTCACCCACTCGATCGAGATTGCCGCGGCGATCGGCGTCCTGCTCGCGATCGTCACCTTCTCCTACCGGCAGACGATCAAGGCCTACCCCAGCGGCGGCGGCGCCTATATCGTCGCGCGCGAGAATCTTGGCGATACCGCGGGGCTGACGGCAGCGGCGGCGCTCTCGGTGGACTACATCCTCACCGTCTCGGTATCGATCGCCGCCGGCGTCTTCGCCATCACGTCGGCGATCCCGGAGGTGCGCCACCTCGGCGTAGAGATGTCGGTGGCGATGGTCGCGATCATCACGCTGCTGAACCTGCGCGGGATCAGGGACTCGGGCACGATCTTCGCGATCCCCACGTACCTGTTCATCTTTGCGTTCGCGTTGCTGCTGATCGTCGGTTTCACCCGGCTCGCGCTCGATCCGAACCTGAAGGCGTCGCCGCCCGAAGCGCTACACCCGGCGGGCAGCTCCGCGCTCAGGTGGTTCATCGTCTTGCGGGCCTTCGCATCCGGTTGCGCCGCGCTCACCGGCGTCGAAGCCATCTCCAACGGCATCCCCGCGTTCAAGAAGCCCGAGAGCAGGAACGCATCGGTAACGCTGATGTGGATGGCGATCGTCCTCGGCGCCTTCTTCATCGGACTGACGGTGCTGGCTCGCCAGTTCGGCGTCGCACATTCGGACCAGGTGTCGGCGCCTGCGCAGGTCGCAAACGTCGTTTTCGGCCACACGCCGCTGTTCTACGGCGTGCAGGTGACGACGGCGCTGATCCTGATCCTTGCGGCGAATACCAGCTACGCCGACTTCCCCCGCCTCGGCTCGATTCTGGCGAAGGATCACTTCCTGCCGCACCAGTTCACGTTCCGCGGCGATCGGCTCGCGTTCTCGAATGGCATCCTCGTGCTGGGAGCGGCGGCAGCGTTCCTGCTCGTCGTCTTTGGGGCGGACGTCGACAAGCTCATCCCACTCTACGCCTTCGGGGTGTTCGTATCCTTCACGCTCTCCCAGAGCGGGATGGTCGTCCACTGGCTCCGCCTGCGAGAGCCTGGCTGGCAGCGGAGCATGGTGGTGAATGCGGTGGGGGCCGTGGCGACCGCCATCGTTGCGCTCATTGTCGGCGGCACGAAGTTCAATGAAGGCGCGTGGCTCAGTATGCTGGCAATGCTGATCCTGGCCTTGAGCTTCTACGCGATCCACAAGCACTACACGGGCGTCGCGCGAAAGCTCGCGGTGCCCGCGGGGCAGCTCCTCCACTCGGCTGTGCGGACGAGGCAGGTTGTGCTCGTGCCGGTCGACGAGATCAATCGCGCCGTACTGCGGACGGTGGACTACGCGCGGTCGATGTCGCCGCACGTCACAGCGCTGCACATCACCGACGATACCGAGGAGGGCCAGCAGCTCCGCGAGCGCTGGGAAGCGACGGTGCTCGATGTGCCGATGGTCCTGATCGACTCGCCCTACCGCTCGTTTGTGGCGCCGGTGATCTCGTATGTCGAAGCGCTCGACCGCGCCGACCCGGGCCAGTACGTGACCGTGGTGCTGCCGGAGTTCCGGACGCAATGGCCGTGGCAGCGCTGGCTGCACAACCAATCGGCGCGGCGGCTGAAGAATGCGCTGCTCGACCGCCCCAACACCGTCATCACCGAGGTCCCGTACCACCTCGCCGGCGATGACAGCGACGGCCCGGACTGACGCTGGCGGTCATGCGTCCGTTGGGCCGAAAGAGTGTGGTTGGCGGAAGGCAAAAAAGAACCAGGGCGCCGGCAGTCTAGTGACGGGGTTGCGCCCTGGTCTTCTGAAGAAGCCCCAACAACGTGTGTGCTCTGCACGTGGTTGGTTTCACCTTACAACGACAGTATCGGCTACGAGGTGTTAAGAATGCATAACTGGAGCCCTAAGAATGCGCGTCGTGGTATGACAGCTCACGGCCGCGCCTAGGACCGTTATGTCATCGCCGAAGCTCGCATCCCGGCACGCCAGCTTCGGCAAGCGATGAGCGCATTCGCGGCTTGATATAGTGGACTCACCCCGAATCGGACCCGCCCTGAAAGCGAGACCCGTGGCCAAGTACCTCAAATGGAACATCATCGCTCCCGTGGCGCTGCTCGCAGCGGCGCTCGTGACCGTCGCCTGGTTTGACATCCGCACGGGCGGCGATGCGAAGCCCGCCCCATTCATCGGCGACGCCGAAGGCACCCCCGTACGGTACGCCTACACGCAACCGACCAGCACGCCTCCCGGCGCGAAGCCGACCCCCACCGCTGCCCCTGCGAGCCAGCCGCCGGCAGTGCCGGAAAAGACCGTACAGGGCACAGCCGACGAGAGAGACGCCAGGCGCCGGGCGGACTTGCTGCTCCTGTTGGATGCAACGAAGAAGCTGCGGGACAAGGAAGGCCGATTCCCGGACACCAACGATAACGTCCAGAGCGCCTGCATCTATACGGACCGCGACGCGCTGTGCAAACTGGACCAGTTTCTGGGCGGGCCGTCGCCGACGGACCCGCTGGGCTCGCAGAATGGGTACTGGTACAGCGGCGCGCCCGACGGCCAGAGCATGAAGATCTTCGCCAGCCTCGAGGGCACTGCGGCCGCCGACGCGAAGTGCCTTTCGAAGGACGAGGGCATCAACAAGCGCCCGAACGTCATCTGCGTCACCGTGCCATAAACCTCAAGAGCGCGCGTAGCGAAATGTTCAGGATTGCGCACAACCCCGTCGCGCAACGCGTGATAGTCTGGACGCGAAGTCGAACGCGAACGCTGGAGACGATGTCGATGGCCCTGGACCTGTTCAACCGCCGGGCGAAGGAAGACCACGAGCGCTTCGGCGAGCGGCTGCCTCCGGGGCAGAAGCTCACCGACGGCTGGCCGGTCCTGCACTATGGCGGCATTCCGGATATCGATCTCGCGACGTGGAAGTTCTCGATCGTTGGACTCGTCGAGGATGAGGTCAGCTTCACCTGGGACGAATTCATGGCGCTGCCGCAGACGACGCTCCGTTCAGACATCCACTGCGTCACCCACTGGAGCAAGTTCGACAACGACTGGACCGGCGTACCATTCACTGAGCTACTCAAGACGGTCAAGGTGAAGCCCGATGCGAGGCACGTCATGCTTCACAGCTACGGCGGCTACACGACGAACGTCTCGCTCGCGGAGCTGATGGACGACGACGTGCTCTTCGCCCATCAGCACAATGGCGAACCGCTCGCGAAGGAGCACGGCTGGCCCCTGCGGATGATCGTCCCCAAGCTCTATTTCTGGAAGAGCGCAAAATGGGTGCGCGGGCTCGTGTTCATGGACGCGGATAAGCCGGGCTTCTGGGAGATGTACGGTTACCACAACCACGGCGACCCCTGGACCGAAGAGCGGTATTCGTAGAAGCGGAGCAATTGCCGGGCGAATCGCGCCCGCCCGATCCATGGCCGAGTTGGACCTCATCGACCGAAAGTTGCTCAACGCCCTTCAGGGGTCGATTGAGTTGACCGAGCGGCCCTTCGAGGCGATCGCCACCCAGCTCGGGATCGACGAATCCGACCTTCTGCAGCGCGCCCAGAGCTTGCGCGACACCGGCGTGCTCCGCCATCTGAGCCCCATCTTCGACGTCTTCCGCATCGGCTACAAGAGCGCGCTGATCGCCTTCGCCATCGAGCCGGAGCGGCTCGAGGAGGCCGCCGCCGTCGTCACCGCGCATCCGGGCGTCAGCCACAACTACGCCCGCGAGCATCGGTTCAACCTCTGGTTCGTGCTCGCAATCCCGCGCGAACGGGACTTCGAGGCGACGGTGGGCGAGCTCGCCCGCGGGACTGCTGCGATCACTTACAACATCCTGCCCGCGCTGAAGCTGTTCAAGATTGCCGTCGCCTATGACATGGTGGGCAAGCGGACCGACGCGCAGCCGCAAGAGAAGAAGCCGCCCGCCGCCCGCCGCGATCTGACCGCGTTGGAACGCGACATCATCCGCGTCTGCCAGGAAGACCTGCCGCTGGCGCCGCGTCCGTGGGCCGCAGCGGCGGCCATCCTCGGCATGCCGGAGGCCCGGCTGCTGGAGCATCTGCAGGCGTTACGCGCCGATGGCATCTTGCGGCGGTTCGCAGGCGTCCTGCGGCATCAGGAAGCCGGCTTCAGCGCCAACGGCATGGCGTGCTGGCTCGTCCCCGAGCCGCAGATCGAAGACGTGGGGCTGAAGCTCGCGGCCGATACGCGCGTCAGCCACTGCTACTGGCGTCCGACGTTCCCGGACTGGCCGTACCCGCTCTTCTCGATGGTGCACTGCGAGACGCGACAGGAGGTCTCGGCGACGGTCGCCGACCTCGCGCACAACGTGGGCATCAGCGAGTACGAGATTCTCTGGAGCGCGCGCGAGTTCAAGAAAGAGCGCGTCCGGTACTTTGTCGACGAGGCGGCGACGACGGCGGCGCCGTAGGCGCAGACGCCGTCGGCCGGGGGCCCCCAAGAGGTAGTCCGTGCAGGCCACCAGGCAGAACATCCTCGATTACCTCCACCGGCACAGCGAATGCTCCGTCAAGGGCTTCGGCACGCATCTGCGCCTCACCGCCACGGGCGTCCGGCAGCATCTCGCGATACTGGAACGCGATGGACTCGTGCAAGCGCGTCAGGCGCGCGGGCAGGTGGGCCGCCCCGGCAGGATCTATCGTCTCACGGCCGCGGGTGACGCGCTGTTTCTCAAACAGTACGACACGCTCGCCAACGCCCTCATCGAAGAGGCGCGCAACCTCCTCGGGCCCGACGCCCTCCAGCGGCTGATGAAGAGCGTCGCCGCGCGGTTCGCCGACCCGTACCTGCCGCGCATGGAAGGCAAAACGACGGCACAGCGCGTCGTCGAAGCGGAACGCGTGCTGCACGCGCGAGGTTGCCTCGCGGACTCATCCGGCGAGGGGGACGACTTCCTGATCAACCAGCACACCTGTCCGTTTCCGAACGTCGCCACGCGCAACAGCGCCGTCTGCGCGCTGGATGTCGAGTTCATTCGGCGGCTCGTCGGCTCCGATGCGCGCCTCACGACAAGCCTGCTGAGGGGCGACGAATGTTGCACCTTCCGCATCAAGCCGCGCGAGCCCGTCGCCGGCGCAACGGCAGGCTAGGAGACGCCCGTCCAGACCGCCATGGCGAATCCAAACGCCAGCAGCACCCCGAAGAGCATATGCAGGCCGGCCGTCTGCGCAAGCACGAGGTTTAGCCCGCGCGGTGAGCGCTGTTTCGCTTCCAGGCGGACGATGCGCAGGGCGAGCGGCAGCGTGACCAGCGTCATCAGCACCGGCCACGGCGCCGCACCTGCGATCGTCATCGCGATCACGACGCCGTAGCCGCCGAGCATGAGCGCGACGTATTCGTAGTCGGCCACCGGACGTCCCGCGAGCGCGGCCAGCGTCCACTTCCCGTTCCTTCGGTCGTTGTCGATATCGCGCACGTTGTTGGCATGCAGGATCGCTGCCACCAGAAGCCCGATCGGAAGTGATGCGACGAACGGCTCCCACGCCCACGACTGCGTCTGCACAAAGTACGCCCCAAGTACGATCACGGGACCCATGAATATGAACACCACGACCTCGCCCAGCCCCCGATAGGCGAGCGAGAACGGAGACGCGGTGTAGAAGTAGCCGGCCAGCACGCTCGCGATGCCCAGGGCGAGCACCGGCCAGCCGGTCAGCGCGGCGATCACGAGCCCGATGGCGGCGCCGGCGGCGAAGGTGATGATGCCGCCTACGAGCACCGAGCGCGCCGAGAGCAGCCCGCGCTGAATCACGCCGCTCTGCCCGAGCGAATCTTCGTTGTCCGTGCCTTTGATGTGGTCGAAGTAGTCATTGACCAGGTTCGTCCCGGCATGAATCGCGATCGAACCGGCGAGCGCCAGCACAAACAGCAGCGGGTGAAACTCCTCTTGCGCCGCGATCGCCGTACCCACCAGCACGGGGATCACCGACGCCGTAAAGGACACCGGCCGCACGGCGGCGAGCCAGGTACGCAGAGAAGTCATCACAGACATTTCAGCGCAGGCGCCCGTCGGGATCAATGCCGGCGTTGCATCCAGTGCTCGTCGGATTATGTCCAGTGCCACACCCCCGGAGCCGCCGTGCGTGACGACCTGCCAATGTCGAGATCAGCAACCGATCGAGAAACAAGCCGCATGAAGGGATGCGCGCGTTGACCTTGCCCCGTATAATGGCCCGAACTACGGAGCGGCTGAAATCAGTCCCGCACTTCATCTCCCATCAATAGCCCACCGATGCCCGCGCCTCAACAGCATGCGCCGCATGCTGTGGCCGGAGAGCTGTGTTGGTCCCGTGGCTATCGATGCGAAGGAAGAGCGCAATTCGCGTCGCACGGCGATGCGTGCAGTCCAGGGAGGGACATGACCGTTCGCACGTGGGTGGGGCGGTTCTGCGTGGCCGGCGGCCAGGTCCAGGAGGAAGGCTCCTGGCTCGGCTCTCTCATCCGCCAACGTCCGGATGATGAGGCCGACGAACTCTACGTCCTCATCGAACCGGTGTCGCCCGCCAGCGCGGAATACACGTCCCAACTGGTCGACGTCGTCGCCCAGCTCTACAACAAGGATCCGCTGTCGCTGACGGGAGCGCTCACGCGCTCGCTTCGCGCCGCCCACGAACATCTGCGCGAATGGAATCGCAGCAGCCTAAAGGAACATCACGTGGGCGCGGGCGCCAGCTGCGTAGCGCTCCGGGGCAGCGACGTCTACCTGGCTCAGGCGGGCCCCGGCATCGCCTACGTCCGCACGGCCGGCGGGGGGCTGCGCCGCATCCAGGCGGAGCAGCGGGACTTCGAACACGCGATCGGCGTGGCGGAGGAGTTTGAGCCGCAACTCACCCGGATCAACATGCAGGCCGGCGATCTCCTGCTCGTTGCGTCCAGCTCGCTCGACACGATCATTCCGGAGCGGCACGTCGAACGCATCCTCGCGCGCGGGTCCGACGAGGCGCTGCCGGAGCTATACCTGCTCTGCCGCGATACGCCGGACTTCTCGCTCGTGTTGCTCTCGTGCTTCGAAACGGAGCCGGAATCACCACCCGACTTCCTCACGCACGACGGCGCCGCACTCTCGCCTGCACCCGAATCGCTGGATGAGGCACCATCCACCGCCGAAGGAGTGCTGGTCGGTGCAGCCGGCAGTGAGGCGCCGGATGCCGCTCGTGCGTCGCTTGCCGCGACGTTCGGCGACGACTTCATAGGCCCTCAGCGGCCGATCCACGAGCAGGTGCGGGAGATCCATGAATCGACGGCGCCGCCGCCCGCTACGGGCGTCCGGCTGCGCGGTGACAGCGCTACGCCGCGCTACCGCCGCTCCACGGGAGTCGCGGTACTGCCGCAGGTCCAGGTGCCCAAGCTCGCGATCGTCGCCGTTGTTGCACTCGCCGTTATCGGACTGCTCGCGTACCTCTACATTCCGGGCTCCGTAAAGCAGAGCCGAGAGGACAAGTTCACCACGCTCGTCGCCAGCGCGCGCGAGGCGAACGCGCGCGCCCAGGCAACGGGGGACGCAGGCGCGAGACGCCAGTTGTTGGTGGACGCACGGTCCAAGCTCAACGACGCCGCAAAGATCCACAAGGACGACCCCGCCGTGGGTGGTCTTCAGGCGGACGTCAGTTCGGCGCTGAACGTCCTCGACGCCGTCTTCGAGATCAAGGAGTTCACGGCGGTCGCGGACCTGCCCCAGCAAGTGACGGGATCACTGTCCGTCTCCCGCGCAGTGATCGGCGGCCGGAATGCCTATCTGCTCGACACGAAGGGCAAGCGCGTGCTGCGCGTCGCGCTCGACGCCTCCGGCGCGCCGGAGACCGTCCTGCAAGATGGCGAGCCCGCCGGCTTCGTGACGGCGTCGAAGCCGACGCAGGTCGCCTGGTCCGAGCAGACGCAGAGCCTGACCATCGTCGATGACAAGCGGCAGGTGTTCGGCTACTTCCCCAATCGCGGCACGCTCCCGCTCGTCGTCCGGGGCGCCGACGGGATCGGGAGCGTCGATGCGATCACCGGGTCGGGCGGGAATCTCTACCTGCTCGACGTGAAAGGGAACCAGGTGTGGCGCTACCTGCCCGGCCAGGGCGGCTTCGACAGCGAACGCACCGCGCTGCTCGATGGCGCAACGCTGCAACGCGCGACAGAGCTGGCGGTCGGGCAAGATGTGTACGTGCTCGACACGAAGCTGGGCGTGCGGCGGTTCGTCGGCAAGACGGAGGCGCCGTATCCCCTCGCCGGCATCGACACGCCGATGATGTCGCCAGCATCGATCTCGGTGCTGCCCGGCTCGAACCGGATCATCGTCGCCGACCGCGGCAACAAACGCATCATCGTCGCCTCCGCCGACGGCGTGTTTCTGCGCCAGATCGTCAGCGCCACCTTCACCGATCTGCGCGCCGTCGCTGTAGATGAGGGCACGGGCACCATCTACGTCCTCAACGGCGACAGCCTGCTGAAGGCCGGATTCCCGCCATGATGAGGCGCACGCTGCGCGCTCGTGTGTGCGTTCCGGCATCGCGCGATCGGGGACTAAGGTGAACGCAATGTGGTTCAGCCGGTACACCAGTCCACATCCGTCGTCAGTGGTGCGAGTTAACGCCGTGGCATCCGGCCCGACGCGATTCCTGGCCGCGCTCTCGTGATGCTCGACGAGCGCCCTGAGATCCGCGGGCACCATTCGCCTGAATACGGGCCGCCTTCCCCGCACCCCTACATCCCACTCACTCCGGACGACCGCGAAGCCATGCTCAAAACGATCGGCGTTACTTCCGCAGCCGAACTGTTCGCCGACATCCCGGAGGCGTACCGCCTGCCCGAGCTGCGGCTCCCGGAACCGCTGGCCGAGCTGGAACTGCTGCAGGAGACGGCGGCCCTCGCGGCGCGCAACAAGACCGCCGCGGACTACGCCTGCTTCCTCGGCGCGGGCGCCTATCGCCACTTCCGCCCCTCACTCGTCGAGCCGCTGGTGATGCGGGGAGAATTCCTCACCAGCTACACGCCATATCAGCCCGAGGTCAGCCAGGGCACCCTCCAGACCATCTTCGAATTTCAGTCGATGGTCTGCGCGCTGACCGGCATGGACGTCGCAAACGCCGGCATGTACGACGGCGCTTCCGCTCTCGCGGAGGCCTGCCTGATGGCCTGCGCCGTCACCGGACGGAAACGCATCGCCATCTCCAGCCGCGTCCATCCGAACTGGATTGCGGTCGTGAAAAGCTACGCCCGCGGCCGCGATATCGCCGTCGACACGCTGCCGCACCCAGACTTCACACTCACGTCCGAACACGCCTGCCTCGCCGTCGCTCAGCCGGACTTCCTCGGCCGCATCTCCGTCGATGCCGCGGCCTGGGGCGAGGCCGCTCACGCCGCCGGCGCGCTGTTCGTCGTCGCGGCCGAGCCGATCAGCCTCGGCTTGTACCGCCCGCCGGCGGCGTATGGCGCCGACATCGTCGTCGCCGAAGGACAGTCGCTCGGCATCCCGCTCAGCTACGGCGGGCCGTATGTCGGCCTCTTCGCCTGCCGCGATCGCTTCATCCGCCAGATGCCCGGACGCATTGTCGGCCAGACGCAAGACGTCGCCGGGCGCACCGGATACGTGCTGACTCTCCAGACCCGCGAGCAACACATCCGACGGGAGCGCGCAACCAGCAACATCTGCACGAGCCAGCAGCTCATCGCGCTCGCGGCCTCGGTGTACCTCGCGGCGCTCGGACCGCATGGCCTGCGCCGTGTCGCCGAGCTGTGCTATGAGAAGGCGCACTACGCCGCGGCCCGCATCGACGCCCTGGGTGGCTTCAGCGTCGAGCGTGGAGAGCCTTTCTTTCAGGAGTTTGTCGTCAGGACGCCAGGGCCCGTCGCCGAGATCAACCGCGCGCTGCTCACCCGCCGGATCATCGGCGGCTTCGATGTCAGCGACGGTGCGGAGGGCCGCATGCTCCTCTGCGCGACCGAGATGAACACGCGCGCCGAAATCGACGCGCTGGTGGAGGCGCTCGCCGATGCCTGAGCAGCCCGCACCCAGCCCGACTGCAGACGCGCGCGCCGCCGCGGATCAGGGTGCGCACCTGATGCAGCGCTCCCGGCCGGGCCGCGTCGGCGTGACAATGCCAGCGTCCGACGTGCCGGCATCGGCCGAAGGCGTGCCAGCGGAGCTGCTGCGCGGCGCGCTGCCGCTTCCGGAGCTGTCGCAGCTCGACGTTGTGCGGCACTACACACGCCTCTCACAGCTCAATTTTTCGATCGACACGCAGATGTACCCACTCGGCTCCTGCACGATGAAGCTCAATCCGAAGGTCAACGATGCGATCGTCGCGATGCCCGGGTTCGGCGACGCCCATCCGATGCAGCCGGACGACGACGTGCAGGGCGCGCTCGGCGTCATGTACGAGCTACAACAGATGCTGGCCGAGATCACGGGGATGGCGGATGCCTCGCTGGCGCCGCTCGCGGGAGCGCAGGGCGAGCTGGCCGGCGTGCTGGTGATCAAGGCGTATCTTGCATCGATCGGCGAACGCCGGACGACGATCGTCGTGCCAGATTCCGCGCACGGCACGAACCCGGCGACGGCGTCGATGGCCGGCTTCGATGTGGTCGCGATCAGGCCACAGCCCGATGGTGATATGGACCTGGAGGCGCTGCGGAGCGCCCTCGAGGAGCACGGACCGACGGTCGCGGCGCTGATGATCACGCTGCCCAGCACGCTCGGCCTCTTCGACCGGAACATCGTGCAGATAGCAGATATGGTGCACGGGCACGGCGCGCTGCTGTACGGCGACGGCGCGAACATGAACGCGATGACGGGACAGGTGAAGCCGGGCGACCTTGGGTTCGACGTGATGCACCTGAACCTGCACAAGACCTTCAGCCAGCCCCACGGCGGCGGCGGGCCCGGCGCCGGCCCAATCGTCGTGAAGGAGCCGCTGATCCCCTTCCTCCCATCTCCGCATGTCGTCCTCAGATCCCATCCCGCGACCGCAGAGGAGCAGCCTGGGGGCATGGATCAGCGCCTGGTACTGGAGGACCCGCCGCAGACGATCGGAAGGCTTGGCGCCTTTGCTGGCCAGTTTGGCGTGCTGCTGCGCGCCTACGCGTACATCCGGAGCCTCGGACCGGAGGGCATGCGCGCGATGAGCGAAGCGGCGGTGCTGAACGCAAACTACGTGCAAGCGCGGCTACGCGATGCTTACGACCTTGCGCACGACCGCACCTGCATGCACGAGGTGCTCTTCTCGGGAAAGCGGCAGAAGGCGCAAGGCGCGAAGACGCTCGACATCGCCAAGCGGATGATCGATTACGGCTACCACCCGCCGACGATCTACTTCCCGCTGGTCGTCGACGAAGCGATGCTCATCGAGCCGACGGAGAGCGAATCGAAGGAGACCCTCGACGCCTTCTGCGACGTCATGCTCACGATCGCGTCCGAGGCGGAGACGCAGCCGGAGCTTCTGCGCGAGGCCCCCCACAATGCGCCACTCGGCCGCCTCGACGAAGCCACCGCCGCCCGCAAGCCCATCCTGCGGTGGTAGGGCGTCAGGCCGACACGGCGCGGCGGCGTGCGAGTGGCCGGAGTAGTGCCTTCAGTTCTTGCTCGTCCCAGTCGCCGTGCGTAAACTCGGCCAGCCTGTCTTCGATCTCATAACTCAGATCGCGGCTTGCTGCGTCGTCTGAATCGTCGATGCCCCACGTTGCGGGAGTACACCAGTTGCGGAACTCGTCCAATTTCAACTCGCCAGCGACGTAGCGCCGAAGTTGCCCCTGGATCTCAGCGAAGGAGGAAGAACTCATGAGCCGCTACGCCCCCACAGCATCCCGCAGGTGGCGGGCCAGCTCGAAGGGGTCGCTCGATACGACGCTCGCTGCGTACAGCTCCATCGCGCCCATGTCGGCGGTGCGGCTCGACGGGTCGCCGCGGTCGACGATGCGCACGACGACCGGAAAGCCCTGCCAGCTCTCGGGCGTCTCGGCCCAGGGCGGGGTGTAGATCACGAGGTTGAAGCTGCTGATGCCGAGACGCTCGCGGAAGCACTCCAGCACGTCATAGACGCGGTCCTTCAGCGAGGTCGAGACGTACGGCGCGAGCAGCAGGACTTCATTCTCCTTCTTCGGCGCAAGATTCGCGATCACCTTCGTCCCGTCCTTCTCGAACGCGCAGCCGAGCGATTCGTGGGCGAGAAACAGATCGCTGAAGTAGTTCAGCCGGTGGTGCGCCTGGTACACCGCGGCGCGCTGCCGCAGATGCTCGACGGCGGCGTAGTGCATCCCGCGCCCCATGATCACCTGCGCGTGACCGTGCAGCAGCGACGCCCCCGCGCGCCAGAGGCAGTTCCAGAGGAAGAGATAGTACTTCGCCTCCGGGTCGGAAGCATGCGCGAGATCGCCCCAGCGCCCGCCGGTGTCGATGTAGTCGTGGATCATCTCCCGCGTGAAACGCAGCGGATGCTTCTCGTTGAAGACGACGAGCCCGTGGAAGCCGTCGAACTTCGCGATGTTGCTCGCTGTCACGCAGTACTTCCCGCGCACGCGGCCGAAGAGATCTTCCGGCGTGCCGTTGAAGGGGTCGCGCAGCGGGTCCGCCGCGTGGTTCTCCAACTCGTCGTCGAGATTGATCTCCTGCCGCCACATCGGGCGGCTCGACCGCAGCCAGTTGAACAGCACGCCTTCCAGTGTGACGATGTTCGTGATTTTGACGATCTTCTGCTCGCGCGTCGCGTCGACGCTGCCGAACTGCTTCTCGATCCAGCCGAGCATCGCATCCGGAGGCACGAGCTGCCCGAACGTGCTGCTGACCGAGAAGATGCGCTCGAAGCGCGCGCGCTCCTCGTGCCCGAGGGCGGCGATCGCGCCTTCGATCTGCATGATGCTCAGGTCTTGCTGAATCGCCATTGCTTCCGCTCTGCCTCCCCACCGACCCGGCCATCCGAGCATTAGTGCCGGAAGTGCCGTATGCCCGTCGCCACCATCGCCATGCCGTGCGCGTCGCACACCGCGACAGAATCGTCGTCCCGGATCGAGCCGCCGGTCTGGATCACCGCCATGACGCCTGCGTCTGCGCAGACTTCGATGGTGTCCGGAAACGGGATCAGCGCATCCGATGCCGACACCGACCCCACCGCTCGCGCGCCGGCCGCCGCGACCGCGAGTCGCGCGCTCGTCACGCGATTCGGCTGCCCGGCGCCCATCCCGACCATCACGCCGTCCTTCACCAGCACCACAGCGTTCGACTTCACGTGCTTCACGCAACGCCAGGCGAACCTCAGGTCCGCCAGTTCAGTATCGGTAGGCGCGCGCTTCGTGAGCACCCGCAACTCGGGCGGATCGTCCGCCATCCGGTCGAACTCCTCGACGAGCATCCCGCCAACGATCCCGCGGTACTCGATCGCAGGCACGTGCATTCTGACAGGTGGCGCCTCGAGAATACGCAAGTCTTTCGATTTTGAGAGCAGCGCGACGGCATCAGCCGAAAACGATGGGGCGACGATGATCTCCACGAATAGCCGCTGCCCGCTCGTCGGGTGCTTGGTCGCGCGGATCGAGGCCGCGAGCGCCGCATCGACGGGCCGGTTGATCGCGATGATGCCGCCGAACGCCGAGATCATGTCCGCCTCAAACGCCAGCGCGAACGCCGCGGCCAGGTCGTCCCGGCTGGCGATGCCGCACGGCGTCATGTGCTTCACGATGACGACCGTGGTTGCATCGAAGTCGCAGGCAGCTGACCACGCGGCGTCAGCGTCCAGCAAATTCACATACGAGAGCGCCTTTCCGTGTAGCTGCCGTGCGTTCACCACACCCTGCGCCTCGCGAGCATTCGGGTCCAGTTGCCGGTAGAGGGCCGCCCGCTGATGCGGGTTCTCGCCGTAGCGCAACTCGCTTCGCTTCTCGAACGCCAGCGTCAGGTTGTCGGGGAAGGGCGACTCCGGACCACGGAGATAGGCCGCGATCGCGGTGTCGTATGTGGCGACATGCTGGAACGCCTTGACGGCCAGCGCGCGCCGCCACTCCAACGTGGCCCCATCGTTGCGCAGCGCCTCCAGGAGTGCGTCGTAGTCGGCCGGATCGACGATTGGCAGCACGTGCGGGAAGTTCTTCGCGGCGGCGCGCAGCATCGTCGGCCCGCCGATGTCGATGTTCTCGAGCGCATCCTCCAGCGTGACGCCGTCACGGGCCACCGTCTCCTGAAAGGGATAAAGGCCGCCGACGACGATGTCGATCGTCGCCAGTCGGTGCTGCGCCAGCTCCGCCAGGTGTTCCGGCTTGTCGCGGCGCGCCAGGATGCCGCCGTGCACGCCAGGATGCAGCGTCTTCACACGCCCGCCGAGGATCTCTGGAAAGCCGGTGAGGTCGCTCACCGGCCGCACAGCGACATCGCTCTCGGTGAGGATGCGCTGCGTGTTGCCGGTGGCGTACAACTCGACGCCCAGCGCCGAGAGCCCGCGGGCAAGGTCCACCAGTCCGGCCTTGTCGTATGGTGCCAGAATCGCGCGCAACGCCACTAGTCGATGATCACCCTTCGCTCATCGCTCTGCCGCACCACCCGTCCCACCGGCTTCGCATCGCGCACCTGTTCGCCGATTGATACGGCATCCTCGGGCGCCACCACCAGCACCATGCCGAGGCCCATGTTGAAGGTGTGATACATGTCCGCATCCGAAAGTCCGCCGCGCTCCTGGATCAGCGAGAACAGCGCGGGCACGCGCCAGGCGCCCGCGTCGAAGCGCGCCGCCAACCCCTCGGGAAGCACCCTCGGCACATTATCGATGAGTCCGCCACCCGTGATGTGCGCGATGCCGTGCAGGCGCGTGAGCACTGGCTTCAGTTCGTGATAGTAGGACCGGTGCACCGCCAGCAACGCGTCGCCGAGCGAGCCTTCCAACCCCGGATATCCCGCCTCCAGCACCGCCCGGTCGGCCGCGGCATCTCCGCCGACGCCGATGCCAAACACTTTCCGCACCAGCGTGTAGCCGTTCGTGTGCAGTCCGCTCGATGGCAACGCCAGCAGCACATCGCCTTCGGCGACCTTCGATCCGTCGATGACGTGCTCGCGCTCTACGGCGCCGACAATGAACCCGACGAGGTCGAAGTCGCCCGGTGCGTATATGTCGGGCATGTCAGCCGTCTCGCCGCCGATCAGCGCGGCTTCATGCGCCTTGCAGGCCGTCGCCATCCCGTCGATCACCGCGAGTTTCGTCTCAGCCGGCAATTGCGACGACCCGATGTAGTCCAGAAAGAAGAGTGGGTGCGCGCCCGAGGTCATCGCGTCGTTCACGCAGTGGTTGACGAGATCCTGCCCGACGGTGTCGTACCGCGCCATCAGAATCGCGATCCGCAGCTTCGTGCCGACGCCGTCTGTGCTGGCCGCGAGCACCGGCTCGCGCATCGCCGCCAGCCGGAACAGCGCCGCAAACGGCCCGACGCCGCCCATCACCTCCGGTCGCGTCGCCTTCGACGCCACCTGCTTGATCAGCGAGACCAGGTCGTTACGGGCGCCTAGGTCCACCCCCGCGCGCGCATACGCGTCGATGGATTTCCGTGATCCAACATCCAACATCTAACCTCCAACATCGGCTGGTAGACGCCGTCACCGCGACAGTTCGAAAAAACAAGGTCGGTTGAAAGTCGCCTAATCGCCCCTAACGTCAACGGTGGATGCGGCGCAGCGGCAGCACGTACTCCGAGGCATGGCGGTCCAGCGAGCCGTCTTCGGCCTCCATCGCCAGCTTGTCCATTTGCAGCGGCACGGGCCGAGGGTAGTCGCCGGTGAAGCAGGCCATGCAGAGGTCGCTCTTCTTCGACCCGACGGCGTTCACCAGACCCTCCCGGCTCAAGTACCCGAGCGAGTCTGCGCCGATGTGGTCGCGTATCTCGTCGACCGTCTTCTGCGCGGCGATCAGCTCCCAGCGCGTACCCATATCGATCCCGTAGAAGCACGGGTGCGTGATCGGCGGCGACGTCACCCGCATGTGCACCTCGCGCGCGCCCGCCTTCCGCAGCATCTGGATCACGCGCGGCGTCGTCGTCCCGCGCACGATGCTGTCGTCCACCACCACCACGCGCCGATCCTGCAGCACCTCGCGCAGGGGGTTGAATTTCAGGTGCACGCCCTGTTCTCGCAGCCGCTGGTCCGGCTGGATGAATGTCCGGCCGACGTATCGGTTCTTCACCAGCCCTTCGACGAACGGCAGCCCCGACGCCTGCGAGTAGCCGATCGCCGCGGCGGTCGCCGAGTCCGGCACACCGATCACGATATCGGCATCCGGGGCGGGATGCTCCTTCGCCAGCTCGCGCCCGAGGTTCATCCGCAGCGGATACACCAGCTTGCCATCGAGCACGCTATCGGGCCGCGCGAAGTAGATGTACTCGAAGACGCAGAAGGCGGGCGACTGCTCCTCGATCGGCTTGAAGCTTTGCAGCCCCTCCGCATCGATGTAGATCACCTCACCCGGCTCGATCTCGCGGATGAACGTCGCGCCGAGATGGTCGAACGCGCAGCTCTCCGACGCGGCAACCCAGCCGTTGTCGAGTTTGCCCAGGCACAATGGGCGATTCCCCATCGGGTCGCGCGCCATCATCAGCGCGTCTGGGGTGATGACGGCGAGGCTGTAGGCGCCGTTGAGCTTCCGCATCACGTGCGCCCAGCGTTCCTTCCAGTCGAGCCCGGGGGCGTGCGCGAGCATCTGCGCGATCACCTCAGAGTCGGTGCTGGTCGTGCAGCCGATGCCGTTGCGCGCGAGCTCTTCACGCAGCACGGCCGCGTTGACGATGTTGCCGTTGTGGCCCAGCGCCAGCTCCCCGTTCGGCCCGCTCACCCGGAACGGCTGCGCGTTGTCGAGTCGGCTGGAGCCGGTAGTGGAGTAGCGGGTGTGGCCGATGGCGAAGCGCCCCGGCAGATAGCTCAGGTCGTCTTCGTCGAAGACCTGTGATACGAGGCCCATGCCCGTCTTGAGATAGAGTGTTTTGGAGTTGGATGTGGCGATCCCGGCGCTCTCCTGCCCGCGATGCTGCAGGGCGTAGAGGCCGAAAAACGTGATCCTGGCGACCTCTTCGCCCGGCGCATACACGCCGAAGACGCCGCAGGCTTCATGCAACGATGGGAGCACACATACCTCCTGCCCGTAAGGACAGTGCTCCTGCAGAGGGTCCGCTCAGAATGCCACTCGCCGCTGGCCCCTCAGGCCCTCATGGTACCAGCGCCCCGTGGCCGTGGCAATCGCGTGGAAGATGGAAGGTAGAAGATGGGATGGTGAATGGCGCGCATCCATCTTCCATCTTCCATCGTCTATCATCCATCTTCCACACTAAGGGTCTCGCCCTACGCAGCCGCGCTCCTTCACGACCGATCATGAAGAGGAGGAAGGTGCGCTTGCCCGTTGTGACCATGGCTATTGTCGGCGTCGCTTGCGGGTTCGTACTCGATTACCTCGTCTCACGCCTTGCGCGCGAGCCCTACGAGCGCACTGACCATGGCGACGCGGCCGAGCCGGCGCCGCGAGCGTCGGAGGTGGCGCAGCTCGCGATCGCGCCCGCACGCGCGCGTTCGAGCGAAATGCCGTCGCTGCTGACCACGCACGCGCTCTACCGCACCGCCGTCATCGTGACGGTGACCGCGGCGGTTTTCTCGTTGATTGGCCTGCGGTATCGCGGCGGCGGCGACGTGCAGTTCGCTGTCGCTGCATTCTATGCCTCGGTGCTCATCGTCTGCGCTTCCACCGACGTCCTCTCGTATCGTGTGCCGAACTCCGTGACCTACCCGGCCATCGTCGGCGCCTTCATCATTGGCATGGTGATTCCCGGCGCGAACCGCCTCGACGTCACGGCCGGCGGCCTCGTCTTCGGCGGCCTGCTGTTCGTGCCATCGATCCTCACCGGTGGCGCGATGGGCATGGGCGACGTGAAGCTCGCGCTGTTCGTTGGCTTCGCCCTCGGCCTCACCTTCGTCGTGCCCGCCATGCTGGTGATGGCGATGTCGGGCGGCCTCGCCGCGGTGCTGCTCATCGCCACCGGGCTGCGCGGCAAGGGCGACCCGATCCCCTATGCGCCCTTCATCGCCGGCGGCGCGCTGCTCGTGCTGTTGCTCCAGGGCACTGCATTCCGGGTGATCTGACGCCGCCCTCTGTTAGACGTTGGACGTTGGAGACTCTAGCCGTTCGCGGATCCTAGCGTCGTGCCACCGATCACCATTGCGCGCGTGAGGCGGGTCGAGACGTTGTCCTGCGAGCCAGCAAGACCTCCTCGTCTCGCTACAAGCAAACGAAGCGCCCGAACCCTGCACTCCGCCAACCACGAACCCCTTCCAGTAGAATGCGGTGGCACACACCTACCGAGCAGGGAGCCGCTGCTACATGGCGATCAATGTCCGGCTGCTAGACCACACGAGCGACCCGGCGCGCTCCCTCTACGTTGCCTATCGCACGGCGTACTCAGCGCTCACTCCGCAGACGATCGTCGACCGCATCGCATCGGAGCGCATCACGCGCGAGCAGATGCTGGACTTCATCGAGAAGCGGCTCGAAACCGGACACGCATCTCCGCTCGAGCAGGTGTGGTTCGAATTCGCCATCTCGGGCGTGAGCCGCGCCTTCAGCCATCAGTTCGTGCGTCACCACATCGGCATCAGCTTCGAGCAGCAGAGTCAGCGATACGTGGCGTTCAAGAAGGGCGACTTCCCCTACACGGTGCCCGAGACCGTGAAGCGCGCCGGCTTCGCCGGCAAGATGGAGGACGCCTTCGACAGGCTGGGCGATCTCTACCAGGAGATGATCGACGCCGGCATACCGGCGGAGGACGCACGCTTCCTCATCCCGAACGCTGCGAACACGAACTTCAAGATCGTCGTGAACTTCCTCGAGCTCGTGCACATCTGCGACCTGCGTTTGTGCACGCGCGCGCAGTGGGAGTTCCGGCAGGTGGCCTCGCAGATGCGCGCGGAGATACACCGGACGTTCCCGGAGCTGGCGAAGTACATCCAGCCGAAGTGCGGCGACAAACGCTACGGCTACTGCGACGAGTCGCTCGAAGACTGGCAGGCCTGCCCGATCGGCCGCAAACGTCCGCACAAGAAGACGCTGTTCGAGCTGTTCGATGCCCATCGCCGCGGCGAGCTCGCGCCCCTGGCGGAGGGCGACTTCAGGATCATCGAAGAGATCGGTTCATCCGTCGGCACCGCAGGCGGCGCGAAGGGCTCCGGCGCATCGAACGGCGTCGCCGCGCCGCCGGTGCCCGGCACGCGGGACGAAGGCTAGCAGAGGCTGGAGGCTGGAGGCTGGGAAGCATAGTCGGTCACAGCCGCGCCGGCATCCGGCCCGCGCGCTTGTTTAGCGACGCTTTTGAGCCCGTCTGGCGACCGAAGCCGCTCGCTCGCGCACCTGGACATCGGATAGAGCGCCGCCTCTGTGGACATTGCCCGCCAAAGGCTGAACAACCAGCAGATCGCGCGCCCGGCCTTCGCTACGCCAGCCGAAGTCGTGGCGTGGCTGGGCGCGGTACAGGCACAGGACTACGCGGGCGGCAAATGGGCGGTCGGCCTGCGCTTGCCGGCGGCAACTGAACCCGACATCGAGCAGGCGTTGGCCGATCGGACGATCGTCGGCACGTGGCCGATGCGTGGCACGCTGCACTTCGTCGCGGCGACGGATGTGCGGTGGATGCTCGACTTGCTGACGCCGCGCATGGTCGCGAGGGCGGCCGCGCGCCACCGGCAGCTCGAATTGGATGCCGCGACATTCTCGCGGGCGCGGACGCTGTTCATGACAGCCCTGCGGGGCGGGAAGCAGCTCTCCCGCACAGCGATGTACCAACTGCTGGACCGCGCCGGCATCTCGCCTGACGGGCAGCGGGGCATTCACATTCTCTGGCGGCTCGCCCAGGAGGGGCTGATCTGCTTCGGCACACGCGAGGGCAAGCAGCAGACGCTGGTGCTGCTGGATGAGTGGCTGCCGCCGGCGAAGCCGCTCGCCCGCGGCGAGGCGTTGGCCGAGCTCGCGCGGCGCTACTTCACGGGACACGGCCCGGCGACCGTGCACGACTTCACCTGGTGGTCGGGGCTGCGTCCCGTCGACGCGAGAGAGGCGATCGAGCTGATCAAGCCGCGATTCCTGCACGAGCTGATCGCCGGGCAGACGTACTGGTTCTCTGAGCACCAGCCGACTGTGCGCCCCAGAAAGCCCGTGCTGTATCTGCTACCCGCATTCGACGAGTACCTCGTCGGCCACAAGGACCGTCGCGCCGTGCTCGATCCGGCGCACGTACCGAGATTGCACGCACTGTTGAGCCCGGCGATCGTCATCGACGGGCAGGTCGCGGGGACCTGGGGCCGAAGCCTGCGGAAGGGCGCTGTGGTCGTCAGCTCACAGCCGTGGGTGCCGCTTACGGATGCCGAACAACGCGCGCTCGACGCAGCCGTGCGCCGCTACGGTGCGTTTCTCGGAGGGCCCGTTGCTGGGTGAACGGACTGGCGCCAGGCCGCTGCTGCCAGCAACACGGGGCTAACTGGCCTTGGTGTTGCTCGCGCCCGCGGGGCATCCGGACGTCGACTTCGCGCGCGTACGACCATGGCTCGGGGATTGGGTCGTTATCCGCGACCATGCCGGCAAGGTGGAACTCGATCGCGTCGTGGATCTCACGCTCGACGTCGGCTTGCGTGTCTCCGGTCGCGACGCATCCCGGGAGATCAGGGACGTATGCGCTGTAGTTTCTCGGCGACTTCTCGATTACCACCCAGTATTTCATGTTGACTCCTTGTTGAGTCTGGCTTGCCTCATGATGCTCGCCCATGTTCCTGCCCGCAGGTCGTCACTCGCCTTACCCGCGATCGTCACCCTTCCGCGCTTCGACGCGTGTTTGAACTGGCGGCGGCCTCCATTCGTCGCGACCAGACGCCAATCCCGCCTCGATCGATGGCACGGATCGCGTCGCTAATGTTCGGCATTGTAACCCTCGATGCGCGGGCTTATTGGCGATCAGCCGCTTCCCGGAATCTTGTGGTGAGGTGACGTCAAAGAGTCTCGGGATTGTCCTCGGACGAGGTTGCCGAGTCGACGGACCGAACCGAGCGTACTCGTGTTGCCGAGCCGGTATCCTATCGCCGTGAGCCGCGTCCTACTCGACCACATGCTCTGGGACATCGGGCAGGCGTTCGATGCGCTGTTCGGCAACCTCAAGGACCTGCGAGACGACGACTGGACGTGGGTGCCGCCGGGCGGCGCGCGATCGATTCGCGCCATCGTCGGCCACATCGCGTCGTGCAAAGTGATGTACGACAACTACGCCTTCGGCGACGCTTCGATGACGTGGATGGATCCGCGTTTCTACGATGCCCAATCCCCGCCGCCAGATGACGGCTTCAGCCCGGAGCGGCTGGTGGATTGGCTTCGGCAGTCCGACCTCGCCCTCCGCCGCAGCGTGGACGCCCTCGAAGACGACGACGAATTGAAGAAGGAGCGGCGCGTCACTTGGGGTGGCACGCGGTCGACGCGGTGGATTATCACCCGTCTGGTCCACCACGACGGTTTCCACGCGGGGGAGATCAATCACATCCGCGCCCTACACCAGCGCAACGACCGGTGGGAGTGGGAGCAAAGCCCGTGAGGATCCACCTGCCGTACGGCGAGCATGGCATCGACGCCGACGTGCCGGACGACGCGACGGTGCTGGTGCCGTCGCGCGCTGAACCCGTGAATGATCCCGATGCCGCTGTGCGAGCCGCCATCGCCGCACCGCTGGGGTGCCCGCCGCTGCGGTCGATGGTGCATGCGGGGCAGCGCGCGGCGATCGTCGTCTCCGACGTCACGCGGCCCGTGCCCAATAGCGTGCTGTTGCCGCCGCTGCTCGATGCGCTCGAATCGCACGGCATCGCGCGCGAGGACATCACCATCATCATCGGCACGGGGTTGCACCGGCCGTCGCGCCCGGAAGAGCTAAGCCATGTGCTGGGTGACGAGATCCTCGGTCGCTACCGGATCGTCGACCACGATGCGCGCGACGCATCGACGCACGAGCATCTTCTCACGACTGCACGCGGGGTGGACGTGCGGCTGAACCGCGCGTACATGCAGGCGGACGTGCGGATTATCACGGGCTTCGTCGAGCCACACCTCTTCGCAGGGTACTCCGGCGGCGGCAAGGCGGTGTTGCCCGCGATCGCCGGCGCCGAGTCGATCATGGCCAATCACGACGCGCGGATGATCGGCCATCCGAAGGCCACCTGGTGCACCACCGACGGCAACCCGATCTTCGAAGAGATGCGCGACGTCGCGCTGAAGTCAGGGCCGTCCTTCACGCTGAACGTCACGCTCGACGAGCGCAAGCGCATCACAGGCGTCTTCGCGGGCGAACTGACCGCAGCCCACGATGCGGCGATCGCGCAGGCCGCAGAGCAGGCGTTGCGGCCGATCGCGCACCTGTTCGACATCGTCGTTGTCACAAACATGGGCTATCCCGCCGACCTCGTGCTGTACCAGTCGGTGAAGGGGATGTCCGTGGCCGCGCAGGCGTGCGCTTCCGGCGGCACGATCCTGCTCGTCGCAGAGTGCCGCGAGGGTCTGGGCGCCAGCGAATACACGCACCTGCTGGCAAGCGAGGCGTCGCCGCGGGCGCTGCTGGAGCGCATCGGCGGCGGCGCATACGAGACCGTCTTCGACCAGTGGCAGGTGCAGGTACAGGCGATGGTGCAGGCGCGCTGCGATGTCTGGCTGCACTCGGCGCTGCCGCGCGATGTCGTCGAGCGCGCGCATCTGCGCCACGCACCGGACGTCTCCCAGACGCTCGCCGCGATGATCCTCGGTAAGCGCAGTGGCCTTGGGAGAGACCCGACCGTCTGCGTGATGCCGCACGGGCAGCTAACCGTGCCGCGCGTCAGCCCCTGATCTCTCCTTACCTAGAGGCGAGCGGACGGCAGCCAAGAATCGCTCCGCGCCAAGCTCCCTCTCCACGCGTTGGAGAGGGCCCAGTCGCAGACTCGCCGCGGAGAGGGGTGAGGCCGCGCGACGCATGGCTCCCCGTCCGCGGGTGCCGCTACACTCGCCGCATGCGGATCGGCCACGGGATCGATGTCCATGCCCTGGAAGAGGGCCGACGACTGATGCTCGGGGGCGTGCTGATACCGCACGCACGCGGACTCGCCGGTCACTCCGATGCGGACGTCCTGATCCACGCGATCATCGATGCCCTGCTCGGTGCGGCGGCGCTCGGCGACATCGGCGGCATGTTCCCGTCGTCGGACGCACGCTGGGCCGACGCCCCCGGAAGGGAGCTACTGAGGCTGGCCAGCGACCACGTGCGTGGCGCCGGTTTCCGCATCGGCAACATCGACGCGACGGTCGTCGCCGAGGAGCCACGACTGGCGCCCCACATCGCTGCCATGCGCGCGGCGATCGCGGGCGGCGCCGGAATCGACGTTGAGGCCGTCAGCGTCAAGGCGACCACGACCGACGGGCTTGGATTCGCCGGCCGCGGCGAGGGCATTGCCGCCCTCGCGTCGGTGTTGTTAGAGTAAACGGCACCGATGTCTGCCGCGCTCCGACAATCCGCAGGAGTCTGGCATGGCAGATCCCAGCATCGGAGTTCGGCGTCCGCGCGAGGCACAACTCCTCACGATGTTGTCCCCCAGGAGCGCCGCACATCGGGTGCTCCAGCGAAACCGGCGCGGCTTCAAGGTGAAAGAGGAGACCTCACCAACTATGTCGGTCCTGACCTCGATCAAGCGCGATATCGACGCCATCCTCGAACGCGACCCGGCGGCACGCAATGCGGCCGAGATCGTGCTCGCGTACCCCGGCTTCCAGGCGCGCGAGATGCACCGCCTGGCCCACACCCTCTACACCCACGGCGTGCCGGTGCTCCCGCGCGCCATCTCCAACTTCAGCCGCTTCATCACCGGGATCGAGATCCACCCGGGCGCGACGATCGGTGAAGGGCTGTTCATCGACCACGGGATGGGCGTCGTGATCGGCGAGACGGCCGAGATCGGCGACGACTGCCACATTCTGCAGGGCGTGACGCTGGGAGGCACGAGCCTGCATCGCACCAAGCGTCATCCCACGCTGGGACGCCATGTGACCGTCGGCGCCGGGGCGAAGGTCATCGGCGCCGTGGAGATCGGCGACTACGCGCGGATCGGCGCCGGCTCGGTCGTCGTCACCAACGTGCCGGAAAACGCCACCATCGTCGGCGTGCCCGGGCACGTCGTCGCGTTTCACGACGCCGGCGGCGACACCATCACCAAGCTCCCCGACCCCGAGTGGGACCGAATCGACGCCCTTGAGCAGCACATCGAGCGGATGGACCGGCGTATGCGCTCGTTGCAAGAGAAGCTCGAGACGCTTGGCGCGCAGGTGCCCGAACAGGGGCCCGACGGAGCGGAACCGCGGCACGTACACCGTCCCCGCGAACCGCTCGCCCCCGATGATGACGCAACTTCGCTCTCTAGCCGAGAGGCGATCAGCGGTTGATCCGCCTGACCAACACCCTCAGCCGCCAGCTCGAAGAGTTCCAACCGCAGAGCGATCTGGTGTCGATGTACGTCTGCGGCATCACGCCGTACGACGAGTCGCACATTGGCCACGCCATGAGCTACGTCGTGTTCGATGTCGTGAAGCGCTACCTCACCTGGCGGGGCCATCGCGTCAAGCACGTCCAGAACTTCACCGATATCGACGACCGGATCATCGAGCGCGCGAACCGGCTGAAGATCAGCACCGACGAGCTGGTCGAAAAATTCATCGGCCTCTACGCCGACGACATGCGTGACCTCAACGTGCTTCCCGCTGATGTCTATCCACGCGCCACCCGCGAAGTGCCCGAGATGATCGAAATGGTCAGCGGACTGATCGACAAAGGGTTCGCCTACGTCACGGCATCTCCACACAGCGAGTGGTCGGACGTGTACTACCGCGTCTCGGCGAACGACGACTACGGCAAGCTGGCACACCGTACTCAGGACTCGCTGCTCGCCGGCGCGCGCGTCGAGACGGGCGAGGAGAAGGAGAACGCAGCCGACTTTGCGCTGTGGAAGGGCGCGAAGGCCGGCGAGCCGTCATGGGACAGCCCCTGGGGGAAGGGACGGCCCGGCTGGCACATCGAATGCTCCGCGATGTCCCTCAAGTATCTCGGCGCCTGCATCGACATCCACGGCGGCGGCGAAGACCTGATCTTCCCGCACCACGAGAACGAGATCGCGCAGACCGAGGCGTTCACCGGCGACCAGCCGTTTGTCCGCATCTGGCTGCACAACGCCTGGGTGAAAATGGGCGAAGAGAAGATGAGCAAGTCGCTTGGCAACTTCATCACCATCCGCGACGGCCTGAAGAAGGCGGGCGGCGATGGGCTCCGGCTCTGGATCCTGACATCGCACTACAGGAAGCCGCTGACCTTCAGCGAAGACACGCTCGACGCCGCGAAAGCGGGCGCCCACCGGCTTCGCACGGCGGCGCGCGCTTCCTCAGAGGGCAACGGCGACGCGATCGATGCGTCACCGTTCCGCGAGCGCTTCACTTCGGCGATGGATGACGACCTGAACACGCCGCAAGCGCTGGCCGTGCTCTTCGACCTCGCCAAGGAGATCAACCGCGCGCGCGACGAAGGCCGCGCGATGGCGGAAGCGCAGGCGCTACTGCTCGAATTGGGCGATGTCCTCGGTCTGCGGCTCGAGCAGTCCGAGCAGACCATCGAGGCGGCGCCATTCATCGAGCTTCTGGTGCAGATCCGGACCGAACTCCGTGCGGCGAAGCAGTGGCAGCTCGCCGACCGCGTGCGCGATGGCCTCGTCGAGCAGCGCATCGCGCTCGAAGACACGCCGCAGGGCACCGTCTGGAAGCCGGAGTAGGCGGCGAGCGTACCGGTGCCATCGGCGGCGCGATTCCCACCGCCGTCGGGCGCCTCGTTAGGCGCTCTGCTCAGGGCGTTCTGCCGAAGCCTGCTCCCGACGCCTGCTCGACGAATGCGGCAAAGAGCTGCCGCATCCTCGGCGCAAAGGCGGGGCGTTGTTCCTCGAGCCGCTCGGGATGCCACTGCACGCTGACGCACCAGCGGTGCTGTTCGCTTTCGGCCGCCTCAACCAGCTCGCCGCCGTGGTCGTCGGCGACGCCCGTGGCGCGCAGCCCGGCGCCAAGAGCGGCAGTCTGCACGCCCTGGTGGTGCCGCGAATTGATCTCGAACGCCGTGTCGCCGCCGAGCGCCTCCGTCACGAGCGCGCCCGTCAGCAGCCGGACATCGTGCCAGCGTGAAGGGTAGCCCTCGGTGCGGAAGTCGGCGCGGTGCTCGCCGCTGTCGATGTGCTGTACGAGCGTCCCGCCGAACCCGACATTCATGAGCTGATGTCCGCGGCAGATCGCCAGCACAGGGATGTCGCGCGCGAGGGCGGCGTCGAGGTATGCCAGCTCCATCAGGTCGCGCTCGCGGGCCGTCTCCTTCACCTTCGCATGCCGCTCAGCGCCGTAGCATTCGGGGTCGACATCGATGCCGCCGGTGAGGAGCAGCCCGTCCAGCGACGGCGCCAGCTCGGACACACGCCCCGCCGCGGCCTCATCGAGATCAACGACGTCGCCTCCGGCCTCCCGGACGCGCGCCCAGTAGCGGTCAAGCGCCTCCGGCGGCACGTCGGACCAACGGGTGACGCCGATCCGTACTGGTTTCTGGTGATTGGTCATTGGTGACTGGTCAGATCTGGTGATTGGATTAGGTCGCTGTGGCGTCGCCCAGTCACCAATCACCAATCATTAGTCATCAGCAGCTTATTCGTCGAACTCGGGCTCGTCCGCGTCTTCTTCGCGCGCGGCGTCGAACAGGTTCACCTCGCGCGGCTCTGCCTCGGCGTCCGCTTCGGTGTCTTCCCAATCATCACCATCGTCGGCCGTGTCGTCTTCGTCGTCGCCGTCAGAGCGCACGAGGCTCTCTTTCGTGTACGGGCGGATGACATCGCCCGCCTTGCCGGCGGGGAACGAGAGGCGGCCCACCTGGCTCGGGTGCTGGAACGTCTCCTTGATGATCACCCGGACACTGTCGTCGTTGAGTCCGGCGACGGCCGCCGCGTACTTGTTGCCACCGGTCATCAGCCGCGCGAGCCGCATCGATAGCCGCGGCTCGATGTCGCTGATGTAGTCGCCGTTCATGGTCTCCACCGTGAGTCGGGAGCCCACGTTCTTCAGCGCTACCTCATCACCGGCCGAGAGGGTGGCGAGCATCTTCACGTTCGCCGGCTTCAGCATGCTGACGCCACTCTTGCCCATCTCTTCGATGAAGAGGCTGGTGTCCACCTGCTGCGCCTTGTCGGGCTCGGCTTTCGCCTTGGCGGTGGCCAGCCGGTCGAGATTCTTGCGGGCGATCTGGTTCGTCGGCTCCAGCTCAAGGGCGCGCGTGTAGGCCTCGCGCGCCTCCTTGATCTTGCCGGTTTCACTCAGCGCTTTGCCGAGCCGGTTGAACGCATCGGCCTCCGTCGGGAAGGCGGCGATGATCGCCCGGTTGGCGGCGATGGCGTCGTCCCAGCGGCTCTGCATGGCGAACTGGATCGCTTGCTCGGTGCGGGTGCGCTTCACGCGCGTTTTGTCTTCAGCCTGGTTCATGAGTCCTCTGGAGTACAGCGGGGGAATAAATATCGCGTGATTGTAGAGCCTTGACTTTGGCAACACAAGCGCCGGAACGCGCGCGATCCGGGCATTCCCGTCCGCTGTTACGCCGTCTCACCACAACCCACGCCCACTGGTACATGCACGGAACATTACGTTGAGACAGGTGGTGTCGGTTCCCTCGCCCCGCGCGGCGGAAGCGCGTATATTCGGAGCATGGTCGATATCGTCCCAACCGTTCAGGAGATCATCGTCCACGGGATCGTGGTCGGCTCGTTCCAGGAGAACTGCTGGGTGATCGGAAACAGGCGTACTGGCGAAGCGATCTGCGTCGACCCGGGCGACGAGCCCGACGAGGTGCTGGCGATGGCACGGGAGATGGGCGTGCAGGTGAAGTACATCGCGAACAGCCACGCGCATATCGACCACATCCTGGGCGTCGGCGCCGTGCGGGAGGCGACCGGCGCGAAGTTCCTGCTCCACCCCGGCGACCTGGAGATCGCGCGCGGGACGGCCGCCTCCGCAAAGCGCTGGGGGCTTGAGGCCGTCAATCCGCCGGACCCCGACGGCTTCCTCGCCGATGGCGACGACATCGATGTCGACGGCCTGAAGCTGCGGGTCCTGCACACCCCCGGCCACACGCCGGGCAGCGTCAGCTTCTACGCGAACGGCGTGCTCTTTGCGGGCGACACGCTGTTCCAGGGCTCGATCGGCCGCACCGACCTGCCGGGCGGAGACCAGGATCAGGAGATGAGCAGCATCGTCGACCGTCTGCTGACGCTTCCCGACGACACGATTGTCTTGCCCGGCCATATGGGCCAGACGACGATCGGGGAGGAGCGGCGGCGGAACCCCTACGTGCAGATGGAACTCGCGCGCCGCGCCGGAGGCTGACACATGCGTTTCACCACCCGCTCCTCTCTTTCCCGACATCCCGTCGCAGCTTGAGACACAACGGCGCCCGCCTGCGGTATCTTCGAATGCCCGCACGAGCGCTGTTGGTACTACTCGCGGTAGTGGCGGCGAGCGCCGGCTGCGGAGGCTCGACGAAGCGCACGACTACGGCCCCGACCACCGTTCCCGGGAGCCCCACGGCAATCGCAGGCGACCTCACGGTCTTCGCCGCTTCGTCGTTGACCGATGCATTCACGGAGGCGGGGCACGCGTTCGAAGTCGCCTACCCGGGCTCAAGCGTCCGCTTCAACTTCGCCGGAAGCCCGACGCTGCGCACGCAGTTGGCACAGGGCGCCCGGGCCGATGCCCTGGCGGTCGCAGATCAAGGGAACATGCAGGCGGCGTTCAAACAGGGGCTGATCGTCAGCCCGGGCCCGACCTTCGTCAGGAACCGGTTGGCAATCATCGCGCCGAAGCCAAACCGCGCGGATGTCACCAGCACCGCCGACCTCGCCTCTCAGGGGCTGAAGCTGGTGCTGGCGTCGGCCGAAGTGCCGGTCGGCGCCTATGCGCGCGAGGCAATCGCGAAGATGGACGCCGAACCGGCGTACGGCGCTGGCTTCGGGAAGAGAGTGCTCGCGAACGTCGTGTCGGATGAGCCGAATGTGAAGGCCGTGGTGACGAAGGTGCAGCTCGGCGAGGCTGATGCTGGCATCGTCTACGTGACGGATGTCACCGCCTCTGTGGCGGACGAACTCACGGTCATCGACATCCCGGACCTCTACAATGTCATCGCGAGCTATCCGATCGCCGTCACGCGCGACACTCCGAAGTCGGTGCTGGCACGCACCTTCATCGACTTCCTGTTGTCGGATCAAGGACAGACCATCATGAAGCGCTACGGCTTCCTCGGCGCGCAGTGAGCACGCAAGCCACCCTCACGCGATCCAGAGCGGCGCCGGGACGCCTGGGGCTGACGTTGCTGTTCGGCCCGCCTGCCCTCCTCTTCGTCGCGTTCCTCGCCGTGCCGATCGCCGCGCTCGCGTGGCGCGCTGCCGCCAGCGGTGAACTGGGTGGCAACATCACGTCATCGCTGGTGCTCGATAGCCTGCGGCTGAGCGCGATCACCAGCACCGTCACGCTCGCGGTGGCGATCATCGCAGGCACGCCGCTGGCGTATCTCCTCGCCCGCCGCAGCTTTCCCGGCAAGATGATCATCGATCTGCTGCTGGACCTGCCGATCGTGCTGCCGCCGACGGTTGCCGGCGTCGCCCTGCTGGTGGCGCTTGGCCGGCGTGGCGTCGTCGGTCGGTGGCTCGACGATGCAGGCATCGACATCGCCTTCACGACGACCGCGGTGGTGCTCGCGCAGCTCTTCGTGTCGGCGCCGTTCTACATCCGCACGGCAAAAGCCGGATTCGAGAGCGTCGAGCCCGTATATGAAGGCGTCGCCGCGACGCTCGGCGCCTCGCCCCTGCGGACGTTCCTGCGCGTCACGCTGCCCCTCGCCTGGCCGTCGCTCGTCGCCGGGGCCATCCTCTGCTGGGCGCGCGCGCTGAGCGAGCTCGGTGCGACGCTGATCTTCGCCGGAAACCTGCAGGGCAGCACGCGCACGATGCCGCTCGCGATCATCGACGCCTTCGAGTCCGGCAAATCGATCGATGTGCCGATCGCCCTCTCGGTCATCCTCGTCGCCGCCGCGGCCGTGCTGCTCCTGCTGCTCCGGGTGCTCGCCCGGGGCACTCCCGTGCGCGTGTAGCGATGCTTCGGATCGATATCGACACCCACGTCGGCGACTTCCACCTGCGGCCCGCGTTCGAAGCCGGGAACGAGCTTGTCGTGCTGTTTGGTCCGTCGGGTTGCGGAAAATCACTCACCTTGCAGGCGGTCGCCGGATTGCTAACTCCGGACGCGGGCCATATCGAGCTGCCGGGCGGAGCCGTAGCCTTCGATGCCGCCACGCGCACTTACCTGCCGCCACAGCGGCGGAATGTTGGTTATGTCGTGCAAGAACTGGCGCTCTTCCCGCACATGACGGCTCGGCAGAACATCGAATTCGGCATCGCCGGCTGGCCTACATCGCGGCGTCGCGAGCGCGTCTCGCACCTGCTGACGCTGCTCGGGCTTGAGGGCCTCGATGACCGCCGCCCCCGGCAGATGTCCGGCGGCCAACAGCAGCGCGTGGCGCTGGCACGCGCGCTCGCTGCCGAACCCTCGTTGCTGCTCCTCGACGAGCCCTTCTCCGCACTGGAAGCGCCGCTCCGGTCGATGCTGCGCCGCGAGGTCGCCGGGATCCGGCGGCGCCTCGACCTCACGGCGCTGTTCGTCACGCACGATCTCGGCGAAGCGTACGCGCTCGGCGACCACATCGTCGTCTACGACGACGGCCGCGTCCTCCAGCACGGCGATAAGGACGATGTGTTCCGGCATCCGCGGTCGCGCCGCGTCGCCGAGTTGGTAGAGGTACGCAACATCATCCCGGGCGCCGTCGTCGCGTACGCCGAGGGGGTGGCCGTCGTGCGGACGCCGTGGTTCACGGCGCGCGTGCGGGACCCTCAGGCGCCGGTGCGCGGCGAGGTGTATCTTTGCATCCGTCCGGAACACATCATCCTCGTGCGCGAAGACCGCGAGTCGCGTGACACGACGAATGCCGTGGTCGACGCCGAAATCATCGAAGAGGTGGCGATGGGCAACACGCATCGTCTCTTCATGCGCGCGCAAGCAGAAGATACCGGCCTAGGTGAGCCGTACGTCTTCGAAGTCGACGTGCCGGCGCACCCGTACGAAGTGATGGGTGTCGCCACGCGCCGCGACTGGCGCATCGCGCTGACGGCGGAGCACATCGCGCTCGTGCCGCGCGAATAGCGACAGGCGCGGGTTCGCTCAGTCTCGGAAGCGTCCGGCCCCGTTCCGCCCGCGCCACTCACTCAAGAATCCCATTATCGGTTCCCTCCGGCGCGGCTTCGAGCGTGCCCTCCAGCTCCGCCTTCAAGTTCGCGAGCCCTTGCACCAGCGCCAGCGCGAAGCCCTGATCACGCATCCCGAGCGTGATGATCTTGAACAGCGTGTACTTCAGCCCATACGGCGTGAGACTCGCCGAAACCTCCGTCTGATCGGGGCCGGTTGGCCGCATCGTGTACGTCAACCAACAAGGGATGCCGCCCATCGTCACCCGGAGTTTGAACGAGCGGCCGGGGTCGCGGCGGAGCACTTCAAACCCCTCAGCGTCGCCTGCCTCCGCGCTCGTCAGCTCACGGTCAAGCGCGTGGTAGATCGCAAATGGCGTCGCCTTGATCGCAAAGACCTTTTCGATGGACATGGGCGCTCCATGAACGCGCGCCGTTGGCGGCTTCACGCGCCTGCCGACATAATACGGGCGCCGATGCTCCCGCGGTTTGCCGGCCCGCGCTCGAGGTCCCATGGTTCGCATTGCCCGCTGGCTGTTCGCGATCGCGGCGATCATCGCAACCGCCTGCGGCTCGTCGGCGTCGGCGCCAGTCCAGCCCACTTCGCCGGCGACGCCGTCCCCGAACATCACGATCGCGCGGGGGGCACCGATCGTTATCGGCGTTTCGGCCGCGCTCAGCGGAGACCAGGTCAACCTCGGTCAAGACATCGCCGACGCGGCCGAGCTGGCCGTCGCCGATCACTTCGGGACGCTGCGCGGTCATCCGCTGAAGATCGAGCGCAGGGACGATGGTTGTACCGACGCGGAAAAGGCGGCTGCCGTCGCGCACGCACTTGCCAAGGAAGCAGGACTCGCGGGCGTCATTGGCCCGATGTGCACGACGGGCGCACAGGCCGCGGACAGCGTCTACGAGCAGGAGGAGATCGTCCACATCTCACCTGCGGCGACCCGCGGCGATCTCTCAGACCAGGGCGAGCAGTACTTCTTTCGCACCTCGTGGCGCGACGAATTTCAAGCGTCGGTACAGGCGACCTATGCCGCGGCCGTCGGCGCCACCAGCGCCGTGCTGGTCGAGGACGGGGACCCGTATGCGAAGGCACTCGCCGACGCGTTCACGACGGCGTTCGGAGCCAGGGGTGGGCGCATCGTGTCGCGCGAGCGCGTGGAGCGCGGCACGACCGACGTTTCTCTCGTAGAACGGCAGGTGAAGAGCGCCAACCCGCCGCTGGTCGTGTTCGAAGGATTGAACCCCGAGGGCATCCTCACCCTGAAGGCGCTCCGCGCGGCCGGATACGCCGGGATCTTCATGGCGCCCGACGGCGTCCTGAGCGTGCGCGATTTCCTCATGCCGCCCAACCCGGCGACGGAGGGCGCCATTCTCACGGGCGGCGCGACGCCGGACGCGAGTTTCGTAGCGCGGTTTCGTGACCGTTTCAAGCGCGACCCCGGCACGCCGTTCGTCCTGCAATCGCACGATGCGGTATCCGCGTTGCTCGCCGCGCTCGATGCCACGGCGACGGACGGCGGCGACGGCGCGCTGATCATCGACCGGGCGCGGCTTGCGCAGCAACTGCACAGCCAGAAGTTCACCGGTCTGACGGGCGCCATCGCGTTCGACGACCGCGGCGACCGCAAGGGCGATACTCCGGCGGAGCTCGGCCTGACGATCTATCGCGTCACGAACGGCCGCTTCGAACCGCTGTCGTAGCAGCGAGCCGCGGCCAGCCGTCCTCGCGTTCACTCAACGCCCCGTCACATTCCGGCACGCCGGACAGCCCGATTCAGGGCGTCGGCCAGACCCGATTCGAACGACGAGAGAACCTGAGACGGGTCGCCAAGGTTGCGAATGGGTGCGAGCGCCTCCGTCGATGTCGTGCGTTTGCAGAGTGCCATTCGGCGTATGGCCTCTCACGTCCGTCTCGTGCAAGATCGAGTACCGGCGCCCTGACGGGCGCTCGCCGATACTTCGGGACCGCGCGGGGCTGCGCTTGCCAACCATCAGACTGAGCATGACCGCGCAACGAGACTTTGCCAGCGACTTCGCCTACCACGCGACGCGATGGCGTGCGAACGCTGACGTTGCAGCGGTGCCAGACTGGCTCAGTACGAACTCCGCTGCCCTCTCGGGCCACGCAGACGGCGCAATGATGATGGTGTACCGCAGCGACACGATGGCCTCCGTCGTCCCCGGGAGGAGCGGCGTCGCAACTGCCGAGGCAGCAACCACGGGCACCGTCACCCGGCCGCGGTCGGATCGGTCGCGGGGCGGCAATCGCCCAGACAGATACTGAGTAGCTTTTCGATTGCCCCAGGCAGGTGTAGAATCCGGACATGATTCCCGAAGACGTGCGGACGCGCGTAACCTCGTACATCAAGCACCAGGCGGGGAAGCAGCGCGCGGCGATCATCGACCTCGTGCGCACCAGCCAGGGGCGCTACATCGACACGGTCGCCGCGGCCGATGAGGCGCTCTCGGAGCGGCAGCCCGCGCCCGGCGAGTGGTCACTGCGCGAGCTGACCCGCCACGTGATCACGACGGAGCTCTTCGTCGCCAGCCTGATCTCGGCGACCGGCCAGGGCGAGCCTCCGCCCGCCCGAGGCGGCGGACTCGGGATGATGCGGGACGACGACGGGCGCCCGTTTAGCGCGCTGCTCGAGGAATTGCGCAGCGTGAACGCCGGGATGCTCGACACGATCGGCGCCTTGCCGGATCCGCCGGACACCGCGATCACGCCCGAGCATCCGTTCTTCGGTCCGCTGAGTTGCCTCGAGTGGGCGGCCTTCCAGCGGGTGCACGACGAGGACCACGTGCAGCACGCGGCGAAGATCATCGCAGCCCTGGCGTAGGCGGCCGCGTCTCAGGGGCGATCAGTTCCACCGACCCGATTCCGCAACACGCCGATGCCCGCGATTTCCGCCTCCACCACGTCGCCCGGCTTCAGAAATTCCGGCGGCTTGCGCCCGATCCCGACACCCGAGGGCGTCCCGGTCAGCAGGATGTCGCCCGCGTTGAGCGTCATGCCGGCAGACCATTCGGCGATCAGTCGCGGCAGGCGGAAGATGAGCTGGCTCGTGTTCGCCCGCTGCTTCTCGACGCCGTTGACGCGCAGGCTGATGTCGAGGACGTGCGGGTCGCCCAGGTCATCGCTGGTGACGACAACCGGGCCGAGCGGACAAAATCCGTCGAGGCCCTTGCCCTTGTACCACTGGCCGTGCCGCTGCTGGAGGTCGCGGGCGGTGACGTCGTTCGCGACCGTATATCCGAAGACGTGATCGAGGGCGGAAGCCCCGTCGATATCGCGGCCAGAGCGGCCGATGATCATTGCCAGTTCCACCTCCCAGTCGATCGCTGTGCTGACGTGCCCGTGCCACGGGATCTCCTCATCGGGCCCGATCACGCACGAAGGCGGCTTCGTGAAGACGACCGGGAACGCCGGCAGGTTGCTGCCGGAGACAGACTGCGATTCGGCGACGTGGTCGGCGTAGTTGAGGCCGACGCAGACGATGTTGCGCGCGGGCACGAGCGGTGCGCGCAGGCTGACCGTGTCGAGCGCCAGACCGCCATCCGCAGCACTCGACACGCCGGCGACGGCCTCGCGCGCGGCCGCCAGCGCCGCCCTCCCCTGCGTGATGAAGCTCTGCATGTCGTCGGGCAGGTCCGGCAGACCGACCGATTGCGCTGCCGCCGCGAGGTTGACGATGCGGTCACCGACGAACGCGCCAAGATGGAACGTCTCGTCCGGGGGTTCGCTGTACATCGCTAGCCGCATCTCAGTACCACGAGGCGGCGATGATCAAGCCCGCGTGATGGCTCAGGACGCGCAGCGCCTGCTCATCCCGCGCGTCGAACCCCTTGCCGCCTCGGCGGTCGGTCACGTAGAGGGCGCCGCGAACCTCGCCGGCGGCGAAGATCGGCAGGCCGAGGAGCGCTTTCATTTCGGGGTGCTTGGGCGGGAACCCGAAGGCTGTCGGGTGCGTGGCGACGTCATCGAGCCGCACCGGCAGGCCGTCCTGGCGCATGCTGCCGAGCGGGCCGTGCCCCTGCGGCGGGCCCTTCAGCCGCGCCAGCGCGCCTTCATCCATACCGCTGACGACGAACCCCTCGACGTAGTCGTCAGTCCCCGTGACGGCGAGGGCGCCAAACGTGCCGCGCGTCATTTCGCGGGCGACGTCGACGACGTGCTGGAGCGCATCCAGCGGCGTCTTCGGCGGATGCTTGCGGTTCCGATCCGCCAGCTTCCGCAGCGCGCGATACTCGGGGTCGCGAGTGAGCCTACCGGGATTCGGCGCCAGCGACGCCTCGACCCGCTCCGCCAGATGCCGCTGGACATCGATACTCACACCTACAGCGTAGCGAGCCGCCACCCGCGCTGGAAGAAGCCTCACGGCGAATGCGCTACGCGGAGAACGCATGTCGACCAGTCATCTGCGCGCATCCACTCGTGCGGATCAGCGGTCGCGGTATGCTTGACCATCTCGCGACCTTGGACGGCGGAGTGACAACGTGACGATCGCTGAACAGGCCCGGCCTGTCGAGTTCCACTGGTTCCTGCCGACGACGGGTGACGGCCGCTCGGTCGTCGACTTCTTTCCGGATCCGGACGGGCGATTGCCTTCGACCGCCCGCACGGCGGATATCGCCTACCTGCGGCAGATCGCCCAGGCCGCCGACCGGCTGGGGTTCGCAGGCGTGCTGACGCCGACGGGGTCGCAATGCGAGGACGCCTGGCTGGTGTCGGCGGCGCTGGCGAGCTCGACCGAGCGTCTCAAGTTTCTGGTCGCCTTCCGCCCCGGCTTCATCCTGCCGACCCTCGCGGCGCAGCAGGCAGCAACGCTCCAGCGCATCACCGGCGGACGCACCTTGATCAACATTGTGGCCGGCGGCGACGCGGCCGAGCAGCGGAGCTACGGCGACTTCCTCGACCACGACGAGCGCTACGACCGCGCCGACGAGTTCATCTCGGTCATGCAGCAATGCTGGGGCCCGCAGCCGTTCGACTTCGATGGCGCCCACTATCACGTCGCCAAAGGCGGCCTGCGCGGCCCCGCAGGGGTGGAGAGGCCGGACGAGCGCTTGAGGCCGGCGGTGTACTTCGGTGGCGCCTCGCCCGCCGCCGCGGCGGTCGCCGCCAAACACGCCGACGTTTACCTCCTCTGGGGCGAACCGCAGGCCTGGGTCGCCGAGCGCGTCGCCCAGATGGCCGCCGCGGCGACCGGCCAGGGCCGCAGCCTGCGATTCGGCATCCGCCTGCACGTGATCGCGCGCGCGAAGGAATCGGACGCCTGGACCGCTGCCGAACGCCTGCTCAGCGACATGCAACCCGAGCAGATCGAGCTCGCGCAGCGGCGGTTCGCGAAGACGCAGTCCGTCGGCCAGCAACGGATGACCAGCCTGAACAACGGCCGGCTCGATATGGACTCGCTCGTCGTCGCGCCGAACCTCTGGTCCGGCATCGGCCTCGTGCGCGGGGGCGCCGGCACGGCGCTCGTCGGCAGCTTCGAGCAGGTGGCGGAGCGCATTCGCGAGTACGCGCAACTCGGCCTCGACACCTTCATCCTCTCCGGATACCCGCATCTCGAGGAGGCCTACGTCGTCGGAGAAGAGCTGCTGCCCCGCCTGCGCGGCGCCATGGCGCCCATCCCATCGCCTGCGTCTGGCGTGCCAACGCCCGCACCCTAGAGGCCGCGCGCAGTTCGAAGCGGCGGCAGTCAGGCCGCCGCGCGCAGCAGCCCGTGCGCCTTCAGCCTGAGCAGCACGGCGACGACTTCGGGGTCGAATTGCGTGCCGCTGTTGCGGGCAATCTCCTCGCACGCCCACTCCACCGAGAGCGCTGCCTTGTACGGGCGGGGCGACGTGATCGCGTCGAAGGTGTCCGCCACAGCGAAGATGCGCGCGCCGAGCGGGATCTCCTCGCCCTTCAGGCCGCGCGGGTAGCCGCCGCCGTCGTAGCGCTCGTGGTGAGAGAGCACAAGCTCGCCGGCGGCCGCCAGGAAGTGCACGCCCTTCAGCATGTTGAACCCGTGCATCGGGTGCTCGCGGATGGCGCCCCACTCCTCCTCCGTCAGCGGCCCCGGCTTGCGCAGGATCGAGTCGGGCACGCCGACCTTGCCGACGTCGTGCAGCATCGCCCCGTGTTCCAGGTCCTGCCACGCGCGCGAGTGCGGCTCGATGCCCAGCGCCTTGCCGATGTCGAGGGACAGTTCGGCCACTCGCTCGGAGTGCCCGTGCGTCTCGGTGTCCCGCAGGTCGAGCGCGGCGACCATCGCCGCCAGCGTCTCGCGATACGCCACGCCCAGCTCCACCGTCAGCGCCTGCACCTGTGCGTGCTGCGCGTGCAGCTCCACGACGGTCCGCTCCGTCCGGTCGACGTACTGCTTTGTCGTGAAGCGCATCATCAGCGCCGGCGCGACGAACCCGAGCACGCCGTAGGCGCCGAACGCGCGGTACGCCAGCGTCAGCACGAACGCGAGGAATCCGAGCAGCGCGTAGTGCGGCGCCAGCCAGGCGAACTTCTCCCGCCAGATCGCCGGCGGGTGCTGTCCGCTGGTGAAGGCGATGATCAGCGAGACCAGCACGCTGCTCACGCCGAAGTCGACCATCGCGACCAGCAGGGCAGCGCCCGTCTCGATCGCGCGGCCGCTGTTCGGCGCGAGCGCCACCACGCCCGCGTAGGTGTACGCGCTCGTCAGTCCGGTGAGGACGAACGCGCTCGTGTTGAACAAGAGCTTGTGCAACGGCCGGCCGCGGCCCGCGTGCCCGGCGACCGCAATCGCTGGTCCAATGACGACGACGCTCGCCGGCCCGATGGCGATGGCGGCGGTGAGCAGGAAGAGCGCGCTGATCGAGAGCCTGCTATCGCCGTAGAGGTCGATGTCGAACCGTTCCGATGCCATGCCCAATCCCGCCAGCAGCAGCAGCGCCGGGACCTCGATGTTGCGGATGCCTGCCCCGGCGAGCACCGCCGCCGCCAGGGCGATCACGACGAGCGCGGCGATCATGCTCCGGGCGCGGAGGGGCATGCCCTCACCTCCCGCGCGGGGCACAGGGATCGGGCCGACGGCAACCACCGCACCTAACGTGGGTCCTTCCGGATTCACGTAGAAGTGTCGTCGAACCCGGCGGCCGCGATGAGGGGAGCGTGTATATCAGTTCTGGAAATCCCCGATCCAGGGCATCAGGATATCCCGAGGCGGCCGAGTGTGGTTGTGGAGGCAGCACACCAGCCTCTAGCGACAATTGAATACACCTCCGATAAAGGCAAACTCGCCGAAAAGCGAGGACGCAAAGCCACGGGTCTACCGCCCTTAGGGGCCACGATCGCCGGGCTACCGGTTCTGTTCGGAGCCAATGCCCCTATCTCACGGGCTGAGGTAGGGGCTCTTTTCGTAACGGAGGTAGTCACATGGCACACTGGTTCAAGGCACCTATCCTCTTCGCGCTCCTCGCGTTCGCCGCCTTCGCCCTCACGGGCTCCGCGGCCCCCGCCAGGCCATCGCGCGCGCACCATGCGGTACTCCAGTACCGCGACAACCACCCAGGCGGAGCCGTCCCGGTCATCGTCCAGACGGACCCGGCATCGGACCCCGCTAGCGTCGTCGCTGCCGTCGGCGGCGTCATTCGCAGCGAACTCGGCATCATCCACGGCGTCACCGCCGACGTGCCGTCCGACCGCATCGCCGCGCTTGCGGCCAACCGCGACGTCACCTGGATCAGCCTCGACTCCGGCATCTCGGCGACGGAGCGCGGCGACGATGGTGGCAGGAGTGCGCCGATCGGCGACGAAGGCTCATCGCCCTCGAGTGTGTTCCCACAGGAAGTGCGGGCCGACCGCGTCTGGAGGAACGGAGACCTCGGACAGGGTGTGGGTGTCGCCGTCGTTGACACCGGCATCGCCGCCAGCGACGACTTCGTCACCCTGGGCAAGAACCGCGTCGTCGCCCGGGTTTCGCGCGATGGGTCGACCGGCGACGGATACGGGCATGGGACGCACGTTGCCGGCCTCATCGGCGGCGACGGCAGCCTCTCTTCCTACCGCAACGTCGGTGTTGCGCCGCTGGTGAATCTCGTCGACGTGAAGGTCGGCGCCAGCGACGGCTCGGCCTCCGTCGGCGACGTGATCGCCGGTCTCCAATTCGTCCTCGAGAACCAGGCGGCGTACAACATCCGCGTCGTCAACCTCTCGCTTCGCTCGGACACCGCGCAGAGCTACACCACTGACCCGCTGGACGCCGCCGTCGAGCTGCTCGCCTTCCGCGGCATTCTCGTCGTCGTCGCCGCCGGCAACACCGGCACTGACGCTGACGCCGTCTCCTACGCGCCGGCAAACGACCCCTTCGTGCTGTCGATCGGCGCCGTCGATGACCGCACGACTCCCGACTTCATGGACGACACCGTCCCGGCATGGTCCAGCCGCGGCGTCACGCAGGACGGCTTCGCGAAGCCCGACCTCTACGTGCCGGGCAGGCACCTGATCTCGGTCCTCAGCCCGAACAGCGCGCTCGCGGCGGAGTTCCCGGCCAACGTCGTCGGCAGCAGCTACTTCATGCTCAGCGGGACCTCGATGGCGGCGGGCGTCGCGAGCGGCACGGCCGCGCTCGTCTTCCAGGCACACCCTGACTGGACGCCCGGTCAGGTGAAGGCCGCCCTGATGCTCACCGCGGCGCCGCTGCCGACGAGCCCGACGACGCGGATCGCGCAGGTCGACCGGACGATCAGCCTGAAGAACGCGCCGATCGACACCACGCTCGACATCAAGCCGAACTTCCAGCTCCTCGAGGCTGCCGGCGTTTCGAACTCGCAGGACATCGCCTGGGACAAGATCTCATGGGGCAAGATCAGCTGGGGCAGCATCTCCTGGAGCAAGATCAGCTGGAGCAAGATTAGCTGGAGCAAGATCTCCTGGGGCGACGTACAGGACTAAACCGCCATAGCGACCGTCTGTAACCATCCGCTATGGAGGAAAGACAAGATGAAACAACTACCTGAAGGACGCACACTTCGCGCCTATGTCGCAGGCATCGTCGGATTGGGAGCCATCGTTGGGCTGCCGGCGGTGTGGGCAGGAAGCGGCTCCAACGACCTGGCGCTTCTGTTCTCGCTGCTGCTTGCCGGCGCGCTCTCAGAGCGGTTCAAGGTGACGCTGCTCGGCGACTGCCACGTCTCCTCAAGCGCCTTCCTGGCGATGGCCGCGGCCGTGCTGGGCGGGCCGCGGGACGCCGTCATCGTCGCCGCCGTTCTCGGAGTCTCGGCGAACCTGGGGGGCGTGATTCCCGCCTACAAGACGCTCTTCAACGTCAGCGTATACCTGCTCTCATCGCTCGCATTCCTGGGCGTGTTCGACGCGCTCTCTCACGCCACCGCTGCCTCCGGCTACTACGTGGTGCTGGTCGCCACGGCCGCGGTGATGGTGGACTTTGCGGTGAACGCGCTGCTCGTGGCGATCGCCATCGGCCTCTCGTCCGGCCGGTCGCCGCTGCGGGTGATGAAGGAGCAGCACCTCTGGCTGGCGCCGCACTACCTTCCGCTGGGTGTCGCGCTGTTTGTCGCGATCGCCGGCTACGACGCGATCGGGGTGCCAATCGTCGTCCTGCTCGCGCTACCGATCGCCGGTATGCAGATGGCCACCGCCGTCTACTCCAGCCTGAAGGGTGCGTACGCCGCCCAGACGGCTGAGGTCGAGGAGCGGATCGGCGCGATCCAACTCGAGCTCGCGCGCCTCCGGGCGCTGACGGTGCAGGCAGGACCGGAGCAAGCAGCCTAACCACTTCCGCTGACGAGACGACGAATGCCCCGTGGACCATCGTGGTCCACGGGGCATTCTTGTCTTCGCTGCCGTGCCGTCAGCCGCCGATGTACGACATCTCCACGCGCGCCGACCTCGCCGTGGCATCGGTGCGCTGCTCGGAGTAGCGGTCGTCGCGGGCCGCCCAGACGCCGCCAATCGCGGACGTGATGGCGGTGTCGTCGCTGCCGTCACGCACGAGCGCACGCAGGTCCGTGCCTTTCGTCGCGAAGAGACAGGTGTACAAGCTTCCTTCCGCCGAGAGGCGCGCGCGCGTGCAGTCACCGCAAAATGGCTGCGACACCGACGTGATCACGCCCGCTTCCCCACCGCCGTCCGCATACCGCCATCGCTGCGCGACTTCGCCCGCATAGTTCGCTGCAACCGGCTCGAGTGGCATCTCGGCGCTGATCGCCCGGACGATCTCGGCGCCCGCGACCACGTCGTCGAGCCGCCAGCCGTTGCTGTGTCCGACGTCCATGTACTCGATGAAGCGCACGATGTGACCGCTGCCCTTGAAGTGGCGCGCCAGGTCGACGACGGTGTGGTCGTTGAAGCCGCGCCGCACGACGCAGTTGATCTTTGCCTTGCCGAGCCCTGCCTCTTCCGCTGCGGTGATGCCATCAAGCACGCGCGAGACCGGGAAGTCGACGTCGTTCATCGTCCGGAACACCGCATCATCCAGCGAGTCGAGGCTGACCGTCACCCGACGCAGCCCGGCGTCCGCGAGCGCCTGCGCCTGTTCCGCGAGCAGCGAGCCGTTCGTGGTGAGCGCAACGTCGACGTCGGAGATCTGCGCGAGCATCTGCACGAGGACCGGCAGGTCGTGACGGAGCAGCGGTTCGCCGCCCGTGAGCCGCAGCTTTCGCACGCCCAGCGCGACGAAGATGCGCGCCAGCCGCGTGATCTCTTCGAAGCTGAGGATCTGGTCGCGCGGCAAGAACGCGTACTGCGCGCCGAAGACGTCGCGCGGCATGCAGTACAGGCAGCGGAAGTTGCAGCGATCCGTCACCGAGATCCGCAGGTCCCGCAGCGCGCGGCCGAACCGGTCCGGCACCGCGCCCAAGCCACCGCGCGGGTCGGGCCGGTCCATCAACTCAAGCGGTTGGATAGCCATCAGCGGTCATCCTCAGCAACTCACACGCCTTGAGCGCGGCCCGGGCGCGGTGGCTGATCCGGTTCTTCTCGTCTCCGGGCAACTCTGCGCTGGTCATCCCAAATTCCGGCAAGAAGAAGATCGGGTCGTACCCAAATCCATGCTCGCCCCGGGCCTCACGGGCGATCCGCCCCTCGAACACCCCGTCAGCGGTCTGCACCGCCCCGTCCGGGTACGCGAGGGCGATGACGCAGCGGAAACGCGCACTCCGCTCCTCATCCGGCACATCGCGCATCTCGTCGAGCACGATCTGCACCCGCTGCTCGTCCGTCAGCGACGGATTCGTCCGGTCTCCCCCGGCATATCGGGCGGAAAAAATTCCTGGGCGCCCGCCCAGGTAGTCAATCTCCAGCCCCGAATCGTCGGCCAGCGAAGGAAGCCCGCAGCTCCACTTCGCCGCAACCGCCTTAAGTGTAGCATTCTCCTCAAAGGAGCTGCCGGTCTCCTCAGGGTCGAAGGGCACGCCCAGCTCAGCAGGCGTCACGAGCGCGAAGCCGCAGCCGTCCAGCAGCGCCCGGAACTCCCGCAGCTTCCCGCGATTGTTCGTCGCGACGACGAGCCGCCGCATCTCGCTCACGCGTGGCCGGCCAGTCCGGCCTCACGGGCGGCGTCGATGACGCGCCAGGCCTCCGCGCGGTCGCCCCAGCCGAAAACCTCGACCTGCTTCTCCTGGAGCGCCTTGTAGGTGAGGAAGAACTGCTCGATCTCGCGCTGCCAGTGGGCGGCGATGCCGCTGAACTCGGTGACTTCGGCGAACCGCGGGTCGGCCACCGGCACGGCGATGATCTTGTCGTCGCCACCCTTGTCGTCGCGCATCCGCAGCACGCCAATTGGCCGAGCATCCATGTAGCAGCCCGGCACCGTCGGCTCCTCGACGATCACGAGCACGTCGAGATGGTCGCCGTCGTCCGCCAGCGTGTGCGGGATGTACCCGTAGTCGGTCGGATAGTGCACCGATGAGTACAGGGTGCGGTCAAGCCGTAGGACGCCTCGCTCGGCGTCCCACTCGTACTTGTTCCGGCTTCCACGCGGGATCTCGATGACGACTTCCAACACGTCTTCCATGCAGAAAGCCTACCGTCGGCCAGGCTGCCAAGCCATCGGACGCGAGGCAGCGATCACCGCAAGCGGCACGCAGGCAACACTGGCGGTGTGCGCCGACGCTACTTCACGCGCTTCAGGGCCTGTTCGAACGCGTCGGCAATCAGCCGGTGACCGGCATCGGTCGGATGGGGGTCGAACCGCGGGTCGAGGACGTGCGTGAGCGTCGCGCCCTTGCCCTCGAACGCGGGCGCCGCATCGGCAGCCGCCGCGTGCCGGTCGCGTGCGGCGACGCGGGCGATCACCTCATCCAGCCGCGGGAGTACGCGCGCAGCGGGCGCCTCGAACGCGTGGCCGGTGCCCGAGAAGAAGTTCGGATACTCCAGCAGCACGATCGGTGCATCGGGATACCGCGCCCGCAATTCATCCATGATCGCCTGGAGGCGCTGCTCGACGCCGGCGAGCGCTTCGTCGAGCGGGCACGTCGCCGGCAGCGGGTCTTGCTGGCACGTGAAGTTCGGGATCAGCGCAGCGAGGTCGTTGCCACCCACTGATATCGTGATGAAGGCGACATTGCGCCCGCTGAGCTCGGCGTCGATCCGCGGCAGCTCCTTTTCGATGACGTCGGTTGTCGTATAGTTGGCGACCGCGAGGTTCACCAGCGGCAGGCCGCCTTCGTCCTTCGCGAGCAGTGCCGCGAAGCTGGTTGACGCTTTGTCGCTGGAGCCGTTTCCGGCACCCACCGAGTCCCCGAGCGAGACGTAGACACCGTCATATTTCTTGGCGCCCGGTGAGCCGCTCCGGCAGGCGCCGACCGCGACGGCGAGCGCCAACGCGCTGACGATCAGCAGCCGCATGCGCGATGATCCGGCGCCCAGATGATGCCTTCGAGCGCGAGCTGCGGGTTCGATGCGGGGGCAAGCGCCTCAAATTCCGACGCGTGCATCCGCATCGATAGCGCCGAGACGGCGGCGTCGAAAGCGTCTTCCGTCGACCCGGCGACGTTCGCGCGCCCCGCATCGAGCTTGGGGCAGCGTGAGGCGAGGTAGGACTGGCGTTCGGCAGGCCGGGACTTTCGCACGGGTCCCGTCAGCAACCGCGGGTAGATCTCGACCAGCTTCGGCCAGCCGTCGTCACAGAACGGCCACACCCGGAACCCCGCGCCATGCAGGCGATGGAGCACGCTCATGCCACGGAGCGATCCGGTGCCGACGGCGCCGGCGCCGCCCACCTGGAACACCGACTTCGGACGGATGCCACCGACCGAATGCGCGCGATCCGTGACGCGGAACTGCTCGGCGCCCGGCGGACGCCGCTTGCCCGCTCGGCCCCAGAACGGAGGCTCGCAGCCACGCAGCAGCGTTTCGGCCAGACCGTCGTGCATGCCCGCCCAGAGCGCGGGTGCGCTCGTGAGGCCGGACGCGTGCAGATACCACTCCGGAAGCGAGAAGGCGAAGTCCAACCCGACGACCAGATGTGGATCCCGCGCGGCCTCATCGATCAGCCAGCGGGCGATCTGATCGCGGTCGAGGCCGCAGCGCAGCAGGGTGAGCTGGTCGCCGTCCGCCTCGGCCGCCCAGATGCTCTGGTCGGCGCGCGCCACTCTGCCGGACCAATCGATCGCGATCACCCGCACCGTTACGACCTCTGTCTCATCATCGATCGAGGATACGCCGGCGGAGGGCGGAGCGCTTCAACGGGAAGTCGAGGGCGAGGAGCTGACCTAGTGAATCGCCAGCATTCGGTCGAGCGCGAGCTTTGCGTTCGCCGCGATCGCCTCTGGCACGACGATCTGGTTCACGACGTGTCCCGCTGCCAGCGACTCGACTGTCCAGGCGAGGTACGCCGGGTGCACACGGTACATCGTCGAGCACGGGCAGACCACGGGATCGAGACAGAACACCGTCTTGTCCGGATACTCCTTCGCGAGGCGGCTGACGAGGTTGATCTCCGTCCCCACCGCGAACTGCGAGCCGGCTGGCGCCTGGGCGATCGTCTTCGCGATGAACTCTGTCGAGCCGTTGAGGTCGGATGCCTGCACCGTCTCCAGCCGGCACTCCGGATGCACGATCACGGTGATGCCCGGATATGCCGCGCGAGCGTCGCCGATTTGCTTCGGCGTGAAACGCTGGTGCACCGAGCAGTGGCCTGCCCAGAGGATGATCCTGCTGTCCTGCAGCGCCTCCAGCGTCTGACCGCCCATGGAGCCATACGGTCGCGCCCACCCCCAGAGCACCATCTGTTCCAGCGGGACACCCATGGCGTGCCCGGTGTTGCGGCCGAGATGCTGGTCGGGGAAGAACAGCACCCGCTTCTTCTGTGCGAACGCCCACTCAAGCACGCTCTTGGCGTTGCTCGAGGTGCAGACGGCGCCGCCGCGTTCCCCGACGAACGCCTTCAAGGCCGCGGCAGAGTTCATGTAGGTGATCGGGAGGGTGTCCTGCGCAATGCCCAGCTCTTCCATCTCGGCCCAGGCGTTGTAGACGTCGTCCGGGTCGGCCATGTCGGACATCGAGCAGCCGGCGGCCATATTCGGCAGGATCACCTTCTGGTCGGGCGCGCTCAGGATGTCGGCTGCCTCCGCCATGAAGTGCACGCCGCAGAAGATGATGTACTCCGCCTCGGGACGCTCCGCGGCCCACTGCGCAAGCTTGAAGGAGTCGCCGCGGACGCCCGCGAACTGGATGATGTCCTGCCGCTGATAGTGGTGGCCGAGCACGACCAGCCGCTCCCCGAGTTTCCGCCGACCAGCCGCGATGCGCTCTGTGATCTCGTCCGCCGAGAGGGCCAGATACGCCTGCGGGATCTCCTGCTGCCAGTAGGCGAAGGAGCGCTCGTCCGCGAGCGGCACGGTCTCGATCGAGTCAGCTTCGCAGCCGATTCCACCGGGAGTCGTGCGGGAAGGGGCGAGGAGCGTGGTCATTGGAGCCAACCTCCGTACTTAGTGTCTCTATGACACTAAGGGTAGATTACCACCGCGGGGCACTTGGTGTCAATACGACACGAACGCCTGGGGTATAATGCCTCATGGACGCGAAGAAGGAGTTCGACCCCTTTCACGTGATTCGCGAGGGCGTGCTGTACGAGCTTCAGAAGGAACGCGAGGGCGGGTATACCATCAATGTACCGGCGCTCCCGGGCTGCATCACTCACGGCGATACTATCGACGAAGCGCTGGACATGATTGCCGAGGCGATGGCACTCTGGCTTGAAACCGCCCGAGACCACAGCTTCGACATTCCGAGGCAGTTTGAACTCCAACAGGCCTCCTGATTGCCGAATCGCATCCCGTCGATGCGGCCGCAAGACGTGATCCGAACATTGGAGAAGTGCGGGTTCATCTTAGACCGGCAGCGCGGAAGTCATGCCGTTCTCACGAAGCCGGGGCTGCGCCGGCCCGTCATCGTGGCGATGCGCACGCGTGAGATTCCACCTCGCCACATTGCCAAGCTCCTGAGTCAGGCTGATCCTTCGGCCGACGAGTTCCTTGCCAATGCCTAACTGGAACGGAGTCGTCGCACTCAGCACCATGTGGGCGCAGCAGGACCGGTTTGTCGCGGACATGCATCTGTTCGTGCAGGAGACGCTGGCGCTCGGGTACGACGCGATCGAGGTGAGCCACTCGACGGCGACGGCGCCCTTTGAGCGGCTGATGAGCTATCCCGACGTGCCGATCTCGTCGATCCACGCGCCGGCGCCGCTCGTCCGCGACGCCGCCAACAAGTCCAACAGCTCGCTCAACCTCGCATCCACCGACGAAGCCGAGCGCCGCGCCGCGATTAGGTACACGAAGAACACCATCGAGCTGACGAAACAGGCGGGCGGCCGCTACGTCGTCGTGCATCTCGGCGGCGTCGGCAACAGCATCTTCGCGCCGGAGCGCGAGATGCGCCGGCTGTTCGATGCCGGCACCCGCGATGGCGAGCGCATGGAAGAGCTCCGTGCGCAGTGCCACCGGCTGCGCCAGGAGCAGGCGGAGCCGTGGCTGCTTGCAGCGAGCAAGACGCTGGAAGAGCTGATGGCCTACGCGGTGCCTCATGGTGTGATGCTCGGCATTGAGAACCGGCTGCATTATCACGAGATCCCGCAGCCCGCCGAGTGCGCGATGCTGCTCGACTATTACCACGAAGAATTCGCCGGCTACTGGCACGATGTCGGCCATGCCGAGGTGCAGGCGCGCCTGGGGCTTGTTGACAAGCGCCTCTGGCTGGACACGAACGGCGAGCGCTGCATCGGCGCGCATCTGCACGATGTCGATGGCATCGGCGACCACCGCGCGCCCGGCAATGGCGACGTCGAGTGGGATTACATCGCCGCAGGCATCCCCGCGAGCGCCCTCCGCGTGTTCGAGATCAACCAGTCACAACCGCCCGAGGCCGTCGCAGCCGCTATCCCGTTCCTGCGCGAGCGCGGCGTCATCCCCTGAGCGGCGCACTCAGCCCGCTCTCCGGCGTCCAGACAATCACTACCTCCGAGGTAATGGGCACGCTGCAGCTCACCCGCTATCGTGCGCTCATGGAAGGCGCGCTCGGCACACTGGTCCGCGATTGGCGGACACGGCGGCGGCGGAGCCAGATGGATCTGGCGCTCGCGATCGGCGTCTCTCCGCGCCACCTCAGCTTCGTCGAGACGGGCCGCTCTCGTCCCAGCCCGGAGCTGTTGGTGGCGCTTTCCGATTGTCTCGACGTCCCCCTGCGGGAGCGGAACACCCTGCTGCTCACCGCGGGCTAGGCCCCGCGCTACGACGAGACCTCGCTTGATGTGCCGGCATGGCGCGTGTGCGGGCCGCTCTTCAGCGCCTCCTCGACAGCCACGATCCCTACCCCGGCATCGTCGTCGACCGGCTGTGGAACTCGGTGCTGTCGAACCGCGTCGCGACGCTGTTCGTCGGCGCCTTGCCCGCCGAGCTGCTCGGCCCGCCGACCAATGTGTTTCGTGTGTGCCTCCACCCGGACGGTCTGGCTCGTCGCACACTGAACTTCACGGAATGGGCCGCGTATCTGTTGGGGCAACTCCACCGGGCAAGCTCGATTCACGGCGACGCTGAACTACAGCAGCTTGTGGAGGAAGTCTCGGCCTACCCGAACGTCGCTCGGCTGGGCGACTGGCGCCGTACGGCTACGGCGGATGTGCCCGCGCTGCTGGTCCCCTGGCGCATCGATGTCGACGGAATCGAGCTGTCACTGTTCACAACGATGACGACCTTCGGCACGCCGCCTCTCCGAGCTGTCCGTCGAGCTGTTCTATCCGGCCGACGAAACCAGCCACCTTCTGCTCCAGCGACTGCGCCAGTCCGCCCAGCACCGGCGGCCGCGCGTGGCGGTCGCACGCGCAGGCATCGGTGTGCCAGCCTGACGTTGTGTATGAGGCACCCAACCCGGACGAATCGTCGCGGCTGCTCGTGGTTGTGCTTCCGATCCGTCGTTACTCGAGCGCGGAGACGGCAGACGAACATCGCCGCAGTGCCGAGCCCCTCTCCCACGAGGGTGAGGCCGGGCCGGTGTCGCCCGATGCCCCGGCTTGCCATGAGTAGCGAAGGTTTGAAGCACAACAGGGGCAAGAAGTGACCAGAGTCCCGTCAAGCGTCACCCGTTTGTAACGCCGGGCGCGCGTCCCCCGCCGTATCATGGATACACGGGCGTGAACCGTCGCGACCATCGGAGTTGACCTCCGGAGAGCGCGACGACCGCGCCCGGCAAGCACGGAGGTCGCTGCTTTCATGACCAGCTCGATCAAGCTTGGGCGGATTCTCGGCGTTGATGTCGGCATCCACTGGAGCTGGATCTTCATCTTCTTCTTCGTCACCTGGTCATTCGCGACCGGCGTGCTCGACAGCTTCTATCCGCAATGGTCGGCGCCGCAGCTCTGGATCGGGGGCGCGTTCGTCGCGTCGATCTTCTTTCTGTCCGTGCTGGCGCACGAGCTGTCGCACGCCATCGTATCCAACCGGAACGGGCTGCCTGTGAGAAGCATCACGCTGTTCATCTTCGGCGGCGTCGCCAACCTGACGAAAGAGCCCGACTCCGCCGGGCTCGAATTTCGGATCGCCATCATCGGTCCGATCACCAGTCTGGCGCTCGGCGGTGGCTTTGCGCTCCTGTTCGTCATCCTCCGTCCGTTCAGCGATGGACTGGCCGGGATCAGCGCCAACCTCGCGCTGATCAACGCGTCGCTGGCCGTCTTCAACATGCTGCCCGGGTTCCCGCTGGATGGCGGGCGCGTCTTCCGCTCGATCATCTGGGCGCGCAACGAGAACCGCCTGCGCGCCACGCGCATCGCCGCGAAGACGGGCGAGTGGATTGCGTATGGGATGATGGCGCTCGGGATCGGATACACCTACTTCGGCGGCATCGCCAGCGGGCTCTGGTTTCTCTTCATCGGCTTCTTCCTGCGCAACGCGTCCTCCGCCAGCTATGAGCAACTCGTCCTCGAGACGGCGCTGAAAGGCATCCCCGTGCGCGATGTCATGCAGACCGAATTCAGCACCGTCCCGCCCGACCTGAGCGTCGCCGACCTGGTGCGTGAACACGTGCTACGTCATAGCAACAGTTGCTTCGTAGTGATGGCGGGCGGCAACTTCGCCGGCATCATCACCCTCGCGGACGTGCGCAATGTGCCACACGACCAATGGCAGTCGACCAGCGTGTATCGCGCGATGACGCCGCTCAGCCGGCTGCACACGATCGACCCGTCGGCGAGTTTGTCGCAGGTCCTCCACATGATGGGTGAGCACGGCGTGAGTCAGCTACCCGTCGTGCACGGACACGACATCGTCGGCATCCTCCATCACGCCGACATCCTGCGGTACGTGCAGGTCCGGCGCGACCTGAGCGAGCACATGCCTCCGGCGCCGCCTGCGCCCGAAAGCGAAGGCCGCCGAGGCGATGAGGTCGGCAGCAGCGCACCGCACCGGTAGCGCGCCCAGTTTCGAAAAGGTGGTCCCGAATGCCGCTGCGGGCAGCGGGAAAAAGCCACATCAACCCCAGGGGGTTTTGATGCCCTCCCGCTGGAACGCCTCCATCAGGCGCGCGCGGAGCACACCCGCTATCTCCCACTGCTTGCCTGGCAGCACGGTGCCGTTGATCTGGACGGCAATGCCGTTCACATCAACGCTGTCGACGCGCAGGTACGACGGCGCCGAGACGATGAGGTCGCGGTAGAGCGGGTCATCGGCGAGCGCGCGGCCTACGTCATCGGCCACCGACCGCACGTGCGCGAGGTCGCTGGTGAACGACACCGGGACCGTGACGCGCACGTGCGAGAAGTCGCGAGTGTAGTTCGCGGCGACGATGACCGCGCCGTTCGGCACGCTATACACCACGCCATCGACGTCGCGCACGAGCGTGCGCCGCAACGTCACGTCCTCGACGACGCCGGTGATGCCCGCGATCGCGACGACGTCCCCGCGCGCGTATTGATTCTCGCTGAGGATGAAGATGCCGTTCAGGGCATCGCGCACCAGAGATTGCGCGCCGAGACCAAGGGCGATGCTCGTGATGCTGACCCCGGCGAGCACCGCCCGGATATCGAAGCCAAACTCCGGCAGTATGGTGAAGAAGGCGAACACGATGAGGACAATCTCGATCGTGCGGACGATGACGTTGCTCAGCGTCGAAACGCGGCGGTCCACTTCGTCGAGCGGCCGTCCTGACATCTGCCGGGCGACGGCGGGGCGCATCGCGTGCGGAATGATGCGGCGGACGATGACGGTGGCGGCGATCGTGAGCGCCAGCGTCCCGACGACAGCGGTGCCGTGATCCCGGAACCAGTCCGCGAAGTCGTGGCGCGTAATAGCGAGCGTGGTGGCGAACAGAGGCGTGATCATCTTAGTTCGGCGCAGTGTACTGGAACGTGAGGTGGAGCCGGAGGCCGCCTGAGTACGCTTGTGCTGCTTGTGTCATCTCGCGCGTCGGAGGGGGATCTGTTGGCGCCACCGCGCACCGCCCTGGCCTCACCCATCTCTCCACAGCGAGTCTGCGACCGGCCCCTCCGCCGCGTGGAGAGGGAGCTTCGTATCGCGCGATGCTCGGCGCCGCCGTCTCCTCGCGGCACTAGTGACCGCTTGGACGCGCCACACGAGATGTTGGATCGCCCTGACGAACGCGCCTCGCCCACACGGCAACGGCATTCCTTCGCACCGGCAGCGACCGTCGAAAATCTCTTCGCAGATTCTGATGACGGATCGCCGCGGCCGTGCTATCATCGCGCGCAGCGGGGCAATGGAAGCGGGGTAGTGGTGAAGTGGCTTGTCTCGTTGATGGCCGTCGCGGTTGCATTCGCGTCGGCACTGTCCGCCCACGCCGTCTCGGCGCAAGAACCAGATCCATTGATTTCGCCTGCGTCCGGCGCAGCCGGGGCGCTGTTCCAGACGGTCGGCCAGACTGGCTGGACGCCAGGTGAGACCGTCACCATTGCCGTCGGATTCAGCGACATCGATCCGGGCCGCCAGTACCAAGGCATGCTCTATCACGAGCGGCAGGTGACCGTGCTGCGGGACGGCACGTGGAGCTTCCCTATCGTGGTGAACAACGACCTTGTGCCGTTTCCGCTCTATCGCCCCGGCTACGTCGTCGTGAAGGCCCAGAGCGCCAGTCACACCGCCGTGAACTCGTTCATCTACACGGTCGAAGGCAAGGCGCCGGCGGGTGCGCCACCGCTGGCAGACCTCGGCAGCGGGCCGGAGTCTGATCCGCCAGTGGTGGCGGGTACTCTCGCGCTGTTCGCTGCCGCGATTGGCGCGCTCGTCATCGCGAGCGGAGCGCTGAGGCGGCGCACCGGTGCATAGAAGGCGCCGTCTTCGCTTTTCCGTGGTCCAACATCCATTGCCGCCGAGCGGAGCTGAAGCTCCTCCGCTACGTTCGCTCCACTCCCACCCTGGCTGCGTAGCAACGGACGGCGGATCGGGCGCTCAGTCGACGCCGATCTCGCGAAGGAAGGCGTCCATGTTCGGCTCTCGGCCGAGGAAGCTGCGGACCAGCTCGTCGCCGTCGACGGTGCCTCCTCGCTCCAAGATCTGCTTCCGGTAATCGCGTCCGGTGGCGTGATCGAGGATGCCCGCCTTCTCGAAGCGCGTGAACATATCGTCGCCGTAGACGCGCGACCAGAGATACCCGTAGTAGCCAGCGTCGTAGCCGAAGAGATGCCCGAAGCCTGACTGAAAGTGCGTGCCTTCGGGATACGGAAACATCGTGATCGGATAGAGCCGGACCACGGCCGCCGTGCTATCGCCATCGAACCCCGGTGAGTGCAGCGTGTAGTCCATGCGCGCGAAAAACATCTGGCGCAGCTCCTTCAGTCCGGAGCTCAGGCGCTTGGCCCGGATCATCGCGTCCAGGAGGGCGTCCGGCAGCAGCTCGCCCGTCTCGTGATGGCGCGCGAAGTGGCGGAGGACATCGCGGTCCCACACCCAGTGCTCCAGCATCTGCGACGGCGCCTCGACGAAGTCCCGCTCGGTCGAGTAGCCGCTGAACTCGAGAAAGTGCGCGCGCGTCAGCGTTTCGTGGAGGATGTGGCCGAACTCGTGGAAGAACGTCTCCACCTCCTTATGGGTGAGGAGCGAAGGCGCCTCGGCGGTTGGCTTCGTAAAGTTCGCCACGATCGCACTGATCGGCTGCTGATACGAACCATCGGGCAGGGTGCGGCCCGACCGCAGGTTGAATGCCGCGGCGTGGCCAAACTTGTTCGGGCGCGGATGCAGGTCCATGTAGAAGCGGGCGAACGGCTCGCGGCCGTCCTCATCGAAGATGTCGAACGCCCGCACGTCATCGTGCCACGTGGGCGCGTCCGGCGCGGGCTCGTAGCGCACGCCGAGCAGCTCCTGCGTCACAAAGAAGAGGCCTTCGATGACGCTGGCGAGCGGGAAGTAGTTGGCGACCTCGAAGTCATCGACGGCGTATTCCGTCTTCAGGAGCCGGTTCGTGTAGTACCACCAGTCCCAGATCTCGATATGGGCATCGCCGACGTGGCGCTGCTTCTCCTCGCCTAGCGCGCCGAGGTCGGCTTCCGCCTTTCGCCTCAGTTTCGGCTCAAGGTCGGCGAGAAAACGGTCGACGTTCTCCGGCTTCTTCGCCATCCGCCGCTCGACGACGTACTGCATCCACGATTCGTAGCCCAGCAGGCCAGCGATCTCTGCGCGGACGCGAATCGCCTCGTCGAGCATGGCGATGTTGGCAGCGCCGCCCTTGTTCTGATTCTTCAGGAAGAGTTCACGGCGCCAGTGGCCGGAGTCGGCGTTGTCCATAAAGGGGACGATCTCCGGGTAGTCGAGGCTCACGCGGTACTTCGTCTGGCCGTCTTCCTCGACCGTCTTCAGCCCGTCGATCCAGCGGTCCGGCATGCCGGCGAGGTCGGCGCGCGAGACGACGATCGCGTCGTCCCACGTGTCGATCGCTTTTCGGAACTCCGTGCCGAGCTCGACGAGCCGGTTCATCAACTGCTGGACGCGCTCCCGCTGCTCCCTTGGTAGCTCGAAGCCGTTGCGGCGATAGTCGAGCAGCGAGCGTTCGAGCAGGCGCTTCTCTTCTCCCTGGAGTGCGGCTGCCTCGTCGGTCGCCGCGAACTCCCGGACCGCGGCGTAGAGGTCCTCCCGGAAGCCGAGTTCGACGCCATACTTGCTCAGCCTCTGGTCCCATTCGCGTGCGACCTCGCGCACGGCCTCGTCGTCCGACACGTAGGACATGAAGGCGTAGTTGCCGTCGGCCTGCCGCACCAGATCACCTGCGGAGTCGAGCGCAACGAAGGTGTTCGCGAATGTGCGCTCGCTTGCCGGTGTCGTGACGATCGCCGCCACCACCTCGTCGCAGCGCCGCATCGCTTCGGCGCAGGCATCGGCGATGCGCTGCGGCGTCAGCGTCCGGAAATCGATCATGGTGCCTCCGGCGCGGGAATGGGCCCTCATCGCGCAACCACAGGCTAGCGGGCGATATCGGGCGGCGCTACCGGCGGCGATTGCACAGGGCTTCGCGCTACACTTCGCGCATGAGCACAGCCGCCTCCGCCCGCGTTGCGCTGCTCCAGCTGCCAGCGTTCTCGATCGAGGATGCCGAGGCGTCGCTGACGTACACGCTGGCGCGGATCGACGACGCGATGCGCGAGCAACCAGACCTCATCGTGCTGCCTGAGGTCACGTACCCGGCGTACTTCATGGGAACCACCGACCTGAGCGGCAGCGGCGTGCTCTCGCCGTCGGAGGCGATGGCTCGCTTCTCCGCGAAAGCGCGCGAGCACGGGGTGTACCTTGCCGCCGGCCTCGCTCTGGACGCGCCTGATGCCGGCTACACGAACGGCGCGGCGCTCTTCGCGCGGGACGGTGCGCTCGTCGGGCAATACGCGAAGTCGTTCTTGTGGCATTTCGACAACCGCTGGTTCACCGCGGGCGATGCCTATCCGGTGTTCGAGCTGGAAATCGGACGCGTGGGGATGATGATCTGCGCCGACGGCCGCGTACCCGAAATCGCACGCTCGCTGATGCTGAACGGAGCGCAGCTCATCCTCGACCTGACTGCCTGGGTGAGCGGCGGCCGCCAGACTGAGGACCTGACCACGGCGCAACGGCAGTATCTGATGCAGGTGCGGGCGGCGGAGAACGGCGTCTGGATCGCCTGCGCCGACAAGTGCGGCACCGAAGCGGAGAGCATCGTCTACGCTGGCGGGTCGTGCTTCATCAGCCCGCAGGGCGAATACGCAATGTCGCTCGGCCCGAGCGAGAGCGGCATCCTGGTGCATGACGTGCCGATGCGCGATGCCACGCCGCGCATGGATCGCCGGCCTGAGCTGTACGAGGCCCTGACGCAACCAACGGAGAGCCTGCCGGTCATCCGCACCCTCGGCGAATCCTTCGGCCCCGCCGACGCGCAGCACCGCATCGCCGCGGTGCAAATGACGATGCCGCCGACGGGCGCGCAGTTTCTCGCTCAGGCGAGGCGGCACGTCTGCCGGCTCGCGATGCAGGACGCAGAACTGGTGCTGTTTCCGGCGACGCCGGGCCGCCTGCGGCCCCAGTACGAGCACGATGCCGTGCTCGCAGGCATGCTCGCGCTCTCGAGCGAGACGGGAGTCTGCATCGCCTTCACGGTGTCTGAGCCCGACGCTGGCGGTTGGCGCGCAATGTATCTCCTCGGTCCGAAGGGCGTCCTCGCCAAACATCGTCAAACGCATAAGGGGCGTGGGCCGCGCTTCGCCACGATGCCCATGGGCGATGAGGTGTGCCCGGTCGTGCATACGCCCATCGGCCGTGTCGGGCTGCTGGCGGGCACTGAGGGCTTTGTCCCGGAAGTCGCCCGGTCGCTGATGCTGCGCGGCGCGGAAATCCTGCTCTGGTCCAACGACGACCCGCCGCGGCCGATGGAGATGATCGCACGGTGCCGAGCGGACGAGAATCGTGTCTTCGTCGCCTGCGCCGGCGCACCGACGGCGAACGGCGCGGCGATGATCGCTGACCCCACGGGCGCGATCCTGGCGATCGCGCTCGCCGGCCGCGAGCTCGCCGTTGCGGCGGACATCAATCGCTCGCTGAGCCACCTCAAGCAGCGCGCGCCCGGCACGGACGTCGTCCGGAACCGGCAGCCGGCGACGTACGGCGCCATCGTGGCGCAGCCCGTTCCGGTGGGCGCCGGATAGGCGGACGATCAATGGGTGGCGGCCAATTGGGCCATGCTATACTCCGCCGTCAACCATCCTCGCCGAGGCCGCGCCATCGCTACGAATGAGATCGCCTTGCCCCGTACCGCGGACGCCGCCCAGCATGCGGTAGCGAGTCTTCGCTCGCGCATCGCGGGCTACGTCGTGGACATGGTGATCTTCACGGCGATTGCGCTCGTGATGCTGGTGCTCGCCGGCTTCATCCTGCTCCTCTCGACGAATTGGGCGGAGCAGGACGCCAGCGACCGGGACTTCTACACCTTTCTGGCGATCATCGGCGCCGGCATTCCGACGGTCTGGACGGTGCTGAACATCGCCTTGCTTCGCACGCGCTCGCAGACAGCAGGACAGTACGTGGCCGGCATCCGCACGCTGCGCGACGATGGCGGGCGTCTCAGCGGCCGAGACAGCGTGCTCTGGTGGTTCTGCTTCAACCCGCTGCTCTTTAGCTGGCCCACCGCCGTCGTCGCCGCGCTGCCGCTGAGCGCGGTGATTGCCCTCGCCCTCAGTCGCCTGACCATCGTCGCGTTCGGGGTGATCGTCACTGTCTGCGTCGCCGCGCCGCTCATCGCGCTGATCTCCGCCGCGCTGGACGCCGAGCATCGCGCCCTGCACGACCGGATCGTCGGCGCAACCGTCGTCCCGGTCGCCTAGCGCATGGCGTACGAAACGACGCCATATCTCGAGCGCCGCCGCGCTGTTGAACGCGCAAGCGAGTCTTCCGGATCCGGACGCAGTGTCGCCAAGTGGCTGGTCGGCTTCGCCTTCTTCCTGTCGATGGCGGCGCTGCTCGTCACGCTACAGCTCTTCCAGCTCACGTCCGAGGGCGCGTCGAAGCGCACGCTGCGACGGGCGGTCGCCGCGCTCACGGAGATCGACCCGCTGATCGAGCGCAACTACGCCGACCTCAAGCAGCGCGCTTCGGCCGCGGCGCCCGGCGAGACGGTGCGCTTGAAGGACTACCCTCTCGACATCGCGTTGACGCCGCAAGAAGTGGCCGCAGCGTCCAGCGACCAGTTGCGGGACACCCTGCTCGACCGCTCAGCCGATCTTATGTACAGAGAAGGCACCGCGCCCCTGCGCGGCGCGAGCGGACGCAACTCGAACACCGGCACCTTCTCGCTCGGCGGCTTCACCAACGACGGCCTGGGGTTCCTCAAAGGCCGCAACCACGATATTCTCCGCGTGCTCACGTTTGTGTTCGCGGCCGTGTCGCTGGCTCTGGCGGCCTCGCTGGCGGCGTTGTGCCGTGGGTTCGGGCGGGTCGCCAGCGTCGGTGGCGCTGTCACTGGAGCCGGCGTCCCACTGCTGCTAGCCGGTCTCGGCGCATGGCTGTACTCGCGGGCGGCATCCGGTGGCGACACGGAGTACACGCGCGGCGAGGTCCTGAGCATCGGGCGCGGTCTTGCCTGGATCCCGATACGCGACGGGGCCGCCTTCACCGTATTCGGGTTGTCGCTTCTCGTGTTGGGAGTCGTCGGCGCTATCTGGGCGGATCGTCGCGCGTCCGCATACTGACCCCGCCCTTCTGCCGGCGACCGAACGGCTGCTGGCGTTGCGAACAACTGGAACAGCATGAGATCGAACTCGGCGTGGAAGTCACCTGAGCTCCGCATCGCGAGCAGCCGCTCGCGCGACGTTCCGTACCCTGCCGCGCTCGTCGCCTTCTATGCCGTTGCGGCGGTGGTCGCCATCGTGTTCGCGATCATCATCGCGCGCCGGCTCTTGCCGCGCGGCTTCGAAGCTGGCACGGAGGCCCGCATCTCCACCGCTGACGCCTTCAGCATCGGCGGGCTCGCTCGTCTTCACGCCGGGTCTGCCGCCGGCGCAACTTCACCAATCGAAGGCAACATCGTCGTCTCGTACTACGGCACGCCGCGCACGCCCTCGATGGGCATCCTCGGCCAGCACACGCCGGAAGAGGCGGCGGACCTGCTGGCGCAGCGCGTCGCACGATTCCGTGAGCTGAACGCCGGCACGCCCGTGCTCGCCGCGCTCCACCTGGTTTACGGCGTCGCCCAGCCGCAGTCCGACAAGGACGGCCTGTACGTCAGCTACGTCGACGACCACACCGTGCGCCAGTTCATCGACCTGGCGCGGCGGCGTGGCTTCGTGCTGATCCTCGACCTCCAGATTGGACACAGCACGGCGCTTGCCGAGATCCAGAAGGTCGAGCAGTATCTCGAGGAGCCCGACGTCTTTGTCGCCCTCGACCCGGAGTTCGCCCTCGGCGGGCCTACCCGGCCCGGCGAAGCGATCGGTTCGATCGATGCAAGCGACGTGAACGCGGCGCAGCGGTACCTCGCGCGCCTGAGCGAGCAGTACCATCTGCCGAAGAAGATGCTCATCGTCCACCAGTTCCAGGCCGAGATGATCAGCAACGCCGACGCCATCGAACGGCGCGACGATGTCGATCTCGTCATCGATATGGACGGCTACGGCCCCGCCGACATCAAACAGGTGAAGTATCTGCGTTACGGCGCGGCGCCGTACGCGCCCTTCGGTGGCATGAAGATTTTTCTCGCGCACGACACAGACCCGCTCACCGAACAGCAACTCCTCTCGCTGCGTCCGCGGCCGTCGCTGTTCGTGTACCAGTAGCCGACGGATGGCGATCAGCCATCTTCCTGAATCGGAGGCAGCTCGATGGCGGCGCACGTAGCTCTGCGGAAGAATCTGGAGTTCTGGCACTGGTACCCGGAGCTGCTCGTCGAGGGTCTGACACCAGAACAACTCGCCTGGCAGCCGGAGCACCACGATACGTCGATCATCTTCGCGATCTGGCACGCGTATCGAGCCGCCGACGATCTGCTCCACAACCTCGTGATGCAATCGCCGAGTGTCTTCGAGTCGCAGGGCTGGGCCGCCCGTCTGTCCATCGACGACAAGGGTAGTACGCCCTTCGGCAACGGGCTCACACGCGAGCAGATAGGACGCATCCGGCTGGACACGAGCGACCTTCTCGCCTACGCGAAGGCGGTCGGAGCAAGCCTGATCTCTTATCTCGAAAGCATCAGCGACGAAGAAGCCGCTCAGGAGGTCCGGCTCCCATTCTTCACCGGCGTCTACCGCGGTGTCGACGTGCTGTCGAAGGCCGAGATGGTGGCGTTCTTCGCGATCGGGCACACGTCCGAACATCTCGGAGAAGTGCAGTTCATCAAGGGCCTGCTGGGCATGAAGGGCGCGCCGCTATAGCGTGCGGTTCTCCGGAGGGGCCCTCGCCGCGATGTTCGGTGACCGAGCGATCACCGACGAGACGACGCCGCTAGCCCGCGATACCGCCGCTCGATAGGCTTACGCTCGTGGAAAACAGCGACTTCCTCGTCACCCCGATCGCGCGCTTCTCGCCCGACCCGCAAGCGACACTACGCTCCTTCATCGAAGCGCTGGGCCGCACGGGGGGACAGCCGCGCCGGCTGAGCGCCGCGCTCGGCCTGTGGGATGCGATGATCGAGCGCAATCGGCTGATCTTCTGCGCGATCGCCGGCGCGCCCGTGCCGATGGGCTTCGGCCCCGCCATCGCCTCGCTGATCGAGCAGAGGCGCATCGACGTGCTGGACATCACGGGCGCGCAGCTCACCCACGACCTGCTCGAAATCATCGGCAGCAAGCACTATCAGGGTCACACCGGCGCCGACGATGCGGCGCTCGCATCGGTCGACGTCAATCGCTTCTGGGACACGTTCGGTGACGAAGCCGACTATCGCCGCGTCGAGCCGATGATCTTCGAATTCGCGCGAGCGCTGCCCGACCGGGCGATCACCACGCGCGAGTACATCTACCGGATGGGCGGATTCTTCAAGGGCATCGCATCGCAGCCTGGCATTCTGACAGCGGCGTACGACCATCGCACGCCGGTCTACTGCCCTGCCATCGGAGACTCCGTGCTGGGGATGGACCTCGGCTTCTTCCGCGCCGCGGAGGGCAAGCGCATCGTCTTCGATGTCGTGCAGGACGTGCTGGAGATGGCGGCGCTCGTGCTGCTCGCCGAAGAGCTGGAGTTGCGGACGGCGACGGTGATCTTCGGCGGCGGCGCGCCGCGCAATCACATCCAGCAGTCGCAGATCGGCTCGTACATGTTCGCCACCAAGAGCAAGGGCCACGCCGAAGCCGTCCGCTTCAGCATCGAGCCCGCCGAGACCGGAGGACTGTCCGGCTCGACCATTTCCGAAGGCATCAGTTGGAAGAAGTTCGACCCGGCGGTGGAGGCGGCGGAGGTCTTCCTCGATTCGAATCTATCGCTCGCGATCATGGCGTCGCTGCTCGGCACGCGGGAGGCATCGCGATGCTTCTCATTCGAGCACGAAGACGATGGCACGCTGACGGCGATCGCCGGTGGCAAGCGTTACAGCCTCTCCGAGAAGTACCACTTCTAGCGCGCCCTCCGCGCACCCCTGAGATGATGCAACTCCCGCGTCGCGCGTCCGCAAGCACGGCGGCCAGATGACGGAACCGCCCACCGGCTCCAACCGGCGGAAGCTCCCACCGCTCGTCCTGCCGCTACAGCAGTTCCTCTCGTCGGAAGCCGCCGGCGGGGTCGTCCTGGTCGCTGCGGCGGCCGTGGCCCTCGCCTGGGTCAACGCGCCCTTCGGTGACACCTACGAGCGCTTTTGGAACTGGCGGGCGCCCGGGCTCAGCACCGTCGACCTTCATCTGTCGCTCAGGCAATGGGTGAACGACGCACTGATGGCGGTGTTCTTCTTCGTTGTCGGGATGGAGATCAAGCGGGAGGTGCTACGGGGCGAGCTCTCCGATCGTCGCCAGGCGGCGCTGCCATTTGCCGCAGCCGCCGGCGGCATGATCGTCCCGGCCGCGATCTATCTGGTGTTCAACTTCGGCGGCGACGGCGAGCATGGCTGGGGCGTACCGATGGCCACCGACATCGCCTTTGCGGTCGGCGTGCTGTCGCTGCTTGGAACGCGAGTGCCGCTGTCGCTGAAGGTGTTCCTGCTCGCACTCGCAATCGTCGACGATATCGGTGCGATCGCTGTAATCGCGCTCTTCTATAGCAGGGGAATCGATCTCCTCTGGCTCGCGCTGGCGGCCGGCATCTTCTTGGTCGTGTTTGCTGTGGGCCGGGCCGGCGTCCGCTCGATCCCGATCTTGATGGCCCTCGGTCTTGCCGGCTGGTTTGCGGTACATGAGTCGGGCGTGCATGCAACGATCGCCGGGGTCGCGCTCGGGCTACTGATTCCGGCCGACGCGGCGCGTCCACGAAGTGCCTCGCGATCGAGTTCGGCGACGCCCGGTGAGAAGTCCGCTGATCACCGGCGTCCCGACTCGCCACCGGTTGTGCAGGATGGCCCAGCGGAGACGAACGCTCCGCTCGATCGGCTCGAGCGGGCGTTGCACCCGTGGACCAGCTTTGCGGTCGTCCCGATCTTCGCGCTCGCCAACGCGGGCATCGCCCTCGATTCGGGCACGCTATCGACCGCTGCCTCCTCGCCGGTGACGGCGGGGGTGGCATTCGGGCTGATCATCGGCAAGCCGCTCGGCATCCTCGTCTTCGCATGGATGGCGGTGCGCGGACGCATCGCATCCCTGCCCGCGGGCGTCGGCTGGGGGGCGATGGCGGCGGTGGCGCTGATCGCCGGCATCGGCTTCACGGTGTCGCTGTTCATCGCAGACGTCGCATTCACAGGCGAGCAGCTCACGGAGGACGCCCGGACGGGAATCCTGGCCGGCTCGGCGATCATGGCGGCGGCGGGGCTCGCGGCGCTACATCTCGCGCTACCGCAATCTGCGCCCGCAGCTTCGTCAGCTGCGCGCGCATCGAGCGACGGCTGAGCAGCGGTCACCATCCTTGACGCGCACAAGGTCCGGAGCGGTTAGAATAGCCGCAGGTAGCGAGGGGACAGCGATGGGGTATCCGGGCTGCAGCAGCACGCTGATCGAATTTGGCACGCAGCAATGCGCCCGCTGCGATTCGCCGCTGATCGCGCGCGATGCTTCCGCGCCAAGCGAGGCTTCGATCTGCCGGCCCTGCCTGCGCGTGCTCGATGCCGATGTGTCGATGAAGAAGCGGATCCTTTTTCCGTTCGCGGACCTGGCGAGTGAGGGCGAGCTGCTCTCCGCGTTCGCCTGACACGCGCGGCTCCGGACGGAAAACAGGGCCTCGAAGGATCGAGGCCCTGTTTGTCATGCGAACCTACTCTTACTAGCTGGCGCGCTCCGACGGGTCCTCCGAGGCGGCGCGCACCTTCGTGTAGCAGTTGCTGCAGTACACAGGGCGGTCGCCGCGCGGCTGGAACGGCACTTCCGTCATCATGCCGCACTCGGCGCAGGTGGCCGGGTGCATCTGGCGCGGCGTGCGTCCGCCGAAGCTGGCGAAGACGCCGTAGCGCACGTAGCCCTCTTCCGGCTCATTGGTGCGCGTGGTCTTGCGGTTGGACCGGCACGATGAGCAGCGGACAGGCTCGTTCTGCAGGCCCTTGTTGGCGTAGAACTCCTGCTCACCGGCGGTGAACGTAAAGTTCTGCTTGCAGTCGCGGCAAATCAGGGTCTTGTCAGTGAAACTCAAAGAATACCTCAACCTCGGGACATGAACGTGCGGCCCAATCAGGCCGCACCGTCGTCATGCAGAGCCTCGTGACCACCACGGACAGTATATCGACCCGCCAGAATGCCTCACAAGCTGGGCATTCCCCTAACCTCCCGCCAAGCGGCGCACTCGTGATGGTAGTGGGAGCCGTTGCAGCAGCACGTCGGCCTCCTCACTGCGCAGCAAACGGCTGGCGTAGAGATAGACGGCGACGCCGATGCCGATGCCAGTCACTGTCGTGAAGCCTGCCAGCGCCTTTCGGTCCAGCTGCAGCAGACCGGAAACGCTGAGCAGCGCCAGCCAGAGCGCGATCACCTCGACCATCAGGACGCTGGCCGCGAGCGTGCGGCCGACGGAGCGTGCGAGTCCGCGTGCATCGAGGCCATCCAGCCGGCGCAGCAGCGTCCGCAGCAGCAAGACGAACTCGACGATCGTCGCGGCGGAGAGTGAGAACGCGAGACCCTTGATCCCGAACGGCCAGACGAGGATCAGCGACAGCACGAGGTTCACCGCCATCGAGATCACGGCAAAGGCGACCGGCGTACGCGTGTCGCTCATGGCGTAGTAGCCGCGGCTCAGGATCTCGATGCCGGCATGGGCGAAGATCGCGGCGGAGTAGAAAACCACGGCCCCAACGACGAGGTCGGTCGACGCCGAGTTGAACGCGCCGCTTCGCAGCAAGAACGCCGTGATCGGCTTGGCAAGCACCATCAGACCGACGCTGGCCGGTATCGTCAGATACAGAATGAGACGCAGCGCCCGCGAGATCGTGTCGGCGAGCTCTCCGTTGTTACGAGCCGCCTGCTCCGCCATGCGGGGAAAGGCGGCGGTCGAGATCGCCATGCCGAAGATGCCCAGCGGCGTCATCACCACGAGCCACGCATAGTTGACTGCGGAGATCGCGCCGTCCCGCACCGTCGAGGCGAAGAAGGTTGCGATGAGAAAGTTCAGCTGGAACGCGGCGAGCCCGATGACGCGCGGGCCCATCAGCCGGCCAACCTCCCGGACGGCCCGATCCTTCCAGTCCCAGACCGGTCGCCAGCGCATGCCGACGAGACTGAGCGCGGGAAGCTGCACCACCAGGTGGAGCGCGGCGCCGACGACGACGGCGAGCGCGAGCACCTTCACGTTGTGCGAGACCAGCGCTCCGACGATGATCGCGGCGTTGTAGAACATCGGCGCGAAGGCGGGCGCCAGGAAGTGGTGCCGCGAATTGAGGATGCCCATGAACATCCCGCTGACGGCGAAGAGGACCGGCGAGATCATCATGATGCGCGTCAGATCGACCGCCAGCGACGTCAGTTGCGCGTGCTGGCCGGTGTCGTCGCCGAGTCCGGGCGCGGTGATCGGCACGATGATCGGCGCCAGCAGCAGCGCGATCAGCGCGAACACCAGCGTCGCGACGAGCACCAGGTTCAGGACCGCCGCCGCCAGCCGCCAGGCCTCCCGCTCCCCGCGGTCCTTCATGACGCGTGCGAAGGTGGGGATGAAGGCGCTGCCGAGGGTGGCGCCGGCGAGGAGCTGGAAGATCAGGTCTGGTAGCCGGAATGCCACGAAGTAGGCATCAAGGCTGGGGCTGGTGCCGTACTGGTGCGCGATGACGACGGTCCGCAGCAGGCCGAGCAGGCGGCTGCCGAGAAAGCCCATCGCGACGACCGAGGCCGCGACGGCGAGGCTCGGCGGCTCGATTGCGGGGCGGCCAGGCCCGGGGACGCCAGCGCCTTCGTCATCCGTAAAGAAACGGGCTCTCAGCGTCCGCATCATGGCGATTCTCGTTCACGGGGGTGCTGCGCGCAGTCTCGCGCGTTCAGGCAATCATACTACGGCGCAGACGAGCGCTCCACCGCAGCCCACCGCCCGCCCGCTCGCGGACCTCCTCAGTCGTCGCATTCGCGGGCGACCCTCCCGATTGCCGTACGCCAGCGCTGCTGGCCCGTCGCGTCGATAGCGCTGTTTCAGCCGCGTCGCCTGGCGTGCGGAGAGACCGAGCACCGCCACCGCCTGCCGCACCGAACAGCATCCTTCCAACACCGAATTGAGCACCCGTGCTCGTGCCTGTTCCCGTTGACTCAACGCGATTGTCTCCTGTCAAAGAAGGACACAATCGCTAACCAATCACCCCCGGACAAGATCGCTGCCAACGACAGGCAGCATCCCGTCGTTGACGGTGGCGGCGTCCAGCCGTACTCTCGGCGGATGGAAGCGATCGCTCCCGGCATCTTCGCACTTTCCGGCCTCAAGATAGGACGCAGCTACCTGATCGAAGGCGATGATGGCATCGCCCTCGTCGACACGAGCAGCGCCGGCGCCTCGACGCGCATTCTCGCGGCCATCGCCATGACCGGACATCGCGCCGAAGACCTCCGCCTGATCGTGGCCACGCACTACCATCACGACCATACCGGCAACGTCGCCGCGCTCGTCGAGCGTACGGGCGCGCAGCTGTGCGTCCACGAGGACGACGTACCGTACGTCGATGGTCGCCAGCCGTGGTTGCCGAGCCGGCCGCCCTTCCATCTATTCGACTGGGTTGTGGCAAGGCCGTTCAGCCTGACCGTCGACCGCGTGTTACGCGACGGTGATCTCCTACCGTTCGCGGGAGGGATCAGTGTCATCCACGCGCCCGGCCACACCCCGGGGCACATCGCCTTGCACGCGCGGGAGCGCCGCGTGCTGTTCGCCGGCGATGCGCTGATGCACATCGCCGGCCTGCGGCTGCCGATGGCGATGTCGTCGCACGATATGGATGCAGCGCGGGCGAGCCTGCGCCGTCTGGCAGAGCTCGACTACGACATCGCTCTGCCCGGCCACGGCACGCCGCTCATCGGCCGGGCGAATGAGAAGATCGCCGAGTGGTCGCGGAAATGGGTGTAGGGTTGGACGCATGACGGAGCATCGACGTCCGGCGCAACTCACTGCGGAAAACGCCGCAGCGTTCACACTCCGCGATGTGGTTGAGCACTACCATCTCCGCACGCCGTACCCTCCGAGCCTGGGACTCCGCCTGCGAAGTCTCATCGTCGAGCCGAACGCGAAGATCCTCGAGCTCGGTTGCGGTACAGGGTGAAATTTCCCGGATGCTGGCGCCTCACGTCGGGGCCATCGATGCGGTGGACGTTTCCGCGGCTATGCTCGCGAAGCCGCGAAGCATGCCGGGCGGGGAGCACTCCGCCATCCGCTGGATCCACGGCCGAGCGGAAGAGGTGGCGTTCGATCCGCCGTACGGGCTCGCGATTGCCGGCGACTCACTTCATTGGATGCAATGGGAGACGGTACTCCCGAGGGTGCGCGTTGCGCTCGACCGAGGCGCTCACCTGGCGTTGGTCTCGGCGATCACCGCGCCCACGCCCTGGTCTTCGCCGCTGTCGGTGGCCATCGCACGATATTCGGTGATGCGCGAGTTCGAGCGCTACGACCTGCTGGAGGTCCTCGAAGGACGGCAAGCTCCTCAGACGGATCGGGCACGTCTTGACCGACGAAGAGCCCTTTACGCGCAGCATCGACGAGTACATCGATGCATTGCACGCGACGTCCGGCTTGGCCCGCGAACGGATGGGGAGCGACGACGCGCGAGCATTCGATGAGGAGGTGCGCAGGATCGTTGAGCCGTTCGGGTCTTCCGGAATCCTCCAACTCAGCGCCTCAGCGGGCGTCGATTGGGGAGAGCCACTGGCCTAAGGAACATCGTCGAGCGGGCGCGGAATGAATGTGGAGGTGTGAGCGAATGAACCAACAACTACTCCGACAGTCCACTATCGTGGTCGATGACATTCGGTCGCCGCTGATCCAATCAGGGCCGGCGAACGCTGAGGAAGCGATCGTCTTCGTACACGGCAACCCCGGGTCATCTCACGATTGGGAAGACCTCGTCCGCCGCTGTGGCGGGTTTTCGCGCGCCATCGCGATGGACATGCCAGGATTCGGCCGCGCCGACAAACCGCACGACTTCCCGTATACAGTCGAAGGCTACGCGGCGCATCTCGGGAGGATGTTGGAACAGCTCGGCGTGCGGCGCGCGCACCTGGTATTACACGACGTCGGCGGGCCGTGGGCCCTCGAATGGGCGGCCGGGCATCCGGACACCTTGGCGAGTGTCGTGCAGATCAACAGTTTCTTTCTCGGCTATCGATGGCACTTCCTGGCGCGGATCTGGCGCACGCCGCTGCTGGGCGAACTGTTCATGGTCTCGGCGACCAAGGCCTCGTTCCGGATCTTGTCGCGCCGTGGGAATCCGGCGGGATTTCCGAAAGCGTACGTCGACCGTGCGTATGACGACTTCGATCGCGGTACGCGACGGGCGGTACTGAAGCTCTATCGGGGGATGGTCCTGGCCGCCATTGCGTCACGCCAGCGTACCGCGGTGCGGCCGCTTGACCGCCCGGCCTTGATCGTCTGGGGCAAGCACGACCCGTATCTTCCGGTGGCGCTGGCGGAGCGGCAGCGAGACGCGTTTCCGCGCGCCCGCGTCGTCGTCCTCGAGGACAGCGGTCACTGGCCGATGATCGAAGATCCTGACGGAGTCGCGGCAGCCGTGATCCCGTTCCTACGCGAACAAGTGACAACGAGTGCGGGCTGACGGTCAGCGTTCCAGAATGTGGATCGCCATGGCGGCGGCTTCGCCGCGCATCATGCCGCCGCCGTTCTGGGCGAGAGCGACTTTCGCTTCTCCGCGCTTCACCTGGCGGTCGCCGGCGTCGCCGCGCAGTTGCCAGAACAGCTCCGTCAGCTGCGCGCAGCCGGTGGCGCCGATCGGGTGGCCCTTCGAGAGCAGTCCGCCGCTGGGGTTCACCGGCGTCTTGCCGGTCAGCGACGTGATGCCCTCTTCGATCAGCCTCCCCCCTTCGCCGGTCTTGCAGAGGCCGAGCTCTTCGTACTCCATCAGCTCCGCCGGGGCGGAAGCGTCGTGCAGCTCGATGACATCGATGTCGTCCGGGCCGACGCCGGCCGCGGCGTACGCCTTGTTCACCATGCGCGTGGTCACGCCCGGCTCGCCCGGCGCGCGGTCCTTGCCGGAGCCAAGGATCGACGCCGTCACCCATACGGGCTTCGTCGTCAGCTGCCGCGCCTTCTCTTCGGAGCAGAGGATCAGCGCCGCGGCGCCGTCACCGATCGGCGAGCACATCAGCCGGGTCAGCGGCTCGGCGACCATCGGCGCCGCCAGGATGTCTTCGACGCTGTAGGTCTCGCGGTACTGCGCGTAGGGGTTGAGGGACGCGTTCTGGTGGCTCTTCACCGCCACCTTCGCGAACTGGACCGCGGTGGTGCCGTAGCGCTTCATGTGCTCGCGCGCGCCCGCCGCGTAGAAGTCCATGAACATCGAGCGCTTCTCGCCCGCGCCCTCGCCACCGTCGCCGGCGGCTTCGCCTTCCTTGCGGCCGCGCGCCGCCGTCGCCTTGCGCAGCTCTTCGAACGCCGTCATGTCGACGGCCGAGCCGATGGCCTGGAACGACCGGCGCTTGTCTTCGTGGTAGAGCTTCTCGACGCCGAGCGCGAGCACGCAGTCGTACATGCCAGAGGCCACGTACATCCACGCGAGGTGGAAGGCGGTGGAGGAGCTGGCGCAGGCGTTCTCGGTGTTGATCATCGGGATGTCGCCGAAGCCCATCTCCCGGAGCACGACCTGCGCGCGGATCATCTCCTGCCCGGTGATCAGCCCGGCGGTGGCGTTGCCGACGATCGCGGCTTCGATCTGCGGCTTGTCGACGCCGGCCTCCTTCATCGCCCCCTCGACGGCCTCGCGGCCGAGGTCCTTGATGGTCTTGTCCATGTACTTGCCGAAGCGGGTCATGCCAGCGCCGACGACTGCGACCTTGCGCATAGGAAACTCCTTGGCCCGCGGGCCGCTGTGGGTGGTGTGCTACCGCTAATCTTACGACGAGACGCCGGACTTTGTCATTGCGCGTCGCGAACCGAATCAGCCGGGCCGGTGTAGATCCCGTACGTGGACCGCGTGCTGATGGACGAGACCCAGGAGATCGAACGGGCGGCGGGCGGCGATGCCGCCTCGTTCGGCACGCTCGTCGAGCGCTACCAGGAGGTCGCCTTCCGCGCGGCATATCTCATCGTGCGCGACGCGGCAGCCGCCGAGGATGTGGCGCAAGACGCGTTCGTGCGGGCGTATCGGCGGTTGCACACATTCCGGCCGGGGGAACCGTTCCGGCCGTGGCTGCTGCGCATCGTGACGAACCTGGCACTGAACGAGGTGCGGGCGCGCTCGCGCCGTACGGGGCTGCTCGGCCGCATCGGGCTGTTCGCGGAGCGCAGTGTCGACGCGCCGGATGTGGCAGTCGCGGCGCGTGACGACGCATCCGCGCTACTCCGGGCGATCGGTGAACTGCCGAAAGACGATCGCATCGTACTCCACCTGCGTTACTACCTTGAGCTACCGGAACGTGAGATCGCGGCGGCGATCGGCAAGCCGGCCGGCACCGTGAAGTCGCGGCTGTATCGTGCCAGTGGCCGCCTGCGCGACGTCATCGAGTCGAAGTATCCGGAGTTGCGGGAGGGCGTCGATGGATGAGTTGATGCTCGAACGCCTGCTCGAGCGCGCGTCGGCCACGGCGTTGTATCCGCCGACGCCGTCGCTACAGGCTCGCGTGCTGGCGTCGATCGCAGAACCCGTGGCTCGCAGCACTCCGAGCTCGCGACGGTCCGCGTTTGCGCTGGCAGCGATAGCAACGATAGTGCTCGCACTGGCGATCGCGCTGGCGGTGCCAACGTCGCGCTCGGCGATCGCGGAGTTCTTCGGCGTGGAGGGATCGAAGATCGAGCGCCTGCCAACGCCGGCGCCCGGCGAGACGCCGACGCCGCTTCCGACGTCCGCCGATCCGGCGTCGTTCGCGATGCCCGTTTCGCTCCAGGACGCCGCGCGACGCGTGGGCTTCGCACCGGCGATTCCGCCGGGAGCCGGCGAGCCTACCAGCGTCTTCGTAGCGGTGTATGGCAGTGAGAACGTCGCCATCCTGCGATTCGCGGACTACGACCTGTGGGAGATGAGACGGCGCGAAGTCTCCTTCGGAAAAGGAGTACCTGCCGGGGGTGTTCTGCTCGACACATCGGTTGCCGGGAAGCCAGCACACTGGATCGAGGGTGGGCCGCACGTCGTGCGCCTCTTCGACGACCGCGGAGTGTTTCCCGGCTCTGAACGTACCGTCACCCGCGATACGCTCATTTGGCGGTCTGACGTTGCGTTCTACCGGATGGAGACCACGCGGACGCTCGATCAGGCGCTTCGCCTTGCGGAGTCGTTGCCGTAATCGGGAACCCGGTCGGCATGTGCGGTGTAGTACCTCGGAAAGAGAGGTGCGCCGTGTTCAGACGCTGCTTCGTGAGTCTAGTCGCTGTGGCTGGAATGGTCGTCGTCGGAACGGTCTTGACGGTGGGATCGGCGGAAGCCGGCGGTGGGGGTTGCCACGAACCGCTAACCGATGGGCGCGGCACGAACGTCGATCTCAAAGGAGGGTGCATCATCACGACGGTGCTCCACATCGATGCCGGCGACAGCGTCACGTTCACCAACCGTGACGAGGCACAGCATACGGTGACGGGCGCCAGCAACTCGTGGGGGTCGACGGCGCCACTCTCGCAGGAGCAGAGCGTCACGCATCAGTTCAAGAAGAATGGCGTCTACCCATACTACTGCGCGCTCCACCCGGGCATGATCGGCGCAATCGTGGTCGGCGACGGGACAGGCCCCGGCGCAGCGACGGGAGACGGCGCGGCGCCGGCCGGCGTTGTGCGGACGGACGCCAGAGATGTCGCAGCGGCGGCGTCTACCGTCAGCAGGAGCCCGAATCAAGACTCGGGACAATGGTTGATCGCGCTGGTTGCGGGGGGCGTGGGGCTACTCGGCCTGATCGTCACCGTCGCGGCCGTCGTGTTCTTGCGATCCGGACGGGCACGAGTCGGCCGCACGGCGGCGCCGTAGTCTTCGGCGAAAGACAAAAGAGAACCCCGGGACAACTCCGGGGTTTCTCTTGATTCGCAACGGGTTGGCGGTGTGAAAAACCCGTGACGGGGCAGGTGCGACTACAGCCGCTCGATGATCGTCGCCGTGCCGATGCCGCCGCCGCAGCACATCACTTCGTGGCCGTAGCGGCCGCCAGTGCGCTCCAGCTCGTTCAGCAGCGTCGTCATCAGGCGCGCGCCTGTGCAGCCAAGTGGATGCCCCAGCGCGATGGCGCCGCCGTTCACGTTAGTCTTGGCGAGGTCGTAGCCGGTCTCCTTCTGCCATGCGAGCACGACGGCGGCGAACGCCTCGTTGATCTCGACGCGGTCGATGTCCTCGAGCTTCAATCCGGCCTTCTTCAGCACCGCGGGCGTCGCCGTAATCGGGCCGGTCAGCATCAGGTGCGGGTCGGAGCCGACGACAGCCTGGGCGACGATCCGCGCCCGCGGCTTCAGGCCGAGCTCCTTCGCCTTTTCTGCTGACATCATCAGCACCGCCGACGCGCCATCGGTGATCTGGCTGGAGTTGCCGGCGTGGTGCAAGCCGTCCTCGCCGAACGACGGCTGCAGTGTCGCCAGCTTCTCAAGCGTACTGGCACGGATACCCTCGTCGGTCTTGAACATGCCCTTGACGCCTTCGTGCTCGACCTCGACCGGGAGGATTTCTTTCTCGAACTTGCCGGCGTCGCTGGCCGCCTTCGCCCGCCGCTGGCTCTCGACGGCGAATTCGTCGAGCTGCTCGCGTGTGATGCCCCACGTGCGGGCGATGTTGTCGGCGGCCACGCCCTGCGACGTCAGGTCGTACTCCTTGCGCATGTGCTCGGTGAAGGGGAAGCCCGCCACCTTGAAGTTCGAACCCATCGGCACGCGCGACATCACTTCGACACCGCCGCCAATCGCGACGTCGACGACGCCCGCCGCGATCAGGTTCGCTGCGAAGTGGATCGCCTGCTGGCCGGAGCCGCACTGGCGGTCGACCGTCGTGCCGGGGACCTCGATCGGGAACCCCGCTTCGAGCACGACATTGCGGCCGATGTTCGCCGCTTGCTCGCCTACCTGCGAGACGTTCCCGAACACCACGTCGCCGACCATGCCCGCGTCGATGCCGGCGCGGTCGACCACCTCGCGCAGCACGCGCGCGCCCAGCGTCACCGGGTGTGTGCCCGACAGCATGCCGTTGCGGCGGCCCATCGCGGTGCGTACGGCTTCTACGATGACTACGTCCTTGGCCAAGGCGACCCTCCTCTACGTTCCGTTTGCATTCATTTGTGCAGTTCAGTCTACTACTCGCTGCGCATTTCGACTACCCCTGCCTGGATTCGTACGCATATCGAAACAAGCGCACTGCTGCGCGAGGCTGCGTCCTCAATCCTGCCACCCAGATCGGCGGGAGGGAGATGCTTGTCGTCACCGGGCTATTCCGTCGCAGGAAACTCCGTCAGCGAGAGCGTGTTGCCATCGGGATCCTTGAACCAGGCGACGTGGGCCCCGTCGGGCGACGTCCACACGCCGAGATCGTCCTGCTCCAGACCTCCGTAGCGCTCGAACACGACGCCGGCTGCGCCCAACTGCGTGGCCGTCGAGACGATATCCGGCACGATCCATCCAAGCACCGTGTACGGCGCTATCGTGATCTCCTGCACCTTGGCGACCCGCAGCATCGTGCCGTTGGCCTCGAAGACGAGCGCGAACGGCGTATCCAACACGAAATGCAGTCCCAGCGTGCCCTCGTAGAACGCCCGCGCGCGGGCGGAGTCCTGCGTGGCGACAAAGGCAATGACGTCATACGAACCAAGCATGGTTTCCTCCCGCGAACGTTTCGCTCAACGATGCACCCGTTGTAGTGGGCACCTCAATGATCATCTTGCGCGATCCTGTCAAAATGTGTCTCGATCCAGTCAGACAGGGGGATCACCATCAAGCCGGACACGTTCGTCAGCCCGATCGTTGCCTTCAGCTACGACTACCCGCCCGGGTACCACGTCCCGTCGCACGAACACGAGGGCGGGCAGCTGGAGTACGCCGCCGCCGGCGTGATGTCGCTCACCGTCGAGCGCGGAATGTGGATCGTGCCGCCCCAGCGCGCCGTCTGGATCCCGCCGCGCACGCCGCACGAGATCCGGATGACTGGCGCCGTCGCCATGCGGACGATCTACGTGGCGCCGGAGATTGCGGCGACGCGCCGGCGCATCTTGAAGGGCCGCTGGTCCGGGGAAGCTCCCTACGGTGTTCGCTGACTGCGGCGGCGGGGATGCGATGCCGCGCGGGACTGATCGTGCCGCTCGGCGAGCGGGTGCTGCGGAGCAGCTGCGAGCAGGTGCAGGCCTGGCGGGAGGCGGGTCTTCCGGATCCGCGAGATGGGCATTCGCACGTCGGTGGCGACTTCGGCACAGGATACTCCTCACTCAAGTACCTGAAGGACCTGCCCGTGCATACGCTGAAGATCGACCAGTCGTTCATCCAGGACCTCGCGACCAACGCGGGCAACGCCACGATCACCCGCAACATCATCTCGCTTGCGCACAGCCTCAATCTGCGTGTCATCGCTGAAGGCGTCGAGACCGACGAGCAGGCGCAGTTCCTGCGTCAACGGCAGTGCGACGAGCTGCAGGGCCTTCTCTGGGCGAAGCCGATGGCCGCGGCTGAATTCGAAGCGCTCATCGCCAGCGGCCGCATGGACGGCAGCAACACGCCGCGATTCGAGGCGGCGTAGTAAATCTCCACCGCTTGTCCGAAGCTGGGTGCGCGATTACCTTGGGCGCATGAGCGACGCGGACCGCAACCCGAACACCGTGCCCGCCCCGATCGACCCGATGGCGTACTACTTCCAGGATGTCCTGCTCCTGAACAACCGGGACGCGGTGCGGCTCTACCTGATCCGCCACGGACAGTCGGCCAGCAACGAAGCACGCGTGCAGGGCCGCGCCGGCGAGCACGATCCACCCCTCACCGACGTCGGTGTCGAACAGGCGCGGCGGCTCGGCGAACGGATGGCGACATACGGCGTGGACGCGATCTACAGCAGCCCCCTGCAGCGGGCGTACAACACCGGCGCCGCGATCGCGCGCATCACCAATCACGAGATTGTCGTCGTCGATGATCTGCAGGAGATCAACGAGCCGATGAAGGGCACGACGGGCATCGACCCGCAGGCGCCGCTGCCCGACGGCATGACGCATCGCGAGATCAAGGCCAAGTTTGAGGCGGACCCCGTCTGGGACAACCTTCCTGGCTCTGAGAACAGCGGCCACTTCCGGACGCGCATCGTCGGCGCGATAGACGGCATCATCGCGGCGAATCCCGGTAAGAAGGTGGCGATCACCTGCCATGGCGGCGTCATCCAGTCGTACGTAGCGCACATTCTCGGGCTGCGGACGGACTTCCCGTTCTACTGCTTCAACGCATCGATAACGTCAGTGCGGGCCCACATGGAACGCCGCGCCCTCTGGCGGCTGAACGACCTCGGCCACCTCGACGGAATGCGGATGACGTGAGGCCCCGAACCCGCGTCTTCCTCCGGCCGCCCGCACCCGCAATCGATGCCTGAGATTGCGTCGGCCAAGCTCAGCATCCGTCCCGCGCTGCTTCCGTCCGGAGCGGCGGCCCGCGTCCTTGATGTCGGGTGCGGCGACGGGCGCCACATTCTTGAAGCCGCGCGACGCGGTTGCTTCGCCGTCGGCCTCGACTACGACGCCGCCGAGCTCCGCAAGGCTCGCAGCCGCGCCGGGCAGTTTCGGGTGGACTTCGTCGTCGGCGACGCGGCGCGGCTGCCGTTCCGCAGCGGCGCGTTCGATGCGGGGATCTGCACCGAGACGCTGGAGCACCTCCCCGACGACGGCGCCGCCATCGGTGAGATCGCCCGCGCCCTGGCCGCGGGAGGCACCCTGCTGGGCGCGGTGCCGTCGCATTTCACCGAGATGCTGTTCTGGCGCCTGTCGTACGGATACTGGCACACGCCGGGCGGACATGTGCGCATCTATCGCCCGCGTGCGCTGTCGGCGCGACTGCAGGCCGCCGGGCTGCGGCTCGACGGCCTGCGTTATGTCCACTTTATCGACTCCCTTGTCTGGCTCCGCTTCTGCCTGACCGATTTCCTCCGCTCATCGAAGTCGCAACCGTCGTCGGCCTACGAGGCCGCCATCATGCTCGCCGTGGCGTCCGAGCGCCCCGTGGCCGGCTGGCGCACAACACTGCGTGCCGGGATCAGCCGTTCGCGCTTCATCGCGGCCATCGACGCCGCGGGCGCGCTCGTCTGGCCCAAGAGCCTGACATTCGTCGCCCGAAAGACGGCGGCGCCCCGAAAGCCATCGGCATGAGCGCGCCGCCGGGCATCGACGCCGTCTTTCGCCAGCGCATCGCGAGCGTGTTCGGAGAGGACGGCGCCCGCTGGCTCGCGACACTCCCGGACCTCCTCGAGGCATGCGAGCAGCGCTGGGGCCTGACGCTGGGCGAGCCGTTCGCTCCTTTGAGCTACGGCTACGTGATCGGCGCGACGACGCCCGACGGCGCGGAAGTCGTCCTGAAGGCGGGCGTACCCCGGCTCGACCTCCAATTCGAAATAGCCGCACTGCGCCTTTACGACGGCCGTAGCAGCGTCCGGCTGCTCGACGCCGACATTGCTGCCGGCGTCAGCCTGATGGAGCGCGCGCGGCCGGGCCAGCCGATCATTCGGCTCGGCGATGATGCCGAGGCGACGCGGATCGCCGCCAGCGTCATGCGCCGCCTCTGGAGCGAGCCCGCCGCGGGCGAAGTGTTCCCGACGCTTACCCACTGCGGCGGCGCCTTCGGCGAACTCCGCGCGCGGCACGGCGGCGGCAGCGGTCCTCTACCCAGGGCATTGTTCGAGTACGCCGAGTCGCTCTACGCCGCGCTCGACGCGAGCAGCGAACGCCACGTCGTCCTGCACGGCGACTTGCACCACTGGAACATCGTCAGCGCGGAGCGGGAGCCATGGCTCGCCATCGACCCGCACGGCGTCGTCGGTGACCCGGCATTCGAGGTGGGGTCGTGGATGCGCAATCCTGTCGGCAACCAGGGTCATCCGGACGAAGCGCGCCTGCTCATGAACCAACCAGATGTGCGCAAGATTCTTACCCGCCGGCTGGAGATCTTCGCCGACGAGCTGGCGCTCGACCGTGAACGCCTGCGCGACTGGAGTCTCGCCTTCGCGATGCTATCGGCCTGTTGGTCGGATGAATCAGGGCACGCCGACGGCCGCAAGCAGGGCGTGGCGATTGCTGAGATTCTCCGCAGCCTCTAGCGCCATGCAGTCGCAACATGTGCGTCATTCCCCCAATGTCCCTGCCCGCGCATGGCTGTTATCCTGAGCGGTGACCACGAACGCCGGACGTATCTCCGAGAGCTTTTTCAGCGACCGCTACAGCATCGACCAGCCGACGGCGTCGGAGCTGCTCGCGACGGCGATGAGCCGCGGCGGCGACCACGCGGAGTTGTTCTTCGAACACCGTCAGGGCTCGAACATCGCGTTCGAGCAGCAGGCGGTGAAGACGGCGAGCCGCAGCACCTCGCAGGGCGTCGGCATCCGCGTCGTGCAAGGCGACGCCATCGGCTATGCGTACAGCGAGGACCTCAGCGTCCCGTCGATGCGCCGCGCCGCGGACACGGCGGCCCGCATCGCGTCGCGCGGCGACCGCGCGGAGCCGGTCGACGTGATGCACTTCGAGTCGGCGGACTACTATCAGCCGGCGGCGAGCACGGTCGGCGTCGCCCCGGCCGAGAAGGTGGAGCTGATCCGGCGCGCCGATGTCGCCGCCCGCGCGTTCGATCCGAGCATCTCGCGCGTCGACGTCAACTTCATCGACGAGCTGAAGCACGTGATGATCGTCTCGAGCGACGGCCGCATCGCCGGCGACGTGCAGCCGCTCGTGCGGTTCAACGTGTCGTGCCTTTCCGAGCGCGGCTCCGAGCGGCAGACGGCGCGCTGGGGCGGCGGCGGCCGCATGGGGATGACCTACTTCGAGACCCACACGCCGGAGGCGCTGGCGCAGGAAGCGGCACGCCAGGCCGTCGTCTTGCAATCCGCCATCGAGGCGCCCGCCGGCACGTTCCCGGTCGTGCTCGCCGCGGGCGACAGCGGCATCCTGCTGCACGAAGCGATCGGGCACGGCCTCGAAGCGGATTTCAATCGCAAGGGGACGAGCAACTACACCGATCAGGTCGGCAATCTCGTCGCCTCGGAGTTGTGCACCGTCGTCGATGACGGCACGATCGCGGACAGCCGCGGCAGCATCAACATCGACGACGAAGGCAACCTGCCGGGCTACAACGTGCTCATCGAGGGCGGCGTGCTGCGCGGCTACATCCAGGACCGGATGAGCACGAAGCACTTCGGCGTGGCGCCCACTGGCAACGGCCGCCGCCAGTCGTTCCGCCACAACCCGATGCCCCGGATGACCAACACCTACATGCTGGCCGGCGAATCGAGCCCGGACGACATCATCCGCTCCGTGGACCGCGGCATCTACTGCGTCGCGTTCAACGGCGGCAGCGTCAATATCAGCAACGGCGACTTCGTGTTCAGCGTCACCGAGGGGTATATGATTGAGGGCGGCAAGGTGACCGCGCCGATCCGGGGGGTGAACCTCATCGGCAACGGCCCGGACGTGCTGCGCAAAGTCACGGCCGTCGGAAGTGACTTCCGGCTCAGCGACGGCCGCTGGACGTGCGGGAAAGACGGCCAATCGGTGCCGGTCGGCGTCGGCATTCCGACGACGCTTGTCAGCAGCATGACCGTCGGCGGCACAGCGATATAGCGCCGGGCGCGCGGCGTTCTCCTTGGGAATAAAGCCGGCAAACCGGCGTTGAAGGGAGTCAGACGTGAAGAAGCTACTCATCTTGGTGGTGCTGATCGGGGTTGCGGCGTTCGCGTTCTCGAAGTTCAACTCGAACAGCGAAGAACACGAATTCGGCGCGTAAGACCTGGTCGGACGGTGTAGACGGGATCCTGATTGGACGCAAACGGTTCCATATTCGACTCCATCAACGACCTCGCCGGACACGTAACGGTACTCGACCGTTCGATGGAGTTCGCCGCCCAGTACGCCGTCTACGCCATCGTCGCGATCGTCATCGCGTCGTGGTTCATACGCGCGGGTAACGACGCCGACCGGCGGATCGCGGTGTACACGGCAGTGGCTTCGACTGCCATCGCGATTGCGATCGCCCTGCTCATCAAGCAGATCTACGTGCATCAGCGTCCGTTCGTGGTCAGTCCGGACACGGTCCTGCTGATCGATCACGCGGCCGATCCGTCATTCCCTTCCGATCACGTCACCGCGGCGTTCGCGATGGCCGCCGGCATCGGCCTCTACCGGCCGCGGATTGGGAGCGTGCTGCTGCTCCTCGCGGCGCTCACGGCATTCGCGCGCGTGTTCGTCGGCGTGCATTACCCTGGCGACGTCGCGGGCGGAGCGGCGCTAGGGATGATCGTCGCCGTGCTCATCTGGTCCGCGCGCGGCGTGCTGGCCTGGCTCGACGACCGCATCGTTGTCCGGCTGATCCCGGAAGCGCTCCGCTAAGCTACTCCCTAACCTGAGGTGACATGAACGAAGACCTGCTCTCGATCGCGAGCGACATCGTCGCGAAGGCCCGCGCACTCGGCGCCGACGAGGCGGACGCGTACCTCGTCAGCGGTGTCGAGTCTACGGTCAGCGTGCGTAAAGGCGCGATCGAGAAGCTGCTCGAAGCGGGCTCCCGCAGCGTCACCATCCGCGTCATCAAGGACAAGCGCACGGCCGTCTGCACGACCTCCGACTTCACTCCGAAGGCGATGGCGGAGATGGTCGGGACGGCCGTCGACCTGGCGCAGATCAGCGAGCCGGACGAGTACGCCGGCCTGCCAGCCAAGGAGGATCTGGCGACGGACTTGGGGGCCGGACTCCAGCTGTACGACGAACGCATCGAAAGCTTGAGCGTCGACGAGATGAAGGACATCGTCTTGCGGGCCGAACAGGCGGCCTTCGACTTCGACGGACGCATTACCAATTCAGAGGGCGCCGAATTCGCCGCTGAGCGCGGGCACGTCGTGCTCGCGAACTCTGCCGGCTTCGGCGGCAGCTATCCGTACACGGCAGCAAGCTTCTCGGTCTCCGTGCTGGCCGACGAGCCGGACGGCAAGAAGCAGAGCGACTACTGGTTCAGCGCCGAGCGCATTTTCCACCGCCTCGCCTCGCCCGAGAGCGTCGGCCGCCAGGCGGCGTCGCGCGTTGTGAGAAAGCTCGGCGGGCGCAAAATGACGACGCGCCAGGTGCCCGTCATCTGGGACCCTGCCATGACGGCCGGCCTCATGGGCGCCGTCGTGGGCGCCGCGAGCGGCGAATCGCTCTTCAAGCGCTCGACGTTTCTAGCGGAATGCGAGGGCCAGCAAGCGCTCTCGCCGTTGGTCACGATCACCGACGACTCGACGCTGCCGGCACAGCTCGGCTCTCGCCCGTTCGACGGCGAGGGTGTCCGTGCGCGGCGCAACGCCGTCGTCGAGCGCGGCGTGTTCTCGCAGTTTCTCTTCGACAGCTACTACGCCCGCCGCACCGGCAGGCGCACCACGGGCAACGCCACGCGCTCCGGCGACGCCATCGGCATCGGCGGCGGCAACAAGATCTGGGCCGCGGGCGAGACGGACCCGGCGACGATGATTGCCTCCGTGGACGACGGTCTGTATCTGACCGAGCTGATGGGGTTCGGCATCAATCAGACGACTGGCGACTTCTCCCGCGGCGCCGGGGGCATCTGGATCGAGAACGGCGAGCTTGCGTATCCCGTCGTCGAAGTGAACATCTCCGGCAACCTCAAGGAGATGCTGCGCGACATCGACGCCGTCGGGAACGACCCGCAGTGGTTCGCTGGCAGCCGGGCGCCAACGATCCGGATGGCCAAGCTGACGGTCAGCGGACTCTGACTGGTCCCTGGCCGCTGGCCGCTGGCCGCTGGCCGCTGGTGACGGCTATATCCGTGGCGATTGACGCAAGCGCCAGCCTTCGTCGATGCCAAATCGGGCCGGCTGCGATACCATCAGGATCGAGACGGCGCCCGACACAAAGCCTCCCTCTCCACGCGATGGAGAGGGGGGCCGGTCGCAGACTCGCCGCGGAGATGGGTGAGGCCGGAGGGCACAGATGACGCTCGACGCTACTACGGACAAGGCCAGGCTGCGCGACGAGATCGGGCGCTGGGAATCGACCGCAATCGCGAAGGCACTCGGCCGCGGCGGCGAACGCGAGTCCGACTTCCACACCACCTCCACCGAGACGCGCCGCCTCTATACGCCGCTCGACGTCCAGGACGACGACTACGATCGCGACATCGGCTACCCGGGCGAGTATCCGTACACGCGCGGCGTCCAGGAGACGATGTACCGCGGCCGCCTGTGGACGATGCGGCAGTACGCGGGATTTGGCACCGCGACCGAATCTAATGAGCGCTTCAAATTCCTGTTGAGCCAGGGGCAGACGGGGCTCTCGGTGGCGTTCGACCTGCCGACGCAGATCGGCATGGACTCGGACGACCCCAACGCCGAGGCAGAGATCGGGCAGGTCGGCGTCGCCATCGACTCGCTGGCGGACATGGAGGACATGTTCGCCGGCATACCGCTGGACCGCGTCAGCACGTCGATGACGATCAACGCGCCCGCCGCGGTGCTCGTGGCAATGTACATGGTGGTCGCCGAGAAGCAGGGCGTGCCGGCCGGTGACATCATGGGCACGGCGCAGAACGACGTGCTGAAGGAGTACGTCGCGCGCGGCACCTACATCTATCCCCCGCGCGAGTCGCTGCGGCTCGCCGCCGACCTGATCACCTATTGCGCGCGCTACGCGCCGAAGTTCAACAGCATCAGCGTCAGTGGCTACCACATTCGCGATGCCGGCTCGACGGCGGCGCAGGAGATCGGTTTCGCCTTCTCGAATGCGATCGCCTACATGGAGGCGTGCCAGCGGTCCGGCGTCGATATCGACGAGGTGGCGCCGCGCATCTCCTGGATCTTCAACACCCACAACAACTTCTTCGAGGAGATCGCCAAGTACCGGGCGCTCCGGCGCATGTGGGCGAAGCTGCTGCGCGAGCGCTTTTCCGCGAAGGACCCGAATTCGTGGAAGCTTCGCACACACGTCCAGACCGGCGGCGCGACGCTGACGGCGCAGCAGCCCGAAAACAACATCGTGCGCGCGTCGATCCAGACGCTGGCATCGGTGCTGGGTGGTGTGCAATCGCTGGCGCTCTCCTGCTACGACGAGGCGCTGGCGATCCCGACCGAGCAGGCGCAGCGCATCGCACTGCGCACGCAGCAGATCGTGGCGCACGAGAGCGGCGTCACCGACACCGTCGACCCCTTCGGTGGCTCCTACTACGTTGAGGCGCTGACCGACGAGATCGAGAAGAAGGCGCAGGAGTACATCGACCGTGTCGAGGACATGGGAGGCTCCGTCTCCGCTATAGAGTCCGGTTACATGCAGTCCGAGATCCAGGAAGCGGCCGTGCGGCAGCAGCAGGAGATCGAGTCGGGCGCGCGGGTCGTGGTGGGAGTGAATCGCTTCCGCAGCGACGAAGAGCCGGAACCCGTGATCTTCCGGGTGAACGCCGAGCTGGCGCGCGGCCAACTGGAGCGGTTGCGGCGTGTGCGCGCCGGCCGCGACGGCGACGCAGCGGCAGCGGCGCTCGCTCGCCTGCAAGAGGCCTCGCGGGCGGCAGAAAACCTGATGCCGGCGATCCTGGATTCGGTGCGCGCGTACGCGACACTCGGCGAGATCTGCGGTGAGCTGCGCAAGACGTGGGGAGAGTACCGCCCGCCGACCGTCGTCTGATCGCATTCGTCTGGCCGTCTGAGATCCTCGACTGTCAGGAGCGTGCACGGGCTATGCCCCAGACATTGGCGACCAAGCTGCAGATCAGGCCGCGCGCGCGGGTGCTCGTGCTCCACGCACCCGACGGCTACCTCGAGGCGCTGACGGACTTGCCCGAAGGCGCCGAGGTCGCGCATCGCGCGAAGGGACACTACGACGTCGTGCAGGTCTTCGCAGTCAAGCAGGCGGAGGCTGAATCGCGCACGCCCGCGGCGCTCAAGGCGCTGAAGCCGGGCGGCGTGCTCTGGGTCTGCTGGCCGAAGGCATCGAAGCTGGGCGCCGATCTCAACCGCGACATCCTCTATCGCGCGATGCACGCGCTCGGACTGCAAGCCGTGGCGAGCGTCTCTATCGACGAGACGTGGTCAGCGCTGCGCTTCAAGCGCATCGACGCGGCGTGAGGGTCAACCTAAGCCGACCCCGGCCCAGCGACGGAGCGTACCTTGCGCTGCGGCGCCGTAACTTGACGGCCATCGTGGGCGGGCGCGACTCCGGTCCGCCCACGTGTCCTACCCCCTATTCGGGAAACACGCTACATTCCGCCGACAGCCAGATGCCCTGCTCGCGGCCGGCGGCAGGGCCACAGGGAGGGGACATGCCGGAGCAGCGACTGAAGGGACAGGTGGCCATCGTCACGGGCGCATCGCGTGGCATCGGCCGCGCGTGCGCGGAAGAGCTGGCCCGCGAGGGCGCCACCGTTGTGGTCAACTACTTCACCAGCCCGGATTTGGCGGAGCAGCTGGTGGGCGAGATCGTGTCGGCAGGTGGACGCGCTATCGCCGTCCGCGCCGGCGTCGGACATCCAGACGACTGCAAGGCGCTGATCGACAAGACCATCGAAACCTACGGCCAGATCGACATCCTGATCAACAACGCGGGCGTCAACCGCGACCGGACGCTCAAGCGTCTCTCGGTAGAGGAGTGGAACGAGGTCATCAATACTGACCTCAGCGGCGCCTTCTATTGCACCTCGGCGGCCATCCCACACATGGTGGAGCGCAACTACGGCCGCATCATCATGATGTCCAGCATCATTGGGCAGATGGGCAACAGCGGGCAGTCGAACTACGCCGCCGCGAAGGCCGGACTGATCGCCTTCGCGAAATCGGCTGCGAAGGAGCTGGCCCGCAACAACATCACCGTGAACGCCATGTGCCCCGGCTTCGTCGAGACCGACATGGTGATGGCGCTAAGCGACGACGTAAAGGCGACGCTGTTGAAGGCGATCCCGCTGGGCCGCTTCGGGAAGCCAGCGGAGGTGGCGAACTTCGTGCGCTTCCTGTGCACCGAAGGCGACTGGATTACCGGCCAGCAGTTCAACCCTAACGGCGGCCAGTACATGTAACATTGCCGCCGGTGCGTGCGCTCGCGAGCGTTGTCGGCTTACCGGCGACCGTCAGGCGCGAACGCGCGCTACTCGGCGGCGACCGGCTCTGCTGTGTGCGCGCGCGGCTGCTGGCCCGTGAGCCGGCGCCAGACGCGCGGGATATCTCCCTGCTGCCACGTCACCAGGAACATGCTCGCAATGAAGACGGAGCTGTACGTTCCCGTCGAGACGCCGATCAGCAGCACGAGAAGAAAGTCGCGGATGCTTCCGCCGCCGAGCAGGAGCAACGCCACAATCGAGAAGATCAGCGTCAGCGACGTGTTGAACGAGCGGCCCATGGTCTGCAGCAAGCTGTGGTTCACCGCGTCCGGGAAGGTGCGGATCATGCCCCGTGATACGTTCTCGCGGATGCGGTCGAAGACGACGATCGAGTCGTGCACGCTGAAGCCCACGACCGTGAGCAGACCGGTGATGAAAAATGTGTTCACTTCGACGTCGAAGAGCTTTCCAAGGATCGAGAATGCGCCGACGACCAGCAGCACATCGTGCAGCAGCGCAACGATCGCGGAAACGCCGTAGCGCAAGGAGTTCGGGACGTTCCTGAACGAGTACGTGATGTAGGCGGTGATAAAGAGCGAGGCCAGCAGCACGGCGAAGGCGGCATTGCGCCCGATCTGCTTCGACACGGCTGCCGAGACGGAGGAGAACTCCGTGAACTGCGTCGTCGGACCGCCCTTCGTGTCGAGGAAGCCGCCGAAGTTCTTGCTCAGCGACAACTCGATCTGCTCGCGCTCGGACGGCAACGCTGGGCCGACTGGAGGCGTCTGCGCCGAACCAGCGATCTCGTTCGTCTGGACAAGGAACTGATTGTCGCCGGTGCGTTGCACTCGCGCTTCCGAGTGGCCGAGGTCGGAGACCAGCCGCTTCACCTGCTCGCTCGAAGCCTGCTCGGCGTATCGAAACGAGAAGGTGGTGCCGCTGGTGAATTCGATGCCCGGCTGGAGCCGCGGCGGGATCAGCAGCGAGATGACGCCCGGGATGACGAGCAGGAACGAGAAGAGGTAGAACCAGTTCCGCTTCGAGACGAGATCAAGCATGCTCGGCGGCCTCCATGCCCACGGCCGGGCGCGTGGAGGTTGGCGTCTCGGCGTCCGGCTTATCGTCGGTCCAGAGCCAGAGCGGGCGCGCGAGAGGCGTCGCTGTCGCCAAACGCAGGAACGTGCGCGTGACCGTGATCGCCGAGAAGAGGCTGACCAGCACGCCGATCGCCAGCGTCAGCGCGAACCCCTTGATCAGGCTCGATCCAAAGGCATTGCCCATCCAATAGAGGATCGCGCAGGTAATCAGCGTGGAAATGTTGCTGTCGCGGATCGATGACCACGCGCGGTCGAATCCCGCTTCGACGGCCGGGATCAGGCTGCGTCCGTTGCGCAGCTCTTCCTTTGTGCGCTCGAAGACGAGAATGTTCGCATCGACGGCGATGCCGATTGACAGCACGAACGCCGCGATGCCGGCCAGTGTCAGCGTGACGGGCCCGGACCCGGGGATGCCGATCTTGAAGATCGCCAGCACCACCGCCGTGTAGATGACGAGGGCGACGCTCGCGAGCACGCCCGGCAGGCGGTAGTAGAGGATCATGAACGCCATGATGATGATCATCGCCACGAGCCCCGCCTGCACGGAATCCAACACCGCCTGGTCGCCGAGTGTGGCATCGACATCCTGCTGTTGGATCACCTTCAGCGGGATTGGGAAGGCGCCGTTGTTGAGGAACGTCGACAGACGCTTCGCGTCGGAGAGCGTCAATCCCGTGGTCTGGCCGCTGTCGGTGATGGCGCCGTTGATCGTGGGGGCAATCACGCGGCCGTCGCTGCCGCGGATCGGCTCGCCGTCAAGGAATGTGGCGAGCGGCAAGCCAATCAAGCGCTGCGACAACGAACCGAAGACCTTCTGTCCGTCCTTGGTCATGTTGAAGTTCAGCCGCGGCGCGCCCAACGAATCGAAGACCACCTGGCTGTTCGACTGGAGAAACGAGCCCGTCATGATCGTCGGCGCGCCGTTCAGGTCGCCCTTCGCTGGCGTCCACACAACGTTGTCGGTCCCGGCCGTCGCCGTGTACGTCGGTGTCGTGCGAGTCGTGGTGCCGTCGCTGTTCCTGATCAGCACCTGGCCGGCGGCGTCGACGTCTGGCTCGCAGGTGCCCGGCTTGTATACCACCAGCGATCCGTTCTGCACGATCGCCAGCGGTGTGCCCGGACCACCGCTTTGGGCTCCCTGCTGGAGGCCTTCGCAAAACATCAGCACTGCGGGGCGCGTGATGTCGCGCGCGGTCTGCGCGCTGACGCCGGGGAGCTCGACGACGAGCCGGTCCGTCCCGGAGCGCTGGACCGATGACTCGGAGACGCCGAACGGGTTGATCCGGTTTTCGACGATCTGCTTCGCCGCGTTGAGACCCTGGTCGACCTCCGCCGAAGTGACGGCGCGGCCGCCAAGGTCGGCCTGCAGGACGATGCGCGAGCCCCCCTGCAGATCCAGCCCAAGGATCATCCCTTTGCAGTCTCTGGCCGGATTCGAATTCCCCGACTCCTTCGACTGGCAGGGGAGCCGCAATGGACCGATCTTGCCCGGAATCCCGGCCCCGGACGGCCACGGGATCGCGCTCGGGAGATAGCGGTCGGGCTCATCCGGCCAGATCGCGTAGATAGACAGGCCAGCGATCGCCAGGATCACGACGACGGACAACCGACTCCACCACCTATGCATCAGCGTCCCTCAGTTTCCGGATGCGAGAGTCCGCGCGAGTATATCGTCTGGCCCACCGCGACGCGCTGGGCGATTGCCGTCGAGAGCGCGCTCATCACGACGCCATTGCCGAAATCGAGCACGATCTGCACCGGCCCGGATTCGGGAATGTGCACCTCTTGGACGGTACCGAGGAAGCCGGACGTCGTGAGCACTTCATCGCCGACCTGGAGATTCTGCATGTCGTGTTTGCGGCCGCGTTTCTCGAAGCGCGGCCGGATCAGGAACCAGTACACCGCGAGCGCGATGGCGACCGTCGCGAGCAGTTCAATCTCGGCGCGGACGCTCATTGCTCCGCTATTCCTTCCGTCGCCAGGCGCCTCACAAAGGTGAGCGCTTCTTCTCGATTCAGCACTTCACCGGCCGCTTGCGCTTCTTCGAGCGCGGCGAGGAGTGCACCAACAGCAGGCCCCTCGCTCATCCTGAATGCGGACATTATGTCGTGTCCGGTGAGCAGCCGCAGCGGATGTACTATACCTTCATCCTCCTTGGAACGCACGAGCAGCGCGTTCATGTACGCCACCTGACGTGACCAGCCCTCGGGCGTCATCCGCGCGCTGCGCGCCGCCGCCGCATCGGCGAGCGCGAGCAAGAGCACGGCGGGCGTGGCGTCGCCCAACTCGCGGTAGAAGCGATACAGCGCCCGGCGCGTCGGCGCCGTCCCGGGCGGCGCGAGCTGCACCGGCCGCAAGTGCTCGCGGACGAGCAGCGACGCGAACGCGATCTCTCTCGCTGAGAAGCGCAGGCTGCGGAGGATCTGCGCCACCATCTCCGCTCCAGCGTCGGAATGCCCGAAGAACCGCACGCGCCCGTCCGGATCTTCCGTGCGGCACTGCGGCTTCGCGACGTCGTGCAGCAAAGCTGTCAGCTTGAGCAGAGTCCGGCGGCTGCGGCCCTCGCTCAACTCCTCAGCGAGGTAGGCGCGCAGCGCGGGCGCGCACCAATCAAACGCCTCCCACAGAATCTCCGCGAGCCACGGCTGTGCTTCGCCAGCCCGTGGCGCCGCGAGCATCACGTCCATCGCCTCGACCGCATGCAGGTTGTGGTCGAAGACGTCGTACGCGTGGTGCTCCTCCGGTTGCGCCACGCCTCGTCCGGCAGCGACCTCCGGGAGCACCGCATCCAGCAGTCCGACTTCATCAAGCAGCCGCAGCGCCGGGTACACCGATTCCAGCGCGAAGATGCGCGCTAGCTCGTCGCGCCGCCGCTCCGCAGCAGCATCGTTGACGCAGCGGGCCTGTTCGCGGATGGCGGCGCGCGTTTGCGCATCGATCTCGTAGCCCAGGCAGGCGGCGATGCGGACCGCGCGGAGCAGCCGCAGCGGATCTGCGTCGAAGACGTCGCTGCCGTTCATGCGGACGACGGCCGCATCGAGATCGGCTGCGCCCCCACATGGGTCAAGCAGCATAGTGTCGCCGAGCCGCACCGCCATCGCGTCGATGGTTAAGTCGCGTCGCCGCATATCTTGCTCGACGGAGCCTTGCAGTTGGGCCACGTCGATGTGCGCGAAAGTGGCATCGCGCAAGACGATGCGCGCGACGCCGTTCGCTTCGTCAAGCACGACGACCCGGCCCGCCAGCCGATCGGCGACGACGCGCGCCCAGGCGATGGCGCCGCCGTCCACCGCCACGTCAACGTCGCCGATCGCTCGTCCGATGAGGACGTCGCGCACGCTGCCGCCGACGACGTACGCGGTCACACCTTCTTCCTGCGCGATGACGCTGAGCGCCGCGAGCAGTTGATGCAGCGCCGGTGGTGGGACGAACGACTTCATGCTGGGGTGCCAATCGAAGCACTGTATCGTGGCGGACGACGTGCTTCAGGCGGTGGCGGCTTCCGCCTCCTGCGGCCCGTCGGGTCCATCGTCGACGGAAGCGCGCACCGGAATGAGTTCGTCGGCGGCCGTCAGATAGTCGATGTAGAGGACGCCGTTGATGTGGTCGATCTCATGCTCGAGCGCCTGCGCGAGCAGCGTGTCGACGGCTTTGAGGCGCACTTCTTTCCCTTCGTGATTCAGCCCCTTGACCGTCACCTGCTTCGAACGCGTGATCTCCGCCTGGTAGCCGGGCACCGACAGGCAGCCTTCGGTCAGGCGGCGCTCGCCGGACCTCTTGACGATCTCCGGGTTGACCAGCGTTATCAACCCCTCATCCGGCGTTTCGACCACGACCACTCGTAGCGATACGCCCACTTGCGGCGCCGCCAGCCCAACACCCGGCGCGCCGTGCATCGTATCGACCATGTCATCGATGAGCCTCAGGATGCCAGCGTCAATCTTCTTGACCTTCTTCGCCTTCTGGCGAAGCACGGGATCGCCCGCGATACGGATCGGCAAGATTCCCATAGCGACCATCGTACAGCGAGGGCGATGCCGCCACTAGCTGAACGCGGCCCCGTGGTGTAGCGGTCTAACATGCCACCCTGTCACGGGTGGAGATCGAGGGTTCGAATCCCTTCGGGGTCGCCACTAGCACTCTTCGACTGATTCCTTCCTCGGGTCAACTTCGGACCGGCTGTGTCATCGAGCGCAACCGGACGCACAACGAGCACGAAGTCTACGATCCGGCGACGGACACGTGGACCATGGCGCAGCCATTGCTTACGCCACGCCACGGGCTGGCGTCACAAAGTGCCGGCGCCCGGTTGTACGCGATTGCCGGCGGCGAGACGCCCGGGTTCTCCGTCACCGGCATCGTGGAGAGCTACCCGCACTGAAATGTCGCTCGAATCCAAGCCAACGGGCAGATCCGAGAATAGGTTGGCTTACGACAAAGGGTGCAGCGGGTGAGCGCATCATCCGTCGGGAATCGTATTACGCACGCAGACCGGTGATCTCGCGTGCACCATCACCACAGTGCAGTCGCGTTTTCGGATCAGTACGCGTACTCCGCACGAAGGATGGCACCATGCTTGTCGTAGAAGCCGAGCGCGTCGACAGCGGTTTCGAGAGCGGCGTACCCGTCCAGTCGCGCCTCGGACCACTTCGTGAGCCCTTCAAGCTCAAACAACCGCTTCACTTCTGGCTCGGCGGGATCCATCGCTATGAGGGCGTCGCGAAAGCGGCCTACAGCCGCCTTCGGGGCGGACGGGCCAGCGGTCATATTGCAGTGGTCGTACGCGTCGCTGCGGGCCAGCACCACCGTGCCAAGCGGAGGGAAGAGGCCGTCACCGATGAAGGATCGATAGTTCCATTCCAGCATGCAGGCCGCGTCAGCATCGCCCGCCATGAGCGCTGCAGCAGCCTGGCGCTCGCCGCCGACGTGGTCGCCATGCAGCCCGCCGAGTACCTCGTGCCGCTGCACCCGAAAGTCCGTCTCCGGCATCAGCCCCTCCCGCCGAAGGTGATCGAGCGGGATGAGTGTCGCCTGGGGCGAGTCTATCGCGCCAACGGCGATGATCTTCCCTCGGAGGTGCTCGATGCTCTCGATGCCCGCATCGGCCTTGACGACGATCACGGAGCGATTGTCACGATCCGTATCGCGCATGCAGAACGTCGAGACCTTGACACCACGGGCCTTCGCCAGTCGCTGCGCCCTGATCCAGGCGAGGGGAGAGTTCCAGGCGATGTCGATCTGACCGTTCAGCAACGCCTCGACCTGCCGTTCGTAGTTTGAATACAGCACGTAATCGAACGGAAGGCCGCGCTTTGCGAAGTAGCGTTTGAATCCGTCCCAGATGGTCACGACCTTGGGGTCGTACGCGACGGCGCCAAGTACGAGGTTCTGATCCATTCGTCCGTCTCCTTCAGAACAAGGGCAAGCCGCACACAAGGCGGCCGATGAAGTCATAGAGGACATCCGTCGTCGGCGCCATCACGGTTGCGGCTCTAGCGTCGCGGAAGTGGCGCTCCACGCCGATCTCCTTCCGAAACGCGGCGCCGCCACAGACACGCATCGCTAGGTCGGTGACCTCGGTGGAAGCCTCGCCCGCCGCCGCCTTCGATTCGAGAATGCGGAGCATGGCGTCCTCGCGCCCCGTCTCCGCCGCGATCACCGCGTCGAGCATCAGCGCGCGGGCCATGTCTGTCTTCGTCCGCATCCTTGCTATGTACGCGCGGATCGTCGGAAGGTCGGCGAGTGTTTGCTCCTGGTGTTCGAGTCGCGCGCCGCCAACGTGCGCCGCTGCTTTGGAGGTTGCGGCCTCCATCGTCCCGACGGAGAAACCGGCGCTCATCAGCTGGAAATACGGCAGCACGACGCCCATCATTACTTCGAAGCCCCCACCATCCGGGCCCAGGATTGACGCTCCAGGGATCAGCGCACCATTGGCGACGATCGGGCTGGAACAGTTGCCGCGAAGTCCCAGTCCATCGAACGGCGCCTGCACGCGAAGCCCCGCTGTGTTCGCGGGCACGAGCCAGATCGTGCTGGCACCCTTCGCTGAGTGGGGACGGCTCGACCAGACATACAGATCGGCCTCGCCCGCCGACGTCACCCAGCTCTTCTGTCCATCGAGGCGCACCTTCTCGCCTTCGCGAGCCGCCGTGCTCACGGGCGCCCAGAAGTGGCTCCGCGATCCGGCCTCAGAGAAGGCAAGTGTGGCGATCGCGCGGCCTGAAGCCGCCGCTTCGCGGGCGTCGGGTTGTCCGTGCGCTTCGATGACGGCCGTCGCCGCATAATGCATGCAGACGACCATGGCGGTTGAGGCGCAGTGGAGCGCCAGGCGCTCGACGACATCCGCCGCCGCTCCCAGCCCCAGACCCATCCCGCCAACCTTAGTCGCGCTGACGAGGCCCAGAACGCCCGCCTTCGCCAACTCATCCATCGCCGCGCGCGGGAACGCCGCCGAGCGGTCGATTTCCACGCCCATCGGCGCCACGGCCGACTTGATGACGCTGTCGACTGTCTCGCGATAGTCCGTCATGGTTTGTGCTGCCCGCATGATGCTTCCTCGGTCTACCCGGTGAGTGGCCACCGCCTGAGCGCGGGCGGTAACAGTTTCGCCGCGGCCTCGTCGAGGCCGAGGTAGCGTCCAGACCCGATCAACACCAGCGCGATCAGCGGGATCCACTCGACGGCATACTCCCAGGCCCAGATGTTGCGGTCCCAGTTCGCGAAGTTCAGATGAAGGACGGACATCGCGCCGATCATCGCGCCAATGTTGGCAAAGGCGCCCGTGACCAACATGACGCCGATCGAGATCTCCGTCATCGTCAGCAAAACGCCGAACAACGTGTAATGCTCGAGGACAACGTTGTCGATGAAATCCTTGTAGACCTTTACCGGATGCGTCTGCACGTCGGACGCGAGGATACCCTTCGAGCCGTCATAGTCGATGAGGAACCCCGGGAAGGGATGGATGCCGTCCCAGCCCGTGACCTTTGCGATGCCGTTGGTCAAGAACACGAGCCCGAACCCCACGCGGAGGAACGCGATCCCATAGGAGACGAGTTGCGCACGCCATGCCGGTGCGTTTGGAAGTACTGGCCCGTTCATGAAGCCCGCCCTTTGCTACGCGCAGCGATATTGCTGTGGAACCGGTCCGCCGGCGGCCAGTACCTGAAGGTTCGTGTCCATCAGCGCCAGCGCGTCCCGTATCGGGAAGATCTGGCGGGAAAGCAGCATCGCTTCGCCGGCGCCCTGCGGGTGCCAGAACACGCCATCGGTTGTCACCGTGAGTTCCGGCGCCACGTCTTCAGCGCGCAGCTCGATCCCCTCGTTGCTAGATCCCCGTTTTGTCAGCGGCCGCAGGAAGAAGCCGTCGTCGGGCACACCCAGCTCGCTCGCAAACGCCCGCAACTCGTTTGCGTACCGTGCGTTGGCGGGTGTCCCTGTCGCCCCGATCGTGACGGCGAAGCCCAACTCCCTCACTCGGCTGATGGCGGAGACAGCGGCAGTCCACGATCCGTTGCCGCGATACGCATCATGGAGCTCGGCGACGTGGCCGTCGAGGCTCACCTGCAGAGTGATCGGAAGGTGAGACAACGCAGCAAGACGCTTCAGGCGTGCCCCCCGCAGAAGCATGCCGTTGGTGAGCACAGTGGTCGGCCTGCGCTCGGCGGCGTAGGCGAGCCGCTCGAAGATGTCGGGCAGGAGGAACGGCTCGCCACCCGTCAGGAAAAACTCCGCCATGCCCTCGACCGCTGCTTCATCGATAAGGCGGCAATAGGCATCCATCGGGAGGGCGCGGCGGGCCGCGGCGGGCGAGGACGAGGTGAGGCAATACGTGCATGCGAGATTGCAGTCGAAGTTCGTGTAGATCCAGAGCCGCGCAGCCGAAGCTGCCCCGAGCGGCATGCGTTCCTGGTCCGCAGTAAAGCCTGGCACAGGGGCCAGCCTAGCATGCAAAGCTTACGAAAGGCTTACGCGGAGGCGCGGATTTACGATCCCGCCCGACGAATTCACGGGCCAGCCAACCGACGCAGTGGTCTCGACCTGATGCTTCCGGCGGCGGCAAGCCACACGTCACGGTGGGTGCGGTGACTGTAGGCACATCGCGACGAGGACACTCGTCAATCCGCTGCTAGTCCGCAACCGGACTAACGTTGGCCTACAATGCCGCCTGATGGCCACGCAACCACCTCAACCTTCATTCCGCCTGGCGACCGTGAACATCGACTGCGCGGACGCGCAGGCCATGGCGGCGTTCTATGGCCGGCTGCTCGGCTGGCCCGTGACATACCGCGACGATGACTTCATCTTGATGCAAGGCCCCGCCGGCGGCGCCGGGCTGTCGTTTCAAGAAGAGGATTGGTACCGAGCGCCAACGTGGCCGGAGCGGGTGGATGAACAGACGAAGATGATCCACCTCGACATCAATGTCGACGACCTCGACGTTGCGGTCGCGTACGCTCTCGCCGCCGGAGCGCGGCTCGCCGAGCACCAGCCGCGGCCGGATCTGCGGGTGCTGCTTGACCCCGCCGGCCATCCGTTCTGTCTGGGTGTGGAGTGAGCTGCGGCCAGCGCCCGAGAGTTCGTGCGCCGGGATCGCCCGCGCCATTGCGCCGGCGTCTTGGATCGTGTTTCGTGTCCGGTTCCGCTGTCTCGTTCGCAAGCCGCAATACCACCTTGCAGGGTTGCAGCGCCACGGACTGACCTGTATTCTGACCATATGATCAGGCAGCTTACCGCCACAGAGGCGAAGGCCAAGCTCCTCGCCTTGCTGGACGACGTGGAGGCCGGGGACGAGGTCGAAATCACGCGCCATGGCGTCATCGTCGCGCGCCTCGCCCCTGCTCGCGGGCCCCATGCGCTCAAGGATCGCTTCGCCGGCACAGTAACGAGCGACGCCGAAGATCAGGACCTATACAGTACGGGAGCGCGCTGGAACCTCCAGTGACCACGGTTCTGCTCGACTCTCATGTGCTGCTCTGGTGGTCGTCCGATTCCCAACGACTCAGCAAACCAGCAGCGAGGGCGATCTCAAGCGCCGATGAGCTGGCCGTGGCGTCCATCTCCTGGTTCGAACTCGCTTGGCTGGCTCGGCACGAACGCATCACGGTGAAGATCCCCGTCCGCTCCTGGCTCGATGGCCTCGCCGATCAGATCCGGACGATCACGACAACACCGGCGATTGCGGCAACGGCCGTCTCTCTACCAGATTCATTTCCCGGCGATCCCGCGGATCGCCTCATTTACGCCACCGCGATCGAGCATGGCTGGCCGCTCGTCACGAAAGATGAACGGCTCCGAAGCCACCGCTCTCCACGAAAGATCACCGTCTGGTAACGCGTGACGCCGCTTGCGACGTTGACGGACGCGAGTGCAGGAGCCAGTCTGAGGGTCTTCGGCGCGTTCACACCCACGCTGGCGCGCCGAAGCGGTCGCACAGGCGGCGGAGCTGCCAGAGGTGCGCGAGGTCGTGCTCGTTCATCTCGCGAGCAACCTGCGTGAGCGTGAGCGGGCCGAGGTAGGGGTGGATGCCGCGCCGCTGCCAGTCCTCGTCATCGAGCGACCAGAGCAGGTGCACCGCCTGACGGCGCTGGACCGAGAACTCGTCCATCGCGTCGAAGGCGGTCGGGGTCTCGTTCTCTTCTTCCTCAATAGAGTCGCCGTCAAATGCGCAGATCCGCGGCTCGTCCATGCGGACGATGCGCTCCATCCGGTCGATGTAGCGGCCCTCCATCGCGGACATGTGAGTGACGAGTTGCGCGCAGGACCATTCGCCCTCTTCCGGCTGGCGTTCGAGCGCGTCCTCATCGAGATCCCAGAGCAGCGCTTCCATGGCGTGCGCCGTCTCACGCAGCGCCTTCAGGAGCCAGCTCTTCGCGTCGTATTCGGGCACAGGTCGCATCACCGCGCCTCCATGGTCACGCATCTTGCGATCGTACGCCGATCTATCTCCGTTTACAAGTGCCAAACGGGTGTCGTTGCGCCCGTACACTGACGCCGTGACGACGCCAATATCCCTGGCAGGTGATCCGCGATCGATCGCGGCGCGCATGCACGCGCTCGTGTCGTCGGTCAGATCATGCACCGCGTGTCCAGGCGTCGCGCACAGCCACGTGCTCGGCGCGGCGAACGGCCGGCTGGATGCGGATGTGATCTTCGTTGCGGAAGCGGTCGGACGCCACGGCGGCGCCATCACGGGCGTGCCGTTGACGCGCGACGAATCCGGCAAGCGCTTCGCCGCCTTTCTCGCGCTCGCCGGCATTGATCGCGACCGTACGTTCGTCACGAACGCCGTGCTCTGCAATCCGCTCGACGCAGCCGGGCGGAACCGCCCGCCATCGCCGGCGGAGGTCCGGCGCTGCCGCCCCTTCCTGGACCGGACGCTCGCGCTTGTGTCGGCGCCGATCGTCGTGGCGCTCGGGCGGGTAGCGCTCGATTCGCTGCGCGCGATCGCGCCGCACGACGCCGAGCTGGCGCGAGACGTGTCCGTCGCCGTGCGCTGGGGCAACCGGCTGCTTGTCCCGATGTATCACCCCAGCCGCCAGTCCACGCTGCACCGCTCGCAAGCGGAGCAAGAGGGCGATTGGCGCCGCCTCGGCGCCGTCGTCCGGTGGTCTTGCCAACACCCTTAACGCCCGCGCCCGGCGGCCGCGGGTCGCGCAAAATTCGGTCCTCGTGTCGTCGCTAACAATCGAGATAGCGACGGCTCGGCCGCGTCTACCTCTCTCTCGCCTCACGCGATAGGCTACGCTAGTGAATCGGTTTCGCGACCCGGACTCACGTGAACAGACGGAGACTGATGACTCTGCCTGCCTATCGGGATGTAGACCTGGCGTTGCACCTTGAGCTGGTGCGCGCCGAACGACCCCTCCGCGGCACATCAGCATCAGAGGTAGTTGCTCGGCACTTTCCAGAATTGACAGCCGAGGACCGCGCACGGACCAGATCAGACGGTCGCACGAAGGTTTTCGATAATGTCGTGCATTGGTCTCGAAACCATTTGAACGTCCGTGGTTTGCTTGACCAGCTTCCTGCGGGTGAGTGGCAGACGAACACAAATGCGCGGGATGCATTAGTTGCTGACCTGACACAGCGAGGCGTGTCAACCGATCGAGCCGGTGCATTCATACAGGGTGCAGAGCTTCTCTCCGACTTACTCGGAAAAGCATGGGCGAAGAGCTTACGGCTCAAAGCTGCGGGCTCGAAGAATGGCTCCGTAGAGTCGCCAACAGTACGCGGCACGTTAGCGGTCGGCGACGGCGCCGCGGTCCCCACTGTGTCGCCCAGTCAGCATGACAATCGGCTCGACATGAAGCGGGCATTGCTTGGGCGCCTCAACGTCATCGACCCCTACGAATTTGAACAGCTCATTGGCCGCGTTCTGGATTCAATAGGGTTTCGCGACACGCAGGTGGTGGGCAAGTCCGGTGACGAGGGCGTGGATATCATCACCTATCTTCACAGTCCATTCGTGCGAGCCAAAGTGGCCGTGCAGGTCAAGCGCCATACTGGAAACGTCGGGCCACGAGATATCAGCTACCTTCGCGATCGATGGGCCCGACGCTCAGACCGACTGCTCTTCGTCACAACGTCGGATTTCACCGTAGGTGCTCGGGAAGTTGCAAATGACGAGCATGATAAGCAGGTCGCGTTGGTTACCGGAGATAGACTCGCCGACGTCATGATCAACCTGGGTCTTGGCGTCCGGACGCACCCCCTCGTGACATACGAACTGGACGAAGCCTATCTCTCGGGCGCGGAATCATCGGCGGACTTCGCAGAGTAGTCCTCTGGCGCGACCTGAGCGATCTTCCCAGACGTTCGTCGCTGCTCCGAGCCGCCAGTCCACGCTGCACCGCTCGCAAGCGGAGCAAGAGGGCGATTGGCGCCGCCTGGGCGCGCTGTTCCGGTCATCGTGCCGAGAAGCCAAGCGGGTCGCGGGCTGCTGATCGCTGCCTGCAGATTCCGGCTCTCCTGTCACCGATCTCGCGTCGCCGGTACCCTAGTCCCGTGAACCTGGATGCCCTTCCCTACACCTCCTTCCTCGTCCTCATGGAATTCGCCGTCGGCAGCCTGCTCGTCTGCCTGCTGGCGCAGTGGCGCGGACGGGTAGCCGCCAGCTTCGTCAAGCTCTGCGCCGGCATGGCGGCAGCCGGCGCGCTGCTGATGCTGGCAAACGCGCTCGTGCTCGATCCGTCGTCCGTGATCGGCGGCTACCGGCTCGACAACGGCATCTTCGGCTGGGTGAAGGTCGGATCGCTGGTCTTCCTGCTGGCGACCCTCCCCTACAACCTCTTCGTCTTGCGCGAGGACCGCCGGCGGTCGCTCGTAAGCGGCGTCGTGGCGGCGCTGATTGGCGTCGGGTTGGTGGCGTTGGCAGCGTACTTCGTCAGCCTGCCGACGTGGGGCTACGCCGGCGCGCTGCTCAGCATCGCCGCCGGCACGGTGGCGGTCGGGGCCGTGGTGCTGGCGATGACGCTGGGGCACTGGTACCTCGTCACGCCGAGGCTGCCACGCGAGCCGCTGCAAGAGCTGACGCTGCTGCTGGTCGGTGTGGTCCTGCTGCAAGCGGTGCTGCTGCTCGTGAACGTGGCGATCCCCGCCCGTGACGTGCCGTCCGCCACGGCGTTTGTTGGCTCGACGTCGCTCGGCGCGAACCCGGCGTTCTGGCTGCGCATCCTCATCGGTCTCGCCTTCCCGGCGGCGCTTGGGTACATGTCGTTCGTTTCGAGCCGAGGCTATCCCGCCAACGAGAACGCGATGATGTCGGCGACCGGGCTGCTCTACATCGCCGTCGGCGCGGTGCTCGTCGGCGAGGTGCTCGCGCGCGGGTTGATGTTCCTCACCGGCGTCCCCGTCTAGCTCGTGGCACTCGTTTATCTCATCAAGCACGCCTCGCCGCAGGTCCAACCGGAGGTACCGGCCGAGGAGTGGCTGCTCTCCGCCGACGGCGTTGCGGAGGCGAAGCGGCTCGGCGTGGAAGCGCAGGGCTGGGACCTCAGGGCCGTCTACTGCAGCTCGGAGCCGAAGGCGCGCTCGACGGGGCTGCTCATCGCGGACGAGCTGCGCCTCCCACTCCGCGTCGCCGAGGGGTTCGAAGAGATCCGCATCGGCTGGATTGGCAACGCCGACGCCTACGGCGAACGCATCCGCGAGGTCCTGGAGCAGCCGGCGGTTGCCCAGCGCGGCACGGAGCGGGCGAGCGACGCGGCCGAGCGCTTCGCTTCGGCGATGCAGATCGTCGCGCAGGCGGAACTGCCGGCGGCGGTGGTCGCGCATGGCCGCGTCTTGACGGCGTATCTCACCAACCTGCTGCAGCTCGAAGACCCGTACGCCTTCTGGCGGGCGATGCCGATGGGCGGCTGGGCCAGGCTCGACCTCACCGGCCCGCGCCTGATCAGCGGCTTCGCGGTGCCGTCCGATGGCTGATCCGGCGTTGCCTCGCTTGCGGCGCTTCGGCGCAAACGCTAGGCTTCCCCGTTATGGACGTGAGTCATCTGGTCGAACTGAACGAGAACGCCGCCATCCAGACGTTTGGGCCGGGCGACACCGTGCGGGTCAGCGCGAAGGTCGTTGAAGGCGAGCGTGAGCGGACGCAGGTGTTCGAGGGCGTCGTCATCCGCCGCAATATGGGCGGCGCGGGAGCGAACTTCACGGTGCGCCGGATCGCCCACGGCGTCGGCGTCGAGCGCTCGTTCAACATCCACTCGCCCCGCCTCGAGAAGGTGCAGGTGGTGCGCCAGGGCCGCGTCCGGCGTGCCCGCCTGTACTACCTCCGCGGGCTCACGGGCAAGGCCGCCCGCATCAAGGAGAAGGTGCGGAGCTAGCGCCGGCAACGGGCACGGTACTATGGGAAGGCAGGACAGGCCTTCCCTTTTTGTTGCGAAGCAGCGGCGCCGAATCTCGCTGCCCGGGAGCCGCGTCTTGACCGCGAGCTTGTTCACTTCCGCCGCAGCCCCCGCCGAAGGACACCGTCCGCCCCCCCCGCCGCGGTTCGCGGAAGTAGCGGTCAATTCGACGTTTCCGCATCGCCAGACGTTCAGCTACAGCGTCCCGACGGGCCTCGACATCGTCGCGGGTCACGCCGTGTACGTGCCCTTCGGGAAGCTGACGCTGCAAGGCATCGTGCTGGAAGTACACGAAACGCCGGTCTTCTCCGAACCCGAGAAGATCCGCCCGATCCGCTCGCTGATCGGCGGGCGTCCTGTCCTCGATGCCGAGCGTGTCGCGCTCGCGCACTGGATTGCGCACGAGTACGTCGCACCGATCTTCGCCGCCGCGTCACTCATGCTGCCGCCCGGCTTCGAGCGCAAGCCGGAGATGCAGATCCATCCGCTGGTGGACCCCGATGAGATCCCCGGGCTCGGCCTACCCGAACGCCAGTGTCAGCTGCTCGGGGCCGTCTTCTCTGACGCGGCGCACGATCTCGAATCGCTCCGCGCTCGGGTTCCGTTCAGCAACATCGAGTCCATGCTCGCCCAGCTCGAAAAGCGCGGCCTGATCACGCGGTCGTACAGCCTCGCGCGACCGCGCATCACAGCGAAGACAGTCGATGCCGTCTCGCTCGCGCTCCCTTCGGGGGAAGCTCACGCACTCATCGATGCTCGCGAGCCGCCCAAGCGTTCGCGCCGCGCCGCCGTGCTCGAACAATTGCAGCGGAAACGGCGGATCACCGCGGAAGATGCGGGGAAGCTCGCCGGTAGCCGCGCGAACCTCGACCGGCTCGTCCGCGCGGCGAGTGTGCGCTACGACCGCGACGGTCACGCCGTCGAGCTGGCGATCTCGCGCTCCGAGGCGGAGGAGGAGATCCGTGGGCTGACGCAGACGAGGCGCGCTGCCGAAGCGCATGCGACGATCGCGGCGCTCAGCGACCGCGATGGGCGCACGCTACCGGAGCTGCGGGCGGACGGCATCGCGTCCGCGACCGTCAGATGGCTCGCCGACATCGGCGCCGTGCGCATCAACGAGCGCGCCGTCGAGCGGCAGCCGCTCGAGCACCTTCAGGTGACGCGGCGGCCGCCCGCGCGCCTGCTCGCCGCGCAGTCCGCGGCAGGCGAGGCGATCTGTCGCGCGCTCGACGCGCCTAGTCCGGCGACCTTCCTCTTGCACGGCGTGACGGGGAGCGGCAAGACGGAGGTCTACCTGCACGCGCTCGATCACTGCGTGGCGTCCGGGAAGCGAGGGATCGTGCTCGTGCCCGAGATCGCCCTCACGGCGCAGACCATCCGCCGCTTCCGCGAGCGATTCGACCGCGTCGCCGTGTTGCACAGCGGACTCAGCGACGGTGAGATGTTCGACCAGTGGCACGGCATCGCCGACGGACGCTACGACGTCGTGATCGGCTCGCGCTCTGCCATCTTCGCGCCGCAGCCTGAGCTCGGCCTGATCGTCATCGACGAAGAGCACGAATGGACCTACAAGCAGCACGACGCGCAACCGCGCTACCACGCGCGCGACGTCGCAATTGAGCTGGCCCGGCTGAAGGACGCCGTCGTCGTGCTGGGCAGCGCGACGCCCGACGTGGCGTCGTATGAACGGGCGCAGCGCGGAGAGTATGCGCTGCTCTCGCTGCCGGAGCGGATCAGGCCTGTCGTATCGCCCGATGGTTCGGTGCAGCCGCAGCCGTCGCCGGCGATGCCCCGCGTCTCGGTGGTCGACTTGCGGGAGGAGCTTCGCGCCGGCAACCGCGGTATGTTCAGCGCGCAGCTGAAGGACGCGCTGACGAAGGTGCTGGCGGCCGACGAGCAAGCCATCCTCTTTCTCAACCGCCGCGGCCTCGCCGGGCACGTTCAGTGCCGCGATTGCGGCTATGTCCCGGAATGCTCAAGCTGCGCGGTGTCGCTGACCTATCACAAGCAACAAGACCGGCTCGTCTGCCACCAGTGCAACCGGCAGCTTCGCCTGCCCGCCACTTGCTGCGAGTGCGGCAGCCCACGCATCCGGCTGCTCGGCGTTGGCGTCGAGAAGGTGGAGGCGGAGACAGCGCGGCTGTTTCCCTACGCGCGCTTGCTGCGCTGGGACCGCGACGCCGTCCGCACGCGTCATGCGCACGAGCAGATCCTTGCCTCATTCCTCGCGCACGATGCGGACATCTTGATCGGCACGCAGATGCTCGCGAAGGGGCTCGATCTCCCGTCGGTAACGCTCGTTGGCGTTGTGAACGCTGATGTCGGGCTGCACGTGCCGGACTTCCGCACGGGCGAGCGGTCGTTCCAGCTGCTGACGCAGGTCGCGGGGCGGGCCGGCCGCGGCGAGCGCTCGGGCAGCGTGATCATCCAGACGTACACACCCGACCACTACGCAATCGAAGCCGCGGCTCGCTACGACTACGACGCCTTCGCGGCGGCCGAGCTCGACTCCCGACAGCGCGCCGGCTACCCGCCGTTTGGCCGCCTTGTGCGGATCACGCTGTCGCACCCAAACCCGCGCGCCGCCCGCGAGGAGGCGATGCGGCTCGCCCGAGCGCTCGCGCACCGTCGCCTGGAGATGGGCGGTGATGTGGCGGTACTGGACGCAGCGCCGGCGTACGTGCCGCGTGTGCGCGGCCGTTGGCGCTGGCAGATCCTGCTCCGCGGCCACGACCCCACTTCCGTCGTACGCGACTTCCTCCTCCCACCAAACTGCACCGTCGATGTGGACCCGGTGGGGGCGTAGTCGGGTTGGACGGTGGATGTTGGATATTGGATGGTCGAACGCCATCCATCCTCCATCTTCCTCGATCCACCGTCTGCGCCAGAGGCCCCACTACCCTGCCCGCAGCACCTCGAGCGCGCGAGCAAGGTCTGCCGGCAGCGGCGCCTCGAGCTGCATGCGCTCGGCCGTCCCTGGGTGCGTGAACAGGATCCGCTGCGCATGGAGGAATTGGCGGCTGGCCAGCGGCGACGCCTTCCCGTACAGGCGGTCGCCGACGATCGGGTGACCAATCGCGGCCAGATGCACGCGGATCTGGTGCGTGCGGCCGGTCTTCGGGCGCGCTTCGACAAGCGAGTAGCCGCGGAAGCGCTCAACCAACCGATAGCTGGTCTCCGATGCGCGGCCGCCGGGCACGATCGCCATGCGTGTGCGGTTGCGCGGGTCGCGGGCGATCGGCGCATCGATGATGCCCTCCACGGGCTTCGGCGTGCCTTCGACGAGCGCGACGTAGGTTTTCTCCACCGATCGCTCTTTCAACTGGCGCGCGAGGGCGTTGTGCGCGGCATCATTCTTGGCGACGAGGATGACGCCCGAGGTATCGCGGTCAAGGCGGTGCACAATGCCCGGCCGCATGACGCCGCCGATCCCGGAGAGGTCATCGCAATGCGCGAGGACCGCATTCACGAGCGTTGCCGTGGCGTGGCCTGGCGATGGGTGCACAGTCATCCCCGGCGGCTTGTTGACGACCAGCAGGTCGCTGTCTTCGAAGAGAACGTCGAGCGGGATCGCTTCCGGCAGCGCCTCGGAGGCGACAGCAGCGGGAGCGTCGACCGACACCACCAGGCCCGCGTCGAGCCGAAGCGCGGCTTTCGCCCGGCGGCCGTCGACGAGCACGGCGCCCTCTTCGATCAAACGCTGGACCCGTGATCGGGTCATCTCTGGGAGCCGCCGCACGACGAAGAGGTCCAACCGCTCGCCGTCCCGGTCAGCCGCAAGCTCAGTCTTCGTGCGCGGTCCTGCCCGGTGCATCGGCGGAGACCGCGGGCGCGGGCTCCTGCTTGTTCCCTTCGGCCTCTTGCATGGCGAAGAAGATCAGCACGGCAACGATGCTGATGCTGATGCTGGCGTCCGCCACGTTGAACGTCGGAAAGCGGCCGACATCGATAAAGTCCGTCACTTCACCCACCCGGATGCGGTCGATGAGATTGCCCACGGCGCCCCCGAGCTGCATCCCCAGCGCGACGCGGATGAGGCCGTTGTCCATCGGCGGATAGACGTAGTAGAGGACGATCGCGGCCAGCCCGAAGAAGCTGGTGACGATGAGGAAGGGTGTCTGGCCTTGGAGGATCCCGAACGCGGCGCCGCTGTTCACAACGTGAATAATCCGGACATGCCAGATCTCATGGGACGGCCACTGTTCGAACATTCCCAGGTGTTCGCGCACCTGCCACTTCGTGAGCTGGTCGAGCGCGATCACGGTGACAGCGATGGCGAAGAATACGAGGTCTCTACGCCAACGCGCGCCACCGTGAGCAACCGGAGTATCGGAGGAAAGCTCGGCGGAGGGAGGGAGATGATCCACGATCGTCAGAGTACCACGGGGCCTCGCGCGTCCATCCATTTGGGCAGCCAATACGCAAATCGGGTGCACTGTAGATGTTACACTGCAATCCCAAAGGCGTATCGAGCAACGAAGGAGCCCGGCATGGTGCAGCAACAGGCGAGCGTGATGACAGCAGAGCGGTTCGCTGCGGGCATGCCCTACGCCGAGTACGTGAACTCGATTGAGCGCAATCAAAAGCGCTTCGAAGAGAACTACGCCGGCACGACTGTCCCCACCGACGAGGTCGCCCGCTGGAAGTCGCTGATGGCGAAACCCGGCGGCCCCGCGAAGATCATGGTCATCGGCGAAGACTGGTGCCCGGACGTATTCCGCGGGCTGCCCGTGTTCCAGCGCATCGCCGAGGCGACGGGCATGGAATTGCGGATGTTCGCCCGCGATCAGAACAAAGACATCATGGCGGAGTTCCTGAACGGCGGCGAGCACGAGTCAATCCCCGTTGCCGTGTTCTATTCGCGCGACATGGCGTACCTTGGGCACTTCACCGAACGCCCGCAACTCGCATACCAGGAGATGCGGGAGAAGCTGGGCCCGATGTACGCACGCCTGCGCAAACCGGACATGACGCCCGAGGAGAAGGAAGCCGCAAAGCAGGAGAACATCAGCTTCCAGACGGGGCCGATGTGGGCCAACTGGCGTCAAGAAACCATTCGGGAAGTCCTCGCCATGCTCGAAGCAAAGCTCGCGTAGGAGGCACTCGGACGTTCGCTTAAGAGCCCGCCGTCGTCTCAGACGTGGCGGGCTTCTTCTTGCTCGATTGTCGAACCCAGAGTGGTGTGGGAAGCAGGGGACGCGCCCGCTGTCTCGCCCGACTCATCCGCGCTTCGGTCCCGCCTGCGGACATCGGCGGCGCGCCTCCAGACGCGCGTCACGCCGAGGTATTTCATCACCGGCGTGCGCAAGCGGGGCGCGGTTTCGAAGAGCAGCACGAGGGGGCGAATCGGCCCGACCGTCACCAGCACCTCCGGCGTCCCGTGAACGGCCTTGATGACGCCCGCCGCGACCTTCTCGGGTGTGACCTCGCGAGCGAAGAGCGGCGCCGCGCCCGCGTGCGCGTCGGCCCACATGCCGGCGCCGCTGACGAATGTCGGACAGACCACGCTGACCGTGACGCCACTCCCGTCGAGCTCGGACCGCAGAGAGTCGGTGAAGCCGTTGAGTCCGTGCTTCGACGCCGCGTAGATCGATTCGTATGCGACGCCGACCTTCCCCGCCATCGACGAGACGCCAACGATTGCACCCTTGCGCCGCTGCAGCATGCCGGGCAGCACCATCTTCGTCAGCCAGATCGCGGCGCTGAGGTTCGTGCGCAGCACGGCATCGATCTCGTCAAAAGAGATCTCCGCGAGCGTTCCGGTGGCCTCCAGCCCGGCGTTGTTGATGAGAATGTCGATCGACCCGAACTCGGCCTCTGCTGTCTCGACGAGCCGCTCGAGATCATCCCGTGAGGTGACGTCGCAGGCGACGGCGCGCGCTCGCACGCCGCGCGCCTCGGCCACGCGGACAGTCGTCGCCAGTCCTTCGGGCGAACGCGCGGCGAGGACGAGATTCGCCCCCTGGGCTGCGAGCGCGTCGGCGATATGGACGCCAAGCCCACGCGACGCACCTGTGACGATGGCGTTTGCGCCGCGAAGATCCTTCATGTCCTGCCTCCTCGAGGTCTACTTGAGGTATCAGGACGCGATGATACTACGCGGGCGCGGTCCACACCATTGGCCGCCGGTTCCGCCCCTCAGTTCCCGATGATCGGCGCCAGCGGCAGACGCGGCACACCGCCGCCGCCGATGCTCGACGCGCTGTTGTTGTCGACAACGCTCAGCATCGTGAAGATGCGCTGCAGGTCCGCGTGGAAGCTGCCACCGTCCCCGAATTCGGCGCCCTTCTCGATATCGATCGCATGCACGTCCCAGGCCGTGTCGTCCGCGACGTAGGCGCCGTAGTCCTGCATCGCATGAGCGATCTTGCGCGCCTGAGCCGATTGCAACCCCAGCGCTTCGATATCGACGTCGGGCGCGAGTGCGAGCAGCGAGCCCATCCGCAATGCCTCGACCTGGCCACCGTATGTGGTTGGGCTGGCGTACGCGTCGGAGTGGCGCGCGGGCCAGCGGAAGCCGCCGTTGCTGATGGAGAGAAACCGCTGTCCGAACAGGTTCACTTTGAGCGCATGCTGCAGCGGCGAGGCGCTCGAAAGCTCGCCCTTGCGCACCGAGCCGCCGAAGGAAGAGAGCCCGCTGCCGCCGTGCGCGCCGTCGATACCGTCGCCGGCGAGGTCCACCGTCGGGTAGTTGTACTGCCAGCTGGGGTCGCCACCCGCCGCGAGCACCAGCGGCTGTCCCTGAACCACGCGCCCGTCGTCCGTCAGAAAGGCGGCCACACTGTTCCATGAACCACTCGCCGCCATGAACGCCGGCACGTGCACCAGCGTGCTACCGCCGTTCAAGGGCCGCAGCGGAGCGCTGGGATCGAGCCCCAGGTATTCGTCATCGGTCGTGATCTCGCCGCCCTTCCAGGCGCTCGCCAGCTGGATGTTGGCCGGCACATACACGGCGCCAGAGCCGATCGGCATGTTCCAGATCGACGTGGCCGAGAAGGGCCAGAGGAACTTGTCGCGCGTTCCGCTCAGCACGCTCGTGGGCATCGCTGGCGCGGGGACCATCGGAGCCGACGTGGACAACGCCACCGTCGGTGTCGAAGTGGGCGGCAGCTCGGGCGTCAGAAGCGTCTGCGTCGTCGCGGTCGGTGTGGGTGTCGTCGTCATCGTGGGCGCCGCCGTTGCAGTTGCGGTTTCCGTTGCCGTCGCAGTCGATGTGTCCGTTGCCGTCGCCGAAGGGGCGACAAGCGCGCTCGTCGCTGTCACCGTGCTCGTTGCTGTCGCAGTCGGCGATGCGGTGATGGTCGATGTCGGCGGTGATGCCGAGCTCGCGGCTGCTTGCGGAGATCCGTCCGCTTGCACCGAGAGCTTGGCTACCGCCAGACCGTAGGTCGTGAAGTAGTCCACCGTCACCTGGTGCGGGGCGGCGCTCAGGCTGATCTGCTTTGCGTATGTCCTCGGGCCCTGCATGAACCACTCGTCCATCACCAGGTTGCCATCGATGTACAGGCGGGCGCCGTCGTCGTGCGTGAGTGTGAACGTATACGAGCCGGCGGGCACGATCATGAACTGCGTCCAGCGAACAGAAAAGTAATCAGCCGGCACCGCCGCGTCGGGAGCACCGGTCCAGGTGAAGTCGATGTTGGCGTCCTGCCGGATCAGCGCGGGCGCGCCGGCGAAGGACGTGTTCGCGAAATAGGAGCCGAACCAGCCGGGTCCCGCCGCCGACGGCGTGGCCGTCGGCGCCGGATCATGACGCAGCGCGACGGCCGCGACGGCTGCGATATCGTTGGCGTCCGTGACCCCGTCGCGGTTGACGTCCGCCTGCGGCACAATCCCTCTCGCCGTGATTAGGAGGTCAGTCGAATTGACGGCGCCATCGCTGTTGAGGTCGGCCTGTGCGAAGGTGACTTCCGCCGAAGCGGATCGGCTCGGCACGCCAGCCCAGGCGAAGACGAGGACGCCGAGGGCGGCCGCAAGTACGAGTAGTGTGAGACGGGGCATGAAAAGACTCCCTGACTGCGCTCCCCGCAGTGGTAACTGGAGGTGTTTGTTGGCTCTTGCCAAGCCTTGACATCTTCTGTCGCTGTTAGCGAAATGTAATTGGGTGTGGCACGAGTATAGTTGACGAAATGGTGTTTACATAGTGGTCGTCGTCACAGAACCGAAAGTGTTATTACGCAGGAGTAAATGCACCTTCCGGCCAGTGACTACGCCGACGCCCTCGTCCGCAGCTTCCGGCGGACCCGTTCGAGCCGCTGGCTGAACTCCTGGCGTTCGGGCTCTTGTGCGCCCCTCAGGAGGGTCTCAATGACCTCTACCGCCCCGCAAAAGTCCCGCAGATGGTGCTCCAGGTGCTTCGCGAGGTCGATGCCTGACGGGCGGTGCCCGCCGGCCCAGAGTTTCCGCCAGAGCCTCGCCGCCTCCTCGCGCTGGCCGGCGCGGCGGCACAGCCGCGCGTAGCGTATGGCTGCCCACGTCCAGTCGTCGCCCCCTTCGAGCCACGGCAGCGCGAAGCGATACAGGTCGGCGGCACGGCCGGCATCACCCGCGTGCTCCCACCAGCGCGCGACCGCGACAGCATCGTCCGGGTCCTTCGGCGCGGCGCCGAGCAGCGCGGCCGCTCGCGCGAGGACGCCGACCAGCGACAGTACGTCATCTGCGTTATGTCTGAACACGCCGCGCAGGGCGCTCACCCGGCCGCTCAGGAGGTACTCGAAATAGATCGCCGGGATCAGCGAGCCGGGCACGTCATCCGGCCGGTCGATGCGCAGCAAGCGCCGCTCGGCGTCGGCGAGCCGGCACGCGGGCATGCGATGGCGGTAGAGGCGGCGCACGATGTGCAGCAGGTCGAAGTGCGGCAGACCGGCGCAGGGGTACGGCACGCGCGCGAGCGTCAGGCGCGTCTGCACGAACGGTATGTCGAACGAGCGCCCGTTGTACGTGACGAGACCCTCGAAGCGCGCGAGATCATCGGCGAGCAGCGACAGCATCGCCCGCTCGTGCGCGAGGTCGGCGAGAAAGTACTGCCGCATGCGAAACGCCGGCGCCTCGCCCGGAGATGCGAGCTCGTATGAGCCGAGACCGGCGAGCACGATGTACGTGCCGGCGCCGCCCGAGAGCCCGGTGGTCTCGATGTCGAAGAAGGCCAGCCGCGCCACGGGCGGTGCCTCGGCGAGCTGTACCAGATGCGCCAGGGCGTCGGGCGCGGCGTCCAGCGCCGAACGCAACGGTAGCGCTCCATGCAAGTGATCGAGCGAAAACCATTCGTCGCGCACGAAGACCGGTCCCGCCGCCGACTCGTGCCACTCGCCACGCAACGCCTCGGCGAGATCTGCCGGAGACCGGGCAAGCGGCGCGGGCCGCGCGGGCGTCGCCGAAGCGTGCACGCCGACGGCGTAGCGGAGTCGTTCTCGGACCGTCCCCGATGTCATCCGGAGCGCGCGGATCGCCGCGCACGGCCTCTCGATGCGCGTGCGTGGACGAGGAGCGCCGGAATCGACCGCAGCGGCAGCCCATCAACCGTCAGCGCGACACTCCGCGCATCGGCGCTACTCACAGAGCCGTCGCAGCAATATGAGGGCCGAGCGCTTGCCCGCGTCGACCGCGGAGGTTGCATCGCTGCCGCCTGAGGCTGGGCCGACGCAACCAGGGCAGCCGCCGGGGCAGCCACAGTTCGACAGCAGTTCGCGTGCCGCCTGCATGAGCTGTGAGTGAATTTCGAACAGCCTTCGCGACATCCCGACGCCGCCGGGCTGATTCTCATACAGGAAGAGCGTCGGCCGCTCGGTGAAGGGCGACCGCACCTGCGCCACCGCCTGCAGGTCGCGCGCGTCGCACATCAGGAAGATCGGCGCGAGGTTGCGCAGCAGGTGCGCCACGCCCCAGAGGCCACCCTGAAGCGCCGCCCGGCCGAGCCCGTCCGTCGCTGCCTCGCCCAGCGCGAACCAGTATCCCGTCGTGTGCCTGCTCTCCTCCGGGATGCTGATCCGCCCCCAGCCGATGTTCTCGTTCGTGTCCAGCTTCAGCTTTTTGAAGATCGTCGCCACGTCGCGCACGGCCACCTCGCCGTGGTCCACCTCGCACCCCTTCGCGGGCGCCCGCTCGAACGACTCCAGAACCTCCAGATCGACGGCAAGGTTCGCATCGGTGTAGTAGTCGACGTCGACCTTCCGTACGTACGCCTTCTTTTCGTGCCAGTCGAGGCGGTCGACGTGATACTGGACGCCGCCATGCATGTAAATCGCCTCATCGTGAATGAGCAACGGCGCTGCGGGCCGGTCGACCTCCCCGATCACGCGCGGCTTCGGTCCCTGCTCGATCACGACAAAGTTGTCGATCGCTGCTGACCGCAGGCTGACGTGCTCGGCGGGAAAGACCTCCGTCATCCAGTGATAGCGGCCACCGGCCTTCACGAGAACACCCTCGTCCGCGAGCATCTCCAGCAGCTCGGGCGAATCCGGCCCGTAGGCCTCACCTTCGTCGAACGGCAGCTCGAAGGCGGCACACTTCATGTGGCCGATGCGCACAAGCAGGTTGTCGGGGTCGATCAGCCCCGCCTCCGGCGACGTATCGAAGAGATACTCCGGGTGCGTCGCCACGTACTGGTTGAGGGGCGACGAAGAGGCGATCAGCACCGAGAACGCCAGCCCGTTCCGGCGGCCGGCGCGCCCCATCTGCTGCCACGCGCTGGCGAGCGTCCCGGGGAATCCGGTAAGGACCGCCGCATCGAGGCCGCCAATGTCGATGCCGAGCTCGAGCGCGTTCGTCGCCACGACGCCGCGAATGCGCCCCTCCCGCAGACCGCGCTCGACGGCGCGGCGCTCGTTGGGCAAGTAGCCGCTGCGGTAGCCTTCGACCTTCGGTGGCTCACCGACACGCTGCTTCAGAGACTCGCGGAGATGCCGCAAGAGCAGCTCGACGCGGACCCGGGACGGCGCGAAGACGATCGTCTGCACGCCTGCCTGCAGCAGCTTCGCGCCGATCGCGCGGGCGGCGCCAACGCTGCTCTGGCGGATGCCCAGCTCGCGGTTCACGATCGGCGGATTGTAGATCGCGACCACTTTCCGACCTCGCGGCGCGCCATTGTCGTCGATCAGATGCATTGGCTTGCGGACGATGTTCTCCGCCAGCTCGCGCGGATTCGCGATGGTCGCCGAGCAGCAAATGAAGATCGGGTCGGAGCCGTAGAACTTGCAGACGCGCCGAAGCCGCCGGACGACGTTCGCGACGTGGCTGCCGAAGACGCCGCGGTACTGGTGCAGCTCGTCGATCACGACGTAGCGCAGGTTCTCGAACAGCTGCACCCACTTCGTGTGGTGCGGCAGGATCGCGGTGTGGAGCATGTCCGGATTCGTCACGACGACGTGCCCGGCCTCGCGGATCTTGCGGCGCGCGTCGCCGGGCGTGTCCCCGTCGTATGTGAATGTTCTTATGTCGACTGCGAGTTCGGTGATGAGTTCGTGCAACTCTTGCATCTGGTCCTGAGCGAGCGCTTTCGTAGGGAAGAGATAGAGTGCCCGCGACTCCGGGTCGTCGAGGATCGACTGGACGACCGGAAGGTTGTAGCAGAGCGTTTTTCCTGAGGCGGTGGGCGTGACGACGGTCACCGACCGCCCTTGCATCACCGCCGCCATCGATTCGGCCTGATGGGTATAGAGTTGTCCTATTCCACGTCGCGAGAGCGCGTCGATCAAGCGACCGTCCGTCCGCAGCGGGAAGGGCGCGTAGCGAGCAGCGCATTCGGGCAGCTCCCGCCATTCGACGAATCCGGCCGCAAGCTCCGGGTCTCTGCGAAGGGCCTCCAAGGCGTGCGCGAGCGGCATCCTACCTCCCGTCATCCGAACAGGTGTACGAGGATGGAGTATAGGAACAGCACGCCCGTTCGTCAACCCGGTTGGCGATAGGTGCGGGAGTTCTGCCGCGGTCCGATCGAAGGTGGAATATGGAAGATGAACGATAGATGGCCGCGCACGGCTTCTCCAGCTTCCACCGTGACAGTTTCCCTCTGCGGGACGCGACGGAGCTGAAGCTCCTCCGCTACGATCGAGCGAGGTCCGGCATCGTCGGCTCCCAGCCTCCAACCTCCAACTTCCAACGTCCAGCCCAACCTCCAACTTCCAAGTCCAGCTCCAACTCCAACTTCCAACGTCCAGTCCAGCCAAAATGAGGGAACCGCCCCTGCCCCGATCTGGGTGCTGGCACCGATCATGGATGCAGATATGGGATTCAGATTGATCCCGACCCAGCGGCGGACAGATTCCGGCGGCGCCACTCCGCGCACGCCGCTGCTACCGCTCGCGATGGTCCGGCCTGCATGGGTGCGACGGGCGAGAGGGTCGCCGCTCGTTGCGGCGGTCGCGGCGGTCGCACTCGCGGTTGCCCTCGTCTCGGCGTTCACCTACTACAGCGCCGGCGCGTTCAACAGGCGGGCCGCGGATACGCGCGCGTCGAATGAGGCCGCGTCGTTCGCTTCACACAGCGCGACGCTTGCTACGGGCGACGCCTTCGCCGGCTACATCCAGATCCTGCGGGACGCCGAAGACCCGATCGTGCGCAACAAGACGGCCGCGCAGGACGAACGCGTGCGCGCGCTGCAGGGGCTGCTCTTTCTGAATCTCAACCGCTTCGATTCGCTGACCATCGCCGAGCGAGGCGGGCTGGTCCTCGCGACGACCGACGCGTCGCTCGTGAGCGTGCGGGACAGCGCGGCCTTCGCCGAAACCCGCGCGAACCTCTCGCCGGCAAACTCCGACGTGATCCTCTCGCAGTCCGGCCGGCGGGGGTACGTGGAGTACACGTCCGCGCTGCGCGAACCAGATGGGACGACGTGGGGTGTGCTGGTCGCGCGTGCCGATCCCTCGCGCCTTTGGACCGCCACCCTGCTAGCCGCGGTCGATGGAAGCCGCAATGTGATCATCAACAACGCCGGCCTCTTCGCCGCCGGCGTCCCCGACGAGCTCGTGGGGCAGCCCTGGAAGGGCTCGACTCTCGGGCCGAACGGCGTCCGCGCGACGATCGACGGCGTCGACTCGATCTGCGGTCTGGCGCCGATCGGCAAGGATACGCAGATCGACCGCGGCCTCAACGTTGCTTCCTGCCTCCCAACCTCCGTCATCCAGGCCGAGCACGGGCAGGCCATGGGAAAGCAGGCGCTCGTGACGCTCGCGAGTGCTGTGCTGGCGATCGGCCTCGCCGCCGGCCTGGTCAAGCTGGGGCTCGGCAGCGTCCGCGCTCCCGCTCGCCTGCCAGATCCGGATGAAGATCTGGCGGCGCGGGCGACCGGACGTCTCGCAGGGCTTGCCGATCCCGCCGGCGACGACGATGACCCGCTGTTATCGCTGATCACCGGCGCCCGGCGCGACCAATTAGATCAAGTGTACTTGGGTGAGGCGGGGGGTGAGGCGGTGCGCCCCAGCGCTTCGGCGACCTCGACGACTGACGCCGGTGGGAACGCGGTTACCTCATCTATCGAGGGCGCACCAGGCCGCGGCCCCCAGGCGCCACCGGCGATCGACTCGACGATGGGGACGGAACCGTCGGGTTCAACGACGCGGAAGATCGTACCGGAAGGAGACTTGCGAGGGGGGACGAGTAGTGAGAACATCGCTGCTAGTGTAGGACCGCCGGAGCGGGCGTTCAACCCCGACCCTGAGCAGCTCGCCCACCTCCACAACCTCGTCGACCACGGCGATTGGACGGAGACGCCTGGCGCTAGGGTAGGCGCGCGGGCGGTGATCAACATGCTGCTGAAGGGCGAAGAGCCCAGCCCGAAGCAGATGGCGATGCTGATGCGGGCGATGGAGAGCAAGCAGGCCACGGCGCCAGTGGCCGCAGCAGGCGGTTTCAACGGCTCTCCACCCATGGAACCACCAACCGCCACGAGTGGCACGCCTCCAGACAGCGGGCCAAGAGCAGCCGCGCCGAGTGATGCCGGCGCGATGCAACTGGCGCTGGCCGACACCGCCACGGACGCCTACGTCGGGGCGGTGAGCGTCAGCAAGACGCCGGAGGTCACTTCCCGTTTCACGCGGTTCCTGCAAGCAGGGCTCTCGCCGTTGCAGCTCATCAAGACGGTCAAGACCTCGTTCGACATCGGCTGGGGCGGGCGCCAGGGATGGCGGTTGCTGCCGCGCAACCCGGTCGAGTGGTGGCAAATGTACGGCAAGCAGTTCAAGGCGTTCCGGAGCGAAGAGAACTACAACGCGATCATGGCTGACGCCAAGTCGTTCCCTAATTTCGAGCGTTCACAAGACCCAAAGTACGAGCGGAATCTGGCTTTTCTCGAACGTGGCACGGGTTCGCCGGAAACGTCGGGAGAGGAGTTTACGAGCCCATGGACGCAGCACCTTGATGAAGCTCCCGGGCCGCTCGGACGTGTTGGAGCGGCGGTTGTCGGTTCCGAACGCGCCTATGTCGCGCCGGGTAACTGGATGCGGCAAGCAGTACTCGATAAGTGGGTAGACCGCGCGGTCAAGCGTACCGGAGCACCCGTTAGCGACGCCGACTTCCAGCTGTACATGGACCACGTCAACAACGCGACTCTGCGCGGAAGCATTGGGAAGCTGAAGGAGAGCGCGACGGCGGATGCCCTGTCCAGCCTCTTGTTCTCGACGCGTGGCCAGGTATCCGGCCCGCAGTTCGTTGCAGACCTGCTCCGTGTCGCGGTCAACGGCGGCGACCGCTATTCGCCAGAAGCGCGGCGCATCATCGCCGAGAACGTGGGCGCGTATATCGGGATGGGAATGGGGGCGTTGGGACTCGCGGCAACGACGGGCTACGCACTCGATAAGGCGGGCAAGCCGTCCTACGTCAACGTCGATCTGAACGACCTGTCATCGACGTTCGGGCAGATGAGCATCGGCCCCGTCCGCTGGAATTACTGGGGCGCGGACCAATCACTCGTAAGGACGCTGATCCAGATGTCGCGCGGGAAAGCCCAGACTCCCGGCTTGCCCGCGCGTGATGTGGATCGGCGCCGGTTGGTCTCGAACTTTATCGGCAACAAGATCGCGCCGGGCGGCCCCAAGCTGGCATGGGACGAGCTGGTGAACCAGGGGCGGACGCAAAACTCCGGCATCTTCAACAACGATACGGGCGTGAAGGGGATGAACATCAACACGCCGATGGGCGCGCTGATCTACGCCTTCAACCAGACGGCGCCGATCTCGCTTGAGAGCACCGTGCAGTCGTGGCAGCAAGCCGGGCCTATTGCTGCACCGTTCACCTTTGTGGCTGAGACGCACGGGCTCAGCACCTCGACCTACCAGCAGCCATACAAGATACTCGCGGACGCCCGCGACGCGGCCGCGAAGAGCGACGGGTACCACGACTTCGCCGACGCGCAGAAGCAGCTCGGTGGCCCCGCGGCGGCATCAAAGTACGCGGGCGACCCGAAGGTCGCCCAGGCGCAGGCGGTACTCGACCAGAACCCATCACCGTTCCGGGATGCGATGGCGGAGACACAAAAGCAGCAGGAAGCGCTCGACGCATCGCTCACAGCCGGGGCGATGAGCCCGTCTCAGTGGCGCGACCAACGTAAGCAGTTGCAAGCGAACCAAGCGGGGCGGTTGGCGCTGCTTAAGCAGCAAGGCGGGGACAAGCCGACGGGAGACGACGTGCTGGACGGCTACTATCGGGTGTTTGCGGACAACAGCGACCCCAAGACAGGGTTTGTCGCCGACCAGACTGCGCTCTCGGACGCGCTCGACCAGTATCAGGCCAAGCTCTCGCCGGAAGCGCAGGCGCACCTTGACGCGAATACCGGACTCAGCCACACAACGCCGAAGGTGCAGGAGTACCGGCAGGCGGTGAAGGAGATCGCCGCGAGCGGCTACTTCGACGTGAGTAAGGATATCTGGAAGGAGATGCAGCAGGATGGGAGTGTTCCGTCCGAAGCCGCAAGCGCGGCCGCAATGCGCCAGCAGGTGACGCAGGAGATACGAGACGACGTGATGAAGGAAGACCCATCCACACCGGACGTGCTGGTGCAGGCGATCACGGAAGCGGCGTTGTCGCAGATACCGGCGCTAAAAGTCTTCGACGCCGTGAGTGCCGCTGCGCGGAACGCCCTGATCTCGTCCGACCCGAAGGTTGCCGCGTTGCTCGTCAAGTGGTTCGGGCGGAGTGCGCGTCAGACGTTGAAGCTCAACCCCGGCGTGCTGGCTACCGCTCCTTGAGGCACGCACGGAGTAATCCGTCGTCCAAGTCGATCATCATCAGGAAGAACTCGGGGCCAGTTTTGAACATCGTCGCATCGCTCAAGTCACGAAGCTTCGCGCAGGCGTCCCGCGTTACCGGAGTGGTCTGCGCAGCGGTAGACGATGAGGTGTCGCGCGTGAGGGCAACCGCAGAGAGCACGATGGCGACCACGGCGAGGAAGGCGACGATGCCAAGCGCGAGCTTCATACCGCCATCATCGGACGTTTGTGCGGACACGGCAAGGGGGATGTCAAGTGGCGACTGACCTGGGTACGGCCCTCGCGCCGGCGTTCAAAGCGCTCGACGAGGTATCAAACCCGAGCTATTACAAGAGCATGGCGCAAGCCTCCGCAGAGCAGGCGGCGCAGAGGTACGGGCGTCGCGCCGGCAGAACCGCGAGCGCAGTCGTCCGACGGCGCACACGCCGCATAGCACTGAAGCTGCCGCAAGAGGCGGCGATGACTGTCAGCGCATGGCTGTCAGTTTGTTGTTCTGACACGTGGCAAAAAGTCTGGAGGCGGTGCCGAACTGGCTAAGCAGCCTTGCGCGCCGCGGCATCGGCAGGCGTGCCGGCGTCTGCGGTTCCCGTCGCCTCTTGCAGGTACAGCAGCACCGCCTTGACGCGCGGGTGGGCGGCGTTGTCACGGCTCAGGTTGAGCTGGCCGAAGATGGCGTTGATGTGGTTCTCGACGGACTTCTCCTCGAGCACCAACGCGCGAGCGATGGCGGCGTTGTTGTGACCCTTCGCCATCAGCGACAGCACTTCGAGCTGGCGCCTGGTGAGCGAGGAGAGCCGGCTCTCACGCCGGCCGAGGCTTTCGACGACGAGCGGGTCGAGGACGACTAACCCCATCGCCGCGCCGTCGATCGCGCGCACGAGCGTGGCGATGTCGCTGACGGACTGGCGGAGCAGGTACGACCACCCGGCCGCGCGAAAGGCGGGCAGGGCGGCGAGCGTGCGCCGGTCCGGATGCTCGCCGAGGAAGACGATCCGTACGCGCGACGCCGAGATCGCCTGGGCGACCGCCAGCGCTTCCTGCTCGCCGTCGCGGTCAAGGCCAATCAGTGCGACGTCCGGCGCCACGGTGGCGGCGATCTGGACGGCTTCGGCCGCATCGCCGGTGACGCCGACGACCGCCAGCCGGGCTTCCGCGCTGAGCACGGTGTGCATCATGTCGCGCAGCAGCCCGTCGGCCTCGACGATCAAGACGGTGATCCGAGTCTGTAGATTCTCCATACGTCTCTCTCGTTATCGGATCACCTCGTGATGGGCATATGCGGGGAACCGCTGATCTGCGGGAGATGGTGGGAGCGAGGCGCGGTCGTCTGTCATCGGTCGTCGGGGGCGAGGCCGACGTCTGCTTCCGCTCCCGATCCCCTCTCCCTTCTTGGGAGAGGGTGCCCGAACGGGCGGTCGCAGACTCGCCGAAGGAGAGGGTGAGGGCGCGGGTGCCAGCACCCGCTCAAGTCGGGTGCATTCACCGTGCGAGGGTTCCCCTAGGAATACGAACCTATACCCGTACAGGAACTGCCTATCAGCGACGTAGTGATCGAGCGGTGCGGAACAGTCCGCACAAGCGATTTCCCCGAGGAGGAGTAACGATGGAACGGATCAAGGAATGCCTGCGCTGCGCGTGAGGAACGGGGGATCACTGGACTGGAAACCGCCATCGTACTGATCGCCTTCGTGGTGGTGGCCGCGGTGTTCGCCTTCGTCGTCTCACGGCCTCACCCCAAACCCGTCTCCACCGTGTGGAGAGGGGAGCTCGACAAGAGCGATCATCTCGATCCCCGGCGCTTGATGGGCTCGTTGAAGAGCCATGTAGAACAAGCTCGCGTGCACATCGATCGATAGGAATCGTTGATGCGCGCCGCGGTTCGTACACCGAACCGTATGCACTCTTGATATAACCTCGTAACGGTGCACACCCCGCGCGGGCATCGACCGCCAGTGCCGCTGCGACGCCGCTCACGCCAACCGGCTGCGGCTTCGCAAGCGCCCCATGTTCACCAGCGGTATGTTCCTGAGCGAACTCCAATCACAACGGCGGGATGCGAGCCTCTTGGCGACCTGCCAGTGGCGATTGAGCGCCGCGCCCACGAACGCCGCGCAAATAGTGCGGAGTTGCCGTCAGTCGCCTCTATGACGGCGATGAGGAGGACCCCATGGACGTTAGTGATTTCATCGTCGAGCGCCTGGGCCAGTGGGGCGTCAGGCGCATCTACGGTTACCCCGGCGATGGCATCAACGGCCTCTTCGGCGCGATTCAGCGCGCGGACGGCGCGATCGATGTCGTGCAGGTGCGTCACGAGGAAATGGCGGCGTTCATGGCCTGCGCGCACGCGAAGTTCACGGGCGAAGTCGGTGTCTGTGTCGCGACGTCAGGGCCCGGCGCGATTCACCTCCTCAACGGTCTCTACGACGCGAAGCTCGACCATCAACCCGTCGTCGCAATCGTCGGCCAGTCGGCGACGTTCTCGATGGGCGGCGACTTCCAGCAGGAAGTCGATCTGGAATCTCTGTTCAAAGACGTTGCCCACGAATACGTCCACACGGTCACGCAGCCCGAGCAGGCGCGGCACGTCATCGACAGGGCGATCCGCATCGCGCGCGATCAGCGCACCGTCACCTGCGTAATCCTGCCCAAGGACGTGCAGGAGCTTGATGCGAAGAAACCGGGGGCCGTGCACGGCGCCATCCACTCCGGCGTCGGCTTCACGTCGCCGCGGGTGATCCCCAGAGATGTCGATCTTCAGCGCGCCGCCGGCGTGCTCAATGCCGGCAGCAAGGTCGCCATGCTCATCGGCGCCGGCACGCTCGGGGCGCGGGACGAGGTGGTCCAGGTAGCCAATGTACTCCAGTCCGGCGTCGCCAAGGCCCTGCTCGGCAAGGCGGCGCTGCCCGATGACCTCCCGTTCGTCACCGGCTCCATCGGCCTGCTGGGCACGCGGCCGAGCTGGGAGATGATGAAGAACTGCGACACGCTGCTCATGGTCGGCTCGAGCTTTCCGTACTCCGAGTTCCTGCCGAAGGAAGGTCAGGCGCGCGGCGTCCAGATCGATCTCGATGGCCGCATGCTGAGCGTGCGCTATCCCATGGAGGTCAACCTCACCGGGGACAGCGCCGAGACGCTGCGCGCGCTGCTGCCACTCCTGCGGCCGAAGACGGATACGTCCTGGCGCGACGAGATCGAAAAGAACGTCCGCGAATGGTGGGAAACGCTCGAATCTCGCGCGATGCACGACGCCAATCCGATCAACCCGCAGCGCGTCTTCTGGGAGCTCTCGCCTCGGCTGCCCGACAACTGCATCATCACGTCGGACGCCGGCACGTCCGCGAACTGGTACGCCCGCGACATCCGCATTCGCGACGGCATGATGGCCTCGCTTTCGGGCAACCTGGCGACGATGGGCCCCGGCGTCCCGTACGCGATCGCCGCGAAGTTCGCCTTCCCGGACCGGCCCGTGGTCGCGCTCGTCGGCGACGGCGCGATGCAGATGAACGGCATGAACGAGCTGATCACGATCGAGAAGTACTACAGGGAGTGGAAGGACCCCCGGCTCGTTGTGCTCGTGCTCAACAACCGCGACCTCAATATGGTGACGTGGGAGATGCGAGCGATGGAGGGCGACCCGAAGTTCGCCGCATCACAGGATCTGCCCAACGTCGCCTACGCCCGCTATGCGGAGTTGCTGGGGCTGCGGGGCATTTACGTCGACCGGCCGGAGCAGATCGGCCCTGCCTGGGACGAGGCGCTCCATGCCGACCGGCCGGTGATCCTCGAAGCGATCACGGATCCGGACGTCCCGCCGTTGCCGCCACATATCACGCTGGATCAGGCGAAGGCGTTCACGTCATCGTTCCTCAAGGGCGACGAAGACCGGATCGGGTTCACGAAGCAGGCCGTGAAGGAGATGGTGGCGGGAATCGTGCATCGCAGGGGCAACTAACGCCGTAGCGGCGGATGCGATGGCGCGGGCGCCGATCACGTCCGTGCGGGCAGCGGCCTAACCGACGGTCTCCGACGGGCTGACGCGACGCCGTTACGCCGGCCGCTTGCGACGCAGATACCAGCCGCTGGCGCCGGCCGCTACGACCACCGCGAGGACAGCGCCAGCAAGCGCGTACGCAGTCGTGCGACCGGCCGATCGCGGCGCGGCATCGCGCGCCCGAGTTGCGGCGGAGCCCGACGGCTCGGGCACCAGGTTGGGCCGGTCGGCGATGCCGCCGACGCTGGCCAGCGGTACGCAGGTGACCGGCACCGAGGCGCCGCGCACGATCCGCACGGTGACCGACGAGACGTTCGGCGCCGCGCTGACGGAGACCTCGCTCGTGCCGCACCCCGACACCACGGAGCCACCGGTCACCGACACGCCGTAGCCGTCGGGGTACACCGATGCTGGCACCGAGAACGTAGTCACGGCGCCCGCCGCGAAGCTTCCGCCACCAACCCGATTGGTCGACCAGGTAAAATTGAGCGCTCTGATCGCCGTATCGTAGCTTGAAAACGTCGGCGTCCCCGACACGGCCAGCGGGTAGGGCCGCACGAGCGCTCCCACCGTCGAATCCACGAGGTTCGCGCCGGCAGGCGGTGAGTTGAGGGAGCGCACCACCTCGCAGCAGTAGGACCAGAAGATCCACGGCATCAGCGCCGCATCCATTTCGCCCCCTTGCCGGCTCACCGCTGCGGCATCGGTGGTCGCCCCCCACTCAGTGTTGATGAGCGCACCGCCTGTGCTCGCCGACCAGTCGGCGGCGTTGGCGAGCACGTTCGGCTCCTTCGCCGGGTCGGTGGTGTACATGTGGAAGGCCATGCCTGCTTGGGCATCTCCGCCGGGGACCGCGATGTGTGTCGTGGAAACGCCGAAGTTGAAGAGCGTAAACGGCTCCCCAAAGATGAGGTGCTGGTCGCCGGCCGCACGGATGCCGGCGACCGCGCTCGCGTAGGTGGGATCAAGTTCGGAGGCGTCGAGTTCCGGGCAGCCGTTCTGGGTCGCGGTGCACGGCTGCCAGGTCGTCCCAGGCCATGGTTCGTTGAACAGATCATAGCCCAGCACGTCGGCGTTGCCGGCGAAGCGAGCGCCCAGCGCCGCGAACATCTGCGCGTAGTCCGCCCGCAGCGCCGTGCCGTCGGATGCGGCGGCGTTGTCCCAGAGGCTCTGGAACGCCGCCTGGATCGCCGGGTTGGTGATGTAGTAGAGCGGGAAGCTGGTCTGGCTGTTGTACGCGAAGTTCGTCCGGGTCATCCATGCCGGGAAGCCGTCGTCGCCAAGAGGGACGCCAGGGCCCTCAGCAGGCCCCCAGCCATCCTGGTGAAAGTCGAGCAGAGTATAGATACCGTGCAGGGAGAGCATGTCGACGGTGGCGGCGATCTGCGTGATGTAGGCGTTGTCGACGACGCCCGGAGTCGACATCAACCCGGTTGCCAGCACGCCGAGGCGGACCACCCGGAATCCGTTATCCGCCAACCACGTCGCATCCTCGTCCGAGAAGCCGACCATATTTGGCTCGTAGGGCGGTTCCTTGGCGACCATGTTCACGCCATGCATGAGCAAGACCCGCCCGCCGCTGTCGGTGAGCCAGCGGCCCTGGTGTGTCACCGGGCCGGACGGGGTCATCGCAATAGCAGGGGCCGGCGCCGTCGTCACGGAGGACGGCGAACCGACCGGCCGAGTTGTGTGGTTCATCCCACCGGCTCCCAGACCCGTCATAGCGAGGGCCGCCACCACGAGTGCGCCGAACAGGAGGGCGTGGCGCCCACGCCGAGACAGATGGCGCATGACAACCCCCGGGCTCTCAGTTCGCACAAGGGACTTTCATGGACGGTACATAGCGCGTTGCATCGGGGCGGCATCGACGTGGTACGCAACAAGCCGGCGTGAGTACTGCGAACGCCGAAGGTCCAGAAGTCTCGCGGACAACGGCATGCGCTCTCCTCACCGGACTGCGGGAGTGGCCTCAGCCTACGTCCGCGCGGTGGTCGCTCGCAAGCGCAAGGATGCCCTCGAGTGCCCAGCGCCGCCGCGATGAGGGAAAAGTTATCATGCGGAACAGCGCCACTGCAGCCATACCACAGCACGATCGGTCGCCGATCGTGCGCGCGGGGCAGATGCAGATCCGTGCCGTCTCGCGCCCCCGTAGCTCAGAGGATAGAGCAGTGGTTTCCTAACTCGCCGGGCCTATGCGTTGTTTGCTAGCAGGCCTGGAGCACCGAGGTTTCCTAATTCGCCGGGCCTATGCGTTGTGGTAGCGGACGTGGAGCACCGAGCGGCGGCGCAAAGTTATCATGCGTATCCCTTTCGGCTTTCCGACCCGTCATTGCCCGCCTGACCTGTACCCGAGCGAGGCCGATCCCGCATAATTGCCGCGTGGAACCACAGATTCGCTATGCCTTGAGGCCTGACAGGGTGCGTACCGCGTATGCGGTTCTTGGTAGCGGCCCGATCCTGGTCATCCCGCCGGGTGGTACCACGACCATCGAGTGGTACCTCGGAGAGACCGCGGCACAAGAGAAATTCTGCAAGGCCCTGGCAGAACATCGCACGCTCGTGCTCTACGACCGGCATGGATGCGGGCTGTCCGACCGAAACCGCAAGACCTTCACGTCAGAGGACGACATGCTCGATCTGGACGCGGTGGTTGAGGCGGTTGGAGGCGGACCGATTGACCTGTTCGGGATCTCATGGGGCGGCAATCCCGCGATGGCGTACGCAGTGCGGGAACCTCGCCGCGTCGGAAAGCTGGTTCTGTATGGCACCTACGCGGACGGAGGCCGGCGGGACGAGCAGAACTGGGCCCGAGTTCTGGCGATGAATGCGCTCCGACGAGTCGATCCTGCGGCGTACTACCGGGCCGAGGCCACGAACTACTTCCCAGGCGGCGCCGATCCAGAGATGTTTCGAAGCTTGGTGCGGATGCTGCGGGACGCCGCATCCGACGAGATGGCCATGAAGCTGCAAGACGTCTCCTTCGACAACCAGGCGGTGCTGGCGCGAGTCGCGACGCCGACGCTTGTGCTGCACCGGAGAGGCGACATGGTTTGCCCGTTCCACTGGGGCCAGTACCTCTCGAGGCAGCTTACGAACGTGCAGTTCGTGCCCCTGGAGGGCGACGCACATTTTCCGTGGGTGGGTGACTCGGAATCCGTGCTAATGCCAACACTCGAATTTCTGACCGGTGAAGCGCGCCGTATACGAGCCGCACCACCGGATTCGTCCGGCACCGCGGTCATGCTGTTCACCGACATCGCATCCTCGACTGAACTCACGGAACAGATGGGCGACGCGCGATTCCGCGACGCATCACGCGCGCTCGATAAGGGTTTGCGGGAGGCGATTCGCGACGCGGGCGGCGCGGCGATCGACGGCAAGCTGCTAGGCGATGGGGTTTTGGCTACATTCCCGTCGGCGGCGCAGGCGATCGATGGAGCTCGCCGCTGTCTCCAACTGAGCACCGCATCACAGCTGGGGCTGCATATCGGATTACATGCAGGCGACGTCATCCGTGAGGACAACAACGTGCACGGAGGGGCCGTCAACATCGCGTCGCGCATCTGCGGGCTATCAGCGCCTGGCGAGGTACTGGTGTCAGCGACCGTGCGCGAGCTGGCGCGGACATCGGCGGGGGTCACTTTCGGTGATCGCGGCGCCCATGCGCTCAAGGGCATCGAGGACGCAGTGCGGGTGTACGACGTACGCTGGGGCGACTAGGGTCGCGCTCCGAGTGTCTCGATATACTCCCCCGGCGCCCCGGTAGCTCAGAGGATAGAGCAGTGGTTTCCTAAGCCGCGGAGCCCATGCGCTGTGCTACCAGGTGTGCGGCAGCGAGCGTGACCGGCCAAGTTATCGTGTGCATCCGCAGGCCACCCAGACCGTCCCGCGCGCCCTCGCGAGGCCGGTATCCCAACACATCTCGGTGCTAGACTCGAACCGAATGACCGTACTGGACTGGCTCCTCGATTCGGATCCCGCAATTCGCTGGCAGGTGCTGCGCGATCTCGTCCATGCGCTTGGTGAAGTCGTCGACGCAGAGCGCGCGCGGATAGCCAGCGAAGGTTGGGGCGCCAGACTGCTGGGATTGCAGGACGAAGACGGCCAGTGGTCGGGAGGCGCTTGCTTCCCCGGAGACTTCGACTGGCGCGACCAGAGCGAGGGCCAGCCCTGGACAAGCACGTTGCCCACGCTCCAGCTGCTGTGTGATTTCGGAATCGACCCGCGCGATGACGGCGTGCGCCAGGCGGTTGCGGCCGTGAGGGACCATTGCCGTTGGGAGCACGCCGGCGAGCCGTTCTTCAGCGGCGAGGTCGAGCCGTGCATCAACGGCCGGACGGTCACGCTGGGCACATACTTTGATCAAGATGTGGACGCCATCGTCACTCGTCTCCTTGATGAGCAGCTCGAAGACGGCGGTTGGAACTGCGAAGCGGAGCGCGGCTCCGTCCGATCGTCGTTCGCGACGACGATTAATGTGCTGGAAGGACTGTTGGCGCACGAGTGCGCACACGGTGCCTCCCCGGAAGCGATCGATGCTCGACGGCGCGGTGAGGAGTACCTTCTCGAACGACGACTCTTCCGACGCAAGAGCACCGGCGAAGTCATCAGCCCCGCCTGGCTGCAGTTCTCGTTCCCGGCGCATTGGCAATACGACGTACTGCGCGCTCTCGATTACTTCCGCTCGGTGGGAGACGTGCGCGACTCGCGGCTGGACGAAGCGATCGACTTACTTCGGTCCAAGCGCCAGCTGGATGGCACCTGGTTGCTGGAGAACACCCATCCCGGCGAGGTCCACTTTGCGCTCGAAGACGGCGACGGCCGCCCCAGCCGCTGGAACACGTTGCGCGCCCTCCGCGTCCTCAATTGGTACGAGCAGCGCACCGTCTGAGCCGCATCTGCGCCGCCAACGCCGTGCGGTTCAACGAAGTGCATTGGCGGGTGAACTCGCCGCACTAGCGCTCGATATAATCTCCCCACGCCCCCGTAGCTCAGAGGATAGAGCAGTGGTTTCCTAAACCATGTGCGCAGGTTCGAGTCCTGCCGGGGGCACCACCTTTGGAAGATGGAAGGTGGATGATGGACGATGGACGATGGACGATGGACGATGGACGATGGACGATGGACGATGGACGATGGACGATGGACGATGGACGATGGACGATGGACGATGGACGATGGACGATGGACGATGGAC
>JBBRPY010000003.1:0-122770 GCA_038227375.1 Dehalococcoidia bacterium
ACAGTATCGCGAGGAATAGCGCCTCCTTCGGTGAGCCACCGTCGTCCCGACAATCGATCCGACTAGGCATGTCCCGTAGGGCAATCCCTCATATCGAGCGACAGATACTGCCGTTACCGTAGTTGAGAACGAACGATCGCTCCGTTGGGAGCGCCACGCGGCGCACTCGAGAGATCGGAGGGAGGCCAGCATGCGACGCATAACGAGACTACCGGTCGGCCCCGACGCCACCGCGATGGATCGCCAAGCCGCGGATACGGAAGTCGAGATCGTCAGGACAACGCACCTAGCGGGAACCGCTGTAGATGCTATGGCGGCGACCACATCGGTCGTCCGCGAGCGGAACGCGGACTACGTGGAGACGCTGACGGAACGGATCAGCGGCGTCGGGCTCGTGGTAAGAACTGGGATCGAGGTGCTGCTGAGCATCCGTTTCCTGCTTCACGCGTCAGCGGCCAACAGTAGCAATGCCTTTGTGGTGTTCGTCGATGGGGTATCGTGGCTCTTCGTGCGTCCATTTGCGAACGCCTTTAGCAACCCTTCGCTGGGTCCGGTAGTGATCGACATATCGGCGCTCGTGGCGATGGCGATCTACTTCATTGTCTTCGCGCTCCTTGGCATGCTGGTCACCGCCTTGGCTCGGCTGTTCAGCGGGGCTACGGCGCGGCGCGCCGTCACCACGCTTCGCGCATCAGAGGCGCTGTCGGCGCCGGATTTGCCGTCGGCAGACGACGAGCCCCTCCGGCGCCCACGCCTGACAGCCTCGACGAGGGACATGCGGAAGCACCGGCGTCTCCTTCGCCTAGCGCATGGTCGAAAGTCATAGCGGAATAAATCGTGCATCTCGAATACCCGCCGCGGCCTTCTCGCCGGCCGAGAACGGGTAGATCGGATCGTGCAAAGCGGTCCATCACCAACGTCTGCGCCTTCACGCGCGGCAGCAGGGGCCGCGCGCGCGCAATATTCGCCGCTCGTCGATTCGTGGAAAAGTCCGCCGGCTTCAACGCGGTGTCCGGATGCAACCGTCGCGTCGACATGTACGAGAACATCGTGCACGCCAACTCCTAGTTAACGCGAGCCAACTCCGCCACGGATTAAATGTGAGAGGAGTCCTGGAGCGGGAGACCGGACTCGAACCGGCGACCCTTTGCTTGGGAAGCAAATGCTCTACCAACTGAGCTACTCCCGCCCGCTCCAGACCTGGTCGTGCGCGCGATTGGGGGTGTTGCGCAAGCCGCCGGCATCGCCTATAACGCGCACACGTTCCGTGCGGACGGCCGCGCGCACCCGTTCGGCATTACAGCCGATGCCGGTGCCACCGTCAACGCTCGCCCCGGCCGGGGCCGCGGTGGGAGGTACGGACAGGCGTCATCGCGCTAGCCTTTCAGGAGGGATCCATGAAGATTCTTGGTATCGCAACCGTGGTCGCCGCCGCACTCATCCTCGGCCTCGGTGGGGGTGTGGCGCCTGGCACGGCGCAGGCAGGCCTGCCGGTCACGCACGATTCCTACACCTGCACCGGCGGCTCCATTCCGGCCGGCTCCTACCGGTCGTTGAGCGTGCAGGGGGCGTGCGCCGTCGATGCGGGTTCGGTGACCGTGCGCCAGGACGTCACCGTCGGCGCGGGGGGTACGCTCGCCGCCGCGTTCGGCGGGTCAGACTTCAATGTCGGACGGGACCTGTTCGTCACGGGCGGGGGTTCGATTCTTCTTGGTTGTGCGCCTGGGGGCGCCTGCCTCAATGACCCCGACCAGGAGACGGGCACACTCTCGACCCGTCCCGTGATCGGGAGAAATCTGATTGCGATCGGCGCCCTGGCGATCACCGTACGCAACACGGAAATTGGGCGTAACCTTATCGTGATCGGCGGCGGCGGCGGGGTTACTTGCGCGCCGCAAGGTCCCGATGGGCCCGCCTTCGGGGCGATCGAGGACAGCACGATCGGCGGGAGCGCGACCATCCTCGGCTGGCGCTCCTGCTGGCTCGGATTCATCCGCAACACCGTTGCGCATGACGTGAACTTTCTGTCGAATGTCACAGCCGACCCCGACGGGAATGAAATCGTCACCAACGTGATCTCCGGCCGGCTGAATTGCCTCGGCAATGCGCCCGCGCCGCAGATCGGCGACTCCGAGGGGCAGCTGAACACGGCGTCCGGCGCCAGCGGGCAGTGCGCATCGCTCATTACCCGCTAGCCGTCCGGAAGCGTCACCGTAACGAGTCGCTGCCGGCGTGCAGGTGGCGATGGACGCCGGCTTTATCGCCGAGCAGCCGGCGGACCCGCTCGCCCGCCTGCTCCTGGCAGCCGTCAACGAGGCTGGCGTCGTCGTCGCCCGCTCCGGGGACGTGAAGCTCGCGCGCGCCGAAGTCGGCGCCTCACCTGCAGCGGCTGCTCGACGGCCTGCGCTTCCGCCAAAAGAGGGCACGGTACCCCCACCATGCGTTTCGTCGGGCAGGGCGGAACAGCGCAGCCGGGTTGCGAGGCTCCGCTGCTGGTGACAGTTCGTGCTAGCCGGGAAGACCGCTGTGCCGGCTCTTCTTCGGCGTTGGGTGGTGAGATTAGCTTCGCGACTCGCTCCGCGGGCCACTCACAAAAGCATTTCAATGGCGCCTGTGACGTTGCAAAACCGTAGATAGGCGCCTCGATCCCGGGCTATAGTGCCTGGGTCACCCCCTCCTCTTCCACCGAACCCCCGCCCGCAAACCGGAGGCCGAACGCTTGACCGAGCGCCAATCCCTGTGCGCCTGCGCCCTCCTGGGCGTCATCATCAGCCTCGGCCCACTGGGCGTGTCCTCCTCGTGGGGGCGTCATGCGGAAGCGCGCACGATCGCCGATATCGAGCCCCCTAAAGCGCAGCGCACGCTAGAAGCTCCGCCATCCGCCGACCAGTTGGTCCAAAGGGCGCGCGCAAATGGCCCGCTGACGCCCTCCGCAGGGGGATACACATCCGCTGCCCCGTCGGCAACCGCCACCCCCGCCGCGGAAGCGACGCCACATGCATCCGCTTCTCCGGCGTCGGTCGCGTCGCCGTCCCCGACAGCGGCGCGGCGTTCGCCCTCGGCATCGGTATCGCCGACCCCTTCCGCGACCGCCACCACCGCGCCGGAGCCCCTGCTAAAGCGCAACCAGATGATCGTGTTCTACGGGTCGCCGATCTCGGCGGGCCTGGGCATTCTGGGCACCTTCGCACCCGAAGACGCCGCCGCCCGAGTCAAGGCCGAAGCGGACATCTACGACAGCATCAATGGCGCCGGCCGCGGCGCCTTTGGCGCGATGGACCTCATCTACTCGCAGGTGCAGTCCGAACCGACGGAGAACGGCCTCTACCTCCGCTACCTCAGCGACGAGACGGTGCAAACGTATCTCTCGCTCGCCGAGAAGTACGATCTGCAACTGATCCTCGACCTGCAAATTGGCCGCGGCGATGTCGTCGATGAGGTGCGCAAGACAAAGCGGTTTCTGAAGAACCCGCGCGTACACATTGCGATCGACCCCGAGTATGCGGTGGGCCCTCAGGGCATACCGCTCGAAACACCCGGCCAGATCAACGCCGACGACCTCAATCGATTGCAGGACTATCTGACGGGTCTGATCGCCCGCGAGCAGCTGCCACCGAAGATGGTGATCATCCACCAGTATCTCGAGGAAACGGTGGTCGATGGCGCGGCGACGAAGACCGTGCCAAATGTGGACCTCGTGTTGAACATGGATGCCTTCGGCGCCGCGCAGGAGAAGAACACAAAGTACCAACTGTTCGCCGCTCGCCCGTATGCAACACGCAGCGCATTCAACATCTTCTTCAAGCTCGACGAACATGTCCTGAGCGAAGAGGAAGCGGTCCACCTCAACCCGTCGCCGGATGCGATTTTCTATCAATGATGCGGATGCGGCGCGCATGCGTCGCCCGGGAGCCACGGCAGCGGGAAGCGGAATGACACCATGGACTGACCGCAAGATGAGTGGGCGGCGCACGCGATGGCCGCGCGCCGCGCCAGCCGCACTTGCGCTGGCCCTCGTCCTCGCCTGGCTGCCGGTCGGAGCCGGACCGTCTTCCACGCGTGCGCTTGCCGCTTCGTCCGGCATCCCTGCTTGCGGCGGATCGTCCGCTGCGGACCGCGGACTTCTGCCGTCAGCACTGCCCCTCGCGGCGACCGGCGTACCCGCTCCACCGCCCGTGAGTGCCGCGGCAGCGGTCGTGCTCGATGGCGAGACGGGCCGCGTTCTGTACGACGACCACGCCCGCAATCACCTCCCGCCGGCGAGCACGACAAAGATCATGACCGCGGTCCTGGCGCTCGAACAGGCGGACTTGCAGCGGGTGATTGTGTCCGACATCGACGCAACGAAACTGACGGACAGTTCGGTCATGGGGCTGCGGCCGGGCGTGCCGATCACGATGCAGGACCTGCTGTATGGCCTGATGCTGCCGTCCGGGAACGACGCCGCGATCGAGATCGCGCGCGCGGTCGACGGGACCGAGCGCGCCTTCGTCCAACACATGAATCGCAAGGCGGCGGAGATCGGCCTGGCCGACACCCACTTCATGAACCCGCATGGACTCGACGCCCGCGGCCACTACTCAACGGCGCTCGACCTGGCGCGGCTGGCACGCTATGCGATGCGCGACCAGACGTTCGCGGCGCTCGTCAGCACACGGGACTACCGCCTCGGCGCGCCGTCCGACTACGCGCTGCACAACGGAAACTCGATGCTCGCCTCGTATCCGGGCGCCGATGGCGTGAAGATCGGCTGGACCGAGCAGGCGGGCTGGACGCTGGTGGCCTCGGCCGACCGCGATGGCCACCGGCTCTTCGCCGTCGTCCTCAACAGCAAGGACCGCGACGCGGACGCGACCGCACTTCTCGACTGGGCCTTCGCGTCGTACCGTTGGGTGCCGATGAGCAGCCAGACGGAGGCGTCGCTGCGGCTCGCGATGCGGTTTGGCCTCGGCGCCACGATCGTGCGCGCCCTCGCCAATTGTTCGTAGCCGAGGGGCTGTTCCACACTGGTATGAGGCCGCGCGGGACAATCGCCACAAACGACGGCTCGGTCAGAGCGCGTCCGGCGACGCCTGAGATCCGATGCCGCGACGCAAGCACGATGGACGGCTTCGTCGTAGCGGAGGAGCGTCAGCTCCGGCCGGTCTGATGCTCGGCACGGCTCGCAGGCATACGTCACATTCGCGGCACCGTCGTAGCGGGGGGGAGCGCCGGCGGCGGAAAAGGGCTGAATTTGCGCAGCAGGTCATCGACACCAAACGGCTTCAGCAGGATGTCGCAGCGATGCTCCTGCAGGAATGAGACGCGCTTGCCGATCTCGCGGCGCGCACCGCTCGCGACGATGATCGGCAGCTCCGCCGTCGCCGGATCGCTGCGCAAGCGCTCCACCAGCGTGAAGCCCTGCTGCGAGCCGTACATGTAGACATCCACGATAGCGGCGTTGCAGCCGGTGCTCGCGATCACCGCGATCGCTTCGTCGATGTCCATCGTCGTGATCGGCTCGATCGCGATGTTCTGGGTGTGGAGGATGCGCTCGACCATGCGGATGAAACGGATGTCGTCGTCGAGCACGGCGACCCGCGTTGCCGTTGTCAGCGCGGCGGGTATCGGATACGAGATCATGTGGCTCGTCCTGTCGTCTATGCGATGTCCGGATAGGCGTACCTACGATGGCAGCGTATCCAGTGGCGGTTTGTCGGTCGGGGCAATCGCCCGGCACCTCTGCGGACTCAGTCGCGAACGCGCGTCTGGGCTTAGGCGGAGGGCCGTCCGTCCCTGCGACCTAGTTGCTCTCGATGGTGCCACGCCAGGCCCCAGTCTCGGTGCCGCGCGTTTCCACGAACTCCTTGAACCGGCCGAGGTCCCCTTCAATCCGCCGGGAGACGACGCCGAGCGCGCTTCCCGCCGACTCAACAACACCTTCGGGCTCGTAGTCCATCTGAAGATGCACACGGGTCTTGTCGCCGCCGAGCTTCTCGAACGTCACGATGCCCGCATTCTCGCCGCCGGCCTCGCTGCGCCAGGCGATCCGCTGATCCGGTAGTTGCTCGATAATCGCGGCGTCCCACTCTTTGCGCTTGCCGCCGATGCTCGCGACCCAATGCAGGCGCTTGTCATCCATCTGCTGCACCTGTTCGACGCCCTCCATGAAGCGAGGGAAGTCTTCGAACTGCGTCCACTGGTTGTACGCCGTTGTCACCGGCACGTCGACGTCTATTTGCTTCTCAATGCTCGCCATCGGCCACCTTCCTCATGCTGTGCTTGCCCGTCATTCAGAATCGTACAAACGGGCCGCGACCGGATCCGCTAACGGCAGAGGCGGGACGGTGACGATATCGTCGCAGTGCCCACCGTCGCCGCTTTATTGGTGACGCAGGACGTGATATGGAATTGCAACATCGATTGGCCGCGAGTAGCGGCGTCTTTATGGCCGCCTGTTAGCATCAGGTGATGAATCTGCGCGTGTTAGATATGCGATCGCATCGTTCGGCACAGCACCGGATCGAAGGACGCGGAGGAGCCCATCACAAAAGGCGGCAGTCCGCAGCGATCCGTATCGCCGCCACCCATGGATAAGGAGTCGACGAGATGAGTACGGAACCGCTGGTCCTGGCCGTCGATGACGAAGCCGGGATTTTGCGCCTGATCAAGCTGGAGCTTTCGACCCAGGGCTTTCGCGTCGTCACGGCATCGAGCGGCGATGAAGCGCTGCGCGTAGCGGAAGAACAACGGCCCGATATCGCACTGTTGGACATCGTCATGCCCGAGATGACCGGTCTCGAAGTGATGCGCCGGTTACGTGAACGGTCGAGCATCCCCGTCATTCTGCTGACAGCGAAGGGCAGCGAGAGCGACAAGGTGCGGGGTCTGGAGCTCGGCGCAGACGACTATCTCGCCAAGCCCTTCAGTCCGGACGAGCTAAGCGCCCGCGTGCGCGCCGTCCTGCGCCGGTCGGTCGGCTCCTCGAGCACGGAGAACGTGGTGAACGTCGGCAGGATCGAGGTCGACCTCAACCGCCGCCTCGTCAAGCGGGACGCCAAGATCGTCACACTCACACGCACCGAGTGGATGCTGCTACAGCACCTTGCGGCGAATGTCGGCAAGATCATGCTCAACGCCGAGCTGCTGAGCAAGGTCTGGGGGCCCGAGTACCGCGACGACCTGCAATACCTGCGCGTCTGGGTGTCGCGGCTGCGGCGAAAGCTCGAGGATGACCCTTCGAAGCCGAAGCTGATCAAGACGTTCCAGGGGATTGGGTACATGCTGGCGGTCCCCGGCGTCGAAGAAGAGGCTCATCCGGACGGCGAGGGTGCCGACAAGGCCGGCGCCGCCAGCCGAGACGACGATGTGGAAGCGAAGGCGGGCGGCTGACGGCCGCGGACGGCACATAGAAGGGGGGCATCACGTGATGCCCCCCTTTGGTGTTCTGAAGCCACCCGGCAGCGTGTGCGGCGTTCAACTCGCGCGGAGCGGCGCCGTCACCTCGCCCGATACCGAATAGATCAGCAGGTCCGTCGAGCCGCAGCGGCACGCCGTTCTCGAGAACGCATCGATCGACACGATGCGGGAATAGTGGCCCTTGCAGGCGCGGCAGAAGTACTCGACGTCCGCGGCGGTGGTGGGCATCGCCCGGCGGCCGAGGTTCAGCCGCCTCAGGTTGCTGGTCTTGTTCATCTGCGGTCCTTCCAGTTCGCGGGGTGCGTTCGGCGCCCGCCGTTCGCGCGCCCGACTCAGCTCACGTCCGCTCTGCCCTCGGCGGGGCCTAGCGGCGCCCAACGTGGCCGTTTCGCCGACCGGCGCCTCTACTCGACGTACGTCCTGCGCCGGTGGGAGGTCCATCCGAACGGCGCGGAGAGCACCGACAGGATGACCAGGCCCAGCACAAGATACACGACGAATGCGATCAGCGATGCCGGCTCGAAGACGCCACCGGTGTTGTTCACCGTTTTGTTCGCCAGGTTGAACATGCCGAAGAACGGCTTCACCCAAAAGTCGCTGTGACGGTACAGGCGGTCGACGATTTCACTGCTGCGATTCGCATCGACGAGCAGCGCCAGGAACCGGCCGCCCACCAAGATCAGCAGAGCCAACCACAAAAGTCCGAGAATCGTGCTCACGAGTCCGCGTATCATTTCGTCTCCTCCTCCTGGGTCGCCGGAAGCGACCAGTGCATCTCCCCACGCCCACTATCGGAGATCGGTGTTCACGACGCGGAACGGACGCGAGGCCAGCCGTTGCAAAGCGGTTTCGGATGTGGACATGCCGCAGGTTCTCGCAGGCGTCTATTGACAGATGCCGGTGAGCGTCGGGACGGACAGCTCCCGATTGTGGGAACATGTGCCAGAGGGCACGAGTGGGCCATCGGACGGTCGTCTACCCACGCCGGCTAGCGACGCGTTAACGAGCCGTGAGCGCGAGCCTCTATCGCTGCCGGCCGCGACCTTGCTGCCGCGTCTGCGGCGTCGCTGGCGGCGGAGCGACGTCGGGCGCACCGCCTGCGGGCGGCTGAGCCGCGGGCGGCACGACCGGCGGTGGCGGGGCGTCCGTCTGCGGCGGAGAGGCAGGCCGCGGTGGCGCCGGGCGCGTCCCGTACGAGCGCAGATACTCTTGTGCCAGCTGCAGCTTCCAGCCGGTGATCTCCGCCGGGATCTTCAGCGGGTCTGGCGTCGAACCGACGTCCTGGCCACCCCACCAGTGGTCGTTTTGCTTCGCCAGCGCGTCCAACGCAAACGTGCCGGTCACCGATGGGCACTTCATTTCGGGCTTGCGGATGATGCCGCTCGGGACGCAGACCGTCGCTTCGACGATGCCGTCCGGCTTCGCGAAGTCACGCGGCGTCTTCCCTTCGAGCGCGGCGATGATCACATCGTGCCAGGTCGCGCCGGCAATCGTCGTGCTGAAGATGTTGACCATCGGGGAGTTGTCGCTATTCCCGGCCCAGACGCCGACGGCGACATCCGGCGTGTAGCCGAAGGTCCACGTGTCGCCGATCGCCTTGCTGTTCTCATATGGCTCGCTGGTGCCGGTCTTCGTCGCCACGCGCCAGCCGGGGATATTCAGGTTGCTGCCGGCGCCATAGGTGATCTGCCGGTTCGCGTCGGTCGAGAGGACGTCCGTGATCATGTAGGCGTACTGAGGGTTCATGACGTATTCGACCTTCGGCGTCGTGTTGTCGAGCAAGATTTTTCCCGCGCGGTTCCGCACCTGTAGCACCGAGATCGGATCGAGCTTGCGGTTCCCCTCAGGCAGGGACTGGATTGTCGGTACGCCGGCCATCACGCCGTTGTTCGCGAACGTGCTGTAGCCGTAGACCATATCCAGCAGCTTCACGTCGACACCGCCGAGGGTCACGGCGGGCCCTAGCTGGCGGTCGAGCGTCGTGATGCCCATCGCCTTCGCCGTCTTCACCATGTTGTCGACGCCCACCCAGAGGATCGTTTTGAACGCGGGGATGTTGAACGAATTGCCCAGCGCCTGCTTCAGCGGGACGATGCCGCGCGTCCGCCCATCCGGGTTGCGCGGCACAAATGGCTTGTCGTCCGCCTCCTTATAGGTAATCTGCGTGTCGACGATCGGCCATTCGGGGCCCCACCCTTGCATGAACGCCGTCGCGTACGTGAACGGCTTCAGCGTGGAACCCGGCGAGTTGAGCGCGATGGCGTTATTGACGCGCCCGTCGATGTCGTCGCGGAAGTAGTCGCGGCTGCCGACCATCGCCAGTATCTGCCCGGTTGCCGGCTGAATGACGACGACGGAGCCGTTGTGCCCGCGGGAGGTCGCTTCGTATGTCTGCAGATTTCCCTCAAGAATTTCGTTCGCCTTGGTGTTGAGGTTGAGATCGAGCGTCGTCCAGACGTCGAGGCCGCCGTGATAGAGCGCCTCTTCGCCCAGCGTGGCTTTGAGGTAGTCGCCGACGTACAGCACGAAATGCGGCGCGAGGAACGGCAGGGCTTTGGGGTGCAGCTCAATCACCTCGAACTTCGCCCAGTTGGCGACCTCCTGGGTGATGAAGCCGTGCAGCGCCAGCAGGTCGAGCACTTCATGTTGGCGAGTCTTGGCTGCGTCGAAATGGGTGAACGGGTCATAGTTCGCCGGTGACTGGGGTAGCCCGGCCAGAAAGGCCGCTTGAGCGAGCGTGACGTCCTTCGCTGGCACGCCGAAGTACCCTTGCGACGCTGCCTCGATGCCCGTGAACGTGCCGCCGTACGGGATCTCGTTTAGATACCACTCGAGGATCTGCGGCTTGGAGTACGCTTCGGTGATCTGGAGGGCCAGCGCCGCTTCGCGCGCCTTCCGCTCGATCGACCGCGCTTCGCGTTCCGCCGGCGTGAAGTAAATCTGCTTGACGAGTTGCTGTGTGATCGAGCTGCCGCCGCTCCCCTGCAGAAACGCATCGCCTGGCTTCAAGTTCTCCAGTCCGGCGCGCACGAGTCCTTTGACGTTGATGCCGGGATTGTCGTAGAAGCTCGCGTCCTCAGCCGCGATGGTGGCGTTCTGGATGAACGGCGACACGGCGTCGAGTGGGATGCGCTCCTGTTGCCCGTAGCGGTCGTCCAGAAACTCGTAGAGCAGGGTGCCATTGCGGTCGAAGATGCGAGCGCCGCCGCCGCGGCTGTTGATCGCATCCTGCGGTGATTGGGCGGTCGCTTTGACGCCGGTGTAGTAGGAGGTTGCGGCGGCGAAGACGCCCATGCATGAGGCGACGAGCCCGATCAGCAATGGCGTCGTCAAAAAGAGGATCAGCGGCTTTCCCGGCCCGCCGCGATGTGCGCGGCTGCCGAGCCGCCGGCGGCGATAGAAGTACGCTTTCGTCAATGGTCTGCACCCCGGAACATGGCAGCCGCATGGCTGGCCCACCGGAATGATGTCGCAGCGCAGCTAACGGCGTGGGACATGGGCGCGACCCGCGCATAACAAAGCAGTGACGTTCGGCGAATGCTGACAGGTTCCGGGGGTCGTTCGCATCCCGGATGCGGCCGGCGTCCGGGCGAGTGGGCGATTTGCCGCCGGTTCACCTGAAGCGCGAAATTGACAGATACACGCCTGCTGGCCGGTCTGAATCGCTATGCAAGCTATTTGACACGCTCATCCGGCAATCGTCTCACACGGTTTATGTTCGCTGGTGCATAGTGCTGTGAGCGCCGCCCGCGCACCAGCGCTCAGCCGCCTGTCAATCCATCGTTTGGGTTTTGGTCCATATTTGGCTTGCACGTGCGCGACGGATGTTGACGCCCCCGCACCACGCACAGCTTCAACGGAGCACTCATGAATTCGCCCATACGCGTCCTCGTCGCCGACAGCGAGAAGATCTATCGCGAGGGGTTGAAGCTCCTCTTTTCTCGGAACGATGACTTGCGCGTGATCGGTCAGGCGGCCAGCGGCACGGAAGCCTGTGACAAAGCGCGGCGGCTTCAGCCCGACGTCGTCTTGATGGAGGTGCACCTGCCGGAGATGGACGGGATCACAGCATTGCGCTCGATTCTGGGGAACCAACCGGCGCCGCGCGTCGCGATGCTGACGTCCTCTCGACTCGACGCCGACGTGATGACGGCGATCAAGGCGGGCGCTCATGGCTACATCACGAAGGACGTCAGCGTTGGCACGCTGCTCGACAGCATCAAGCGCGTCGCCGAGGGAGAGTCCGTCATCCCGCCAGCGTTTGCGTCGCGACTGCTGCAGGAATATGCCGCTCTCACGCGGGACCAGGACGAGGTGAGGGCGGTCGGAGCCGATCGGGCGAAGGTGACCGAGCGCGAATGTGAGGTACTGCGCCTGCTGGTGCAAGGCGCCACCAACCGCGACATCGCGCGCCAGCTCGTCATCACCGAGAACACCGTGAAGGTTCACCTCCGCAACATCCTCGACAAGCTACACCTGCGCAACCGCCAGCAAGCGGCTGCGTTCGCCATCAGTTCTGGCCTTGTGCGCCTGCAACCAGATCGGCCCGCCGGTGCGATACCGCGTCAGGAGATGGCGACCGCGTGGCCACTTGGCGCGCAGCGCTAAGAACAGCCGGCCTCATGAGCGTCGTTGCCGCGTCTCGACGCGAGCTGAATGGCACGACGTTAGGCGACCGAGCAAACACGCACAAATGAGACCCTTGCGAGTGACATCGTTACCCCGCCGCTGCCTTGTCGCTGCGAACATCACGATAACTAACGGTTCCCACCATCGCGTGTAGGGAGGGCAACATGCAGAGCAAATTTTCGGTCGGCGGACATCCGATTCATCCGGCGCTGGTCTCGATCCCGGTCGGCCTTGTCATCTGGACGCTGTCGGCCGACATCGTCTATCTGGCGCGCGACCACGATCCCATGTGGTACAGCATCGCCTTCTGGTCCGGCATCGCCGCGACCATCGGCTTGCTCGTCGCCGCGTTGCCCGGCTTCGGCGACTATTTCACCATCGCGGTCAACAGCGACGCGAGACAGATCGCGACGACGCACATGGTGCTGAACGTCGGCACGCTATCGCTGTTCTTCGTTGCCCTGCTACTGATGCTGAATGACAACGCCACCAGTGGCGGTCGGCTCGCCTTCGTCGTCATCCTCCACCTGGTGGGTACCGGGCTGCTGGGCCTCTCCGGTTGGTTGGGAGGCGAGATGGTCTACCGGCACCACCTGGCGGTCGTCCCGGACAGCGAGACACTGGCACTGGACGAGCAGCGCCGCCACGAAGTGCGCCCAGTCGTCCGCAGGAGAACCTGATCGTCGGTCGTCGGTCGTCGGTCGTCGGTCGTCGGTCGTCGGTCGTCGGATGAGTATCTTCTTCCAGATTCCAGCTTCCAACCTCCAACATCGTCACCAGAGATATGACATGCTGGCCGCGAGCCGCCGTTGGTGTATGTGTGGCTGCCCGCGGAGGGCGGCCTCACACCGGTACCCCGCCGGCGACACTGCCCCGCCAGGCAGCGGCCTATTCCCTGCTCCTACGCGCTTCTCCGTCGGATCGCGACAGCGTGCATCGCGCTGGCGGCCCTGTTGGCCGCCGGTTGCGGCGTCATCCCGTTTGACGAGCGCCCGGCGCACAACTACGACTATGGCTCCGCCGCGCCCCTACGGATCGCCGTCATCGACGCCACAGCCGGCGGCGCCTGGACGGATGCCGTCGGCGCTGCGACCAACCGCTACACCGCCACGTCCCCGCACCTGGCATTCCAGAACGCCGGCGCTGGCGCGAATGTCGTCGTCACCGTGCGGGAATATCAGGACAGCGATCCGCCAGCGCTTCGCGGGTATCTCTTCCCACTCAACGCCGGCGGATTCGCTGCCGTCTATGACCCGGACGGCCAGGCCTGCAACTTCCCGCCCTCTCCGCTGCCGCTGAACTGCACGGGGGAGATTGCCACCGCGGACATCTACGTCAACGACATCATTCCGCCCGGGCCGGACATAGCCGCGCGGCGCGAACGGCTGGTGCTGCACGAGCTGGGGCACGCGCTGGGGCTGACCCGCCACAGCCCGGACCTCGACCTCGCGCACCTCGCGGAACGCTACGGCTGGCCTGCGCCGTAGTCACTTGACGAGAGGAGCGCGGATCGCATCGCCCTGCGACGCCGACGGCCGACGCCCCGACGCCCCGCGTCAAATATTGTCGAAGCTGCCGTGGCGGCCCTTGCCGGAGGCGAAGCGCGCGGCGCCCTCCTGGGTCTCGCCCGACCGGATGACGTCAAGCCCGCGCCGATTCTCGTTGACGATAGCGTCTGGCTGAGACATGCCCCACTGCTCGTACGACGAGAGCCGGTCCGAACGCAAGCAGCCCTGCGGAAACGCAGCGAGCTCGTGTGCGAGGGCCAGCGCCGCCGCGCGGGCGCCACCCGGCTCAACGAGGCGATTGGCCAGCCCCATCCGCAACGCCTCCTCGCCAGAGACGCCGCGGCCGGTGAGGATCATGTCCAGCGCGTGGCTGTGGCCGATCAGCCGCGGCAGCCGCACCGTCCCTCCATCGACCAGCGGGACGCCCCAGCGCCGGCAGTACACCCCGAAGACGGCGTCCCGGGCGGCAACGCGCAGGTCGCACCAGAGCGCCAGCTCGAGGCCGCCCGCAACGGCGTGGCCCTCGACTGCCGCGATGACCGGCTTCGAGAGCAGCATGTACGTCGGGCCGAGCGGGCCGTCGCCGTCAACGCGCACGCGGTTCCCCTGGCCGGTGGCGACCGCCTTGAGGTCGGCCCCGGCGCAGAAGGCGCCGTCCGCGCCGGTGAGCACCGCTGCCGTTAGGCCATCGTCGGAGTCGAAGCGCCGAAACGCGGCCGCCAATGCCGCGGCGGTCGGCCCGTCAACGGCGTTCCGTACGTGCGGCCGGTCGATCGTGACGATCGCGACGTCGTGATCGATCTCGAAGTTTACGGTCATGCTGAGCCTCTCAATTTCATGCCGCCGCGCTACTTCCGTGGCGCTAGCGTATCGACTTCCGGGCGCATCGCCCCGCGGCGGCCGGGCAGCGTTACGTGCCGCGCCGCTCGCGTCCCGCCTTAGCCCAGGCCCAGTGCATGCGCCCGTGGTCGGCGTTGGTGGCGAGCACGCCGCCGACGACGCCGTCGGCCCAGGGCGCGCCCGCCATCTTCTCCTGGAGCTGCTCGTCGCTCAGCTCCGACAGCAGCGCCAACGTCTCCGCGCGTGCGTGCTGTCCGAGCGCGACGACCTCGCTGAGCGACTTCGCGCGATGTTCGCGCACCCAACCCTCCGTCATCTCGTGCACCTGCGCCATCACCTGCTCGCGCGTGCGCGGCTGGCCGTCGGCATTCGTGAGGAGTCCGACCGGGTTCGGGTCGCCGGCGGTGTGGCGGCGCACCATACGGGTGAAGTTCCGCTCGATGCCGGCGAGGTGCGCGAGATGGTCCTTCGTGCTCCACGCCGACGCAGGGTCGTGCTCGCTCGCCGTCGCGTCGCTCAGCAGCTCATCCTCGGACAGCGCTGCGTACGCAGCGAGCAGCCACGCGCGGTCCTTGTTGAGCTTGATCTCGATTTCGCTGCGGTCCATGCTGACCTCCTGGCTTAGCAACCGGGCATGCTCACAGAGTAACGCCGGCAGTGCTGCGCACGAGCGCCAGGTGGAAGGGCGGTATGGAAGCGAACGAACGGATCCAGCAGAACGAGCAGGCGCTATTCGGCGGCCTGCTCGGCATCCGCTACATCGAAGCGGGTCCGGAGCGGGTCGTCGCCGAGCTGCTGGTGCGCGACGAGCTGTGTACCACGCCGGGGATCCTGCATGGCGGCGCGATGATGGCGTTCGCGGACAATCTCGGGGGCGTGGCGACAAGCCTCAACCTGCGCGGCGGCGCCGGCACCACAACGATCGAGTCCAAAACTAACTTCTTCGCGCCGGGCCGGGTGGGGGAGACGATCCGCGCCGAGTGCGCAGCGCTGCATCGCGGGAAGCGGACGATGGTCTGGCAGACGCGCGTCACCTCGAGCGAAGGGAAACTGCTGGCGCTGATTACGCAGACGCAGATCGTGCTGGAGGCGAAGCCGACACCGCAGCAGATGGTGGGTTCACTGTTCGAGGGTCTGTCGCCGAAGGAACGTGCCGCGCTGCTCGCCCAACTGGAGCGCGGCGGGGCAGCGATCTACCGGGAGATGGCGAAGACGGCGCCGGACGCTGACGTGCGCGACGCGATGCTCGCCGCAGCCGAGCGCGAGGAACAGAACGCGGAGCTACTGGAGCGGCCGTAACCGGCCGGTGGTATCCACAGACGACACAGAGAACACCGAGGGGTCTTCGCGAGGAGCTGAGTGCTGAGCAGACGGAACAGCCGTGACCCACGGCCGACACGCGCCGACGTAGCCAACATTTTATGGGACGAAGTGAATGCTGACTCCCTCTCGAACGCGCCGAGAGGGGTGAGGCCGCCCTGAGGCGTCAGGCTGCTGCTTCTGCCTTGCGGCGACGATCGCCGGGCGCGTCGTCTTCGGTGGCGCTCGTGACCTCGGGGGCGTTCGCGTTGTACATCCAGGCGATGGGTCCGGCCGCGACGAGCGTCAGGAACCCCGCTACGCGCGCGGCAGTGCCCTCGGCGACGCCGGAGACGGGCGTGGCGGCGGGCACGCCAAATGGGTTGAGGAAGCTGCTCCACTGGTCCTGAAAATAGCGTGTCCAGAGGTCGGCGTTGTTAGCGGTCGCTTCTTGCGGTTTCATAGTGCTCTCCAAGTGTCGAGACCTCGCTCCACGCCATCATACGCGCGCAGCGTGCCGACGGCGTTAAGCGCCTGTTAAGGCTGTATGAACTGCTGGGTCGGGAGTTTGTCCGGGCACCGATATACCTATCGGCCACTCGCCCGATTCCCGAACAGCCTAGCGGACAGCCGCCGCTACGGCAATGATGGAGCTACGGCGAGAGCCCGCACATCGGGCGTTCCCCACGTCCGCATCCGCGGAAACACCGGGATTCGCAGTCAGCGCGAGGTAAGCGGTGACTGACTACGCGGCGATGGCGTACTCCGGCGGCGCGACGCTGTCGATGCCGAGCGCGAGGGCGAGGGTCTGGAGCTCCTCGAGGAGGTCGGCCAGCTCCACCTCGCCCGCCATGCGGACGATCAGCGAGAGGTCTTCGACCTCAAGCTTGGACTCCTGGAACATGCTGAGGAGGCTGTCGCTCGCCGCGTCCGCAGCGGTGGCGGGCGCGTCTGCCTCGACCGTCATGGAGCCTGCTCCTCCGTCGTCTGTGGCGGGGGCGCCATCGGTAGGTTCGTTGCCGGGAGCCATGATCTGCCTCACTTTTGCGCCGCCGAAGCGGGCCGGGGTGTTCGCAGAGAGTATCGGCAGCGGGCGGCCGGCCCTTAGGGGTTCGCCCGCGGCGGGACCTCAGCCGCTAGCGGCCGATGCCGACGTAGGTGATGCCCATCGCCCTCACGGCGGCGGGGTCGAGCGCGACGCGGCCGTCGAGGATGGCGCGCAGGCCGCCGGGCCAGCCGGCGAGGTCCAGCGCGGCGTATTGCTCGTGCCACGCCTGCACGACGAGCGCGTCCGCGGGCATCGGAAGTGATGGGGGCGGCTTGAGCCCGAGCGCGCGGACCTCCGCATCGCTATACAGGGGGTCGTGTACGTACACCGTCGCACCGGCGATGGCAAGCGCGGCGGCGAGGTTGAAGGCGCTGCTATGCCGCGATTCCTTGACGCCCGGCCGGTACGCCAGCCCGAGGATCAGCACGGTGGCGCCTGAGAGCGACCCAAGCGCCAACGCGAGGCGCTCGCACGCGTACGCGGCCATGCCGTCGTTGAGGCGCCGGGCGCTGGCGACGAGTTTGCCCGCGTCGGCGGGCAGGAAATACGGGTACACCGGGATGCAGTGACCGCCAACGCCGACGCCCGGCGCGTGGATGTGCGAGTACGGCTGCGAGTTCGCCGCGTCGATTGCCTGCAGCGCATCGACGCCGCCGATGCTGTCGGCGATGCGCGCGAATTCGTTGGCGAGCGCGATGTTCACGTCGCGGTACGTCGTCTCCGCCAGCTTTGAGAACTCCGCGGTCTCCGCGTTCGCAACCGGCAGGATCTCGGCGTCCAGCATCTCCCGATAGAACGCAACGGCGGCAGCAGTGCTGCGCGCATCGACGCCGCCGACGATCTTCGGGTACGTCGAGAGGTCGTGCAGCACCCGGCCGGATGACACGCGCTCCGGGCTAAACGCCAGCAAGATCCCTTCCGCTGGCGCATTGCCGCCTGTCGCAGCGATACGCGCGCCGACACGGTCGCGCGTGACGCCCACGGGCACCGTCGTCTCGACGATCACGAGCGCGCCGGCTTTGAGATGCGGCGCTATCGCCGCGGTCGCCGCATCGAGCGCGGTGAAATCGGGCTGGTTCTTCGCGTCGATATCGACGGGCACGATCAGCACGACGACATCCGCTTCGGCGACGGCCTCGCGCGCGTTGGTCGTGGCGCGCAGGTGGCCGCTGACGACGAGGCCGGGGATGCGCGTGTCGAGCCCGGGCTCGGCCGGCAGCTGGTTGTGCTTCTCATTGATCTCGCCGACCCGCACGGCATCGGTGTCGTAGCCGGCGACGTACGCGCCCTTCGATGCGAACTGCACGGCGAGGGGCAGGCCGATCTTTCCGAGCCCGACGACGGCGACGTTCATCGGCGCTCGCCAGCGAGCGACAGATTGCTCGCGCACGAACGGCGGCGCTTCACGCAGCGCGATCGGAGGTCCCCGCGCAGCGCACCGATGTCGCTCTTGGACGCCGTCCCACATCCGGCGCTGCTCGCCCGCCCGGCGTGAGCCCCGGTGCCGCCCGTTCCCGTCACGACCGGGTGGCTTGCAGTGGTAGCCCCACCTGCGCGCCGGTCGCTGCCGCACGCACGAGCGCCTCTGCCGCAGCCATCGCCGCGATGCCGTCTTCGGGGGAAACGGCGGGCGGCGTACCCGTCCGCACCGCTTCCACGAAGGACTCCAGTTCGACGCGCAGCGGCTCGCGCTTCTCGATCTTCAGGACGTGTACGGGTCCCTCGCTGACACCCTTGAGGTGGTGGGCAGCCCAGTCGTCGGCGATGCCGGCCCGGGCTGCGCCACCTCCGCGCGGGTGGTCGTTCTCGAAGAACGTGAGGTCCCGTGCGAGATAGTCGACCACGAACATGCCGCGCTCGCCGAGGACCGACAGCTCGCGGATCTTCGTCGGCGTCAGCCAGTTGATATCCAGCACGCCGACCACACCGTCGGCGAATCGAAGCAGGCCCGACAGCATGTCCTCGTGGCCGGTATTGATGCGCTGCTCCGTCTCGGCCTGCACGCGCACGACCTCGCTGCCCAGCAGGAAGCGCATGACGTCGATGTCGTGCGGCGCGAGATCGAGCACGACGCCCACGTCGCGCACACGTTGCGGGAAGGGCCCGACGCGCCGTGCGTGGATCTGGAAGACGCGCCCGAGGTCGCCCGCCTCCAGCCGGCGCTTCAGCTCGATCACCGCCGGATTGAACCGCTCGATGTGCCCCACGGTAAGCGGCACACGCGCCTCCGCGGCCAGCCGTCGCAGCCGCTCGCCCTCGTCGAGTGTCGCCGCCAGCGGCTTCTCGACCAGCAACGGGATGCCGCGCGCGATGATCTCCGCCGCAACGTCTGCGTGCGCAAGCGTCGGCACGGCGATGCTGACGAGGTCGATGCGCTCTTCGTCGAGCATCCGCGTGTAGTCGGCGTAGCCGCGCAGGGTGCGGCCGCGCGTGGCCGCGATCACTCGCTCGCCGTCCGTATCGGCCACGGCCACAAGCTCGACTCCGGAGATCTCACTGTAGACACGCGCGTGGTTCGCGCCCATCGCTCCCAGGCCAACGACGGCGGCGCGCAGCGGAGTCTCGCTCATCTGCGCAGTGTATAAGGGACGGCGGAGCGCGCGGGAGCTCAGCGACGACATGCGGGGGCGTGGACGCGGTGTTCACCAGATGACATCGCCGGGCGGCGTCGTGGGATCGATGAAGTCGGTGACGAACGAGTGGACGCCGGGCGGTGTCGTTTGGGCGGCGATGGCCAGCGCCAGCGACTTCAGCTCGTTCGGCCAGAGCGCGAGTCCCGGCACGTCCTCGAGCTTCACCCAGTGCGCGTCCCACTCGCACTGCGCGCGCGGCACGTCGCCGGAGGCGGCACGCGTCGCGTAGAAGAACACCTCCATGCCAAAGCCGAACTCTCCGGCGCCGCCGGGATCCTCCGGATTCGTGCAGTACCTGGGCGCCACCCATTCGCGCAGGAAGGCCACGCGGCCGATGTCCACGGCAATGCCCGTCTCCTCCAGCACCTCGCGCGCTGCGCACTCTGCCAGACTCTCGTCGCGCTCCATGCCGCCCCCCGGTGGGCTCCAGGCAGCCTCGGAGTTCGTGCCAGGCGGCAGCAACAGCATCGCTCCGTCATGAATGACGATGACGCGCGTGCGGACGTTCTCGAAGATGCTGTGGCTGAAGATGGACATCAGTTGGTGACTGGTGATTGGTGATTGGCCGGCGGTCGTCGGTCGTCGGGGACTGTGCGCGAATGAGTGTACGCGTCCGTGGTAACCGCCAATAGCTCGAAGCGAATCCTCTCTCCCCTCGTGGGAGAAGGGCGGTCGAGGACTCGCCGTGGAGAGGGTGAGGCCGCTACGCCGCTCGCCAGCGCTGGATCTCACGCTCCTCGGCGCGGCGCCCGAAGAGCTCGGCTTGCCGCATCGTGCTGCCCAGGATCGATAGCGCAACCTCCAGCCGCGCCGGCTCGAAGACACCGCCCGCTGGGTCCGCTGATTCCCGCAGTTCGGCCACGCGCGCCAGCGCAAACCTGATGCGCGTGCTGTGCCGCTCGGCGGTACCGGAGTCACAGTCGGCGGCGATAATCTGCGTCTCCAGCGCGAGCAGCAGGCGTTCGGCATCACCTTCGGTCTGGGTCCAATACGGCCCTCTTCGCGTCGCCTCTCGGTCGGTCATCGCATCGCTCCCATCTGCGCGCTCTGCTCCTCGCCGCGAGTATGGCGTGGATGACGGACGCCGTGAATGCGGGAAGTCCCGCGAACCCGCGTTCGTTCGGCAAAAGAGCATGACAGCACCACCTCGATCGTCCACGTACCAGCGGCTCGCCACCCCATCACTCCACCAACCCTCCACTTTCCATCGTCCACCGTCTATCTTCCACCTTCCATCGTCACACGGCGGCGGTCATCGACGCATACAGCGCCTCCATGAGCGCGGCGTTGTCGCTCCAGTCGTAGTGGCGCTCGACGAATGCACGGCCGGCGGCGCCCATGCGCTGCCGCAGTGCCGGGTCTGACGCGAGCCGCGCAGTCGCTGCCGCGAGCGCTGGTGGGTCGGCTGGCGGCACGAGGATGCCGGTCTCGCCATCCACGACGACATCCGGGATGCCGTGGATGTCCGACGCCACGATCGGGAGCTGCATCGCGCTCGCTTCGATCGCCCCGACGCCGAATCCCTCCCACGTCGACGGCATCGCGAAGACATCAAGACGCTGCAGCAGCGCGGGCACGTCATGATGCGCGAGCTCTCCGGTGAACTCGACCGCGCCCGCGATCCCCAGATCGTGCGCCAGCCGTTCGAGCGCCGCGCGCGCGGGGCCGTCGCCGGCGAGCACGACGCGCAGCTCGGTGTCTCGATCGCGGAGGAGCGCGACCGCTCGGAGCAAATGCTCGAACCCCTTCTCCGGCGACAGCCTGGCGACGGCGCCCACGGTGAGCGCGCCAGCGTGTTCGCGCGGCTGCGGCTGAAACTGGTCGAGGTTGACCCCATACGGGATCACCGCCACGTCCTTTCCGGCGGGCATCTGTGGCAGCGTCGCCTCCGCGAGCCGCATGCCGGTCGCGGACACGGCGCCGGCATTCGCGAGCGCGTGCCGTGTGATCCAGCGGTGTACAAGCGACAGCGACGGCGCCTCGAGCACGTCGGTGCCCCAGACGGAGACGATCGACGGCTGCGCGCCCGAGAGCGCTGCGAGGAAGCCGTAGCTCGTCAGGTGCAGGGCATGCACGAGATCGGGCCGTAGTTCTCGGATCAGTGCCCCTACCCGTCGCGCGTGCACGAGATACCGCCCTTTGCCGATCTGCTCGAAGCCGTCCACGTAGTGCACCGTCGCGCCCTCGATGGCCGCGGGGCGGAACGAGATGACGTGGGCGTCCCAGCCCCGCTCGGCGAAATGCCGCACCCACCGCTGCGTGTGGATGTACGGCGCATCGGCGAGATAGACGACCCTCACGCGCCGTCCTGCGACCGAGGTTCGGCATGAGGCGCCGCTAGGCTGCCGCCGCGAGCGATCGCGTCGATGGCGACGACGAGCCCGCCCGCGAACCAGAGGTATGGGTCCTCCAGGAAGCGGCCCTCGGTCTGAGAGCCGAGGAAGATGATCGCCGTGATCACCGCGAGGCCGGTGCAGGCGGCGCGGAGATCCGGCGTCGCATCGCGCAGCAAGCCGCGGACGAAGAGCGCCCAGCGGACGATGACGAACGCGAGTGCCGCCATCCCGATCACGCCGAGCTCTGCGATGAGTGTGACCAGCGACGTGTGAGAGATCGTGACGTTGGCTTTGATCTTGGGGTCTTTGTAGCGATAGTAGTCATCTTCGAACGATCGCTGATATCCGCCCGCGCCGACGCCGGCGATCGGGTGGTCGGCGAACATGTTCAGGCCCGCCTTGACCAGATACGGGCGGGCGCCGGCCGCCTCGAACCCGAACGTGAAGGTGTTGACGCGCTTCGAGAAGTAGGGGTTGAACGCGGAGACAGCTAGCGCCGCGAGGATCAGCAGCGCCGCGCCCAAACCGAGCATGCGCAGCCGCAACGAGCGCTCGATCGGCAGCGCCATCACCGCGACCGGTAGCGCGACCAGCCCGACCACCCAGGCGCCGCGCGAGCCCGTGAAGACGAGCGTCAGGATCGCCAGCGCCATCGATGGGAGGAGGAAGAACAACTTCGCTCGGCGCCCGACAAAGAACCAGAGCATCATCGCCACGACGATGCCTTCGAGGAGAAAGCGTGCGAAGTGGTTCGGATCCGCGAAGGTGGTGTTGATGCGGCGCTCGCCGAACAGCCCCAGCCCCGGATTCCAGAAAAAGCTGCCGGTCGCCTGCTGGTAGATGCCGGCGAGCGACAGAAGCGCGGCGCTGCCGACGAGCGCGTTGAGCGTCCAGCGGAGGCATGCCCTGTCCCTCACGAAAAACGGCAACAGGGCGAATGAGCCGAAGGAGAACAGCAGGCGAAGCGTCTCCGTGCGCGCGGCGAAGACATCGACGGCGTAGAGGCCGGAGAGCGCGTACACCGCGAACAGCAGGGCCAGCGGCAGCGTCAACGGAGACGCCGGAATGACATCGGCGCGGGGGCGTCCCGGGCGCACGGCCCAGACGACGAACGCGACAGCCACCATCATCCTGCCGGCATCGACGATCGATGTCGGGTCGAGACCGCCGCCCAGCTCGGAGCGCGTGCGGAGGAACGGGAATGCGAGCTTCGAGATCTCGATCGGCAGCGCGAGCGCGAGCATCGGCCCGATGCTCCGTGGTTCGTACAGCGCGATCCCCAGCGCGAGCGCACCGACAGCGAGTCCGGCGAAGAGTGCGGGGCGCCCGAAGAGCGCGGCAGACGCGAAGACCACGCAGGCCAACACAGCGGCGACCAGCCACGCCTCGGGCGCCGGCGGCGAGACGGTGATCCGGTGTGGCGCGCGGGAGACGGTCGCCATGCGGGTCAGGTTATAGCTTTCGGGCCACCGGCCGTAGCGAGGCGTCGCGCGCTCCTTGCCGCGCAACGCGGTCGCCGCTCCGTGCCGGGCATGCTGCTACGGCAGCGGGACGCCGTTGTACAGCAGATCCGTGTCGCCGGAGAAGACGTCGGTGTAGATGTCCGCCAGGGCGACGATCGGGCGGTCGGACTCCAGGATCGCCGTACCGGCGAAGCCATCCGGGAGGAAGCCCTCCTGGAACTGGAAGGTCGTGAACTCGCGGGTGGCAGTGACGCTGTACGACTGCTCGCCGCCGGGTAGGTCGAGCCCGATGTAGCGGATGCGCACGTTCGCCTGTCCGCCATCTGCGACGAGCACGCGGAAGTACGAATCCCAACCGCGCCGGTCGGCGTACGGGCCGAAGTTCTTGTTCAGCACCGGCAGCAGGACGCGCGTCGCGCCATCCTCCGGCCGGAAGCCGCGGTAGTCGGTGAACGTGTCGGCGTATCGCGTGCCCCGGCTGGAGATGACGCCGATCGGCTGCGTCGACGTCAGCCGCGCGGTGCCGACGAAGTTGTGGGGCAGCGCATCGCCAGGCGCCAGGCAGTTGGCGAAGTCGTCGCGGTCCTGAAAGCAGAGCCGCGCGCCCCGGACGGTCAGCGTATTCTGGTGCGCGATGAATGCATTGCCATGGTCGAGATCAAACCCCTCGAAGCGGAGCGTCACCTGCGCCGGCTGCGCCGGGTTCTTGTTCTCGATTTGAAAGCGCGTGCTAAAGCCGTTGAACGGCCCCACTTCGCGGTCCACCAGGGGCAGCAGCACCGTAATGCTCATCTCCTTCTCATCAATGGCCCGGTACGACCCGAAGAAGTTGTAGATCGAGTTCCACTGGTCGGCCGTCGCCGTCAGAAGCTGCTGTTCGGCGGGGACGTTCTGCGCATTCTTGTAGGTCTCAATCCGCACGCTGCCGGTGAAGTTCGCGGGCACGCCGAACGTATCGGGATCGCGGAACAGCGTCGCGTGCGGGGCGATCGGGCGGCCGCCGTTCGGACAGCCCGCTTGCGCTGGCGCTGAGGAGCCGGGCTTGTACGGATCCCAGGCGATCTCGCCGTCGGTGTTGTTGCTGAGGTAGGTGATGCCGGCGCACGCCGTCACGGTGTCGCTCAGATTCTCGACGGCGAAGCGCCCCATGGAGTCGTTTTGTGCGCCATCGCGATTCGCGATCAGCGGCAGGTACATCTTGCTCGATCCGGATGCGATGGTCGTCGTGTTACCGTCGATCATGAAGGCGCCGTTGCGGCGAATGTCCTTCGCCTGCAGCGCGACGACGGGCTGATCGCTCTCGACGATGGCGGAGCCCTTGTATCCCGCCGGCAGGCTCGGATTGCCCTGCTGGAAGAAAGTCCAGCCCTGGCCGGGGCCGACCGCAGGACAACCCGCCGACGGGCAGGCGTCCTGCGCGATCTGGCGGCCGCCTTCATCGAAGTAGCTGACGGTGACGGTGGCATCGGCGCCGCCGATGTTCTGGACGCGAACCCACGAATTCTCGACGCCGAAGGTGAACGACAGCGACTCGACGGCGCCGGCGCGGTGCGGCAAGCCGGGCGCGGTACCGGAGACCGCCGCGGCGAAGGCGAGCATGGCGATGGCGGTGAATGGTGTGCGCAGGCGCCGTAGCACGACGGCCGTCCCTGCCGCGATCAGTCGGATCATCCGGTTCCCTCCGCTCCGCACCACACCGGCGGCATTCTACGGAGCGCTGAACCCGCGGGTCAAACCGGCGATGCCAGCGAGAGAGCGGGTGATCCTACGCGGCGCCGCCGCCCAGGAGCGGCTCGATCGCATCCAGTGCCGCTGCGAGGACCACCTCAAATGCGGCCTCGGCGTCGACCACCACCCAGCCTGCCGAAGTCCGCGCCAGATCGTGATAGCCGGTGCGCACGCGTTCGTGGAACGCCAGCTCGGCGGCGTCGAAGTGGTCGGCCACGCCATCGCCGGCGCGGCGGGCGAGCCCCACTGCTGGTGGAAGGTCGAGCAGCAGCGTCAGATCGGGACGGAGACCTCCAGTCGCGATGTCGTTCGCGGCGTCCACCTCCCGCCGCCCCAATTCGCGGCCGTACCCCTGGTAGGCGACGGACGACGCCGCAAACCGATCGCAGATGACGATGGCGTTGCGGTCGAGCGCGGGCCAGATCACGTCTGCCATCAGCTGCGCGCGCGCCGCCTCGAACAGCAGCAGTTCGGCGAGGGCGTTATCGAGCGCCTGTTGCGCGAGCACCAGCGCGCGGATCGCTTCGCCGAGCGGCGTGCCGCCGGGCTCGCGCGTCAGCACGATTTCGTCGAAGACTCGGCGTGGAGAGCGGCCGCTGGCGGCCAAGCGCTCGCCCAGCGACGCCTGAAGGCGCGACTTCCCGGCGCCTTCACCCCCCTCGAGGGCGATGAACAAGCCGCGCCGCGGTGCAGGATGAGGGATCATGCTGCGAGTCGTACGCTACCCAGTGGCGGCGGTCAAGGTGGCAGCGCCGGCCCCACCCCTCTCCACGGCGAGTCTGCGACCGGCCCCTCTCGACCGCGTGGAGAGGGCGGTCGGCAGCGATTATTGTCGCGCCTGCCGTTTCATGAGCCGCTGCCTCGGCATCGATACGACCGACTTGGCCGAGCCGTGCGTTCATGTGCCGGAGCGGAGCGCTTCGACGGGCTCCATGCCTGCCGCCCGGAGCGCCGGGTATGTCCCCGATACCAGCCCCACGAGTGCACCGACGACCGGAGCGGCGAACGGCACAAGAGGATCTAACACCGGCGTCCACGACTGGTACGCCGAGACGCCGACGACGACGAGTGTGCCCAGGCTCGCCCCGAGGATCCCCCCGACGAATCCCATAGCGGCGCTCTCCAATAGGAACTGCAGGGCGATGTGGCGGCGCCCCGCCCCGAGCGCACGCCGCAAACCGATCTCCCCGGTGCGCTCCATCACCGAGACGAGGGTGACGTTCGCAATGCCAATCGCGCCGACGAGCAACGAGACACCACCGAGCATGAGGAACAGCAGATTCAAATCGTTCTTCGCCAACTCGCGGGCGCGCTGCGGCTGCGGCGGCGCCGCCACCTTCAGGCTGGTCGGGCTCTCCGGACGGAGAGCGAGCGGTATCTGTCGCGCGATTAGGTTCGTCGCGCCGATCTTGGTCTCGGTCAACACAAATTCAGGGCCAGTGAGCCGAAATTCCTTCCGCGCGGTCCCTTCTGGGATGATCACCGCGCTCAGCAATTCGGGCTGCCGCGCCACGCTATCGAGGATGCCGATGACGACGTACACCTGGTCGCCGATGCGAATGGCCGGTAGTTGATTGAGCTGGCTGATGCCAAGCTTGGCGGCGGTGGAAACCCCCAGCACCGCCACCCGGTCCGCCCGGATCGAATGACCTTCGTCGGGATAGCGACCGCTTCTGAGTGTCGACCGCACCGCACGATAGAGTCCCGGCGACGCCGCCTGGACGGAAAACGTGAACTCCGTTTGGTGTGCCGGATCGCTGATGGGCGATGTGCTCACTTGCAGGGCCCCGACGTCGACCGTGCTGACGTTGCCGGCGGCGACGACGCCGTTAAGCCGCTCCAGGCGGGCCGGAGCATCCCACGGCACCGCACCGCCACCCGTCGTCCCGGTGGTGGCACGGCTCACGCGGATTTCTGTCGCGGCGAGCGCATCGAAGCGGCCGACGACGCGGTTGCCTGCGGTGCGCGATAGGCCGAGCGTCGCGACAAGTGCGGCAAGGCCGATCACCGTCCCGAGTACGGTCAGGCCCATGCGTCCCGGCCGCGCGAACAGGCCGGCCATTGCCTCGTTGACCAGATCTGACGCGGACATGCCCGATGGTCCGACCAGCGCGTCGTTGCCGTGTTGAGGCGGCCAGGTTGAGGGCTGCGGGAGGCGTCGTCCTCGGAGGCCACCGAGAGCGCTGCCAATGCGGCTCATCGGAACTCCGTCAGTCTGCCGTCGACGATGCGCACCTGCCGGCTGGCGCGCTCAGCGACCTCGGCGTCGTGCGTGATCATCACGACGGTCAGCCCGCCACGATGCAGGTCTGCGAACAAGTCCATGATGGCGCCCGTGGTGCGCGAGTCAAGGTTGCCTGTCGGCTCGTCGCACAGCAGCACATGCGGCTCGCCCATGATCGCCCGCGCGATCGCCGCGCGCTGGCGCTCGCCCCCCGATAGCCTTGTCGGCAGGAAGTCCGCACGCTCGCTCAACCCAACTTTGGCGAGCGCCGCGGCTGCGCGCTCGCTGCGATGCCGGCGCGGGCTCTTGCGGTAGACATCGGAGAGCGCCACGTTCTCCAACACAGAGCGGTGCGCGATCAGATGAAACGACTGGAAGATGAAGCCGATCGCGCGGCTGCGCAACCCTGCTCGCTGCGCATCGCTAAGGCCTGCGACGTCGATGCCGTCGAGCCGGTATGTGCCCGCCGTCGGCGCATCGAGCAACCCCAGAACGTTCAGCAGCGTCGATTTCCCGGAGCCGGAAGGACCGACGATCGCCAGCCAGTCGCCGGGACGCACCTCGACCGTCACATCGAGCAGCGCGTCGACGGGCGGATCCGTCCCGAAGCGGCGACCGACCGCGCGAAGCTCAATCATCGGGTGCCGGCCGCCGTCGGGCATCACTTCGGGAGAGCACCCTGCTGGTCAAACCCGATGACCACCATGTCGCCCGCGGCCAGGGCGCCGCTCAGCGGTTTTACCGCGACGAATCCATTCGCCGACAACCCGGGCTCCACCGTGACGAATTCCAGCGAGCCGCTCTGTTCCCGCTGCACACGCGATGAACCGTCGGCCGACAACGTCAGCGCGCCGAGCGGCACCGCCAGGACCTTGCCGCCGCTCGATTCGATCGGGACCGTCATGCGCACGGAAGCTCCGACGAGTCCCGGTGGCGCGCCGTCTACCAGCACCTCGAAGTAGATGTGAAAGCCATCAGCGCCGTTGGTGCCAGGTGCGTCCGCAACACGCCGAATCGTGCCGGTCGCCTTGATGCCGAGGCTGGGCTCGTCGATCGCCACCGCCATCCCCGCCTTCGCCAGCCGTGCTTCTTCGAGACGGAAGGCGCCGTCCACAGCCACCACGGCATCGGTCACGGTCATCAGTGGGCCCGTGGCCCGCGCGCCGATTGCCACCACGACCTCCGAAACGCGCACCGGAGTGCTGGCAACAAAGATCACTTCGTCTGCTGGCACCTGCACGCCGGCGCGGAGCCGCGCCAGGCTGACGTCGGCCGCACTGAGGTCTACTTGTTGATTGCGCACGCCGACCGCCGCGCTCGACGTATCGAGCGCGGTTTCCGCGGCGGCGACTTCCCCAAGCGCTTTCGTCACGCTCGCGGCGGCGGTCGCGGCGGCGGCATCGGCGTCCGCGACCGCACGCAGGCCGGCTAGCCGAGTCGCCTCCGCAGTCGCCTTTGCCGTCCGAACATCGGCGGTTGCTGCGGCAATTTCTGATGCGGTAGCTGGCGCCGACCGCGTCCCCGCTCTGGTCACCTGCAGTGCCGCCCGTTTCGCCACGACCTCGGCTGCGGCGGTCCGGTTGTTCGCATCGGCCTGCGCCCGCGCGGTTGCGATGGCTGCGGGGGCGCCCGCGGCACCGGCGTCGGCCACCGCTTGCTCGCCCGCCAGCCGCGCCGCGTCGGCGGCCGCCTCGGCGCGGGCGACCTCCGCCTCGGCCGCAGTGATCTCCGCAGGCGTCGCGGGAATCGCCAGGCGCGGCGCCGCCAACGCCGCCAGCGCCCCTTCTTTGGCAGCGACTTCGGCCCTTGCCGCGTCGTCGCCAGCGCGCGCGCCGGCCGACGCGGCTTCGACTCCCCGCTGGCTCCGTCCAGCCGCATCGATCGCGGCGTCGCGCGCGATATGCGCCGCGTCGAGCGCCGCCTGGTCCTTCCCAGCCGACCCCAAAGCGCTGAGCGCCTCCACTTGCGCGCTGTTGCGCGCCGCTTCGGACGTCCGGAGCGCCGCCAGCTGCTCTCGTGATGCGGAGAACGCGGCAAACCCCGATCGCTCGTACCATTCCACTACCGCGCGCTCGGTCATTGCGTCGTAGACGCCGTCCACCGGGCCGGGATCGAACCGCATCCGCGCGAGCGCTTCTTCGAGTTGACGCACGTCCTCGCCCGTGGCGCCCGGCCCCAGGTCGCGAAACGAAGGCTGTGCGCCGTTGAGCAAGAACACTGGCCTACCGGAGGTGGTGAGGACGACGTCACCCTCCCTCAGCTCCTTGCTGGCCAGCGGCAGTCGATTCGCCACGCCGGCGTCGATCTTGAGCGAGGAGGACGCGAGGATCAGTTGGCGCGGCGATCCGAAGCGCGCCGTGCCCCGGGTGAGAATATCCGTTGAGAGGACGCGCGATTCCGCGGGGACGAGAATGGGTGAGGCTTTGGGCGGCGTTGTCCGCGACGCGACCTCCGCAGGCGAGCTGATACGAGACCCTGCAACCCACCCAACGGCGGCGGAAACGGCGATGCCGGCGATCACGAGAGCGAACAACCTGCGACGCGCGTTCATTGGTCGCATCCGCCGGCGTCGCGCACGTCCTCAGACGTGCACTTCCTGGTCCATCGTTGCTTCCATGCGGCGAAGCGGCGAGTGATGCGCGGCGCCGGCTGATACCCCGTGGCAACTGCGATGGCAACTGCGATCACGTGAATGCCCCGCTTCTACGCCGGCTCGCGGCCGGTGATGTCGCGCTCGACTTGCGATGCGATGTCGTCCACGAACCGCTTCGCGCAGTCGAAATCCGTCTGCGCGATGGCGCGCTCATCCCTCTGGAGCTTCGCGAGCGCGTCCTTCGCACTGCCGGTAAGCGTTCCGGGCTCGGCGCCTCCGGTCAACGTCTTGAGCCGCTTCGCGAGGTCGGCCTCTGCGTCTTCCTGGCGGGCATAGTCGAAGCCCTTGTCCCGCATGCACGTGGTCCAGTTCTTTCGAGCCGTGACCATGCGCGGATCCTGTTCGATGCGCACGTCCAACGGATTCCGGTACGTGGCGTTCAGTTGTTCCGGCGTGAACGCCTGGGCGACGGCGGTCCGTGTACACCCGCCCGTCCCGCTGAAGTCCTCGGCGTCCAGGGCGACGGTGAAGGTCGCGTCGGCGTTATCGCCCAGGAGGGTGCGCTTGTACGCCACCTGATCGGCCGGCGACAGCGCGGCGTAGGCGCGGTCGTTCGTTTCTCCGAAGCGGAAGGCCCTTCCCGGCGGGTTCGTCGTAATGCCGTACGCGAAGCGCGCGACGAACGCGTCATCCTTCAGCCCCGGCGCCGCCTTGAGTGCGCTCATTCCGGCACGGAGCGTGGCCGGATCGATCGGGACGTATTTGAATCCGGCGCTCGTCATACAGGAACTGATCGAGGACTCCACCTTCTCGATGTTCGCGACGAGCTGGGCATCGGTCATGCCGAATTCCGCGGTGCCCGGGGCCTGGCCTCCGGCCGCCGGGGATCCGGAGGAAGACGAACCGCCCCCGCAGGCGATCAGGAGGACGCCGGCCGCGAGCACCAGCAGCGCCGACGCGACTCGTCCGAGCAGTCCCTCCCGCGACGAGTGGCGGGTCCGCACGGGTGGGAGCGTGTCTGGCTGTTTCAGATGCATGTTCGTCTCCTCTCGCGCTTGGGGGGTAACGCGGGCGGCACCGTCCAACGTTCGGCCGGTCCGCCCGCTCACCGCGCCTATCGGCTCCGGCGCCCGGGCCGTGCCGCGAAGCCGAGCGTCCCAGCTCCGGCCAGCGCTAGTGTGATGCCAGCCAACCAGGCCCATGCAGCGCTACCCGCACTTGAGCCATCTCCTGTCTTCGGGAGCTTCATCGTCGGAGCCACGCCCGCGCCGGGAGTCGCTGTCGCAACGCGCGGGCTGGTGGTCGTTGCGGCGGGTGCCGCGGTCGACGTCTGGGCTGTGCTGACGGTGGCTCTCGCCGCGGCCGTCTGGGACGCGGTCCTGGTAGGCGTTGGCGTTCGTGATCGGGTTGGGCCGGTCGTCGACGTCGCCGCGGCGGTCACCGTCGGCGTCGTGGAAGTCGACGTTGCGGTGGCGGTCGCCGTCGACGTTGCCGTGGCGGTCGGCGTCGCCGTGGCCGCCTGCGCGCGGCTAGGGCCGAGCACGCCGATGCCGAACACGGAAGCGGCGATCCCCGCCAGTCCAAGCAAGATCAGCGCTCTCTTGGTTCCAATCATCAATTTCAATTCATCCTCTCCTGCTGAGGCGCGGGTGCCTCTGCTTCATCCCCAAGTGCCCGGGCAGCAAGACACGGACTCCCGTGAAGGCACCATCTTTGGGTATGTGTCAAGGGATCGATGGGCCGGGGCGCATAGGGCGCAGTGACGGCTGCGCCCTATGTGCGCGCCCCGCTAATCGTCGGCCGCGGCGTCGAGCACGGTCCCGCTCGCCGCGTCGACCTTCACGTCCTTCGAACCGACGTCGACGTTGAAGACGAGCGTGCCGTTCCAGTACTCGAGGTCAACCTCATCGACGGGGCCCGTGGCCGCCGTCTGCGCGGCTGAGACGGCCGCGTCGAGCGAAATGGTGGCCTTCGGCAGCAGGTCTTTGCCGTCGTCGAGCGTTCCCGGTTGGCCGGCGGCGGCGCTGCCCGGGAATGACTGGTACCCGGCGAGGGCGGCCACCGCCAGCACCGTTGCTGCTGCGGCTCCCAACACTCTGTTTCTGGAAATCATCGTGTGCTCCTATTGCTAATGCATGTGCGAAATGATGGTTCGCATGGCACGCGGACCGTTATCCCTCACCCGGGGCCAATCCCGGTCGCTGAAAAATCTTCCTCGCGGCGACGACCGCGAGCCCCACAAGCGCTACTGTTGCGCCGATACTGACGACCGCCAGCAGGTCGTCGTCGATACGAACGGCGCCGAGGTCGGCGTAGGAGAGCATGCCGCTGGCTAGTGCGGCGGCCAGCGCCACAATAACCGCGACGCGCATGCGCAACGAGAGCATGACGAGGGCCCGAAGCCTGAGCGCCGCCAGCACGATCGACGCCGAGCCGACCGTCCAGGCGAGTCGCCCGCCGGAGCCTTCGATGGCACTCAGCTCGGCGAACATGGCATGAACCCATCGCCGCTCGCCATCGGGACAGATGGCAGCGGCGGCCAGTTGGAAAAGGCTGATTCCGTTTGGGCGTGGGGACATCCGTGTGGTCATGCGGATTGCCCCTGCGCTGGTACGAACCGCGCCGGTTGGCGCGACGCGCTGGTGGCGAGCACCTTGCTCGCCTCCTCTGCTCCTAACGTCGAAAGCCGGTAAAGATGACGGCGGGGCTTGCCGGGAGCGGGCTCATCCTCCCAGCGCGCTTCGAGCCAGCCCTGCGCCTCCAGACGCATCAGGATGGGGTAGAGCGTGCCGGACTTGAGCGCCGTCTCGCGGCTCAGGTCGTACCCGTGCCGCCACGGCGACTCGCTCGCGAGGAGCGCGGCGAGTAGGGCCTCCGTCTGCTTCGAGGAGTTCGGTCTGCGTGCCATGAGCTCATTATCTACATATCTAGATAAAAGTCAAGGACGCACGTCGAGGGCCGTCAATTCGGTCGGCCGGGCGCAATCAGCGGTTGCGAGTCGCCGCTTCTCGTGGGAGAGGGGTGCCGGACGGGCGGGCTAAGGGCCTGATGCGGCGGCGTTCGCGTACAGACGGCCGAAGCTAATAAAGGTCGCCGCACGGCCTCACCCCCGGCCCCTCTCCACCTCGTGGAGATGGGAGCTTGGTAGCGATTATTGTCGAGCGCCTACCGTTTCGATGAGCGAGGTGCTCCTCCAACGCGATCCCCTCTCCCGTGTTGTTTGGAAGAGGGGTGCCCGAATGGGTGGGGTGCGGCCCTCACACTGGCGTGACTTCGCGGCGCTCGCTGCGGTTCAGCGGGACGCTGGCGCCCACGTCGTGCGGGTACTCGAGCCCGCGCTCGAGCTTGTTCACGCGCGTCGCCTCCAGCTCGAAGACTTCGACGATGCGGTCGATGGCCGGGATCTCGTCGAACCCCTTGCAGGAGAAGATGTCGACCCAGACCTGGCCGTGCTGCGGGAAGGTGTGGATGGCGATGTGGCTCTCGGCGATCAGCACGAAGCCGGAGACGCCCCAGTCGGCGCTCTTGTCGCCGTGATACTCGAAGACGTGCGGCTCGGAGATCTTTGTCATTCCGATTTCGTCCGGATAGCGGTCGAGAAGGTTGCGGACAATCTCCACGCTGGAGAGCTGAGCGGGGTTTCCGCCGAACCCGTCGATCGTTACGTGCATTCTCGTGTCCTTTCCCCGCGGGCGCGGGTCAGAATGCCCGGGACGAAACCCGGGACGCTAGGTGAAGCCGGTGCGTTTATTGGCGTCCATAACTCCTGTTGACAACGCAAAAGGCCCCCGGCAGAATCCGCCGTGTTGCGGATGCTGCCAGCCAGGCCCCGGGTCATCTCTCCTCGTAGAGCGCTGTAGCCTAACTCAGTAATTCACGGTCCCACATTGGACACGCAGGCAGCATGGTAGCAGCGCCGCGCCGCCTTCGCAATCAAGAATCCTGGACACAAGTCCGGTCGTGAATTGCGCGTTATCGCGTGGCCGGACCCGTGCGTTCCGGGCCGCCCAAGTGGGCCGCACGTGGGACCCACGCTGCATTTGCGGTCTGTCACGCGATGTTCATACGAAGGCCGCGGCCAACGCACGAGCCGGTGCTACGATACAAGGGGCCTATCGCTTCGATTCGCACCACGAATGTCCGCGAGGGTAGCCCGCCCGCGCGCCACCCCCTAAGGAGCACAACTTCATGAGCAACAGCCACAGCGGCACCGGCCTCAAGGGCGTCGTCCTCGACGAGACGCGCATCGCCCTGATCGATGGCGACGAGGGCAAGCTGGTTTATCGCGGCTACAACATCCACGACCTGGCGATGCACGCCAGCTTCGAGGAGACCTCGTACCTGCTGCTCCGCGGCGCGCTGCCGAACCGCGCCGAGCTGGCGGCGTTCGACCGCGATCTGAAGGCCGCGCGCGCCATCCCGGAGCCCGTCATCGAGATCATCGAGCGGGTGAAGGCGGCGCATCCGATGGACATCCTTCGCACCGCCATCTCGGCGGTGGCGGCGTTGGAGGAACACAGCCAGGACGCCTCGGTCGAGGCGGGCCTGCCGGCGGGCGTCCGGCTGATCGCGCAGGTGGCGACGGTGGTGGCGACGATGCATCGCCTGCGCAGCGGCCTCGACCCGCTGGCGCCGCGCGACGACCTGGGCCACGCAGCGAACTTCCTCTACATGATGTTCGGGAAGGCGCCGTCGCCCGAGGACGCGAAGATCATCGACCTGGACCTGGTGCTGCACGCCGAACACAGCTCGAACGCGTCGACGTTCGCCGCGCGCGTCGCCGCCGGCACCGCCGCCGACCTTGGTTCTGCCATCGTGGCGGCGATCGCCACGCTGAAGGGGCCGCTGCACGGCGGCGCCGCCGAGGCCGTCCAGAAGACGGTGGAGGAGATCGGCGATCCGGAGCGGGCGATCGCCTACATCAAGGAGCAGATTGAGGCCGGCGAGAAGGTGATGGGCTTCGGGCACCGGGTGTACAAGACCGACGACCCGCGCGGACAAGAGCTCCGCGGCGTCGCGCAGGAGCTGGGCCACAAGCTGGGCAACGACCGCTGGTTCCAGATTTTGCAGGAGATCGAGCGGGCGATGGAGCCGTATCGGGCGAAGGGCATCTATCCGAACGTCGACTTCTACGCCGGCGCCGTCTATTCGCTGCTGGGCATCCCGGAGGAGCAGTTCATCCCGATGTTCGCCGTCGGGCGCATGCCGGGATGGGTAGCGCACGTGCTGGAGCAGTACGAGGACAACGTGCTCATCCGCCCGCTGCTGGAGTACACCGGCCCCCGCCACCTCCGCTACGTCCCCATCGAAAAGCGCCCGTAGCGCTCAATCCCTCCGGAGTCGCACCCCGGCCGCCGCAATGAACGAGAGCACGATCGCCGCGGCCGCCAGCCACGTCCAGCGAGACCCGGCCCCCGCGCCGACGGCTGGTGATCCGGTTGGTGGGAGGCTCACAGCGCCGGGCCCGCCACGCAGGGCTTTGGCCACGTCGACCGCACCAACATATACCGGCCCGGTCTCTCCGGTGCCAGGAAGTATCGCGGAAAGCCGAGGATCCAAGTAGTTGACCAGGATTGTGTCTGGCAGCGCTCCGAGGATAGTTCGGTCATGCACGGGGTCGAATTTCTCCAGAGGTATCCCTGGCCACGTGTCGGGAAACGGGGAAGGCACGTCTATCTTTCCGTCGGAGGTGACGCGGAACGCGACACGAAGGATGTTTGGCAGATCATCCGCGGTGACGTTTCCAACGAACCCCGTCGGCCACGCGATCCGTATCGTGTAACTGTCGGATGGCAGGTCCGTGAAGGAAAACGCTCCGTCCTTGGCCGTGATCAGAGTAATCTCCTTCGATGGATCCGACCATGGCACCAGCACCATCGGCGCCGCGGACGTGAGCACGTCGCCGGCATCGGAAACGCCATTGCGATTCGAATCCTCGACGACCCGAGATGATATTGTCGCTTTGGTGATGATTGGTTCCGCTGACGCGACTGGTAGCGCTACCGTCGGAGTTGACGCCGGCACGGCTGGTGTGGCCGAAACAGTTGTCATCGAGGTGAGCGTTGGTGCAGCCGTTGACGAAACCGTGGCCGTCGAAGCAGCAGTGGGCGATGCCGCCGCTGCGGAAACGCGAGGCGGTGCTTGTTTCACTGATTGATGCGTGGCACCCAGCGCAAGAGCGATGGAGGCGACAGCGCTTAGTAAGATAGCACGAGTGGTCAGTTCCATCTTTTGCTCCTAATTCACGTCGTAGCTAGTGGTGCCGTGGGAGGTCCAGTTGTACCAGAGCCGCAGGAAGCCGGCCGACGACCCTGGGTACCAGAAACAGACTTGTGATGTGTTGTTCGCCATATTTGGGAAGTCGCAATGTGCGTCACGCCATCGTTGAGCAGCAGGGCGACATTGTTAATCGTAGCGCCAGAGTAATTCCACACTCTAAAGGCGGCGTAATTGTTGCGGTTGCTGGCCATGTAGACGCCGCTGCCATTCGACGACTGAGCCAGGCAATAGGCGTGCGAGTACGGGCCCCAGTACGCTGGCTGGTTGCTCGCAACGCCACCTGCTCTTCCCCGTCGCTTGAAACACCATTCACTACCGGAACCAGGCACATCTGCGAAGGAGTCGGACTCCGGTGTTGCGTCATCGGCGTAAGCGGTGCGGCGCGGGCCTGCGGTGTAATTGCCGTAGCTGCCGGTTACTCCCGTCGTCGACCGGTCGATCCAGTTGTACTGTTCCTGGTGCATCGTGTGTCCGTTACCCCCGAGGTAACCACCCTCAAAGTAGTGGACCGCTGTACCAGAGCCAAAGAGCTGTACATATGTTGCATCCGGAGCCTCCCGGATCCCGTACACGCTTGCGTAGTCGTCGATATCGTGCTGCTGGACCGTCGTAAGGATGTCCGGGAGAACGCCCGAGCCGCAGTAGCCGACCGATCCTGAGCTCTCAATGGCAGAATGACCCATGATGCTGGTGCAGTCGTACGCGGGGTAATGTTCGTTCGCATTGAGCAGAGTGTGACCGAGTTCGTGCATCAGATCCGACTTCTTGTGGCCGCCGTCATTCATGAATTCCGAGGTCATGAAAATGGTCCCTGTCGGAATGGATGGATCCCATGACAAATAGCACCCGTGCGACAACTGGCTCGTGCACTCACGAGGCCCGTTTGTCGCTTGTGCCCTTACGGTCAAGAAACCAGGTTGATTGTTGTCGAAAACGAATACGTTGAAACCCGCCGTAGCTTGCATACCGCTGTTCCAGTTGTCGGTCGACTGAGTCAATGTAAGCGCCCAGATACTTTGGAAACTAACGAGACGCACCGGTATGGCTAGCCCGCTGGTCGTGCGGTTGTTCATCTCCCATTGTTCCCACGGCTGCCAGAGCTGCCCGACGTGGTTGGCGTCCTTGTGGTGCGCTGCGGCTCCGCCGGCCTGCAGTCCGACAATCGTCAATGCAAGTAGCGCGGCGAGAATTCCACGAAGTCGCATGGCTTGCTCCTCAACACTGAGCTCGGCAACCGTTGGGCATCGCTCCGTTGTGACACGATTGTCCCACGCGACCGGCGTGCTGTACAGAGTAGAAATACTCATAAAAATCACTCTTCTGGCGAAGTGTCAGCTCGCGGAAGAGGGATGATGCCGCGCCTGAGCGCGATGGCGGCGGCCTCGGTGCGGTTGGCGGCGCCCAGCTTTTCCAGGATGTTGCCCACATGGTTGCTCACGGTGTGCGTGGTGATGGATAGCTCCTTACCGATCTGCGCGTCGCTGCGGCCCAGCGCGACCAGCGTTAGCACATCGATCTCACGCGCCGAAAAGTTTGACCCGCTCGTCGGCATGGTGGCCCCCGGCCTGCGCCCATTGGTGCATTCTAACGGGTACCCGACCGGCGAGTCTAGGACGCGGTCCAGCCCCCAAACCCCAACTCCTCTCCTACTCAACGTCCACCCTCCATCTTCCACCCCCGCCGGGCGCGCTACACTGACACCGTACCCACACCCGCCGCCCGCAGCGCGGCGCCACCCCGGAGAGCAGCACGTGGAGCTTCGACGCGTCGTCATCACCGGCATCGGCGCGATCACGCCGATCGGCAACGACGCCGAGACCTTCTGGCAAAGCCTGCTCGCCGGCAAGAGTGGCATCGGCCCGATCACGCACTTCGACGCCTCGAAGCACACGGTGCGCGTGGCCGGCGAGATCAAGGGCTTCGACCCGGCCGAGGTGATGGAGCACCGCGCGGCGCGGCGCTCCGGCCGCTTCGCGCAGATCGCCCTCAAGGCCGCGCGGGAAGCGCTGCTGTCGGCGAAGCTGGAGCTGGATCAGGCGACCGCGACGGAGATGGGCGTGATCCTCGGCAGCACCGGCGGCGTCTTCGAGATGGGGCGCCAGGAAACGATCATCGAGCAGCGCGGTCCGAACCGCGTCGACCCGCTGATCATCCCGAAGTGGGGGCCGCACATGGCGGCCGGCCGCGTCGGGCGCGAGCTGGGGCTGCGCGGACCTAACTCTTCCGTCAACTCGGCCTGCGCATCGGCGACGGACGCGCTGGGGCATGCCTTCAACATGATCCGCACCGGTAGCGCCGACATCCTGCTCGGTGGCGGCACGGAAGCGATCATCACGCCGGTCGCCGTCGCGACGATGGGGCTGATGGGTGCGCTGTCGAAGGGCTACAACGACACCCCGGAGCGGGCGTCGCGCCCGTTCGACGCGGGACGCGACGGCTTTGTGCTGGGGGAGGGCGCCGGGCTGCTGGTGCTGGAATCGCTCGAGCACGCGGAGGCGCGCGGCGCGACGATCCTCGCGGAGTACATCGGCCAGGGCTGGTCGTTCGACGCCGCGGACGACGCCGCGCCCGACGCCGGCGGGCAATCGCTCTCGATGATCCGCGCGCTGAAATCGGCGGCGATCGCGCCGTCCGAGGTGTCGTGGCTGAACGCGCACGGCACCGGCACGCCGTACAACGACAAGACGGAGACCGCGGCGATCAAGCTGGCCTTCGGCGAAGCTGCCTATCGCGTGCCGGTCAGCAGCATCAAGTCGATGACGGGGCATTCGGCGGCGGCCGCGGGCGCGCTCGAGGCCGTGGCGTCGGTGCTGGCGATGCGCGACAACAAGATCCCGCCGACGATCAACTACGAGACCCCCGACCCGGAATGCGACCTCGACATCGTGCCGAACACGGCGCGCGACGCCCGCGTCGACATCGTGCTGAGCAACTCCTTCGGCATGGGCGGCCAGAACGCCACCCTGATCCTGCGGCGTTGGCGCTGATCTGGATGTTGGAGGTTGGATGTTGGAGGTTGGAACGCCGCTACACGGCGACCTAACTCCCGACAGCCCACCGGTTATGGCTGCCGAGACCTGACCCCGACGAGCGACGACTGACGACCGCCCATCGCCACCGACCAGACCAGCAGTGAGGTGATACACTCGCCGTGCCGATACTGTGGGTGCGCGCACTCACGCTCGGACTGCCCGTAGCTGCGGCGCAGGCCCGTGCGGGGGCAAGGAGGTCCACGATCGTGCCCCGTCAAACGCGGCGCAAGGACGCCTTTATCGAGCTGCCGTTGCTTCCGCGGCGGCGTGGCATCCTCTTCCCTAACACCGCCGCGCCGATCCTCGTCGGGCGGCGCACCACCCTGCACGCCATCGACGCCGCCACGAATGGCGACGGCATGGTCGCCGTCGTCACGCAGCGCGACCCCTCGCTCACCGATGTCAGCCTGATCGACCTCCATCCCATCGCCACTGAGGGGAACATCCAGCGGGCGCTGCGGCTGCCGGACGGCACGACGCAGGTCTGGGTGCAGGGGTTCCGCCGGCTGCGCGTCCTCGACGTCACCGGCGGCGATCCGTACTACCGCGTGCGGGTCGCGACGATTGAGGATGCGACCGACGCGAGCATCCCGACGGAAGCGCTGCGCCGCGCCGTGCTCGCGCTGTTCGAGAAGGTCGCGCATCTGGCGCCGGGCATACCGGAAGATTCGTACGTGATGGCGATGAACATCGAAGACGGCGGCTGGCTCGCCGACTACGTCGCTTCGTGCCTGAACCTTGATGACGACGAGGCGCAGGAGTTTCTCGCCACCCTCAACGTGCGCGAGCGGCTCGAGAAGCTCAGCATCCATCTGGCGAAAGAGCTGGACGTGCTGGAGCTGCAGACGAAGATCCACTCGCGTGTACAGGAAGAGCTGGACAAGTCGCAGCGTGAATACTTCCTGCGCGAGCAGATGAAGGCGATCCAGCGCGAGCTGGGCGAGACCGACCCCGCGACGCGCGACGCGCTCGACATGCGCGGCCGCATTGCCCAGGCCGGCATGCCAGAAGCCGTCGCCAAGAAGGCGGAAGACGAGCTGCGGCGCATGGAGCAGATGCCGTCGGCGTCGCCGGAAGTGGGCATCGTCCGCACCTACCTCGACTGGCTCGTGACGGTCCCCTGGCAGAACGCCACCACCGACCACCTCGACCTGAGGGAGGCGGCGCGGACGCTGGATCTGCACCACTACGGCCTGCCGAAGGTGAAGGAGCGCATCCTTGAGTACATGGCGGTGCGCCAGTTGGCGAAGGAGAAGCAGCGCAGTCCGATCCTCTGCTTCGTCGGCCCGCCCGGCGTCGGCAAGACCAGCCTCGGCCGCTCGATCGCCGAGACGCTCGGGCGCAAATTCGTGCGCGTCAGCCTCGGCGGCATCCGCGACGAGGCAGAGATTCGCGGCCACCGCCGCACCTACGTCGGGGCGCTGCCCGGCCGGATCATCCACGGCATGCGCACCGCGGGCACCGTGAACCCGGTGTTCATGCTCGATGAGGTCGATAAGGTCGGGGCGGACTTCCGCGGCGATCCATCGTCGGCGCTGCTGGAGGTGCTGGACCCGGAGCAGAACGTCGCGTTCTCCGACCACTACCTCGACGTCGACTATGACCTCTCGCGCGTGCTCTTCATCACGACGGCGAACATCCTTGACCCGGTGATCCCGGCGCTGCGCGACCGCATGGAAGTGATCGAACTCCCGGGCTACATCGACGACGAGAAGCTGCGGATCGCACAGCACTTTCTCGTGCCGAAGCAGTTGGAGGAGCACGGGCTCTCGGCGCTCCAGCTCACCTTCACCTCCGGCGGGCTGAAGAAGATCGTCCGCGAATACACGCACGAAGCCGGCGTCCGCAACCTCGAGCGGGAGATCGGCGGCATCTGCCGGAAAGTGGCGCGCCGCTTCGCCGAGCACAAGACGGCGGCGGTGCACATCAGCGCGCAGAATGTGGAGTCGTTCCTGGGTGCGCAGAAGTTCTTCTGGGGGACGGCCGAGGAGACGGACCAGGTCGGCGTCGCGACCGGCGTGGCGCGCACGGAGCTTGGCGGCGACGTGCTGGGCGTCGAGGTGACGCTGATGCCCGGCAAGGGCGGGCTGACCCTCACCGGCCAGCTCGGCGAGGTAATGCGCGAGTCGGCGCAGGCTGCGCTGTCGTACGCGCGCTCGCGCGCGCTCGAGCTGCAGATCGCGCCGGAGGTGTTCGAGACGAACGACATCCACGTCCACGTGCCGGCCGGCGCCGTGCCGAAGGAAGGGCCATCGGCCGGCATCACCATCGCGACGGCGATGATCTCGGCGCTGACGCGCCGCCCGATCAGCCGCCGCGTGGCGATGACCGGCGAGATCACGCTGCGCGGGCGCGTCCTGCCCGTCGGCGGCCTGAAGGAGAAGATCCTCGCGGCGCATCGTGCGGGCATCAAGACGTTTGTGCTGCCGAAGCGCAACGAAAAGGACCTGAGCGACGTGCCCCCCGTCGTCCTGCGGGAGCTGCGATTCGTCTTCGCCGGCGACATGTCGGAGGTGCTCAGCGCCGCTCTGGACGAGCGCGCCGGAGGAGAAGCATGACCTGGATCGACGCCGTGATCATCATCGTGTTCCTCTACTTCATCATCACAGCGTTCACCGCCGGCTTCATCCGTGAGGTCATCAGCACGGCGGCGGCGGTGCTTGGCGTCGTCGTCGCCGGCCTGTTTTACGACAACGTGCGGGACTCACTGCTCTCCAGCATCGACAACGAGCGGACGGCGTCGATCGCGGCGTTCCTGATCATCTTTCTCGGGATCACGCTAGCCGGCCAGTTGTTGGGAATGGTGGTGCATCCGGCGATCACGGTGCTGCAGCTCGGCATCTTCGATCAGTTGCTCGGGGCGATCTTCGGCGCCGCAAAAGCGTTCGTGCTGGTGGAGGTCATGCTGATCCTGTTCATCACCTACCCACGCTGGGACCTCGATAAGAAGATCAATGACTCGCAGTTCGCATCGGTGATGGTCGATGCCTCCGCGCCGGTGCTGAAGGTCCTGCCCGACGTCTTCCACAACCGCGTGAACACCTTCAAGGGGTAGGATGACGACCGGCCATTAGGCGGAACGAGCGCCCGTCTCGTACCCGTTGGCGGCGTGGGATGCTAAACTAGGATCGTCAGATCGCGCTGCGCTGAACCTACGCGCGGCGCGCGGGAGAGCCTGATCCGGCGGCTGTAACACGCACCTATGACCCAAGACTCCGGCTTCGGCAACATCCGCGACAGAGGCATCGAAGACGAGATGCGCTCGTCGTACCTCGACTACGCCATGAGCGTCATCGTGGCGCGCGCGCTCCCGGATGTGCGCGACGGCCTGAAGCCGGTGCAGCGGCGCATCCTCTACGCCATGCACGACATGGGCCTGCGGCCGAACAGTGCGTACCGCAAGAGCGCCGCCATCGTCGGAGACGTGCTGGGCAAGTACCACCCGCACGGCGACAGTCCCGTCTACGAGGCCATGGCACGGATGGCGCAGGACTTCTCCATGCGCTACCGCCTCGTCGACGGCCAGGGCAACTTCGGCAGCGTCGATGGCGACCCACCCGCCGCCATGCGCTACACCGAAGCGCGGATGACGGCGATCACGGGCGAGTTGCTCGCCGACATCGACAGCAACACCGTCGATACACAGCCGACCTACGACGACTCACGCCAGGAACCGACAGTACTGCCCGCGCGCATCCCGAACCTCCTGATCAACGGCGCCTCCGGCATTGCTGTCGGCATGGCAACCAACATCCCGCCGCACAATCTGAGCGAGATCTGCGATGCCGTCGCGCTGCTCATCGAGCGCAGCGACGCGTCGACCGAGGAGCTGGCGGCGATCGTCAAGGGCCCGGACTTCCCGACGGGCGCGATCATCTACCGAATGCGCCGCGACTCGCAGCTCGACGACGAGGGCAAGCGGCACGATTTCATGCGCGACGCCATCAAGGAGGCATACGCCGACGGCCGCGGCCGGATCATCATGCAGGCGCGGGCACGCATCGAGGAGATGGCGAAGGGCAACCGCGAGCAGATCATCGTCTCGGAGCTGCCGTACCAGGTGAACAAGGCCACCCTGATCGAAAAGATCGCCGACCTCGTGAAGGACCGGAAGATCGTCGGCATCAGCGACTTGCGGGACGAGTCCGACCGGCACGGCATGCGCATCGTCATCGAGCTCTCGCGCGATGGCCAGGCCGCGAGCGTGCTGAACCAGCTCTACAAGCACACGGCGATGCAGTCGTCCTTCGCGGTGAACATGGTGTCGCTCGACGCCGGCCAGCCGAAGACGATGGGCCTGAAGAAGATGCTCGAGGCCTACATCGACCACCGGCGCGTCGTCATTCGCCGACGCACCGAGTTCGAGCTGGAGCGCGCGCGCGAACGTGAGCACATCCTGCTGGGATACCTGATCGCGCTCAAGGACCTCGACAAAATCATCGCCACCATCCGCGCCGCCTCATCCGCCGACAACGCCAAAGAGAAGCTGATGGCGCGGCCGTGGAACATGAGCGACCGCCAGGCGCAGGCCGTGCTCGACCTCCAGCTCCGCCGCCTCGCGAAGCTCGAGCGCGACAAGATCGAAGAAGAGTACAAAGAGCTCAAGAAGCGCATCGACTACCTCGAGGACCTGCTGGCGAATCCGCGCAAGATCGACTTCCTTATCCGCGACGACATGACGGAGGTGAAGGAGCGCTACGGCGACGACCGGAAGACGCAGATCGTCGAATCCGGCGCCGAAGAGATCGCCGAGGAAGACCTGATCGCCCACCAGGAAGTGGTGGTGACGCTGTCGAATCGCGGCTACGTGAAGCGCCTGCCGCTCGAGACGTACCGGCTGCAGCGCCGCGGCGGCAAGGGCATCACCGGCATGATCACGCGCGAAGAAGACGCCGTGCGCCGCCTGATCGTCTGCGACACGCACGACAACATCCTCTTCTTCACCGAACGCGGTCGCGTCTTCCAGGCGCGCGCCTGGGACCTGCCTGATGCGAAGCGGCAGGCGAAGGGGATCCCGCTGGTCAACGTCATCGAATGCGAGCCGGGCGAGCAGGTGACGGCGCTCGTCACGATCCGTGACTACGACAAGGACTTCCTGATCATGGCCACGGCGAACGGCGAGGTGAAGAAGACGCCGCTCCCTGACTTCAAGGAAGTGCGCCGCAACGGCAAGATCGCCATGGACCTGGAGAAGGGCGACGAATTCATCGCCGCGAAACTCGTCCGCGACACCGACGAGATCGTGATGATCACCTCAAACGGCCAGGCAATTCGCTTCCCGGTCGCCGTCCTTCGCTCGGCATCGCGCACGTCCGGCGGGGTCCGCGGCATCAAGCTCGAGAAGGGCGGCAAGGTAGTGTCTCTGGAGGTGGTGACGCCGGCGCACGAGCTGTTCAGCATCACCGAGAACGGCTTCGGCAAGCGGACGCCGTTCGACGAGTATCGCGTCACAAACCGCGGCGGCCAGGGTGTGCGGAACTACCAGATCACGCCAAAGACCGGCAAGGTGATCGCGTCGCGCACCGTCAACGAGGCGATGGAGCTGATCGTGATCAGTCAGGACGGCATCGTCATCCGCACGCGCATGGACAGCATCCGCATGACGGGGCGGTCCGCGCAAGGGGTGTCTGTTATCAATGTCGGCCAGAACGATACGGTGGCGTCGCTAGCGACTATCGAGATGGGGAACGGCTTCGACAGCGGCCCGCGAGGCGAGCAGGCGGACCAGGTGGAACTCGATGGCATCGGGCCTGAGGACGATGCGGAGGCGCCGTCGGGCAAGGCCCGGGCGTCGCGCAAACCCACACCGATCAAGGGCCGCGGCGGACCAAACGGCAAGAAGCCAAGGAGCTAACGCCTGATGGCCAGCGGACGCCCGAGCGCGGAGATGCCGGACGATCTCGTGGCGTATCTCGCCGGCGGCCGGCTCGTCGTCGTCGCAACGGTCGATGCCGACGGCTGGCCGTACACGATGGTGATGAACTGGGCCGCCGCGAAGGACGCGCACACCGTCCGCCTCTCGATGGACCGGCGCACACACTCGCTGAAGAACGTCGAAGCCAATGGGCGGATCATGCTGGAGGTGATCGGCGACGGCCTGATCTACGGCGTGAGCGGCACGGCGCGCGTTATCCAGGCGGAGATGCGCCACGCGCCTGTGCCGAGCGCGATGGTGGAAGTTGCGGTCGAGCACGTCAAGCGCGACCTGCCCCCAGGCGTGATCATCGAAGGCCCGGTGTTCCGCTGGGGCGCACTCGACCCCTTCATGTCGCCGCTCGATCCGTTGGGCATCGATGAGCTGAAGACGTACGAGCCGGAGCGCTCCCCCACATCGGGATGAGCGCGGCCTCAGCCCGGACCCTCTCCGTCGTCCTCTGTGAATTCTGTGTCTTCTGTGGACCAAAACGTGGCCTCACCCCTCGCCGCGGCGAGTCTGCGACCGGCCCCTCTCCACCGCGTGGAGAGGGAGCTTGAGATAGGCAGCGTTCTCGTTACGGCTGCTCGAAGCAGGGGTGATCGCCGAGGTCGGGCTTGATCACGACCAGCGATCCGTTGGCGCGCACGGCATCCATTGGGTACGTCCGGAAGATTGCCATCGTCGATTCCGCCTTCATGTAGCCGTATGAGGCGAGATTGCTGTCGACGATCTCCTGCCGCTCGCCCGGCTTGATGCGGGCGATCGGCGGGTTGCTGTTATCGAAGCGGATGTGCAGCACGCACGGCGTCTGGTTCTCGACAGTCACGGCCGTCGGCAGCGGTGGCGTCTGCGTGCCGCTCTGCCCAGACCCGCACGCGAAAGCCGCGACGGCGAGGACGATCATCCATCCGGTGAGCGCCGATCGTGCGAGCGCCGATGGGGTGTGCGACGGCGTGCGTAGAATCACCTCGGGGTGTGTCCTTCATGCCATGCTCCCCTCGCCATGCGGTGGAGAGCGCCGGTCGCCGACTCGCCGCGGAAGGCGCGCCACTGATCGGGCTACTCGAAGATCCAAGAGTCGGTGTCGCGCTTCCAGGCGAGCGGCGGCGCATCGCCGAAGAAGAGTGCGATCTCGCGCTTCGCGCTGGCGGGCGAGTCGGACGCGTGCGTGAGGTTGCGCCCCTTCTCCAGCCCAAAGTCGGCGCGGATGCTGCCTGTCGCCGCCTCCAGCGGATGCGTAGCTCCCATCGTCTGCCGCGTCGCCTTGATCGCGCCGTTTCCCTCGAATACGGCGGCGATGATCGGCGACGACGTGATGTATGCCACCAGTCCCTTGAAGAAGGGCTTGCCCTCGTGCTCGGCGTAGTGCTGGCGGGCCAGCGCCGGACTGACGCGCATGAGCCGCACGGCGGCGATCTTCAGCCCGCGCCGTTCCAAGCGAGCGATCACTTCACCCGCGAGTCCCCGCTGCATCGCGTCGGGCTTGATCAATATCAGCGTCCGCTCCAAGAATTCGCTCCTTCAGTAACATCAGGGCTGTGTGTGCGCGGTCGCGCCGTCCGTTCGTGTGGTTCTCGCGGAAGTATACGCGGGTGGCCCTCACCCTCTCCACGGCGAGTCTTTGACCGCCCTTCGGCATCCTCTCTCAGGAGAGAGGGATCGTATGTCCGTGCTCGTGACTCCGACTTCCAATCTCTGACTTCTGACCTCTGATTTCCGACATCCACTACGGCTGCGGGCCGATGGCTGGCGCGCGAAGGTAGAGCGGCACCAGCGCGATGGCGTCGTCCGCGCGTTCCTCCGCCAACCGTCGCGCGCCCAGCGCGGCGAGCGATCGCACCCGATGTTCCGTCGCCGATGCCACCGCCGCGCCTGCTCGCGAGATCACGGCGGCGAGCTCGTCGTCGATATCGCCCGCGACGATGTCGCCGGGGGCGATCGCGTCGAGCAGCACGGCGGGTTTGCTCATCCGCGGAGGGAGCTCTTCGCTCCAGTTGCCAGCAATCACCCGATAGGCCGCCCATGCGAGCTCGCCGCGGCCCGCCCGGTGTACGGCGACGATCCGCCGGCCCCCGTCCCGCTCGCTCACGCCGTGCGCGTCGATCTCCAGCCGCCCGACGCCGGCGATCGGCACGGCGAGCGCGTGCGCCAGCGCCTTGGCGATGCTCACCCCTACACGCAGCCCCGCGTATCCGCCTGGGCCGATGTCGACGAAGATGGCGCCGACGTCGTCCGTGGTCCGCTCGGCTTCGTTGAGGAGCCGGTCGATGTTCGGCAGCAACTCGACGGAATGATTCCGTTCCGTCCGCCACGTGGCCATCAGCGCGACGACGCCGCCGACCGAGAGCGCCACGCCCGTATCGTCCGATGCCGCCTCGATCGAAAGCTCCACCGTTTCTGGTCTCCTGGTGACTAGTGACTGGTTGGTTGTTGGTGATTGGTGATTAGTGACTGGTGGTTGTCTTCGATGAGTCGAGAGGGCGGAGCTAAAGCTTCGTCCCTACGTCGGCGGCGTCCGTTCAAATGACCAGTCACCAGACACCAATCACCCAGCGAACAGATCAGTATCCTCGCACGGGGTCGACCACGTTCTCCAGCGGCTCACCTGCTAGATAGCGGCGCAGGTTGGCGGCAAAGATGTCGACGGCACGTTCGTTGTAGATCTCGGTGCCGCCGCTGATGTGTGGCGTCAGGATCACGTTCTGCATGTCCCAGAGCGGCGAATCGGCCGGCAGCGGCTCCTGGTCGAAGACGTCGAGCGCGGCGCCGGCGATCCACCCTTCTTGCAGCGCTTGCACAAGCGCTGCTTCGACGATCACCGGACCGCGGGCGATGTTGATGATCACGGCACCCGGCCTCATCGCCCGCAGCTCCTTCTCGCCGATCATGCCGCGCGTCTCGTGCGTCAGAGGCACGCTCAGCACGACGAAGTCGCTCTCGCCGAGCAAGCGGTGAAGCTCTCCGGGCGGCATGATCAGGTCGGCGTATGGCTCGCTGCTCTCCGCCGTCGCCGAGCGCTTCGTGCCGATGACGCGGCAGCCGAATGCCTTCGCGAGGCGTGCCGCGCCGGCGCCGATGTGGCCGATACCGACGATGCCGACCGTCTTGCCGTACAGCTCGCGCGGAGCAAAGCGCGTCCACTCGTGCTTGATCTGCGCGCGCATCGCCTGGGCCGAGCCCTTCGTCCACATCAGCATCGCCGTGAGGATGTACTCGCCGATCGGCGTGGCGTGGAGGCCGCTGACCGTAGTGACGGTGACGCCTTCTTCCATGAAGCCGCTGCCGAGCAGCCGGTCGGCGCCGGCGCTGGTGAGCTGGATCCACTTCAGGTTCGGGGCCACATCAGCGAGCCGGAGCTTGCCCGCGATCTCCTGCTTGGCCGCCGTGTACGTGAGCGCGGTGTGCAGCTCGTTGCCCCAGAATCCGAACACGACATCCGCGCGCTCGAAGGCGCCGTGCAGCCCTTCGGCAACGGCCTCCCGCTCCCGCTCGCTCGGATACTTGAAGCCGCGCAGCAGCCGCCGCTGATCCTGGCCGAGCAGATCGATATCGATGCGCGCCGGATCGGCGGCGCGGATCTTCTCGACCAACTCTGGCTCCAGCGCGAAGGTGATCAGCACGTGCAGCTTCGCGCCATCTTCCGGCTGCGCGGGGCTATTCATTCCCACACGTCCGTCGCCATCAGGTCGGCATACGTCTCTCGCCGGCGAATCAGACGCGCCTGCCCATCACGGACCGCCACCACCGCCGGTTTCAGCGCCATGTTGTAGTTGCTCGCCATCGCGAGACAGTAGGCGCCGGAGGCGGGCAGGGCGATGACGTCGCCGGGCTGCGTCGCCGGAAGGCGTGCTTCCTTCACCAGGATGTCGCCGGACTCGCAGTACTTGCCGGCGAGCGTCACGGTCTCGATCGGCGCGTCGTCCGCGCGGTTCACTACCACGGCCTCGTACGCGGCATCGTAGATCGCCGGGCGGATGTTATCCGCCATGCCGCCGTCGACGGAGACCCAGGTGCGCAGGCCCTCGATGTGCTTGCGCGCGCCGACGGTGTAGAGGGCCACGCCCGCCCGCGCGACAAGCGACCGTCCGGGTTCGACAAAGAGGTGGGGAAGCGGCAGACCGTTGTCGGCGCAGCGGCGCTTGAACGACGAGACGATCGTCTCGGCATACTCCTCGACGGGCGGCGCCGGTTTCGCGCGCAAGTACTGCGACGCGAAGCCGCCGCCCGGGCTGTACTCGCGGAACTTCAGCGCGTGCTTCGCGACCATCTCCGCGGCGAAGCGGAGCATCACGACGTTCGCTTCGTCGTACGGCGTCAGGTCGAACAGCGGCGACCCCAGATGGCAGTGCAGGCCCATCAGCTCGATGCCGGCCATCCGCTGTGCGTCAGCCACCGCTTGCTCGGCGGCGCCGGTGCTGATCGGCAGCCCGAACTTCGAGTCGAGCGTCCCCGTCGTCGTCTTCGCCAGCGTGTGCGCATCGACGCCGGGCGACAGCCGCAGGATGATGCGCTGGACGGCGCCGGCTCCGCGCGCCAGCCGGTCCAGCAGCTCCAGCTCGTGGAAGTTGTCGACGATGATGCGGCCGATGTTGGCGGCGATCGCTTCGCGCAGCTCCTGCTCTCCCTTGTTGTTGCCGTGAAAGTGGCAGCGCGCCGCGGGATAGCCGGCTGCGAGCGCGACCGCCAATTCGCCGCCCGAGACGACGTCCAGCCCGATGCCCTCATCACGCGCGACCGTGGCCATGAAGCGGCTCAGGTAGGCCTTCGATGCGTAGGTGATCTCGGTGTCCGCGTGGCGCGCGCTGAACGCCCGCACGTACTCGCGGCAGGTCTCTCGCAACTCGGTCTCGTCGAACACATACAGGGGCGAGCCGAACTCTTGCGTCAGCGCCTGCGCATCGCGCGACCCAATGCTGAGCCGCCCGTCGCGGACGGCCGTCGTGCGGGGGAAGATCGGTGCGTACGCCTCATCGAACATCGTCACCGAGTATAGTCGGTCGGTCAGTCGGTCAGTCGGTCGTCGGTCGTCGGTCGTCGGTCGTCGGCGTCGGTCGTGAAGCCGTAGTTCCACGCTCCGATTTCGCAAGCTTGGCTCCGAACGGACGCGGTGCGGCGGGAGCTGAACACGGCATGTGGCGACAGTCCAGATGAGCTCCGGGCGGTGGCGGGCTAGGCGCTTACGCGGTCGCGGGCTTGTCTTCCTTTTTCGGCCACATGTTGCGGAGGCCCCTGGTGACGCTGGCGGGGATCTCCTTGTCGAGCCGGTCGAGCGTCCAGAGCTCGCCGCTGGTGTTGTCCACCTTCGCGACGATCTCTGGCAGGCTGTAGAGCCCGATCGTCGCGCCGCTGACCAGGAAGTCGCGGCCGTTGACGTTCTCGGCGGCGTCGGTGCAGAGCCAGACGACGAACGGCGCCACGCCCTCTGGCGGGTTCGCCTTCTCGAACGCCTCCAGCCCGGCCATGCCCATGCCGGCGGCACCGCCGCGCGAGGCCGCGGCCTTCATCTCGTCGCTGATCACCAGGCGCGTGCCCGCGCGCGGCCGGATCGTGTTCGACCGCACGCCGTATCCGCCCATCTCCCGCGCGAGCGAGCGCGAGAGGCCGACGATACCCTCTTTCGCGGCCGCGTAGTTGCCCTGGCCGCGGTTTCCCAGCCCGGACTCCGAGCCAGTGTGGACGAAGACGCCGCTTCGCTGCTGGCGGAAGATCACCGCCGCGTGCTTGCTCAGATTGAAGTGCCCCTTGAGGTGCACGGCGATGACGATGTCCCACTCCTCCTCGGTCATGTTGAAGAGCATCTTGTCGCGCAGGATGCCGGCGTTGTTGACGAGGATGTCGAGGCGGCCGAAGGAATCGAGTGCCTGCTGCACCATCCGGTTGCCGGCCTCGAAATCGGCGACGTTGTCGTAGTTCGCCACCGCATCGCTGCCCATCGCCTTGATCTCATCGACGACGTGGTCCGCGGGGCCCTTCTCGCCGCCGGTGCCGGCCGCACTACCGCCGAAGTCGTTGATGACGACGCGAGCGCCTTCCGCCGCCAGCGCCAGCGCCTCACCCCGGCCGATGCCGCGGCCGCCGCCCGTGACGATCGCCACCTTGCTGTCGAGTCTGCCCACGGTGTGCCTCCTTGAGTGAGATGGTGCGCGCCACCAGGCTGCCGTGCAGGGCGCGCGTAGATGCTGGTTTGCGCCGCCGGAGCCGGCCGGGCAGCGATCGGCAATGTAAGCGAGGGTTATGTTACGGGCAACCACGGGCGGCTGGCTGTTGTTGGCGGCTGGTGACGGGTCGCCAACCGAGTTGCATCGTCTTTTTCCTTCCCGGCATTGACAATCTCTTACAGGGGAGGCAACATGGTGCCACGCCAGCCAGCAGGCCGACAACTTCAAGGACTGCAAACGGATGATGCGTCTTCATCGCGACTCACCACCCTCGCGTTTCCCTCGACCTAGCGTACTGTTTCGGCATGCATTTATCGCTGCCGTCGTCGCCCTTGTAGCTGTGAGTAGCGGCGGACGCACCGCTCACGCGGCAACTGCTTCGTGGGAGGTCTACCCCGGGTTCGCAGTAAGCGGCATCTGGAACTACGGCTGGCACTTTGATGAAAGTTCAGGGCCGCAGTACGGGGCGCAGGATTATAACTTCGTGAACGACACAAATGCGAACATCGTGTTTTCTGCGAAACTGACCCAGAACGCCGTGTACCCGATGCGGTGGCGGTTCGATTCGACGAGGGCCTGCACAGTAAAGGTCTTCACGCAAACCTTCGTTTTCGGAGGTTGGTATGACGTGGCTGGTACCGAGATGCACTACATCCACCTGACAGAAAAAGTCGCCGACGGCACTGTAACGGCCACCATCCAAAACAACGGCGCCGGAGTCTTCAGTTACCTGGGTCACGCTGGCTACTGTGATATTCCCCCAAATGGCTACCAGGCCCACCAATCAGCAGATCTGTCGACGGGAAGCCGTATGTTCCGCGCGTGGTACACGGATGATAGCTGCTGGTCTGATACAGCCGGCCAGAACTCGTACCAGTGCACCGGCGGCAACTTCATCCTAGACAACCAAACCTACTCGCCGTGCCCGCCTGGTCAACCGCAGTTTGCTCGCGGCGCAATTTCGGGCCCGCTCGCGCGGTATTACTGTCAGGAGTGGGCGAAGCAGAACAGGAACTACGCGCTCAAGGCGTTCTACGGGTTATGGCAATGATGGTCAACGTACCGGCCAAGCGTGTGTTCTTCATGGTGCTGCCACTGCTCCTTATTGGCGGTGCGCTTGTCTTCGCCTCGGTTCGGGTCCGGGGCCAAGGGCGGCCGCCGCTGCCGCCGGGTGTTCTTGAGCCGACAACGACGCCGGACACGACGGGGCTTGTCGACGGGGCCGCCGCCGCCGCCCGCCTTGCGGCCGCCAGCCCGCGGTTTGCAAGCGTGCTCGCGGCCGTGCAATCGGCGGACACCGACAGCTTCCTACGGAGTGTGAATTGGGAGCGGCAGGTCTGCGGCCAGCGGCGCGACGTGTATTGCCCCGGCGCCGCGTCGGGGTCGCAGGTAGATGTGCTCAACATAGGCGAAGACTCATTTTTGGTGACCGCCGACGCCTTGCGGCCGAGCATCAGTTCCGTGCTTTCTGGCGAGCCGCTCAAGATCACATTCGCTTCTCGTCTCAAGGACAACCCCGACCGATATTACGTTGGCCTGGAATCCCGCTCGCCAAAGCCGAAGGCGCCTCCGCCGATCGGTGACCCTGATTTGACACCGACCGGCCTCTTCTTGACGCTGGACACGTCCGCTCCCAATCCAATCGTCGCCATCGATCTTAGTGTGAACACGCAGCGCCACGCCACCGCAGACGGGCTCGACCGGAACGTGAACAACCAGGATCTGATCACCTTCGCGACACCAATTTCGGCATCGCCGGCGCAGACGCCGGTCGCGTCCACAACTACAACCCTCCCATAGACACTGCGTCAGAGTCCGTGTTGACCGCCGGGGTTCCCCGTCGTGCTCCAGCGCGCGGCGTAAGGCTTTGCGTTATCTTTCCCGAACCACACCGTCGCCGGGCGCCACTTCGGGAGACAAGAGATGAGCACCATGACCCAAGACCTCTACGACATCGGCGATGCGCCGCCGCTGGGGCACGTGCCGCCGACGATGCACGCCATGGCGATCCGCCGCGAGCACTTCGGGGAGCCGCGCCAGGCGTTTCGCGAGGAGGTCGTCGCCACGCCTGAGATTGGCCCGCGGGAGGCGCTGGTCTACATCATGGCGGCAGGGATCAATTACAACAACGTCTGGGCCGCGCTCGGCATGCCGATCGACGTGATCAAGGTCCATGCGCAGGGTGGCGACGACACTGGCTTTCACATTGGCGGCAGCGACGGCTCGGGCATCGTCTACGCGGTCGGCAGCGAAGTGACGAACGTGAAGGTGGGCGACGAGGTGGTGATCCACTGCGGCGCCTGGGACCCGGAGGCGCCCGATGTGAAGGGCGCTGACGACCCGATGTTCTCGCCGTCGTTCCAGATATGGGGCTACGAGACGAACTGGGGCAGCTTCGCGCAGTTCACGAAGGTGTGGGCGCATCAGTGCATGCCCAAGGCGCCGCACCTCTCGTGGGAAGCGGCCGCCGCGCCGACGCTCGTCGGCTCGACGGTCTACCGCATGCTGACGAACTGGACGCCACACAACGTGCAGCAGAACGATGTCGTGCTGGTCTGGGGCACCGGCGGGCTGGGATCGATGGCGATCCAGATCACCCGCGCCCTCGGCGGCGTCCCGATCGCCGTCGTCTCGAGCGCCGAGAAGGGGGAGTACGCGAAGAAGCTCGGCGCCCACGGCTGGGTGAATCGCAAAGACTTCACGCACTGGGGGATGATGCCGCACTGGACGGACGACGCCGCGTACAACGAGTGGTTGAAGGGTGCGCGCGGGTTCGGCAAGGCGATCTGGGAGGCGCTCGGCGAGCGGCGCAGTCCGCGCATCGTCTTCGAGCACCCGGGGGAAGATACGGTCCCGACGTCTGTCTTCGTCTGCGATACCGGCGGCATGGTGGTGATCTGCGCCGGCACGACGGGCTATAACGCCGTCGTCGATCTGCGCTACCTCTGGATGCGGCAGAAGCGCCTCCAGGGCTCACATTTCGCGAACGACGAGCAGGCGATGGGATTCAACCAGCTCGTTGTCGATGGCAAGATCGACCCCTGCCTGGCGCGCGTCTTCCGCTTCGACGAGGTGGGTGAAGCGCACCAGATGATGCACGAAGGCCGCAACCCCGAAGGGAACATGGCTGTGCTCGTCGGCGCCTCTGCGTAGGTCTCTCGGAAGCGGAAAGTCGGAAGTCGGACGCCGACGGACTGCTGCATCGCAGCATTGAAGCGCCGTCTGCCACGTTCCGCTGACGCGCCGGAAGCCGTACGCTCGTCCCGATGGTGCCCCCAACCGGACCCTCGCGCCGGACCGCCTGCATGGTCATCCGCAACCCGACCTCGCGCCACACGCTGCGGGATGACCGGCTTGATGCGGTGCTCCAGATCGCCCGCGATGCCGGGTGGCGGGTCGAGTGCGTCGTCAGCGAGCGCGTCGGACACGCGACAGAGATTGCCCGCGAGGCGGCCGCGCGCGTCGACGTGATCATCGTCAACGGCGGCGACGGGACGATCAACGAAGCGATCAACGGCTTCGTTGGCAGCGGCCACGATGTCGCCCTCGCGGTGCTTCCCGGCGGCACCGCGAACGTCTGGGCGAAAGAGACTCACGCGCCGAAGGAGTCGGAGGCGGCGATGCGCGCGATCATCGGCGGTGAACGCCGGCGCGTGGACCTCGGTTTTGCCGGCTGCCGCTACTTTCTGCTGATGGCCGGCATCGGCCTGGACGCCGGGATCATCCCGAACGTCGGTGCGCGGCTGAAGCAGCGGCTCGGCTCAAGCGCCTACCTGCTGCGGGGCACGCCGATCGCGCTGCGGACGAAGACGCTGCCGGTGGTCCGCCTGATCGACGGCGTCGCTCACCAAGGACCGATGTACTGGATGCTGATCGCCAACACGCGCTCGTACGGCGGCCTCTTCGACATCATGCGTCGCGCCGAGGCGGATGACGGTCTGCTTGATGTGGGTGTGATGCACCGCGGCGGCGTCTGGCATCTGCTCGCGGATGGGCTGCGGCTGCTCGTGCGGCGGCACGAGCGCTCGCCGAATATCGACATCGTCCGAGCGCGCAGCATCGTGATCGAGACGCCGGGGCTGCCGGTGCAGATCGATGGCGAGTACGCCGGTTCGACGCCGATACGGATCGGCATCGTGCCGCTGGCGCTGACCGTGATCGTCCCGGCGGGACTGCGGACGCCGCTGTTGCGGCGCGGAGCCGGGGCCGAAGCTCCGGCCCGCTCGCAACCTCTGTAGCCGGAGGGCGTACTTACGCCGGGGCTTCCTCCTTATTGCCGAGCACCTTCTTTGCGCCGAACGCAACGGCGGCGATGCCGACCAGTACCATGAGCTTCTTCATCGCGACCTCCTAGGGGTGACCTGCTTCCTCAGATCAACACTGTAGTCCTAAATGTGCGCGATGACTACGGGCGAAACCCGCAGCTTTCGGGCAGACATCCCTGAGAATTTTCTCCGCCTACTCCTTTCGGCCCACCGAGGACGCAGAGATCACCGAGGGGTTCGCTTGCCCGCATTGTGTGTCGCGATGCCGTCGGTCCCAGTTCGCACGCCCGCACACCATCGTGCCGGCTAGCGCGATCTGTTGTCGTCGATGCGCGGCGGGCCGCGGCGGATGCGCGCGCGCAGCTTCTCGACGGCGTCGGCGTCCTGCGGCAGCATCCACATCGCTTCGAGCCACCACGTGGCGCCGGCGCCCGCCCACGCCTGCACGACGGCGGCATCGGCGCCGCGGTCCACGCCCGTCGTCGTGCCGTCGACGACGAGGTCGTATGGCGCGTCTCCTCGCTGTGTCCGGACGTGAGCCGCAATCTTAGTCAGCTCTTCCGGCGTCGCCTGGCGGGTGGCGCCAGAAGAGCCCGCCGCAGCGGGGAGCAGGCCGTCGTATCGGAGCGCGCGCTGCATCGATTTCGGCCGCCGCCACATGCCGACGACCCAGATCGGGATGCGGGGCTGCTGCAGCGGAGGGGGCGGCGGAGAGAACGATGTCTCGCGCACGCTGTAGTGTCTGCCGGAAAAGCTGAACGGCTGCCCGCGCCACAGCCCCTCCACGATGGCGAGTCCTTCATCGAGCAGCTCCGCGCGCGTCTTGCGGTCCGTGACCTCGCCGAATTCGGCGAATCCGGTATCGATCGCGCCGAGTCCGACGGCGACGATCACGCGCCCGCCCGAAAGGCGGTCGAGCGTCGCGCTCTCGCTCGCAAACTTCCACGGGCGCATTCGAGAGAGCGGCGACAACATCGTGCCCAGGCGGATGCGGCTGGTGCGCATGGCGGCCGCCGTCAGCGACACCCAGGCATCGACCCCCCAGACGGGCTCCCAGACGAAGAAGCCGTCCCAACCGGCCGCCTCCGCCTCGGCGGCGAGATCGGCCGCGACCGAGGCGTCGCTGTGCGGCAGGACGAATCCGTAGCGCATGCAGAGGCTCCTCTTCGGGGTGCGCCGCGATCACACCTCGCGTTGCATGATCAGCGACGTGCCGCGCGCCGGATCGTCCGTATCGATCTCGACGAAACCGCAGCGGTCGTATAGGCGGCGTGCCCGCAGGTTCGCGGGGTCGACCGACAGCATGATCCGCGGATAGCCGTCTGCATTCGCGCGTGCCGCAAGCGCGGTCAGCAACGCGGCGCCAATCTGCCGCCCGCGATGCTCCGGCACGACGGCGATGGCGATCTCCGGCACATAGTCGTGCGCCAGCACGCCGTCGCCGCGGTTGGCGGCGTCGAAGAGACGGTACCATGCCGCGCCCAGCGGGCCGCCGCTGTCATCCATCGCGATCACGCCGGCGTCGCCGTCGCGCGTCCAGCCGTCGAGATACTTCACCAGCTCTGGCGGCCGCTGCGGCTCGCGGCGCCAGGCGGCGCGAGCCTCGTCGGTGGTGAAGGCAGACTCGAAGAGCATCTCCCAGAGGAACGGCAGATCATCCACCGTCGCCGGGCGGAGCCTGACCGGTGCGCCGGCGCCGTCCGTCACGCGCGCGGCTTCACCTTCAGCACATCGTGCACGATGATCGCCTGGCCGCGCTCCGGCCCGACCGAAACGATGTCGATGGGGATCTGCAGCAGCGCTTCGATGCGCCGGATGTAGGCGCGAGCGTTCTGCGGCAGATCGTCCCACGAGCGGCAGCCGCTGGTCGGCGCGCGCCAGCCGTCGACCTCCTCGTACACGGGCCGCACACTGCCCAGCAGCACCGAGCTCGCCGGCATCGACTTCAGGATCCTGCCGTCGGGCGTCTCGTAGGCGGTGCAGATCTTGATCGAAGGGAAGTTGTCGAGCACGTCGAGCCGCGTCAGCACGCCACTGGTGACGCCGTTCACCATCGCCGAATAGCGCGATGCGACGGCGTCGAACCAGCCCGTGCGCCGCGGCCTGCCGGTGTTCACCCCGACCTCCGGCCGCGGCCCCTCGATGCGCAGGATCTGGCCCGTCTCATCGAGCAGCTCGCTGGGCATCGGGCCGTTGCCGACGCGCGTCATGTAGGCCTTGTAGATGCCGACGACCTGCTGGATCACCGTCGGACCAATGCCGATGCCGATGCCCGCGCCGCCTGCAGACGACGATGGCACCGAAGACGTCACGTACTCGTACGTCCCGGCATCGAGGTCGAGCAGGCATCCCTGGGCGCCCTCGAGCAGCACGGTCTCGCCGCGGTCCAGCGCATCGTGCACGATCTGCGCAGTGTCGCGCACGAAGGGAGCAAGCCTGGCGCCCAGCGCGCGGTACTCCTCGTAGACGCGGTCGAAGTCGAGCGCGGGCAGGCCGTACAGGTTCTGCATGACGGCGTTCTTGTACGGCAGGATGAAGCTCAGCCGCGCGTGGAACGCCTCCGGGTCGATCAGGTCGCCCGCGCGGATGCCCAGCCGCGCCACTTTGTCGGTGAAGCAGGGGCCGACGCCGCGTCCGGTCGTGCCAATGGCGGCGGCTCCACGCATCGCCTCGTCGGCGACATCGATCAGTGGGTGCCAGGGCATCACGACATGGCAGCGGTCGCTGACCGACAGGTTCGCGACGCTGACGCCGCGCGACGCGAGCGTCTCGATCTCATTGAGCAGCGGCGCCGGGTCGATGGCGACGCCGTTCCCGACGATGCAGGTCTTGTCGCGGTAGAAGATGCCCGCCGGCACCAGGTTCAGCTTGAACTCGCCCATGTCGTTGATGACGGTGTGGCCGGCGTTGTTGCCCGCCGAATAGCGCGCGACGACGCTGGCGCCCTGCGCCACGAGGTCGACGATGCGGCCTTTGCCCTCATCGCCCCACTGTCCGCCGATAACCACAACTGCTGGCATAGATTGCGGCCGATACCGCGCTCGGCGGCCGGCCGCTCCTCCCGAAGCAACGTCATCGCGCGATCCCGCGCGATCCGGAGGAGTATACCCGCTTTTTGGAGCTTGGAGCCTAGAGGCTGGAGGCTGGGCGGGCCATGCAGCACTCGCTTCGTTGATGTCGGCGAGCACGTCGCGACCGCGCAAAAGTCATCCTCTGTGTCTTCTGTGCGCTCTGTGGATAGGCTCACCTGGTCGCTCGACTGTAGAGAGGCTGGGACGCGGCGTGGTGGCTGGTCGGCGGCCGCATGAGGCCCGCTTCGTTGAAGCCGGGGGGAGTCGCTCCACCAGACCCGCAGACACTTCTCGCCTCTAGCGCCGGCGCGGGTGCCACGAGACGACGCCGATGATGCCGGGCTCCCAGGAGAGGGCAACCCGGCCGTCGCGTTCGATAAGCCGCTGCGACAGAGCATTCTGCAGGCGAAGATCGGCGTCGCTCCCCACATTGGTCCACACTTGGCGGCGGGCGATTCGTAGCGCCTCCTCGCGGTCTTGATACGACATGGGTGGACGTTCGACGAGCCGGACCTCAAACAGGAAACTGCGAGCAAGCAGCAACTCCAGAAACTCAGGCAGCGCTGGCAGCCGGACGCGCTCCTCCCCGTGCACTTCGGGCCAGAGCGCGTCGATCGTCGTGCGCGGAGGTCTGTCCAGAAGGGCGGCCGCGCAGAGCCGTCCCGCCGCCGCCTCCATCGCGTCGACGAACGGGACGATCTCCTCGATGTCGTGCCAACATGCGCGATCATCGCGACATCCGCCTGTGGCGCATCAGCCATCGGCCAGCGCTCCTGCAGAATGCGCACGTTGCTGATGGCGTGCTCCGTCATGCCCGCGCGCATCACATCGAGCATGCCATCCGACGGCTCGATAGCGATGACGTGCTTGCAATGCAGGGCGAGCGGCAGCGTCAGCCGCCCGCCGCCGGCGCCGATATCCAGGACTACGTCGTCTGCACGAATGAGCGATCGCAGCACATCAAGCGCGGGTTCGTCGGTCCGGCGCGGGTCGGCCTTGAACGCGGAAGCGATGGGTGCGTAGAAATCGCTGTCGTGCGCGACCTCACGCGCGCGCTCGACCTGCGCTCGGTCCGCTCGGACCGTCGCCGCCCAGATGTCAGCGACGGTGGCCGCCTTCGACGCGATGGGCGGCGCTCAGCGCTCGGCGCGCCGCGCGTATCACGGCTTCGGCGTCGGAGCGGGCGTCGCAGCAACGCCGATGACGATCGGCGCCGAGGCCTGATCGCTGTCGCAGGTGACAGCAACGGTGCCGGTGCCGGGCGACGTGTTGGTGCTGATCACCCACGACCACGAGACCGTCCCGTCCCCGCCGACGACCGCCGGGTCGAGCCCGGTCGCTACGCTCGCCTGTCCGGACGGATGGGTGTAGGCGATCGCGCATGATGCGCCCGGTGTCGAATGCATGGTGGCGCTGGCGATCGTCCCGGCAGCGCCGCCTATCACCGCAAGCTTGCTATCGCCCACGGCGACGGGCACCGGACCGATGATGATCGAAGACGCGACCCGATCCGTGCCGCAGGTCACCGCCACTTCGCCGCCCCCGAGCGTGGTCGTCGGACTGATCAGAAAGCTCCAGGAGACGATGCCATCAGCGCCGGCTACCTTCGGATCCAGGCCCTGAGCTGTGCTCGCTTTCCCCGAAGGATGGGTATACACGATCGAGCACGATGTCCCGGCTGTGGTGCGGATCGAAGCGCTGGCCATCGTGCCGAGCGGCCCGCCTCTGACCAAAAGCTGCGCCGCTGCGGCCGAGCCCGGCGTAGTTGCGGCTGGGTTGGCCGAGGTGCGGTTCGGGGTGACCGTCGACTTGCCACCGCCCCCGCATCCGGCGAGCACGAGTAGCGACGAGACGATGGCGGCGATGATGATGCGAGGCGGCACGGGTCTCCTCCGCATGAATGTTCAGGCCAGTTGGTTCGGTGGTGGCGACGCCAACGGATCACTCAAGGCTACCGCATCCGAACCAGCGAACGGCGCTTGCTGCTATGATCAGCGCTCACCATCGGCCCGCGGCTGGGCGCCGAGCCGCAACGTCAGGAACCCACATGAAACTTGCGGTCATCGCCCTCTTGCTGTTTCTCGCCGCGTGGGCGCCATCCTCGCGTTCGCCGACGACGCACGGCGCGGCGCCGGCGCCGCCGGTCGCACTCTATGTGCTCCCCGCGAACCTGCCCGTCGCCGTCTCGGCGAGGCTCGTCTGCCGGCTCACCGCCGGCAACCCTTCGGCCGAAGCCGCGACCGTGCTGGGTGTGGACGGCGCCGCGAGCGTGGCGATCGACGGCGTCGACTACTGGTTCTTCGGCGATACGTTTCGGCGCGGGCCGGCCGGGCGGCGCGATGTGATCCCCGCGGGCTTTGCCACGAGCAGCGACTTCGACGGCCGCGATTGCGTGGACCTGACGTTCAAGACGGACACCGACGGGATCGTCCAGCCGATGTTCCCGCGCGCCGACGAGGCGACGGCCTGGCCCGACGGCGTGCTGCCGCTGCCGGACGGGAGTGTGGCGTTCTACATGGTCAAGACGTATCGCCAATCGCCGACCCAGTGGAACATCGGCGCGATCGGGCTCGGCGTCCTGCCGGCGCACTCCGTCGATGGCGTGCGCACGGTGGAGCGCATCTGGGATGCGGACTCCGGCTTCCGCGGCACGATCGTCGGCGCGCGGTCGCCGGTGAGGGTCGGCGACGACGTGCTGGTGTACATCAACACCGACGCCGGAACGTATCTGGCGCGGGCGCCGATCGCGCGCATGGGCGAAGCCGAGGCGTACACGTACTGGAGCGGCGCCGGTTGGAGCGGTCTCCCTCGCGACGCGCAGCCGATGTGGACGGCCGAGCCGTCGGTGCTGCCGGCCGACAACGGCCTCTCGGTGAGCTTCGACGACGCGAGCGGGAAGTGGATGGCGGTGTACAACGCCGACCTTTGGCGCGTCGACGTCCGCCTCGCCGATCAGCCTTCAGGCCCGTGGTCCGAACCGATCACCTGGTTCGACTGCCAGGCGTTCAGCGGCGCCGACTATCCGTACTGCTACAGCAGCGCACTCCACTCCGAGCTGACCCGCGACAACGGCGCCACCGTCTACGTCACCTTCGCGAACCCGCAGCCGTACGATGTGGCGCTCGTCGAGCTGCACCTTGGCGTCGCCATCCACGGGTGGGTCGATGAAGGGAACGGGGAGCGCCTCGCCGCCGCCGCGCCGACGGCATCGGCGGTGGACGCCGGCGTGGCGTTCTATGCCTCGACGGTCCCATGGCCGGGCCTCGCGCCGATTTACGAAGCAGTGTCGGGCGGCGAGTATCGCTACACGATCTTCGCACCTTCGCCCGAAGCGCAGCCACTGTTCTTCGCCTACGACGCGCCCACGGCCGGCGCCGTGCACACGCAGCCCGTATACCGCTGGCGGCGCGACGGCCGCGAGGCGCTGGACCCGGCCGACCGCGACGGATGGGTGCGCGCCGGCGTCGCGTTCTACGTCCCCGCCTGGACACCGTGACGGGCGGGCGCGCAGAGCAGGGCCGTGAGATGCGTTACTTCTCGCGCAGATCGAGCGGATGGTCCTGCCGCTGCACCAGGTCGTTGACGGTGGTGATGCCGGTGTCGTTGCCGTTGATGCGGAAGCTGATGCTGCCGCCCTTCGCGCAGCCTGGCACAACATCGGGTGACGCAACATCGATCGAATACCCCTGCGTATCGTCGAACACCATCTTCACCGGCGGCAGGCTGAAGGCGCCGCACTTCGTGTCGCCGACGTAGGCCTCGACGCGCGCCCTGGCCCGAGCGGATCGCCCTTCGCATCCAGGAGTTGGCGGTTCTACGACTTTCCCGTGTGTGGGATGTAGAATCATCGAATGCGGGCAACCTCAATTCTGATCATCGCCATCTCCACCCTGATCATGTGGGGATTCATTGTCGCGGTCGTTGTCTGGTTGGCGATCGCCGCGTTTTCGCTGTCTCGAAATCAGGTACTGTTCTATGCGATTTACCTGTCCGTCCTCGGGGCGATCCTAGCGCCAATCATGGCGTGGGTAGCGAGACGAGCGCGACGTTCCGCCGAGCGAAATCGAGCGTATATGAAGGAACTGAAAGACCGACACCGATAGGCCTAGTTGCATCGGGCTACGGAGAGGCATCTACATAGAAAACATGATGGCCGTCGAGAACAAGGCGCTGGTGCTGGACCTGCTGGAGTGGATCGCGCGGCAGCCGCGGGCGTACGGCGACGTGATGGACGCATGGCGGACGTCGTGTCCGCGCTTCCCGATCTGGGAGGATGCCGTCGACCTCGGGTTCGTCGCGCGCGTCCATCGCGACGACATCGGCGCTTCGGTCTGCGTGACGCCGGCCGGGCGCGCATACCTCCAGTCGGAACGCCGCGGGTAGCCGCGCGACCGCATTCGCAGACAACCCCTCCTCTTGATGCGCCCGCGTCCTGAGATCACCGTCTGCGACAGCGCGTACAGGGCGTTCTGTCGCCTGTGATCCCCCGCCGGTAACCTGAGGCCCATGGACCTCGGCATCATCGGCTTCCAGCGCTCGGGCAAGACCACCATCTTCAACGCCGTCACGCGCGGCGATGCCCAGACCGGCTCGTACGGCGCCGGCGTGCAGCCGAACATCGGCGTCGTCAAGGTTCCGGATAGCCGGCTCGATCAGCTCGCGCAGATCTTTCACCCGAAGAAGTTCACGCTCGCCGACATCCGCTACATTGACTTTCCCGGCGAGGCGTTCAGCGACGGCCAGGGCCCGCCGGCGCAGTTTCTCGCCCAGCTCGCGCGCTGCGACGCGCTGATCCACGTCGTCCGCGCGTTCGAGGACGAGACCGTGCCGCATCCGCAGGTGACCATCGATGCCGTGCGCGACGCCTCGGCGATGGAGCTGGAGCTGGCATTCGCCGACGCCGCTTTCATCGAAAAGCGGCTAGAGCGCATCGAAGCCTCCATGCGGTCGGTCAAGATGAGCGAGCGCGATGCCGCCGAGCGGGAGATCGCGCTGCTCACGCGCCTCAAGCAGGGTCTGGAGGCCGATACGCCGCTGCGGGAACAGGCGGTGAGCGCGGAAGAACAGAAGCTGTTGGTGAACTACCAGTTTCTCACGGATAAGCCGCTGCTCATCACGCTCAACATCGATGAAGGCGACGCCGCCCGCGCCGGAGAGATCGAGGCCTCGTTCGCGCCGCACGTGCGCGGCGAACAGGCCGCCGTGGCGGCGATTAGCGGCAAGATCGAGCAGGAGCTGGCGCAGATGTCCGACGAAGAGGCGGTGGACTTCCGCAGCGATCTGGGCATCACGGAGTCCGGCCTCGACCGGATGATCCGGATGTCGTACCAGCTCACGGGGCTGATCTCCTTCTTCACCATCGGCGAAGACGAGTGCCGCGCGTGGAATGTGCATAGCGGTGCGATGGCGCCCGTCGCGGCGGGGAAGATCCACACGGATCTCGAGCGCGGATTCATCCGCGCGGAAGTCGTCGCCTGGCAGGACTTGCTTGCCGCCAACTCGCTCGCGGAGGCGCGCAAGCGCGGCCAGCTCCGCCAGGAGGGGAAGACCTACGTCGTGCAGGATGGCGATTGCCTGAACATCCTGTTCAACGTCTGAAGGCGAGGGGCGACGGTGGCCGAGTTCGACGACGAGTGGTACGAGCAGTGGAGGCGCGACCTGATCGCTGGCGGCGGCAACATCATCGTCGCCCTCGGTCTCCGGCCGTTAGAGGCGAGCGCCGAGCGCGTGCTCATGGCTCCTCCTCGCCCTGCCTTACCGACCGGTTCCGTGGTCATCGCTCCGCCTTGCCCTGCCTTGCAAATCATGCGGGCTCGTGGCCCAAGCAACTGTGCGGGCTGTACGGTGGAGCAGGTGCGCCGACCCAGCTCTCCAACGGTGTATTCCACCTCAGGGGTAACGGCCTGACGCACCCGCGACCCTCCGGTCACGGCGTCTACGGTACTGCTTTTTCGAGATACAAGGGGTCGGGGGTGAGGCGAAACACGAACCGCCTACGTCGCCGGCCGCTCTCCCACCGCCGCGCCTTCTTCCTCCATCAGCAAGATCACGCCGCCGCCGGTGCCGCCGGACTCCTGCAGCGGCAACACGGACACCTCGCAGGTGAAGGCGCGCCCGCGGCGGTTGGTTGCGCTCAGGGAGAGCACGTCGCGGTAGCCGTCTGCCTGGCCGAGGCAGTCGCGCATCGGCTGCGCGATCTTCTCGAGGGGCAGGCCGATATCCAGGTTGAGGAAGTGCTTTCCGCGCACCTCACCGGCGCGCAAGCCCCACATGTCTTCGGCGTGGGCGTTCCAGACCTGCACCGCGAAGTCGCGGTCCACGACCACGACCGCGGCGCTCATGCTGGTCAGGATGTTCTCCAGGAAGGCATTGACACTGTTGAGTTCTTTGCTGCGCTCGCCGGTCTCGTTGTTGACCGTCTCCAGCTCTTCGTTCGTCGACTGGAGCTCCTCGTTCATCGTCTCCAGCTCTTCGTTCGTCGACTGCAGCTCTTCGTTCGTCGTCTCCAGCTCTTCGACGGTCGACTGCAACTCTTCGTTCGTCGTCTCCAGCTCTTCGTTGGTCGACTGCAGTTCTTCGTACGCGGTCTCCAGCTCGTTCTTCGACTGCTCAAGCTCGCGCTGAAGCTGACGGAAACCCGTGACGTCGTTGAAGACGATCTTCGAACCGAGCATGCCGCCGTTGCCATCGGGCAGCGCCAGCACGTTGATGTCGAACCAGCGCGTCGTCTCGCCGCTGGTCCATTCGACATTGCGGAGGACGGCGCTGTGGTTGCCGTCCTCGTGGGCCTGGTCGATCAGCGAGCGCAGCTCGACGGGTCGGTACGACAGCTCGAGGTCGCGCAGTGGGCGGCCGACGTCCGTCACGTTGACCCCAAAGACGGCTCGCGCGCGCTCGTTGATGCCGACGACGAGCCCGTTGAGGTCGATCGTGATCGTCGGCACGGGGTCGAGGTCGAAGGCGACGTCGCGCAGTCGCACCAGGCTGACGGCGACACGCATCGCCTCCTCGGGTTCGCCCTGCGCCAGCTCCGTGAGGCGATCGCGCAGATTCGGGCGAGCGACCTTTGCGAAGACGCGCAGCTTCAGGTCGATCGGCACGATCATCGAGCTGTGCGTGAGCAACGACTCGGCCTTGCCGAGGAGGAGGTAGCCGCTGTTGTTCACGGCGAAGAAGAAGCGCGCGATGACGCGGGTCTGCCCCTCCGTGTTCATGTACATCAGCGTGTTGCGGCAGACCAGCAGGTCAACGCGCGAGATCGGCGCATCCTGGAGCAGGTCGTGGCGTCCGAAGATGACGATGCGGCGCAGGTCCTTACGGAATGCGAACCGCCCGTCGGAGGCCTCGAAGTACTTCTCGCGATACTCCTCGGGCACCGCCGCCAGATCTCGCGCGGAGTACGTGGCCTGACGCGCCGTGTTCAGCGCGTCGTCGTCGATATCGGTGGCGTAGATCTTCACGCGCCGGCGGAAGTCGGCCTCGCCCATCGCCTCGGCCAGCACCATCGCGATAGTAAACGCCTCCTCGCCGGACGCGCAGCCGGCGCTCCAGACGCGGATCGCTTCGTCGGGACGCTTGGCCGCCAGAATGCTCGGGATCACTTCCCGCGCCAGATACTCCCACGCGGGCGCGTCGCGGAAGAAGCTCGTCACGTTGATCAAAATCGTGTTGAAGAGCTCGGAGAACTCCTCGGGGTGTACGGTCAGGTAGTCCGTGTAGTCGCTGTAGGTCTCGATCTTCACGGCCTGCATGCGTTTCTGCACGCGCCGCGTCAGGCTGCCGCGCTTGTAGGCCGTGAAGTCGAAGTTACGGCTGACGCTCAGGTAGGCGAGGAACTCCTCGAAGGCGGCGTCTGTCTGGGTTTCGGTCGTCATGCGGTCGTCCCCAACAGCTCGCGCAGCATTGGCGCGATCTGGTCGAGCGGCAGCACATGGTCGACGCCGCCGCCGTTGATCGCCGCGCCCGGCATGCCGAAGAAGGCGCTCGTCGCCTCGTCCTGGGCGATGACGACGCCGCCCGTCTTCTTGATTGCCTGCACGCCCATTGTGCCGTCGCTTCCGGTGCCGGTGAGCACGACGGCGATGGCGCGCCGGCCATAGCTCCCCGCCACAGATTCGAAGAGCAAGTCCGCTGACGGGCGGACGAAGTGCACCAGCTCCGTGTGCGTCAGCACGGTGCGCCCGTCCTGGTCGACCAGCAAGTGCTGGTCCGGAGGGGCCACGTAGACCATCCCGAAGTGGAGCTGCATGCCGCTTTCGGCCTCCGTCACCTCCAGCTCGGTGCGGCGGCCAAGGATATCGGGAAGCAGACTGCGGTGCTCGCGGTCCATGTGCTGGACGACGACCACGGCAGCCGGCAGGTCACGGGGCAGCCCGCCGAGGACGGCCGACAGGGCGACCAGCCCGCCCGCCGAGGCGGCCATGGCGACGACCTGATACAGCCCTTCAACGGGCGGATGCGCCGTCTCAGCTTCAGCACCCATCGCGCGATTGTATACGGTTTTTCGATTTTGGCGCGTGTTCGGGTGTACAGAGAGCGGTGTCTGTTGTGACAATGATATCAACTTCAGCCCACACTGCAGACGTGGACGAGCGACAGCGGGACGCGGGTGTGCCGGGACGGGCCGAGTTCATGGTAGAACGGCTCAAACGTTCGCGTGACGCGACGAGCGATGCGCGCGGCGACGCCCAGGAAGCCCGGACACGCGCGCGGCTCGTGTGCGAGCATTCGCAGTTGGTCCGCGGGCGCGCGCGGGACACCATGAACGCGGCGTTTGCGCGCCGCCGAGGCCGCCAATGAACGCCCCCTCCAACAACGGCCATGCGGTGCGGCGGGATGCCGTGGTGATCGGCGCCTCGGCGGGCGGTCTGAACGCGCTGAAAGACATCGTCGGCAGCTTGCCCGCCGATCTGCCCGCCGCCGTGCTCGTCGTCCTGCATGTCAGCGCCGACCGGCCCAGCATGCTGCCGGACATCCTCTCACGCGCGGGCCCACTGCCCGCCTGTCATGCCCGCGACGGCGAACCGGTCGAGCACGGCCGCATCTATGTCGCGCCGCCCGATTTCCAGATGACGTTGGCGGGCGGCAACGTGCGCGTTCAGCGCGGGCCGCGCGAGAACCGCCTGCGACCCGCGGCTGATGTCTTGTTCAGGTCGGCGGCCGTGGCGTATGGCCCCCGCGTCATCGGCGTCGTCCTCTCGGGGTCACTCGACGATGGTACGGCGGGGCTGAGCGCGGTGAAGCTCGCCGGCGGCGTGGCGGTCGTCCAGGATCCGGAGCAGACCGCCTTTCCGTCGATGCCCGAGAGCGCGCTCGGCAGCGTTGATGTCGATTACGTCCGCTCCAGCCTGGAGATCGGGCACTTGCTCGTGCGGTTGACGAAGGAGGAGATCGCTGCCATGCCCGCTGACGATGAGACGTTACAAACCCCAGCCAGCGTCCGCGAGGAGCATGCCGAGTACGCATCTGAGCAGGAAGAGGCGCCTGCATACTCGTGTCCCGACTGCGGTGGCGTGCTGCGCGAGTTCGTGGAAGCGCGCCACATCCACTATCGCTGCCGCGTCGGCCACGCCTACTCCCCCGACAGCCTGCTCGCCTCGCAATCGGAGTCCATGGAGCATGCGCTCTGGGCGGCCCTGCGCGCGATGGAGGAGAGCGTCGAGGTCTCGCGGCGGCTCGCATCGCGCTCGCGCGTCGGCGGCCACGACCCGGATGCGCGGCGCTACGACAAGAAGGCGGAGGACCTCGTCGCCTCGGCAACGGTGATCCGCGACGTGTTGTACGCGCCCGGCGTCGACGCCGTCGCGTCGTAATTCGCGGCCGGGTTTCGGCTGGCGCTTCGGATCCGAAGATGGACGATGGAAGATGGATCGTGGATGAGGCGAGCCCTCCATCTTCTATCTTCCACCTGCCCTCATCGAATCGACGGCCGACGCGTCCATCCTCCACCGTCCATCTTCCACCATCAGGCCAGCCCACCGCGCGGTGAGGGGAGGTCACGATTCCTTCTCCACGGGGTACTGCACCTCGGTCACGCTGTTTCCCGGGCGCCGGGCATCGTGCTGGACGTAGATCTCGCGGGACGGACCGACGATGCGGTAGCCGTTTCCGTCGATCCAGCGAAGCAGCGCAGGATGCAGTTGCGTGAATTCGGCAAAGTCTCCGTGATGGACGGCCGAGGCAAACGTGCCGCCTGCGAGTTCGTACACCTTCACCCGATGGCTCTCGGGCAGCGCACGCTGTATCGGCACCACCGCCTCAGCATCCTCGTCGGTGTAGGTGTCCGCCGTCGTGTGCCAGAGAGCCATGCACGGGTCCAGCGCCTTGCCGGCGTGCGCGCGAATGTGGTCGTACGTCTGCGTGTACGCCGTGCCGAGCAGTTCAGGCACCATGTCGTTCGTGGGGATGCGAATGCGGCAAGCGGCGACCAGCATGGGCGGTATCGTCTTGAGCGCGACGTCGTATTCGGGCACTTGGTCCTCCATTTCGATATCTCTCAACCGGGCTTCAATGCGGGCCATACGATCCTGCTCCTCCTTCAACCGATGCTCGCCTTCGCCGCGCGCGAGCATCAACATCCCACGCAGCTGCTCGTGGGTGACGCCTTCGTTCAGGACTCGCGCGATCTGCTCGAGCGAGAAGCCAAGATCTTTCAGAGCGAGCAATCGGTTGAGACGAGGAAGCTGCTCTACGGAGTAGTAGCGGTAGCCGGTAACGCGATCGACGTGCGCGGGGGTGACGAGCCCCAGATCATCGTAGTAGCGCAACGTCTTGACAGGCAACTGACAGAGGCGGGCGAAGTCTCCGATCTTGAGCATGGCCCAACTGTAGGGGCTCCTGCAGCGGGAGAGTCAAGTCCTGCCAGTCCCACGCGGCTCTGTCGGCGGATCAGAAGATAGGTGGACCGTTTGCTGGCGCCGCCGCGGTTCAACCCGCTCTCCGGCGGTACGCTGTGGCCGACACACGCGCACCGAGAGCGGGAGATGGTATGCGGCACTCGATCGACGAACGCGATGCGCGGCGGCTGCTCGGCGGCGGTGCGGTGACGCTGCTGACGACGGCCTGGCACGGCGCTCACAACGTGATGCCAGCGGCGTTCGTCACGCCGCTCAGCATTGACCCGCCTATGATCGGCGTCGCCGTCCACGAGGCGCGCCACACGCACGATATGATCCGCTTCAGCGAGGAGTTCGCGCTGAACATCCCGACGCAGCAGTTGCTGCACCACGTGCAATATCTCGGCACCGTCGGCGGCGCTGAGCTCAACAAGTTCGAGCTGACGCGCCTCCCGACGTTCCGCGCCCGCCGTGTGCAGGCGCCGCTGCTGGAGGGCTGCGTCGGCTGGATCGAGTGTGGCGTCGAGGACGCCTACAAGATCGGCGACCACACGCTCTTCGTCGGCAAGGTCGCCGCGGCCTCGGCGGAGCAGGACGCATTCGCCGACGGCGCCTGGCTGCTCGCCGACCCGGAGGAGCGCCCGCTCACCTACATCGGCATCAACTACTACGCCGTGCCCGGCGAGCGGCTCGAAGCGCGCATCCCGCAGGTGGCCGACATCAAGCGCGATGTCGAGGCCGGCGCCGCAGAGCTGGAGGATGAAGAGGCGGCGGCGCACCGCCGCGAGGACGCCGAGCGCGCGGAAGACGAGCGCCAGCGCGGCTGACCGTTCACGGCCATGCGTGGGTGCATCCTTGGGCTCGTGGCCTGGGTCATCTGCGCTTAGATTGTCGCGAGTCGAGGGGCGGTCTTGCTGGCCGCGCACCGACGGCCTCACCCCCGGCCCCTCTCCACCGCGTGGAGAAATGACGGATCGGAAGCACACGCTGGCCGCGCTGTGCGTGTGATCCGCATCCTGCGGTCAAACGCAACGTTGGTGCTTTCGGGGAACGTAGGAGGCCGGACGCCCCGCACTCGTCCGGCCCCCGACCAATGGCTGCGATTCCCCGCCGCCGCTGGTTTCGCTGTTTGCCGCTCCACCACAAGCGACAGGCCGAGCATAGGCGGTGGATGTTAATGGCGGGTGTGCGGGGGTTAACGCTGCATCAGCAATGCGGATGCTTTTGGGTGTTGCATCGTCTCGACGCGCCCGGGCGTCCCCTTCTCCGGGGCGAGTCTGCTACCGGCCTCTCTCCATGCGTGGGGAGAGGGCGCTTGGCGCGGCGCGATTCTCGATGCCGCCGCCTCGACGCTCGATGCTTCCAGCCCGCGCAAAGACTCCCTGTGATCCTGGATCCGCGCCGCAGCTAGATACCGATCTGCAACATGAGACGGCGCTCCCGTGTCTCTCGGAGAGCGCGCTGGTGCGTAGAGTGCGGGCGGGCGCGTCCGCTGGGACGGCCGCCGCGAAGCACACACTGAGAGGAATGCGCGATGCCGAAGGTCGAACAGGAAATCACGGTACAGGCGCCGGCACGGACGGTCTATGACGTCTGGCACAACTTCGAGAACTTCCCGCGGTTCATGGACAACATCAAGGAAGTGCGCGTCGTCGGCGACGGGCGCTCGCACTGGAAGGCCAAGGGCCCCCTCGGCGCCGATGCCGAGTGGGATGCCGAAATGACGCTCGACGAGCCCGGCCGGGCGATCGGCTGGCGGTCGATCGAAGGCAGCTCGTCCGTGACGACGGCAGGGCGCGTGAACTTCGAGGACCGAGGCGGGGACACGCTGTTGCATGTGGTGCTGCAATACGACGCTCCGGCCGGCGCCGCGGGCAACCTGATCACGAAGATTTTCGCCAATCCCGAAAAGCAGATGGAAGAAGACCTCCAGCGCTTCAAGGAGACGATCGAGCAGGGTTGGGAAGCTTCCGGGCTCGCATCGGGGGCGTCGGCGGATCCCGGCTATGGCTCGTCGCTCGGCACGACGACCGAGGCCGACGTGCAGTCCGCGATTTCCGAAAGCGAGTAGCTGCGGCGAAGCGCATGGGGGATGTCCCGGCGGCTGCCAATGCGCCCGTCTGGCACGACGCCGGTTTGAACGGAAGGGAATCGACCGCTTGAAGACGCGCGCACGCCCGGCGATGCGTATCGTCGGCCGGCAGGTGGAGGAATGACGCAGCCGGCGGGCGACGTTAGCGGGGGAGGCCGCCCCGTGATCCCGCACGAGGCGCCGCCCGGCGGGCCGGAGACGCTCGAAGCCGCCATGCAGCGCGAGCGCAACCCGGTCAAGCGCTTCTTTTTGGTGCTGGGACCGGGTCTGATCACCGGCGCATCCGATGACGATCCATCGGGCATCGGCACATACGCCGTGGCGGGAGCGTCGTTCGGCTTCGCAACGTTGTGGACGGCGCTGCTCTCGTTCCCGCTGATGGCGGCGATGCAGATCATCTGCTCGCGCATCGGCCAGGTGAGCGGCCAGGGGTTGGCGGGCGTGCTCCGCCGCCACTACCCACGCTGGGTTCTCTATCCCTCGGTGGCCGCGCTCGTCACCGCCAATACGGTGAATGTCGGCGCCGACATTGGCGCCATCGCGGCCGCAATCAATTTATTGGTGCCGGTGCCGATCATCGCGATGATCATTCCCATCGCCTTGTCCATCATCGTGCTCCAGGTCTGGGGTTCGTACCGCTTCATCGCCAACACCTTCAAGTGGCTGGCGCTGGCGCTCCTCGCCTACATCGGCGCCGCCCTCTTCGCGCGGCCGGATGGCGCCGAGGTGCTCAAGAACACCTTCGTTCCGACGATCAAGCTTGATAAGGACTTCATCGCGCTGCTCGTGGCGATCCTCGGCACGACGATCTCGCCGTACCTCTGGTTCTGGCAATCGAACCAGGAGGTGGAAGAGGAGATCAGCATGGGCCGGACGACGATCGCCGCGCGCAAGGGCGTCACCACCGCGGAGAAAAAGTACTCGGCGGTGGATACGGCGATCGGAATGTTCTCTTCCAATCTCGTGATGTACTTCATCATCCTCACCACCGCCGCCACGCTGTTTGCGTCCGGCAACACCGACATCAATTCCGCCGCCGACGCCGCCGAAGCGCTGCGCCCGCTGGCCGGCAGCGGCGCCACGATCCTGCTGGCGGTTGGGCTGATCGGCGCCGGACTGCTCGCCATCCCTGTCCTCTCCGGCTCCGCCGCATACGCTGTGTCAGAATCGTTCGGGTGGCGATACGGGCTCGACCGAAAGCCCGGCCGGGCGAAGCAGTTCTACGGCGTCATCGCGGCGTCGACCCTCATCGGCATGCTGATCAACTTCGTCGGCATCAATCCGATTAGCGCGCTGTTTTGGACGGCAGTGGTTAACGGCGTCATCGCACCGCCACTGCTCGTGGTGATCATGCTGATCGCCAACAACCCCAAGATCATGGGCGACGATCGCAACGGCCCGATCACGAACGCCCTCGGATGGCTGACCGCCGCGGTCATGGGCGTGGCCGCCGTCGCCCTTCTCTTCACGCTCTGAACGCCAGCAGTCGCCGGCATCTCGGCCGCTTGCGGGGGCCTTAGCTCCGTCTCGTCTTCACGCACAACCCTAGTCTTGGTGCTAGCGGCCCCATTGGCGCTTTGTTGGCCCTGCGCGGCAGCCCAGGTTCTTCCGAGTCAGCCGGGAGCCGATTCGGGCCGCAGCCAACCGCATGCTTCTGCCTAAACAGCTTGACAAGGCTCCGTTCGTGTCGTACTGTACCTATGGGTTAACTAACCAAAGGGTTTAATACAATGACGCCGGACTGCCTCGACACCACCTTCGCCGCCCTCGCCGACCCGACGCGGCGGGCGATCCTGGCGCGACTCGCATCGGGCGAGGTCGCCGTCACGGAACTGGCCGCCCCCTTCGCGATGAGCCTGCCAGCGGTCTCCAAGCACCTGAAGGTGCTGCAGCGGGCCGGGCTGATCGAGCGGGGCCGCCGCGCGCAGTGGCGCCCCTGCCGCCTGACGGCTGAGCCGCTCAAGGAGGCGGCGGAATGGGTGGGGGGCTATCGCCAGTTTTGGGAAGAGAGCTTCGACCGTCTGGATGGATATCTGCAAGAGCTGCAACAGAAGGAGAAGGACGATGAACACAACGTATAGTTCCACCCTCACCGTCACCCCCCGTGGCGACCGCGAAATCGTCTCGACGCGGATGTTCGCCGCGCCGCGTGAGCTGGTCTTCGAGGCCTGGACAAAGCCGCAGCACGTCGCGCGCTGGTGGGGCCGCACGGGGTCGACGCTCACGCGGTGCGAGATCGACCTCCGCACGGGCTGCGCCTGGCGCTTCGTCGAGCGTCAGGTGGATGGCAACGAGTACCCGTTCCGGGGCGAGTACCGCGAGATCGTACCGCCGGAGCGGCTGGTCTATACCTTCATCTTCGACGTGGCGCCGATGTCGGAGCACGAATCGGTCGTCACGATGCTCCTCGAAGAGCACGACGGGAAGACCACGATGACCGAGACGTCGGTCTTCTGTCACGCGGCGGACCGCGATCAAATGCTCGAGAGCGGGATGGAGGAAGGCGCCGGAGAAACCCTCGATCGCCTCGAAGAGCTGCTTCAGACGATGGCGTAGATGCGTTCGGCCGGAGCGCGCGATTTCCCTGAAGTTGTCGCTTCACGTGCCGAGGCGCACCAGCACGAAGGATAGGGATGAACGCAGAGGAGTAGGATCATGACAGCGATAAGCAGCGACACGGCCGCAACCACGGACCGAGAGATCATCATCACCCGCCTGCTGTCGGCGAAGCGGGAGCGCGTCTTCGAGGCGTGGACGGATCCGGCCCAGCTCCCTCAGTGGTGGGGGCCGAACGGGTTCACCACGACGACGCGCGAGATCGATATCCGGCCCGGCGGTGCATGGCGATTCGTCATGCACGGCCGCGACGGCGTCGACTACCCGAATGCGATCCGGTACGTCGAGATCGAGGCGCCCGAACGCCTCGTCTACGTCCACGGCGACGACAGCGAGAAGATCGGCGGCGAATTCTGTGTGACGGTCACGTTCGACGCTGAAGGCGACGGCACCCGGCTCACCATGCACAGCCTCTTCGGTTCGGCTGCGGAACGCGACCGCGTCGTTGCGGAGTATGGCGCGATCGAGGGCGGGAACCAGACGCTCGCCAGGCTACAAGCACACCTGCTGGCGACCTAACCGACGTTGAGCCAACAGGCCGTGAACAAAACGACCCTGCGGCGCGTCGATCCTGACGCTCGTTGTTCGGCGTATGAATAGAGCCACTCCACTATCCGGCCGAAGACCGTCCGGAAGCGCGGCTCCAAAGCAGAAGGAGCACGACGATGCAACTCAACGCCCCACTGTGGGTCGCGCAGGCGCTGCTTGCATTGATCTTTCTCGCCGCCGGCGTATCGAAGCTGATCCTGCCGCTCGCGGACCTGTCGGACCAGAGCGGGCTGCCGGCACCTTCATGAAGTTCATCGGCGTCGCCGAGATGCTCGGCGCATTCGGGCTGATCCTCCCGGGCGTCCTGCGCGTTCGTGCGGCACTGACACCGCTTGCCGCTGCCGGGCTGGTGATCATCATGCTCGGGCGGTGATTGACACGCTGGCCGTCGACGACGCTCTGGTCGCGCTGATCCCTCTGGCGGTCGGGCTCGCGGCCGCTGCGGTCGCCTACGGCCGCTGGCGCCTCGCTCCCCTGCACGCCGGCGCCGATTCCCGTAGCGCCCGCAATCGCACCGAACACCAGGTGCCCGCATGACCGCGCTGGCCGCGTGAGCCTCTCGCTTGATGGAGGATTGGAGCTGGAGGACGGAGGGTGGAGTCGTCCGTTTCACCCTCCATCTAGCTTCCAGCCTCAATCTCCAGCCTCCAGATTTAGTACTTCGACAACACTTTGCGCGACGCGGCTTAATCCGGCGTTCCGATATCTCCCGTGGGACATTCCGATATCGAAGGACAAACCGCCATGTCCACATTCGTCTCCATGCTCACCTGGTCAGGCGACCCCCAACCGGCGCCCTGCGATGTCCGCACGGCCGTCGATGCGCGTTCATACGATCTGCAGGCGCAGGGGATGCACTCGCTCGTCTTCCTGCCGGACCGAAGCGTCTGCGCCGCCGTCATGGTGTCGTCGCATCAGTCCGACGCCGAGATCCGCGGCATCGCAGCGTCGATCCTCCCCGACGCTGAGGTGCGGATCACGTCGATGCGCTTTGATGATCATCCCGCTTCGCCCGCATCGGTCGCCCGAGACGCGCTCCCCCCGTCTCAGGACGATCAGCTTGTGGCGATGTTCCAGGCCGTCGCCGGGACGTGAGCGCTCCACCTAGCGTAGGAGCCAGGACGGCACGTCAGCCCGGCGTGCCGTCCTGCTATCTCGTCCACCCACCGAAGCACCTTCAGTGCCAGACGCTGGTGAGCCGCGGTTAGCACTCCGCTTTGCGCTGGCAGTACTAGCCGACCAGCTTCCTCGCCGGTACCCTCTCTGAGCAACCAGCCAGCGCCTCGGAGAGGACCTCGCCCATGGAGTTTGAGCTTTCCGAAGAGCACCGCCTGATCCAGGAGACCGCGCGCCGCATCGCGAAGGAGAAGATCGCGCCTCGCGCCGCCGAGATGGATGAGACGGGCGAATACCCGCACGACATCTTTGCGGCCTTCAAGGACACCGGGCTGACAGGGCTGACGATCCCGCAGCAGTACGGCGGCAGCGGCGCCGGCATGCTTTCGCTCGCCCTCGCCGTCGAGGAGGCGGCGAAATATTGCTGCGCGTCGGGCCTGATGCTCCTGCTCTCGGCCCTCCCCTCGCAACCGGTGATGATCGGAGGCGATGAGCGCCAGAAGAAGTGGATCGGCGAAGGCATCGCCAGCGGCAACATGAAGGGGGCGTTCTGCCTCACCGAGCCGAACCACGGCTCCGACGCCGCCAACCTGGAGACGCGCGCGGTCCGCGACGGCGACGACTACATCCTCAATGGCGAAAAGATGTACATCTCCGGCGGCACGGTCGCAGATTATGTGGTGGCCTTCGCGCGCACGAACGGCACGCCCGGTGCGAAGGGGATCAGCGGCTTCATCGTGCCGGTGGAGACGCCCGGATTCAAGGTGGCGGGGCAGGACCGCAAAATGGGCGTCCGCGGCGTCCCGACGGCCGACATCGTCTTCGAGGACTGCCGCGTGCCACGCGAGAACCTGATCGGCGGCGTGGAGGGCCAGGGGTTCAATCACGCGATGCTTACCCTCAATTCGTGCCGCCCGGTCGTTGGCGCGCGCGGCCTCGGGCTCGCGGAAGGCGCGATGAGCTACGCCCTCGAGTTCGCCCGCAAGCGCGAAGCCTTCGGCAAGCCGATCGCCGAGTTGCAGGCGATCCAATTCATGTTCGCCGATATGGCGATCCAGATCGAAGCCGCCCGCATGCTGGTGTACCAGGGCGCCTGGCGCGTCGATCAGGGGTTGTTCGGGCGCGAGCACGCCGCCTATCTCTCGATCGCCAAAGTCTTCGCCACCGAAGTGGGAGTGAAGGTGTCGAGCGACGCGATGCAGGTGCTCGGCGCCCAGGGCTACATGATGGACCACCCGCTCGAGCGCCACTACCGCGACGCCCGCCAACTGATGATCGTCGAGGGCACCAGCCAGGTGCAGCGCGTCGTCATCGCCCGCTCGTTGCTGGAGCGCGAGCTGGTATACCCGTAGGCTGGTCGGTGATTGGTGACTGGTGACCGTGCGTTCAGGAGTGCGCGCCCTGCGGAAGCCGTATACTGCGGGCATGAAGACGCCGAAGCAACAGGCGCTTGAACTGCTCGAACGCCTTCCCGACGACGCCCCGATGAACACGGTGTTGGCGGAGATACATTTCATCGCGAGTGTGCAGCGGGGTGTCGAAGACGCACAACGCGGCGATGTTGTAACCCAGGATGAGGTGCGGCTGCGACTGAACAAGTGGCTCGCGTCCTCTGGGCACGAGAAGCTCTCCGGAACCTAAGCTCGATCGGCGAATATCTCGGAGGCGTTTCGCCCGCAACTCGGGAAGCTGCGTTGACCGCGCTCGTCGATGCGACGGAGAGTTTGAGTCGCTTCCCACACATCGGACGGATCGTTCCGGAACTCGCCGAGCCACGATATCGCGAGCTCGTTGTGGCTCCGTACGTGTCATCTACACCGTCGAAGGCGACACCGCTACCATCCTCTCCATCTTTCACTCCGCGATGGATTCACCGGCCGGCTGCGAGCATTGCTCGGTGACGGATGAACGTCTTCCGCCTTCGGGGGACAGAAGCTCTCCAGAGCTAGGCTCGACGGCGATGATTTGGAAGGGGCGAAATTGCATGAATCCGTCTGAACTCATCGATAGCCAGATCGCCGATCTTTCCGATTGGCGCGGAAAGATGATGGCAACGCTTCGCAGATGTATCCGCGCAGCCGACCCTGAGATCAATGAGGAATGGAAGTGGGATACCGCAGTCTGGACGCACGGTGGGATGGTCTGTGCCGTCGGCGCGTTCAAGGATCATGTGAAGGTCAACTTCTTCCAGGGGGCTTCGCTGGACGATCCTCACAAGCTGTTCAACGCCGGTCTCGAGGCCAAGAAGACGCGAGCAAAAGATTTTTATGAAGGTGCAAAGGTGGATGAATCAGCCTTGAAGGATCTCGTTCGCGCTGCGGTCGCGCCGAACGCAAAGGGCAAGCGCTAACGCCACCCGAACTCTCGCAACGCGCTTTTGCGTTGACCGCGAAATCGCCAGTCGTTGAGCGGTGTATCGAGCAGGTTGAGGAGTATACTCTCCGCATGAAGACCGCGAAGGAAGAGGCGCTCGACCTACTCGAACGGCTGCCGGACGACGTATCCATGGATACATTGCTCGCCCAGTTGCACTTCAAAGCAAGCGTCCTCCGGGGCCTCGCGGAAGCCTCGCGCGGCGAAGGCATCAGCCACGAGGAAGCTAAGGAGCGGCTTGCCAAGTGGCTCGAGTCATCTGGACGCCAGAGGCTTTCCGGACCGTAGACGACATCGGCGCATACATGATGGAAGTGGCGCCGACGTTTGTCGCGCCGCTGCTCATCGGCTTCTTCCAAGCCATGGAGCCCGTCGGGCGATTCCCCCGCATGGGACGAGTGGTTCCGGAGTTCCAACTCAATCGCCTTCGCGAGATCGTCTTCGAGAACTATCGGATCATCTGCGTGATTGACCGCGACACGATTTCGGTTGTTTCCGTGCTCCATGCATCGATGGACGTTGCCGCGCGACTACGCGACCGAGGGATCGATGCCTGATCGATCGATCAAACCTGCACCTCCGCTTGTCAGATTGCTCAGTTCACAATGCGCATAGGCCTGATCGGCCAGGCTGCGTTCGGCGAAGCCGGCTTTCGCGCCCTGCGCGACGCGGGCGAGGAGATCGTGGCGGTCTCCTCGATCACGGGCACAGCAGAGCGGCCTGATGCGCTTTGGGCCGCTGCCGATGCCGCCGGCATCGAGCGCTTTCCGACGGGCAAGCTCCGCCGCGCGAACGTGCTCGAAGCCTATGGCGCGACGCGGCCGGACCTTTGCGTGATGGCATTCGTCACACACATCCTGCCGGAGCGCGTGTTGACCGCGCCGCCGCTCGGGACGATCCAGTACCACCCATCGCTGCTGCCGCGCCATCGTGGCATCAGCAGCATGCACTGGGCGATCCGGCAGGGCGAAACGAAGACCGGTCTCACGGTCTTCTGGGTGGACGCGGGCATCGATACGGGGCCGATCCTGCTCCAGAAGGAGGTGGATATTGGCGCCGACGACACGGTGGGTTCGCTCTACTTCGACAAGCTCTTTCAGCCCGGCGTCGATGCGCTCGTCGAGGCCGTGCGCCTCGTACACGAAGGCAAAGCGCCTCGCATCGCGCAGAATGCATCGCAGGCGACCTACGAGCCGGCCGCCGACGACGCGAATAGCCGGATCGACTGGAGCCGGCCGGGCCGCGAGGTCTACAACCTCATTCGCGGGAGCAATCCGGCGCCGGGCGCACACGCCACACTGTCCGCCACGGGGATACGCATCTTCGACGCACGTCTCACGCTGCTCGACGCCCCCGAAGCGGTGCCAGGCACGACGCTTGCCGTGACCGAGAGCAGCATCGACATCGCCGTCGTCGGTGCCGTGCTGCACGTGCACCGCGCGCAGCGCATCGGCGGCAAGAAGCTGCCAGCAGCGGCCTTCGCAGCGGAGATGGGACTCGTGGTGGGGGAGGCGTTCGAGAACGGTCAGGATTCAGCGAAATGAAGCCAATCCTGGCCCTGTTCGTGTTCGGTGTTGCTTTGGTTGGGTGCGCTAGAACGTCCAGCTCACGGCCTCAAGCTACGGTCGAGCCCGCCACCGAAACGTCGATGGCAACCGTCACGGCAATCCCATCACGTACCCCGACGCTTCCCGCCACGGTGGCGTTGACCGCTACTCCCGTCGCGACCATTGCCCAACGGTTTCAACTGGAACCGGAAATTACTGACCGTACCGGCCTGTGCCACAAAAATGGTGAACTCCCGGTCGGGGACGTAGACAGCCCGACATTGGTCAAGATTTTCTTTGAATCAGAAGACCTCTGCCTCAAGAAGATCCTGCAGAGCAGCGTCACCCTCGCGCTGGTGTCCGCCCTAGACCTCAATGACTATCGGATGCTGAAGAAGCAACTGGAGTGCTGGATCGAATGGCGCAACGCCCTGGACCTAAACAATGGCCAACAGCCCGAAGTCGATATTTCCTATCGCTTCTTTTGGGGCCCGTCGATTCGCGGTGTTCCTGCCGACGATTTGGCCACACACCCGTGTGATCCAGACTACCGCTGGGTGCAGTGAATAGAAGCGGCTGAGGCAGCTTTGCGGGAGCGCCGAGCTTACCCTTCGGGGTGAGGGCCCGTCGTCAGCCGCCCTGCTGCCGCAACTCCGCGAAGACATCGTCGGCGATATCGACGATCATCAGGTGCCCGGCGTCGGACACGAACGTCGCGCCGGCATTCGGGATAGCGCCGGCGACGTAGCGGCCGACGGCGACCGGCACGACGCGGTCCTTCTCGCCGTGCCAGACGTGCACATCGGCGTCGATCTCTTCCAAGCGGAATTCCCAGTTGCGCGCGAAGAGGTGATACTCCGCCACGGCGCCACGGACGCCGTGGCGGAAGCCCTCGACGACGTCGCGCTGAAACGCCTTCCGTACGGCGCTGCGCCCGAGCACCTTCGGATCCGGAAACCGCGTGATCGCCCACGCGGGCAGATGGCGCAGCCCCTGCTCGGCGAACCACAGCGAGATGCGCGTCGTCGCCGGCGCAAAGCGCATCACGAAGCGGGAGATCAGGCGCCGCACCATTCCCTTCTCGGACACGATCGCTTCCGGCGGCCCGGCGCCGCTGACAATCGCCGCGGCGGTCATCCGGTCGCCGAGCTTCAAGGCGCAGGCCGCGGCATGGGGTCCGCCGCCGGACAGGCCGACGATGCCGAAGCGGTCGATCCGGAGCGCATCCGCAAGCTCCAGCAGGTCGCCCGGCCAGTCGCTGAAGCGGCGCTTCGGGAGGAAATCGGAGAGCCCGAAGCCCGGGCGGTCGACCGCGATCAGCCGGATGTGCTGCCGGCTGGCGGCGTCGGCGAGAAGCGTGGCTTCGAGCCGCGAGCCGGGCGTGCCGTGGAAGTAGAACACGGGCGTGCCCGCGCGATCGCCGAACTCGGCGTACCCGAGTGCCCGCCCGTCGTGAAGCCGTACGGTGAGTTCGTGGGCGATGGCCGCCGGGGCGCGCGTGGTAGCGACGTTCGCCCTCACGGCGATCGTCGGTATCGCGGCGCTGTAGAGGTTGGTCTCGCTCGCCTTGTCACGTCCGAACATTGTAGAACGATAACGTTCCCGTTGTCGCGCCATGATTGCGGCGGAACCGCCGGCGCTAACGAATCCACGTGTCCCGGAGGAGCAGGCCGGATAACCGGCGATGTAACCTTTTTCGAGCCGCCGCCGTCTAATCAGTGGAAGGGCGCAACGGCGAACGAGATTCGCGAGGTATCGATGAACGCTTCCAGAATTGCATACGCCATCACCCTGCTCGCCGGCGTCTTCTTCCTCGCGATCGGCGTCTGGGCGTTCAGTGCACCGAGTTCCTTCTACGACCAGATCGCGACCTTCCCGCCGTACAACCGCCACTTCCTGCACGACGCGGGGGCGTTCCAGATCGGCATAGGCGCGTCGCTGCTCGCGAGCCTCCGCTGGCGCGATGCGCAGTTCGTGGCGCTGATCGGCGCGGCGGCGGGGTCGAGCATGCACGCGCTGTCGCACGTCATCGACCACACATGGCGCAACCTCGGTGGCAAGGACAGCGATGCGCCGCTGCTCGGGTTGCTCGCGGTGCTGCTGATCGCGGGCGCCGTTGCGCGCTGGAAGTCGCAGGAGGGTCGAGCATGAATCTGCTATCGAAATTGCGGATGTACCGGCGGATCTTCGCCCGGGCAACTTCGACACCCGGGTTCGTCCCGCTGCTCAGGCGGCGAACGCCGTTGATGCTCGCGGTCGGCGCGTACGAGACGGCGCTGCTGGTGAGCGGCAGCGTCGAACTTCGCGTGAAGACGCTGGCACAACTGAAGACGGCGTCGCTCGTCGGTTGCCCGTTCTGACTGGACATCGGCTCGGCCGTCGGCCGGGCATCAGGCGTGAGCGAAGACCAACTGCGGGACCTTCCGATCTACCGCGAGAGCGGAGCGTTCACCGCGCAGGAACGGCTCGCCATCGACCTCGCCGTCGAGATGGCGCGGACGCCCGTCAGCATCCCGGCCGAACTCGAAGAAGCGCTCGCCTCGGCGTTCGACGGACGGCAGCTTGTCGAGCTGACGGCCGCCATCGCCTGGGAGAACTACCGGGCGCGCTTCAATCGCGTTTTCCACGTAGACGCCGCCGGCTACAGCAGCGGCGCCTTCTGCGTCGTGCCCGAGCGCGCGAATCCGGCGTCGGGCTGACGACAGTCGCCGGGCCTTGTCACGAGAGGTGAAAGCGGTAGCCGACGTTGCGGACGGTCTCGATGAACGTGTGCGTGCGGTCCTCGATTTTGCTGCGGAGCCTCCGAACGTGCACATCGACCGTGCGCGCGCCGCCGTAGAAGTCGTAGCCCCAGACGCGGTTGAGCAGCGCTTCCCGCGTGAATACTTTGTCGCGGTTCGTGGCGAGGAAGCGCAACAGCTCGTACTCCTTGTACGTGAGGTCGATTGGACGGCCGCCGACGAAGGCCTTGTAGTTCGACAGGTCGATGTGCAGGTCGCCCGCACGCAGCGTGTTGTCGCTTTCGACGCCGGACTTCTGCCAGATAATGCGGCGGATCCGGGCGGCGAGTTCTTCCGTCAGCGCCGGGTAGACCACGAAATCATCGAAGCCAATCGTGAAGTCGAAGGACGGGAGCTGGTCGCTGCGAAGGATGGCGAGGCTGGCGATCCCCGGCGGCATATCGGCCGATCGCAGGAGGTTGCGGATGGCGGGCGCGTCAGTGCGGCCGAGCATGCTGAAGACGAGCGCCGCCGCTCCGTTCGGGGCGCCGTCACCGAGCAGCCGAGGCATCTCGCCGAAGCTGACGCTGAACCCGGCCTCTTCGAGCGACGCCGCTACCGGCCGAAGCTCTTCGGACGCATCGACGAATACGATATTGCTCACGACGAATCCTTCTCCCGAGGATATCACGTGGACGGGCATCGGTCGCGCAACACGGAAGGTACGACTCGGTGGTCGCGCTTCTCGTTATCGGATGAAGGTGGAAGGTAGAGGATGGATGATGGATAGCGCCGGCCGCCATCCTCCATCCTCTATCGTCTATCCGCCGTCACGGGCGTGAGATGATGAGACTGGCGTTGTGGCCGAGCCCGAAGGCGTTGATCATCGCCTTCGTGCCGTGAAAGCGCCGGACTTCGCCCGTCACCACTTCGAGCTGGCCGCAGTCTTCGGCTTGCCTGTCGAGGTTTGCGGTTGGGGGCATCAGCCCCGCCTGCAAGCAGTAGATCGCGGCCAGCACCGAGAACGGCCCCGACGCGCCCAGCGTGTGGCCGAGAGTCCCCTTGATCGCCGTCACCCAGAGCTTGTCGGTGTTCGGGCCCCAGATCCGCCGGATCGCCTGGCCCTCGATCGCGTCGAGCGCGCCGCCGCCCGCGCTCCCGAAGATGATGTCGATCTCTCCCTGGAGCGTGAGGTCCCATTTGATCAGCGCCGCCTGCATCGCGCGTCCCGTGTCGATGATGTTTGCCGCCGGCTGGGCGACGGGGGCGCGGTTGAACGTCGCGCCGTAGCCGTCGACGTAGGCGAGGATGTGGGCGGCGCGCCGCACCGCCGTGTCCTCGTCCTCCAACACCACCATCGCTGCTCCTTCACCCAGCGCGATCCCATCACGCCCCGCCGCGTACGGACGCGCAGCGTGCGACGGGTCGGCGTTGTTGTGTGTGAGCATGCCAAGGCCGTCGAAATGCCTCACTCCGTCGGCCGTGATCGCGGCATCGGCGCCGCCCGCGACCGCAATCGCGCAGTCCTCGCGGCGAATCCACTCAGCAGCCTCGCCGATTGCCATCAACCCGCCCACGGCGCCGTTCGACAGGTGGGCGACCGGCCCGGCCGCGCTGATCACACGCGCGACATTCGCGGCGGTCGTGACGGTCCCCTCGGGCATCTCGCTGCCAACGGCTACGCCGATTTGGGTGACGGTTTCGGACGTAATGGGCACGGCGGCCTGGACCAGCGCCTGAATCGCCGCGTCGGCGGCGAACAGAGCGCGGCGGTCGAGCAGCTGCGCCGCCGCGGGATCAATGTCCTCCCGCGGCGCGTAGCCGCGGACCTCCGCCGCGACCCCGCAGCCAAGCTCGGCGGCGTCGAACGCCTCGATCGGCGCGACGGCGCTGACGCCCGCCTGCAGCCCCGCCCAAAGCGCAGCGGCATCGCGCCCGAACGGCGAGACGGCGCCAATGCCGGTGATGCACACACGTTTGAGATCGTCGGACATGCGATCAGCGTACCTTTGGGGGATCACGAGTGACAGCGGTCACGGTGGGCGACGCGTGACCCGCCATGGCGGAAGTGCGCCGTCGTCGCTGCGCTTTCGTCACTCACGGAGGTCAGGAATGCGCATCTATGATTCGCTGATGAGGAAGCACCGTTGGATCGGTAACGCACGACTGTTGCCCGATCGCAATCTCGATGTTAGACTCGCCGCGATAGCGGGGAACGCGCACGAGGATAGGGGTACATGGCAGGTACAAGATCGGCCGCAGCAAGCAAGTCCGAGGCGGCGGTGACCGAGGCGATGATGCCCTGGGTGCTGATCACCGAGATCTACTGGATGTCGTACAAGCTACTGGAACGCCGGTTCTATCACCTCGGCGTCTCCGCGTCACAGGCGCGCGTGCTGGCGGTCCTCCACTTCGCGACGGGCGCCATCAAGCCCAGCCTGGTCGCCACGCTGCTGTTCCAGGAGACCCAGAGCATCACCGGCATCCTGCACCGAATCGAATCGCGCGGTTGGGTGCGGCGGATGCCGGACCCGAACGACCGTCGCGCTGTCGGCCTAGAGCTGACCGAAAAGGGCCGTGAGATCACGCAAGAGATCGTCGACATCTCGCGCGAACTCTACGACGACATGTTCGGTTCTGTCCTCAGCGCCACGGAAAAGCGGCAAGTCGAGGTTGCGCTGAAGAAGGTGCGCGCGCTCGGCTTCAAGATGCCCGAGACCGACTTCAAGCTCCGGCGTGCGCAGCAATATGCGCCGTGGAAGGACTGACGCCGCGTTCGGGGTGTTGCAATGAAGAACAACACTGCACGCAACTGAGAAGAGTAGCTAGCTCCGGCGGCCCGTTGCACCGCCGCGAGCCTTGATTGCCGCGACCATCGCCACCACCTGCCGCGCCCGATCGACCACCGGTGCATCCACCATCGCGCCGCCCACGCTGACCGCGCCGGCGCCCGTGATCGCCCCGTCGGCGGCGGCGGCGATGACCTTGCGCGCCTCTGCCGCCTCAGCGGGTGTCGGCGAGAAGATGCGGTTCACCGCCGCCACCTGGCCGGGGTGCACGACGTACTTACCCCTGAGGCCCATCGCCTTCACGAGCTGCGTCTCCGCCTTCAAGCCGGCGGCATCGCGGAAGGCGGCATAGGGCGTATCGATCGACAGCATGCCGTACGCAGACGCGACCGTCGCCACGATGTACCGCGCGTGCGCGAGTCCGATGCCTCCGGCGTCGCGGGCGACGCCCATCGCCGCGCTGTAGTCTTCGCCGCCAAGCGAGAGCGCGATGATCCGGTCGCTCGCCCGCGCGATCTCTTCGCAGCGCAACAGCGCGCGCGGGCTCTCGATCAGCACGATCGTCTGGATGTCTCCGGGCCGCAGCTTGTTCGCCGTCTCTGCTTCGCGCAGCAACACGTCGAGATCGCGCACATCCTGCGGATGCTGGACTTTCGGCAGCACGACGCCGGCGAGGCCCTTGCGCACGACCGCCATCACGTCGGCACGCGTGACGCCGGATGCGACAGGGTTCACGCGCACGAACACGGTGTTGCCGCTCAGGGCGCTGCCGCTGATCGCGGCACGCGCCGCGGCGCGTGCGACCTTCTTTTCGCTCACGGGCACAGCATCTTCGAGGTCGATGACGACGACGTCCGCCGATGCGGACGCGGCGCGCTCGAGCATGCGCTCGCGATGCCCAGGGACGAACAACAGCGACCGGGCGATGTCCATCAGCACACCTCTGCATGGCCTTCGACCGGGTCGGCGGCCGCGAGCAAGTATCGCGACGCCTGCCCCGAGGAGCAACGCGCTCCAAAGCGCGCGACAACATCGGGGAGTTATGGGTGCGGGCGCGTTGCAAGGGGACGACAGATTGCGCGCGGCGCGAGAGGCGAGCCATGCCGTCGATTCAGGCTGGCGCGTGTTCGGTCGTGCCTGGGCCGACGCACCTCCTGACGCCACCGCGAGCGGGCCGTCACACGCGGATCTGGCGCGCGTTAACCCGCGGCGCCGCTCGACCCGAGACGGATTTGTCGACGGTCCATCGTGCCGCCGACAACAGCTCTTGCATCCCGGCGGGCGCAGTGCTCTCATGAACTGTGCACAATCTCGTCGATCTCTCGTGGCGCACCTACCCCGCCTCTGCGTTGATCCTGCTTGGCGCCATGCTCTTCCTGCGCGGGATCGCGCGAGGGGCGCGATCGCATCGATTTGCCGCGCGTGACGCGAGGAAAGCGCTGACGATGGTGGAAGGGTTCCGGCTCCTGCTTCTCGGTGGATCCGTCGCCGCGCTCGGCGCTGGCTGGATGTGGCACATCGGCTGGCTGGCGATCCTCGCGATCGTGATCGGCGCCGAAGAAACCTTCGAGACGACGCTGGTGCGTTACGGACTCACGAACGGATCGAAGCTCCGACTTCGCCCCTGACTCTTCGCAGCCTTATTGCGGGGCTGGCGGTCATCGAACGGTGTTAGCCTGATGCGCCGTCCGTCTCCCGATACATGAACAGCGTGGTGCGCCCTCCAGCGTCATCGTCGTTCGAGTACATGCGGTCGTTGAAGCCGCTGATCCGGAAGCCGAGCGAGAGATAGAACAGGATCGCGGGCGCGTTGTCGCTGCGCGGCTCGACCCAGAGGGCGCGCCAGTTGCGGCTCCGTGCGAAGTCGACCGCGGCGTCCACCAGCGCGCGCCCGGCGCCGGAGCCGCGATGCGCGCGGTCGACCGCGAGGTCCGTGATCTCGCCCGCATCGGTCCACGATGGCGCGACGATCATCAGCAGTCCGCAGACGACGGCGTCGATCTCGGCGACAAGGAACAGGTCCACACGCTCGACGGCGCCGCGCAATCGCTCCTCGCTGTAGGTGTTGTAGAGCGCGGTCTCGGGCGCGCGGTCGCGCCAGGCGAATGCGAAGGTGGGTTCGGGGTCACCGCCTGTGCGGGTGAGCGCGAGGACCCGCGAGCCATCGTAAGTGAGGTCCATGCGCGCGAGAGCGGCGAAGTCGCCAACGCGGGCAGGTCGGACGCTGGCCGTGGGGTTCATGCCGAAGTGTACAGCCGTCGCGAGCCGTAACTGGCGGGCATTCGTACACTGGTCGTGATGACGAACACCTCCTACGACGCGATCGTGGCCGGCGCCGGGCCCGCCGGCAGCACGGCCGCGCGGCACCTCGCCCGCTCCGGCGCAAGAGTGCTGCTGCTGGACAAGGCGGCGTTTCCGCGCGACAAGCCGTGCGGAGGTGGCGTCACCTTCCGGGCTGACGCGGCCTGCGACCTCGACCTCTCGTCCGTGACCGAGCGGGAGATCTATGGCGTCCGCATCAGCGCGGCGATGGGGCCACGCTTCGACCGCACGAGCCCGCGGCTGCTGGCGCGGATGACGCAGCGCAGCAAGCTCGACCTGTTCCTTGCGGAAGCGGCGGTGGCGGCGGGCGCGGAGCTGCGCGATGGCGCCGCAGTGACCTCGGTCGAGATCGATGGCGCAAAGGCTCGGGTGCGCAGCGGCGGCGATGTCTACGAGACGCCCATCTACATCGGCACCGACGGCGTCAACGGCGTCTCGGCAGGCGCCCTCGGGCTGGCGCCGGCGGGCGAGCACGCCGTCGCCCTTGAGGCGAACTATCCGGCCGATGCGGAGGTGGTGGCGCGCTGGGAGCGCTTCATCGCGTTGGACCTTGGCGGCATCCCGGGCGGATATGCCTGGGTGTTTCCGAAGGGCGATCACCTGAACATCGGCGTCGGCGGCTGGAAATCCGTCGGGCCGACGCTGCGGCGGGAGCTGGCGAGGTTCTGCGCATACTACGGCTTCGACGCGGCCAAGCTCTACGGCCACCGCGGCTATCAGCTACCGCTGCGGCGCGACGACCAGGACATCGTCCGCGGCCCGGCGATGCTCGCCGGCGATGCGGCGGCGCTCGTCGACCCGCTGTCCGGCGAAGGGATCTGGGCGGCGTTCGTCAGCGGGCGGCTGGCGGCGCGCGAAGCGCAGCGTCTGCTCGCGGGGGAGGTGGCGGACCTGCGCGGATATCAGCGCGCGCTGGCGGCCGAAATGCAGGAGGAGATACTCACCTCGCGGCGGCTGATGGCGGTGTTCCAGCGCCTGCCGAGCGTGTCGGTGCTGATGCTGAAGTACAACGGCGTCTTCTGGCGCTACCTGACCGAGATCATCCGCGGCGAAATCACGTACCCGGACCTGCCGCGCAAGCTCGGCCCGCTGCGTCACGCGCTCTACCGCTGGGGCGACTACGAGATCGCGCGCCACCAGGCAGCGCTACGCCGCGCTGCGACTGCCGGTAGCGGGCGTGGGTGCCCGCCGCGGCGCGGTTGACGGCCGAGAGTTGAGTTGTAGAATTGCAGCAACGCGCCGGAGGGTGCTATGAATCTGAGCGAACGCAAGGCGCAACTCATCCAGGTACTGCAAGAAACGGACCGCGAGACGCGCGCGTTCTTCGAAGGGCTCTCGGACGACGACCTGTCGAAACGGACCGGCGAATCAAACTGGACCGTCGGCCAATTGGCCGGCCATGTCGCTCAGGCGCCTTGGGCAAAGTACGTGGTGCGACGGCTTTCCGAGAACAAGGACGCAACGACGCCGGCGCCGCTGGGGTTCCTCCTCCATCTTGGCAACTGGTGGAACGTCCGCCGTCTCAAGGGTACATCGAGCCGGAAGCTCATCGATACGTGGACGTCTGCGTTCGACGAATACCGCCGGTATGTCGAGTCACTCCCGGACGGCGTGCTCGATCACGGCGGTGAAGTCTCCGGCCGGGGCCGGATGACGGTCGAAGACTTCGTGCGAAGCGCGCCCGACCACACCCGCGAGCACGGCGAGACGATTCGCCGCGTCCTCGGGCGTTGACCGATGGGTGGTCACAGACTACCGGAGAGGAGCGCGATGTGTCTCTCGACGAACACAAATTATTGGTGAGCAGGTTCATCGCCGCGGTGAACGGCCGCGAGCTTGATGCCCTCGATGAGCTCCTCACGGACGACTTTTCGATTCCGCCCGACCGCCCGGATGGATTGTCGCGCGACGGATTGAAGAGCGTATTGAAATACTACATCGCAGCATTTCCTGATCTGAAGTATGAGATGCGCGATCAAGTCGCGGAAGGCGACATGGTCGTAACCCGCTCGACGATGCAGGGAACGCACCGTGGCACCTACCGGGATCACGTCGGTTCAGGGAAAACATTCGCTGTCGATGAGGTAGACATTTTCCAGATCGACAAGGGGAAGATTGCCGGCTACAGGATCATCTGGGACGAGATGGCCTTTGAGAAGCAGCTCGGTCTCACCTGAGGACCGCTTCACCACAACTCGACGGCAAATCATCCGCTCCGGTTGCGCGCGAGGTGATCGACGATCTCCGATGCAACGCGCTCGGGATGCTCCTGGATCAGCCAGTGGGCGGCGTCGAGCTCGACGAAGCGGTAGGGGCCCTTCATATACGCCGGAGCCCACTCCGTCGACACGCGGCCGATGGCCGTATCCTGATTGCCCCAGATCGTCAGCGTCGGCGTGGTAACGGCGCCGAAGGTCACGTCGGGGTCCTCCGGGTCGAGGCCGCGCGAGCCGCGATACCAGTTGAGTGCGGCTGTCAGGGCGCCAGGCGCCGACAACACCGAGAGGTAATCCTCGACCTCCGCAGTTGAGCTCGCCGTCCAGATCCCCTTCAGCGCGGCGAAGTCGTTGGCTGAAAGGAACGCCTCGGCCACTCCCGGCTGCTGAAAGAACGTGACGTACTGGCTGCGTTTCTGCTGGTCAGGGTCCTCGCGAATTGCCCGTCCAAACGCCGCTATGTGGGGGACGGAAAGCGCAGACCAACTCAGCACGCGCTCAGGACGCAGGCTCACGACCGCCCAGCCGCAGGCGGCGCCCCAATCGTGTCCGACCAGGTGGAACCGCTCGGCGCCCCAGGCGTCGGCAAGCGCCAGCACGTCGGAAGCGATGTCGATGTAGCGGTAGTGCGCAATGCCTTCGGGCCGCGCGCCCGGGCTGTACCCTCGCTGATTGGGCGCAAGGCAACGGTATCCTTCCGCCGCCAGGCGCTCCATCAGTCCGATCCACATGTGCGAGGTCTCCGGGAACCCGTGCAGCAGGATCACGGCCTCGCCTTCTGTGCTGCTCTCGCGGCAATGGAATGTCATGCCGTTCGCGGCGATCTCGCGTGATGTGATGCTCATGCTCGTTTTCTCCCTGCTGAATGCCTACGGGTTCAGTGATAAGCGATTGCCGACGCGGGCCCTCAAGACACATCCGCATACGAAAGCTGGTCAATGAGATCCGGTAGCCCGATTTCGCGCGCGTCTGCCAGGGCCACGCGCGCGAGTTCGCGCGCGCTGTGTGCGTCGGCGCCGGCTCCGCGCGCCAGCAACATCTCGGTGTAGTGGAAGCGCGTGCGCGCGGCCCAGACCCGCTGTCTTGTCCGTAGGTTGAATGCGAGCGCATCCTGAAAGTGCTGTTCAGCCTGTGTGGACTGATTCAGGAAGCCGGCCAGTTGTCCCAGGACAAGCGATGCGGAGCCGAAGGACACGGCGCCCGCGGTCGCGGCGTTGCGGTCTGCGTATGGCAGAACGAGTGCATAGAGGTTGGCCGCGACGTCCGTTGCACCGGTGGCGACGGCCACCCGCGCCATCGACACGGTGGTGAGCCACCAGAGGTAGTCCTTCGGAATCTGTTCTACCGGCTCTGCGCTCACGCACTCAAGCTCAGCCCGCGCTTCGTCGAGGCGGCCGGATTCCGCGCAAATCAGCGCGAGCGCAGCCCGCATGCCCGTGAACCGGGGCAGCCCGTCGACTGCGCGCCGGTACGCTTCGTACATCTCCGCGATCCTGCCCTGGTGCCACCTCAGCATGAGCAGCTGAATCCCGAATCGGTACGGCGAGTTGGATGTGATGCCCCGGCCTACGTCGAGCGCGTGGGACTCGAAGAGCAGCCGCTTTCCCTCCTCGAGCGCACCATCAGCGATCGCGTGCGTAGCAAGCATGCTTCCGGCAACGCAGAGGACGCCGTTCGAGTGCATCGACTCGCCAAGACGCCGCACCGCCCGTGCCTGAATCCGAGCGCCGTCGAGGTCGCCCGACTCCAGGAGATCCTCATGCCGGAAGAGGCGCGCCTCGAACTCGCTCAGCGGCTCTCGCGTCCGGGCGCTTGCGTCCAGCATCTCTCGTGTGAGGTCCAGCCGCTCCGGAAGCGTGTCGGGGGATGTGATATACACGCGAAGGCGCGACAGCGTGAAAGCCAGGACCTCGGGCTTTGCTACGACGCGGGCGATTGCGACCGCCTCTCGCAATCGGTGCTCGATCTCCACGTCCTGACGGCCCGCGACGGCAAGCCGACCGGTGATGTGCCGCTCGTTTTCGGCCCGCGCATCGGCCGAGAGCGGACGCGCGCTGGCCGCCAGGAGGAGCGCGCGGCTGGCGTTGGCGCCTGCGGGCGCTCGCGCGAGCGCAGCGCGGATCAACTCCCCTGCCTCGCGATGTCCGGTGTGATTCTCGGGAATGGCGTCCGTCGCATCCTGGAATCGCACCAGCGCGCGCGCCAGCAGTTCGAAGGAACCGGCGCGCTCTGCGAGGTCAACCGCACGGCGGCAGTGCTCGGCGACCTCGATCGTGCTGGAGATTGCGGCTGTCGCGTTCGCGAGTTTGAGCCATAGCTCGCACTCGCGTTCGTCATCCCGATCTGTGACGTGCAGCCGTTCGATCGCGTCCCGATACTGGTCGACCGCCTCGCTCCAAGCGTGACGCCGCATCGCCGCATCGCCCGCGCGGACCGGCTCGCCAATCGCTTCGTCGATCCTGCTGGTCAAGCGGTCCACGCGGCGTATTTCTGATGCCAATGCTTCCGTTTCGCGCGAGGGCACGGCGCTCAGCTCTGTCGCGAGAAGCTCCTTGCAGCGCTCGTACTGGCGTAGCGCCAGCCCGCGTTGACCGCTGGCGCCGTACGCGCGCATGAGGCCCTGGTGCGCATCCTCCGAAACGGCATTCGCGACAAGGACCGCCTGATACTGGTTGATCGCGTCGTCGATGCGCCCGCGGTGGAGGAAGCGCTCCGCCAGCTCGAGACTGAGACGTTGGGAGAGGGTGCGCAGCTCCTCTCGATGAGGCTCCGTCCACGGTTCGTACAGATCACCCGGGAGGAGGTCGCCACCGCAGGCCGCGAGGGCCTGCTCGAGCATGATGATGTCGCGGCTGCCGAGGGCCTGCCGGCCGAGCCGACGGAACGTATCCGTGTCGATTTCAGCATCCGGCGACAGTGAGACGGCGCCGCGGTTGAGGGCGATCAGGTCCGGGGCGCCAGCCGCCCGCATCGCGTTGCGCAGGTGGTGCAGGTTCTTGTAGAAGCTGCTACTGCCCGCCTCGGCGTCGGCCTCGGGCCAGAGCAGATCGATCAGTTGGTCGCGGTGCATCGAGCGCCCGCGTTCCAGGGCAAGGATCTTGACGAGCGCGGTCGCTTTTGCCGGGCGCCAGGCCGAATCGATCGAGATGCTGTCTCCGTTCAGCAACTGGAACGTGCCGAGCATACGGATCGAGATGCCCATCGCAGCCACTTCCCCTATCTCGCGGTTGAATCGGAATGATATCCAATGCGCCGTAAGGTTTCTGGAAGGTTCGGTGCTGTACTGTCCGTTCGGTTGGGCATGTCGAGGCGCACGGGAACCCAAGGATCACTATGGGGCTTGCTCCGACGGGCGGCGTGTTCCAGGAGCCGCACATGAAATTTCCACGTCACGTACGCTCGAAGGAGGTCTCAGGCCATGACATCACCGGCACGTAAACTCGAACCACCGCAGCTGATCGTCTGGGCGATCGCGCTCAACATCGTCAACGCCGTAGGGGGCATCATCTTCACCGTCGCCTGGCCCGGGCTCGAAAACCGCGGGACGATGATCATCGTTAGCCTTGTGCTGGGGGCACTCCTTGTCGGGACCGCGTGGTTTCTCGGCGATGGGTCTCGCTGGGGCGCGATCGGCAACATGATCCTCAACGCATTCAACATCTTGCTCGCGGTCCCGGGGTTTTTCGATCCGAGCGGCTCGGCGGTCGTCGCGGCGGCGATCGTCTCTATCGCTTTGAGTTCGCTCGTCATCGCGCTGATCCTCAGCCGGGAGTCGCGGGCGTTTTGGCGTGGCCACGAGCGTGCGCTCGCAGTCTGAGCCGTGCCGCCGCCCATATGGGTGGCCGTTAGAACGGCAGTTGCTGTGCTGTCCACTCGGATAGTTCGGCGAACGCGGCGGGGCCGGCGTGAGCGTCAGCTCCTGCGAATCAGGATCGAGAGGAGTCTCCATGTCAGCCACCACCATTCACGCCGGCGCCGTCAGACGCCCCGTGCCGCTTGTCGCCGCCGTCGTGCTGACGCTGCTCGCGGCAGTCGTCATGCTGGCGACGCTGCCGGTCATCCCGGACGACGCCCCCGATGCCATCGCTCCCATCTCCATCGTTGCTGCGATTCTGCTGTTCGTAGGAGCGCTTGGGCTGTGGCAGGGCTTGCGGTGGGCCGCGATTCTCACGTTCGTCGTCACCATTCTCAATGGACTTTCGGCCGCGCCGGGCATTGTCTTCGCAGAAGACGCGAAGATACAGGTCTTCGCGGCCCTCTCTGTCGTGCAGGCGGTCGCGGTTTGTTGGCTGCTGCTCCGGAAGACCACGCGCGCGGCGCTGCGGTAGCGCGTCAAAGGTGTGCACTTGCAGGCGGCTCAAGCCGGCAACAGTAATTCGTTCTGCGGAACCACGGCGTCCAGGCCTTCCGGGTCTATTGAATGGGGGAGATGTTCATGAGCAGCAAGAGACGTACGATCGCGATGGTGGCGCTCGCGCTTGGCCTCGGGGCGATGTCAATCATCGGATTCGCCGCCTGTAGCGACGCCAAGGCCAAGCCAACGCCCGTCCCGTCAGCCACCACCGCCGCGGCCGCAACCGGCGAGGAGGCGAACGTCGAGGCTGCGGTGCTCGCTGCCTACGCCGCCTGGAACGCCAAGGACGTCGCGAAACTGCTCCCCCACTTCACGGACAAGGGCCTCGTGGCGACCTTGGCCAGCGGCGAGGATGGCGCAACGGCCGACACTGTCAAGGCGACGCTACCGAGCATGATTGGCGTCCCCGCAGTCAAGTCAAACGGGTTCAAGAACACGAAGGTGACGGGCTCGACGGCAACGACCGAAGTCGCAGAATTGCAGGATGCCGTACTCGGCAACATCCGATACTCGTTCGTCAAGGAAGCGGGCGCTTGGAAGGTGGATGGCCAACAATACATTGACACGCCAATCCCGGCGGGCTATTCTGCCGTCCGCGTCGACCTCAACGAGTTTGCCTTCGGTGTGGACACGTCGAAGATTGCCGCGGCGAAGGGCGGTTTCGCCTTCGAGGCGAGCAACGTGGGCAAACAAACGCATGAACTCGCGCTGGTCGGCATTCCGGCGGACGCGGTGGTCGACGACCTCCTGAAGACCCAGGCAGGCCTGGCGTTTCGCGGAGTCCTCGGGCCGGTGGAGGCGGGTAAAAGCGGCAACCTGGTCTTCACTGAACCGCTGAAGCCGGGCCGCTACCTGCTGGTGTGCTTCTTGCCGGATACGTCCGCCGGCCCGGACGGCAGCCCCCACGCACTCAAGGGCATGGTGAAGGACTTCACCATCCCAGCCACGCCGTAGGTGGAACAGGGGCGCGCCGCCGGCGGTGACTGATGCTCACCGACGACCTGCGGGCGTGGTATCGCGACCGGAATCGAATGCAGCCCGGCAGGTCGAGGCCTTCGTCTGGCTGGCGCGCAAGCACCCACGGCAATGTGGCGCCCCCGGCAGGATACGACCTGCGACCATCGGTTGAGAAGTCTTTGCTTCACTTTGCGTTGTCCGATAGTCACGCCTGAATCTGGTCGGGCGCAGCTCTCCACACACTACAAACGAATCCGGTGCTCATGCCCGCTGGCCATGTGAGCACGAGACTAGATCACGTCCTTCGGCCAATTGAAATACGGCTCGTTTTCCACGATCCGCCTCGTTCAGTCACACAAGTCAAGGCAATAGGTCACCAGCCCGACGTGCGGGAGCGTGCGCGCCTCTTCCAACGTGAACCAAGCAGCAGCATCCGTGGTGTTGGAGGCGTCACGCGAGAATTCAGTTCGGAGGACGCCGCGCACGTCGGTACCCTCGTACACGATGCCGACCACGTGTCCCGCGTTTCCACTAACCGCCTCGTGAGGCTCGTACCAGCGCGAGAACACACCCACGACGCGACCGATCTCCGCATGCAGTCCCGTCTCTTCTTCCAACTCGCGCTCCGCCGTCTCCAACGGGTCCTCGCCCCACTCCATAGCGCCGCCGGGCATCGTCCACTGACCTGAGTCAGGATGGCCGGCTCGAGTGAAACGTGTGAGTAGAATCCGCCCGACGTCGTCGCGGCAAAGCACGTAGGCGGCGACGCGGCGCCATTCAGCGTGCAGTTGTCGGGGCTCGGGCGAAGACTGTTTCCGCACCTTCGTTACCGACGCGGTTGCGGGTTGACGCCGGCGGCGGTGAGGAACTGACGGATCTGCGAGGCGTGCTCAACGACGTGCAGCGGGATGTTGCCGACAAGCACTCCGAACAGCCTGCCGTGGTACCGATGGGTGCCAGGGAGTGGCCGGGCCGCGGCGTCCTCGGTGAGCGCGTCGAGCGTTCGGCGCACCCTCCCGCGGCACCAGTCGATGTAACCGAGCAGTTCGGCCTTGGTGAACATGCGGTTGGGAAAGGACCAGGTGTTCTCGTCAAATGGTTGCGGCGGTTCCCACGGCTCAAACTCGCCGGCGAGGTCGTAGTCGAGGCAAAACAGGGCGTGGTAAACCAGGAACCACGGGGCTGAACCATGCAATCCCCCGTGCGGGCCCGGACCCGTGGGCGCCTCGTCCGGCCACATATCCGTCTCCCACAACCCGTCGGGGCAGTCCGTCAGCGCCGCCTCCATCAGCCGGAGCGCGTCCTCGAAGTTACTGGCCATGCTCTGCACAAATGCGTTCGTCACGCTGCCGGTATAGCGTATCGACGGGTCTGGTTGCACGTGGCTCAGCAACCGCCACGCGAACGCGCGCCCATTCCCGCGATCAAAGGAGTGGCATCCCGGCAGGATTCGAACATGCGGCCATCGGATGAAAAGTCCGACGCTCGGATCGGGTGTCTGTCAGACAACGTCTGAATCTACGAGGAACAGAAACGCGCGCACAGTGCAGACGAATCCGGTGCTCATGCCCGCTAGGCGTGTGACCATCGGATGAGATCACGAACGCGACGCGAGCGCAAATTACAACGGAGACCGATGCAGACTACTGAGATTCCGTCGCCGTCAGCGGCACGAACCGCTTCAGCTTCCCGGTCTGTTGTCGGTCGAACCCGTCGACGATTTGCACGGTCACGTCTGGCTCGGACAGACCGGATCGCCGTAGCGCTGCCACTATCTTCGCACCTAACGCGTCGGTGTCCAGAGGCGTGATCGTTCGGATCGCCACCGCGGCACCCCGCGGCCGCTGAACAACCTGGTACTCGGTGATCTCGGGATGCCGGCCGAGCTCGGAGCGAAACGTCAGCGGGTGCACGATCACACCGCCTGCGTACTGGAAGACGTCGTCCGTCCGCCCCTCGATATCTTCTACCCGCTGCATCGCTGACCCGCACGGGCACGGCCCATCGATCAGCAGCGTTTCATCAGTCAGCTCATAGCGGATTAGCGGCTGAGCATAGTTGTAGAGGTTGGTGACGTACAGCTTTGCGGCGCGTTGCCCGCGAGAAACCGGCGCGCCCTTCGCATCGACTGGCTCGAAGATCACAAGATCGTCGTTGAGGTGCATGCCGCGCGACTGCCCACACGACGATGCAGACGCTCCCTCTGAGGTCCCGTACACATTGAGCACTGGGCAGCCCCACGCGGCCTCGATTGCCGCGCGGATCTCCGGCAACAGGGGCTCGCTGCCGGGGCGCACCAGCTTTGGCGAGATGCGCAACCGCCCTGCCCGCGCTTCTCCGGCGAGCGGATACAGCATGGTTGGGAAGCCGGCCAGGATGTCGGGCTTCAGCTCGTTCAGCTTCAAAACGATCTCGCTGAGCGGCAGCGTGGCCGGTATGACGACGACGCCTGCGCCGCTACCAAATGTTCGGCCCATCGCGAATGTCATGTGCGTGGCCTTACCGGCGGCCACCCAGCCGACCATGGGGCGCTCGCCCGTTGGGAAGTACCGCTGCTGGTGACGGACACTGAACCGCAACAGCATTAATCGGCATTGCAGCCAACCGTCCCAGTCGTAGACGAACACACCTCGCGTCCCGCTCGAACCGCCTGACGCCACGACGTGCAACTCGTCGAGCAGGTAGCGGTCGTCTTCGAGGGAGTTCAGGTGGTCTTCGACGAGCCGGTGCGTGAGACGACGATCGGTGAAGATCCCGTCGAGATTCGCCATCATGTCTTGCTTCGTCATCGGCGGGACCGAACGTAGATCGGACACGGTTGCGGTCGCCGCGTCGACGTTCGCGAGCCGCTCCCGATGCCACGGCGAGCGATCCTTCGCAACCTGCAACAGGGCGCGCAGACGATCCTGGCGCTCTTCATGCAATCGCTCTTGAGACCACATGATGCGTTCTTGGTGTTGAGGTATCTGTGCCTCCGCCTGCTCAGCGTGCCGTGTTCGCAGCGTCTCGTAGTCGGTCATACCTGGTCACCATGGTCTCTTTCTCCATCGGGTCTGCTCTCAACCGATTGTAACGTGATTGCTGTCAGATCCCGACGGGCGACCGTCGGGCGACCGTCGGATTGCTAATCCCGTGCTCCGTAGAAGGCGTTTGAGGATGATCAGGGTTGCCCGCGTAGGATCAAGCCGGGCAACGCCGAGACCGATTCGCTGCGCTCTCTCAGACGAATCCGGTGCTCGCGATGTTCGAGACATATTCAGTGACATGGTCTGGCACCCCCGGCAGGATTCGAACCTGCGACCGTCGGATTAGAAGTCCGGTGCTCTGTCCGCTGAGCTACGGGGGCGTGGTGTGCGGCGCCGCTGCAACATATCGGGTGGGGTGTCGTCAGAACGGCCGATCCGCTTCGCGAGGGCATCCGGCCCAGAAGAGGGCGCGGGCGGCCGCTACGGAGATGACGCGCGGCGCGATGTCTGCACTTTGTGGAATCTTGCGCCGCCGCGGCCGCCGCTCTTGATCCCCACAATCTCGGTGTCCGAGAGGTCCGGGCTCGTCGTGAGATAGCGCTGCACGATCCGGCCCACCGGCTGTGCGACAAGCACGGCCAGAGTCGACGCCAGGATGACGTTCGGCACCTTCTCGCTGCGATGGCTGTTGCCGAGGGTGGCCATCGACGCCATCCCGGCCATCGCACCGGCGACCGCGAGATTCGTCCCGCACAGCGGCGACACCGCCAGGTGCCCTTCGCCCGACTTCATCCGCGCCAGCGCCTCGCGGGTCGATTCCTCCAGCAGCGCGGTGGGCACATCGGCGTAGAGGTAGTACCCGTCCCGCGTGGCGCGCCCGACCATCCGGATATCGTGCCCGATCTTGTTGAGCAGCACGGCGATCGTCGCGTGCTCCAGCGCGTGGTTGCGGCGGACCGTCCCGACGAAATGGCTCAGCATGTGGGTCTCCTCACTCCGCGCCAGTATATCGGCCGCACGGGCGGCCGCCGGGTGGAGGCTGTGGCCTGCACGTGGAAGACTGAAGCGTGAAGAGCAGATCGCATGTCTTTGTTGTGCTGGACAGGGAGATCCTGGTGTTGCAAATGGCCGACGGCTGGCGCTTGTGGGAGTCCCGGCGGGGACCTCGAGCCCGGCGAAGACCCGGCGCAGGCGGCGGTCCGCGAGACGTATGAGGAAACCGGCCTGCGCAGCGCACCGCCGGAGTTGTTGCGGACATGGAGGTACCGCGGCACGTCAGGCGAGCCGATTTCCTGCTACGCCTACGCCGCCGCGCTTCCAGGCGATGTCCGGCTGAGCGACGAACACACGGCCTACGCGTGGATGACCGTCGAGAGCTACGTCGAGGGGTACTGCAGCGCGCAACTCGCCGCGGTCGCGCCGCCGTCCGCCGCCCAGTTTCTCGCAGGAGTGCGGGAGACTGCGCCTTGTTCCGCTCGTGGCTACACGGGCGTGTAGCGGGCAAGCAGCATCCGGAGGGTCCGCGCGGCGGCTCAAGCCCAGAAGTCGATCTGCGGCAGCCCGGCGATTCCGAGCTGCTCATTCAACTCGGCGGAATGATAGACGTCGTGCGCGAATACCCGCTGGATGACCGAGCCGCGGCTGTACACCCATTCTTCGGTCGCAAACTGCCGGCGGATCTCTTCATCGAGGATGTCCAGCGTCCAGCGATCGAGGCAGAGTTCCACGATTTGGAACGTCGAATCGAGTGCATCGGCGAGGTCCTTGGCGCTGAGCACATGCTCGAGGTCTTCGTCCCCTGGGCAGTAATGCAGCGCATCCGGGAACGGCGTCGCTTCCGCGCCGGACTCACCGGCGAAGCCACAGAGCCAGGACACACGCTGGCAGGCGGCGTGACCCACGGTCGCCCACATCGGCCAGCGATCAGGCGACGGCCTCATGGCGAGCTGCGCATCCGTCATCGCTGCGACGACGGCGCGAAGGCGCTGGTTGTACTCGGGCCACATGCTGTAGGCCGCCCGAATGGTCGTGGTGTTCATTGTTGCCACTGCACGTCCCACAGCCGCACGCCTTCGTCGAAGCCCTTCGGCACGAACTCGCCGCGATCGCCGAAGACGAAGCCCTTTCCGGACAGCAGCCCACGCACCGTGTCCGGCACGAGGATCTCGCCCGCGCCGGCCTTCGCCGCGATGCGGGAGGCGAGGATCACCGTCGCCCCGAACAGGTCTCCGTCCTCTTCGATCGGCTCGCCGGCGTTGAGGCCGACGCGGACGTGCAGCGGCTCGGGCATCGATTCGGTGTGCGACGCGAACGCCCGCTGCAGCGCGATCGCGCACTCCATCGCCTTCGTCACGCTCCCGAACGAGGCCATGAAGCCATCGCCGATCGTCTTCACTTCGTCGCCGCCATGCTGCTTCAGCGTCTCGCGCGTGATGCGTTCGTGCTCGCGTAGCACGTCGCGGCCGCGCGCGTCGCCCAGCCGCTGCATCATCTCCGTGTGGCCGACGATGTCGGTGAAGAGGATGGTGCGAAACATATTGTCCTGCGGGCGCACGACCTCGCCGGGTGCACGATCCCCGAGGAAGTTGTCGACGGCGGTAAGGACGTTGCTGTAGTCGCCGAGGCAGAACAGGTGGCCCTTCCCGTTGAGAGGGATGAAGCGCGCATTCGGAATGCCAGCAGCCAGCTTCTGGCCCGCAGCGAACGCGATGATCGGATCCGCCATCCGATGGAGCACGAGCGTCGGCACGGCGACTTGCGAGAGATCCGTGACGGGCCGACCGCGTAAGTAGCCTGACTTGGCGATGTATCGCTCCGCAGTCTCCGACCGGAAGTACCACTCGCCGAGCTGCGCCGCCTCGTCCGGGAACTCCCGCCGCCCGTTCGTGTCGGCGATGGTCTGGGCGGCCATTTCCCAGTTCGCCCTGGCCAGCCCCAGGAACGCATCGGTCGTCGACTCCGGCATGGCGTCTGCGGGGTCCGCAAAGGTGTCGTAGAGGATGAGGTGGCTCACCAGTTCCGGACTTGCCACCGCAAACGCGAGCGCCCTGGGCCCGGCAATCGTGGGGGCCCATACCACCACCGGCGCACCGGCCGCGCGAGCGACAGCCGTCAGATCGGTCAACGCTCGCACCGACGTTTGCGGCAGAGCCGCCTCGGGAACATGCGCCGATAGCCCGGCCCACGATCGTCGAACCGGATCACCCGCCTGCCGGCTCCGATGTCGCGATAGAACTGCTGGTACACCGGCATCAGATGGTCGAGCGCGAAGCTCTCATTGAACGCGGGCAACGCCAGGATCGTCGTCGGCCCATCGCCCTCGACGCAATACGCGATGCGGACCCCCTCCTCCGAAGTGCAGTAGCGGATCTCGCGTTCAGCCATGCCGGGATTATCCGCGATCGCTTATCGCGGGGCCATCGAGTGCACCCTTCGGCGAAACCGCGTCGGCGGCTCGACGCGTCGGCAGCAAGCTGCGGATGCGCGCCGAACAGAATGAACCGCTCGGAAACGGCGGCATCTGCAAAAACGGGACGCCTTCGCCTATCACCGAATACGCGATGTTCACGCCGTCCTTCGCGGTGCAGTACTGAATGCGTGGCTCCATCAACGCCACCTCACTTCGTATAGCCGCACCGCGTCATCGAAGCCCTTGGGGACGAACTCGCCGCGGTCCGTGAAGAGGAAGTTCTTGCCGGAGAGGAGACCGCGGACGGTGTCCGGCACGAGGATCTCGCCCGCGCCGGCTTTGGCGGCGATGCGGGATGCGAGGATCACCGTCGCACCGAAGAGATCGCCGTCCTCTTCGATCGGCTCGCCGGCGTTGAGGCCGACGCGCACGTGCAGCGGTTCTGGCATGGACTCGGTGTGCACAGCAAACGCCCGTTGCAGCGCGATCGCACACTCCATCGCCTGCGTGACGCTCCCGAACGACGCCATGAAGCCGTCACCCATGGTCTTCACTTCGGCGCCGCCGTGCGCCTTCAAGGTTTCGCGCGTGATGCGCTCGTGCTCGCGTAGCACATCGCGGCCGCGCGCGTCGCCGAGGCGCTGCATCATCTCGGTGTGGCCGACGATATCGGTGAAGAGGACGGTGCGGAAGGCGCCGACCGACGGCGAGCGAGTGGTTGGCCCGCCGGTAGGTTGCACGCGTTCGGTGACGAACTCGATCATCGCGGTGTTGATCTGTCGCCATTGCTCGAGCGCCGGGATGTGGGCTCCGGGCAACGAGACGAACCTGGCGCCGCGGATTCCTGCTGCAATCTCCTTTCCGAGCGCGATGGGAACCGCCCGATCGTCGCGGTTGTGAATGACGAGCGTCGGCGCCAGGATATCTGCGAGCAAGGGGCGCACGTCGAGTGAATTGGCCGCGGAGAGAGCCGCATACGCGTCTTCGGAGTTTGCAGCGAGCCTCTGATAGTGCGCGAAGTCCGCGGGGCGGGCGTACGAATCGTCCGCTACGAATAGGTCAGCCATCAGTTGCGATCCGATCCCCCATTCGGCTTTCACGACAGCCAATAGCGCCTGTGCCATTTCCGGTGACCCTCCAAGGCCAGCGCCGTTTGCGAAGGACCCGACGATCGTCAGCTTCGTGACACGATCTTTGTGGCGAGCGGCAAACGCGACCGCGACAGGTCCGCCCTCCGAATAGCCAGCAAGTGCGAACGTATCGATCTCGAGCTCATCCACGACGGCGACCACGTCGGCGACATACGCATCGAGCGAGAAGTCTTGAACACCGCGACTGGATAGACCGCTCCCGCGCTTGTCGAGGGTGATGAAGCGGACTGGCTTGATGATGTCAGTTACGCCGAGCGCGTCGCGGGTCTCGGCATCGACTTCCAGATGGCTGAGCCAGCCGGGCACCCAGACGAGCGGCGGAAGGCTCGCGTCGCCCTCGACGGAGTAGGCGATGCGGACGCCGTCTTCGGTCGTGCAGTACCGAACCTCGCGCCCCATGCGGAGAATATGCGCCATGGTGAGTTCTACCGCGAAGCCGGCGCGTTGGTCGACTACCGCGCCGCCGCGAATGCCGCAGCTGCGGCATCGACCGTGCGGTCGAAGTCGGCCTGCTGGTGGACGGCGGAAACGAACATCACCTCGTACTGCGAGGGCGGCAGGTAGACGCCGGCCTCCAGCATCGACGCGAAGAAGCGGGCGTAGCGGCTCGCGTCCGCCGCTTTGGCGGAGGCGTAGTCGCGCGGCGCGCCGGGCGCGAAGAAGATCGTCAGCATCGAGCCGAGTTGGGCGACCGTCACGTCGCATTCGGCCGCCGCCGCGGCGGCCCGCAGGCGCGCCGCCAGCATCGATGCCATCTCGTCGAGCACCCGGTAGATGCCCTCGTTCTGCAGCATGCGCAGCGTGACGATGCCGGCCGCCATCGCCATCGGGTTCCCCGACAGCGTGCCCGCCTGGTACACCGGGCCGACGGGCGCCACCAGCGACATCACGTCGCGCCGCCCGCCGTACGCGCCCACCGGCAACCCGCCGCCGATGATCTTCCCGAGGCAGGTGAGGTCCGGCACGACGCCGTAGTGCATCTGGGCGCCGCCCATCGCCAGCCGGAAGCCGGTGATCACTTCATCGAAGATGAGCAGCGAACCCGCGCGCGCCGTCGCGTCGTGCAGGAACTGCAGGAAGCCTTCCTCCGGCGGCACCAGCCCCATGTTCGCGGCGACCGGCTCGACGATCACCGCCGCGATCTTGCTTCCCGATTCGGCGAACGCGCGCTCGACGGCGGCGCGGTCGTTGTAGGGGACGACGAGCGTCTCCGCGGTGAAGGATGCTGGAACGCCCGCGCTGCCGGGCAGACCCAGCGTTGCTACGCCAGAGCCGGCCTTCGCGAGCAGACCGTCGGAGTGGCCGTGATAGCAGCCCTCAAACTTGAGGATCTTGTCGCGGCCGGTGAACGCTCGCGCGAGCCGCAGCGCCGACATCGTCGCCTCGGTGCCGGAGCTGACGAACCGCACCTGCTCGATCGATGGCACGGCGCCGCAGACGAGCCGCGCCAGCTCCACCTCCAGCTCCGTCGTCGCGCCAAAGCTGGTGCCGCGCTCGGCCGCCTTCTGCAGGATGGCGACGACGGCGGGGTGCGCGTGCCCGAAGATCAGCGGGCCCCACGACGCCACGTAGTCGATGTACTCGTTGCCATCGACGTCCCAGATGTGGGCGCCCTTGCCGTACGCGACGATCACCGGCTCGCCGCCGACGGCAGTGAACGAGCGGACGGGCGAGTCGACGCCACCCGGCAGAAACTGCTGCGCGAGCTCGTGGACCTGGCGCGAACGCTCGTGTGAGATCACGCGGGCAGTGTAGGAGAGCAGGCTGGGAGCGGGAACCCGCCGGGGCGGGGCGAAGGCGGGCCGCTTATTAGCGGTGCGATGCGCGGTCGAGGTTGCGGGCGAGCTGACGCAGCATCGATGGGACGATCAGCCGATGGAATCGGGCCGCTGTCCTAGTGCCGCGAGGCGCGGTCGAGGTTGCGGGCGAGCCGGCGCAGCGTCGATGGGATGATCAGCCGATGGAACGGCCGGACGAAGAAGAAGTAGACGCGCCCGAGGGTGCGATTGTAGTGGACGACGGTCGACAGCACCGCTGCGTGGCCGCTTCCTTCTGGGCGGATGAGGAGCGAGCCGCGGAAGTCTAGGTGACGGTCGTCGCCTCCCGCGAGAATCTCATCTTCGGTGCGGTCGAACACGGTGAAGATGCCCGCGCGGTCTCCGCGCTGAAATGGCGCATCGCGCGTTGGAACGGAGCCGGCGGCGATATCCGTCTTCAGACCGAGCGGCGACACGACAGCGTTGCGAATGCGCATCAGCGCCTCCACCCACGCCGGCGCCGACGAGGCCAGCATGCGCAGGAGTGCGTCGACATCGTGCGTGGCGCCCGGGGGCAAAGAGAGCGCGAAGGCATCGGCGTAGTGGGTGACCGCGAACGCGCCGGCGGCGAGCGACCCTTCGGGCAGCCGTACTTCGCGCACCGTTGAGGGATGATTTCGCGTGAAGATGCCCGCCAGTCGTCCTCCCGTCGCTGTCGGCAGTATAGGGCTCGCCGCGCTGCAACAGTTGCGAGCCTGGTGCATGAGCCGCCGAGTGATGCGTCGGACGCGAGTGCGAAGAACTGCGGCTGCGTGCAAGTGTCTCTCCCACCGCCCGCGATGCTACATTCCGGACACCAGCTAGCGCGATTGGACGGGAGGTCGCATGCCAGACCGGATATCAAAGGCGGTGCTGATCACGGGATGCTCGACCGGCATCGGCCGCGCGACGGCGGTGCGGCTCGCCTCGCGCGGCTGGACGGTCTACGCGACCGCACGCAATCCGGATACGATCGCGGATCTGGCGGCGCTCGGTTGCAGGCTGCTGGCGCTCGACGTCTGCGACGAAACCTCGATGCAGCAGGCGGTCGCCGATATCGAGCGCGAGCAAGGCGCCGTCGGCGTGCTCATCAATAATGCTGGTTACGGGCAGGATGGCGCGATCGAGGCCGTGCCGATCGAGGCGATCCGCCGCCAGTTCGAGACGAACGTCTTCGGCCTCGTGCGGCTGACGCAGCTGGTGCTGCCCGGCATGCGCGGCCAGCACTGGGGACGCGTCATCAATGTCAGCTCGATGGGGGGCAGGCTGGTCTTTCCGGGCGGCGGCATCTACCACGCGACCAAGTACGCGGTCGAGGCGATCAGCGACGCGCTGCGGTTCGAGGTTCGCGGCTTTGGCATCGGCGTCGCCGTCATCGAGCCAGGCCCGATTACGACGCAGTTCGGGGACACTTCGATCGGCAGCATGGACCGCGCGGAACTCGGCGGTAGCGCGTCACCCTACGCCGCACTCGATGCGAGCGTAGCGGAGCGGGTCCGCGGCACCTACGAAGGGCCGATGGCGGCTGGCCCCGAGAGCGTGGCCCGCGCGATCGAGAAGGCGATGACGGCGAAGCGGCCCCGCACCCGCTACCCGGTGACGGCCGCGGCGCGACTGCTGATGACGACGCGCCGTCTGCTCCCGGACGCCGCCTGGGACGCGCTGATGCGCATGCAGTTCAAGTCGCCGCGGGCCGAGTAGGTGGTTTAGCGGCGGGTAGTTGGTAATCTGCGCGTGGGCTTGAGCCCGCGCATGTGCTCATTCGGAAATCGAAAGGCGAGGGCGGCATGGGAGACTTCCATCTCATTTCCGTCGATCCGCTCGTCGGTCACGGGCAAGCGTGCATCAAAGGCACCAGAATCCCGGTGAGCGTCGTTTTGGACTGTGTCGCCGCTGGCATGTCCGATCTGAATATCATTGCTGAATATCCGGGTCTCACGGTCGAGGCTATTCGGGCGGCAGCATCATACGGCGCGCTCCTGGCGCGAGAAGAGATCCTCCCGCTCGAATCCATGGGTCATTGAAGCTCAAAATCGACGAGAATCTTCCGGCTAGCGTGGCACGACTCTTCGCCCACCACGGCCATGAAGCCGAGACCGCCCGCGACGAAGGACTCGCCGGTGCGCCGGATGTCCGTCTCGCAGAGTCGGCTCGCAACGAAGATCGCCTGCTCGTGACGCTCGATCGTGGATTCGCGGACATACGCGCTCACCCGCCAGGAAGCCATCCCGGGATCATCGCCCTTCGGCTTCCGGATCAGCGGACACGTTCGTGCTCGCGGCAGTGGGCGCGCTTCTCACTCAGTATGATCTCGCTGAGTTGCGCGGTTGCGTCGCCGTCGTGCAACCTGGCGCGATCAGAGTGCGCCGCCCGGAACCGTGATCAATCCGCGGTTCCGCGCCACACCGTCAACCCCTGATGTCGGGCTGCCCGGAGTCCCCGCCGCCCGTCGCTGTTGGATTACCTCGTGCACCGGACTTGCGCAGCCGGAACAGAATGATCGCACCAAACACCAGTACCGGCGCGAACTGCACCAACTTGCGCGCCCAGCTGGTGCCGCCGGCATCGTGATAGCGCACCGTGACGCCGGATGCGCCACCGACGGTCACGCCACTATCGAGCAGGATGCGTGTGAGGTCCGTGTCTTTGCTGATGCGTGAGTGGTAGGTCTTCCTGTCGTCCTTCATGCGGACCGAGAGCGATTGGCCGGTGGCGTCGATGCTATCGACACGGCCATCGCGGGCTGCCTGCACGACATCGCTGAACGCAAGGTCGTTGGCAGCGGGATCGGAACCCCTGCGCACGATGGACAGCACGATGGATACGATCGCGATCGCTATCAGGACATAGACGACGACGGACTTGAACTTCACCGCTGGCCCTACCGCACCACAATATTGATCAGCCGGTTTGGCACGTAGACGACGCGCGCGATCTCCTTGCCTTCGACGTACTGGCGCACGTGCTCGCTCGCCAGCGCCTGGTCGCGGGCGTCGGCCTCGGGCGCATCCAGCGGCAGCATCAGGCGGTCGCGGACCTTCCCGTTCACCTGCACCGGCACTTCGACTTCGTCTGCCGCTGCGAGCGACGCGTCGAACGACGGCCAGCGTTGCGTGTGCACGCTGTAGGGCTTGCCCATCCGCTGCCAGAGCTCTTCGGCGATGTGCGGGACGGTCGGGGCGATGATCAGCACCAGCGATTCGAGCGCTTCGCTCCAGGCCGTGGCGTCGGCACCGGCGCCCGCCTCACGGAGGCGCGTCAGGTAGTTCGTGTACTCCATGAGCGCAGCGATCATCGTGTTGAAGCGGAAATGGCTGATGTCCTCCGTCACCTTCTTGATCGTCTTGTGCGTCCAGCGCCGCAGCGCGCGCGTCTCCTGCGCGCCGCCAGCGGACGTGGTCTCGATGCCGCCGAGCACGACGTTCCAGACGCGGTTGAGCCAGCGGTAAGCGCCGCTGATACCGCTCGGGTCGTAGGGGCCGCCTTCATCCCACGGGCCCAGGAACATCAGGTACGCCCGGAACGTGTCGGCGCCCCAGCGGTCGATCTGGCTGTCGGGAGCGATCACGTTGCCGCGCGACTTGCTCATGCGCTGCCCGTCGGGACCGAGGATCTGGCCCTGGTTGAACAGGCGCGTGAACGGCTCGTCGAATTCGACCATGCCCATATCGCGCGCCGCCTTCGTGAAGAAGCGCGTGTAGAGCAGGTGCATCACCGCGTGCTCGGAGCCGCCCGAGTACTGGTCGACGGGCAGCCACTTGCGCGCGAGGTCTCGGCTGAAGGGGCGCTCGTCGTTCTGCGGGTCGATGTACCGGAGCTGGTACCACGACGAGCACACGAAGGTGTCGAGCGTGTCCGTCTCCCGCCGCGCGGGCTCGCCGCCGATCGGGCAGGTCGTGTTCAGGAAGCCTTCGTGGTAGGTCAGCGGAGATTCGCCGGTCGGACGGAACTCTGCGTCTTCGGGCAGCAGCACCGGCAGGTCGCGCTCCGGCACCGGCACGACGCCGTGCGTCTCGCAGTAGATGATCGGGATCGGCGCGCCCCACATCCGCTGGCGCGAGATGCCCCAGTCGCGCAAGCGGTAGTTGACCGTGCCGCGGCCGAAGCCTTGCTGCTCGGCGTACTTCACGACGGCCGGGATCGCCTCGGCGTCCGGCGTGCCGTCGAACAGGCCGGAGTTGATCATCGAACCGCCGTGGCCGAACGCCTGCGTCAGTTCGCCGCCACCGTAGTCGGGATGGTCGAAGACGGGGATGATGTCGAGCCCGTACTCCTTCGCGAAGTCGAAGTCACGCTGGTCGTGTGCTGGCACACCCATGACGGCGCCGGTCCCGTAGGTCGCCAGCACATAGTCCGCCGTCCAGACCGGCACCTGCTTGCCGTTGAAGGGGTTGGTCACGTAGGCGCCGGTGAAGACGCCGGTCTTCTCGCGCTCCGTCGACATCCGCTCGATCTCCGTCTCGCGCCGGGCGGCGTCCACGTACGCGCGTACGGCGTCACGGCGGTCTGGCGTTGTGATCTCTTCCACCAGCGGATGCTCGGGCGCCAATACGAAGAAGGTGACGCCGTAGACGGTGTCGGGCCGCGTCGTGAACACGCGGACTTCGCTTGTCGCCACACCGGGCACGTCGAGCCCGAAGCGCAGTTCGGCACCCTCGCTGCGGCCGATCCAGTTGCGCTGCATCGCCTGGATCTGTTCCGGCCACTGCATCTTCGAGAAGTCGAGCAGCTCGTCGGCGTAGTTGGTGATCCGGAAGAACCACTGCTCTAGGTCGCGTTTCGCGACCGGCGTGTCGCAGCGCTCGCAGCGGCCATCGACCACCTGCTCGTTCGCGAGCACCGTCTGGTCGTTAGGGCACCACCAGACCGAGGCCTTCTTCTTGTAGGCGAGATCGTGTTCGAGCAGCTTCAGGAACCACCACTGGGTCCACTTGTAGTAGTCGGGCGACGCCGTCACGACCTCGCGCCGCCAGTCGAACATCGCGCCCATCATCTTCAGTTGACCGCGCATGCGCTCGACGTTCGCGAAGGTCCACTCCGCCGGGTGGGTCTGGTTCTTGATCGCCGCATTTTCCGCGGGCAGGCCGAAGGCGTCGAAGCCCATCGGGAAGAGCACGTTGTAGCCCGTCATCCGCTTGTAGCGCGCAGCGGTATCGGACGGCGCCATGGCGTACCAGTGGCCGATGTGGAGGTCGCCGGAGGTGTACGGCAGCATCGTCAGCGCGTACCACTTGGGCCGCGGGTCGTCGTCCGATGTCTCGTAGAGACGGTCGGCTTCCCACCGCTGCTGCCACTTCGCCTCGATAGCGCGCGGGTCATAGCGCTCGGCTTGCGGCGGGCGCCTCTTCGTCTGCGTCTGCTGCTCACTCATGATGTCACCTCATCTGGGCCGGAATCGGAAGTCGGAAGGAGGAGGTCGGAAGGCCTCACGCCTCGCCTGGGCGCCTGGAAGCGGGAAGCGGGAAGCTGCAAGATCCTTTTCGAGGGAGACAACCCGGATTGAGCATTTCTGTCCGACTTCCGACTTCTGATTTCCGACTTCCTCCGACCCGCGGCTACTCAACCGGCTCCCGGCCGCTGTCCTCCGGGTCAGAGGCGAAGCCGTGGTCTTCGTCGACGGCGCTGCTGGAGCGGGGCCGGATGTTCTTCGTCACGATGCGCAGCTCCAGCAGGATGACGGCGAAGATCGACCCGAAGATGGCGATGATGTACCCCTCGGCGCCGATGGCGATGCCCACGGCGGCGGTCGCCCAGATCGTCGCCGCGGTCGTCACGCCCTTCACGCTGTAGCCCTCGCGGAAGATCAGTCCGGCGCCCAGGAAACCGATGCCGGTGACGATCTGTGCGGCAATGCGGTCATCGCCCCCGTACAGCCGCGACATGTCGGCGAAGAGCGCGGACCCCATGCAGACCAGCGCCATCGTGCGGACGCCGGCGGGATAGCCGCGATACTCCCGCTCGAGCCCGATGACGCCGCCGAGGAACGCCGCCAGCGCGATCCGACCGACGACCTCCCACTGGGTGGTGACATCGATCATGAAGCCGTTGCCTCGCCTGTGTCAGTCTTCAACACCAAACACTCCACGCCTCGCGTACTCCGGTCCCCGCCGGGAAAGCAAAATGCCCACCGTCCAACAGGGACGGAGGGCAACTCCGCGGTACCACCCTGGTTGACTCGCTGCGGCGAGCCCACTCAGTTCCGCTGTAACGGGCGGCCCCGGAGACGGCTACTACCCCAAAAGGGGTGCTCACCGTCTCGGCTCACCGGCGAGTTCGGCGCCACGGCTGCCGGGCTCGCACCGCCGCCGGCTCTCTGGTTTGCGCCTATTGCTCCGGATCGTCGCGTGTCGCGCGCTGCGATTCGTGCGGGCAGTATAGGCGATCGCCGGCGCAGGCTCACAAGCGGCGATTCGCTCGCGCCCGGCGCCTACACCCAGCCCTTGCGCTGGAAGTAGAGAAACTGCGCCACGCTGAGCGCGAGCATCGAGTGTGGATCATGGCTGGTCCTCCAGAAGTCTGGGGTCACTGGCGTTCTCATCTCGTGCCGCGATGCCGATGGATGATCCGACCGGGGCGATTGTCCCGCGGCCCGCCTTCGTGGCCACCTTCTCCACGGCCACCAAGAGTTTGTGACGCGCGGCGCGCTAGCGTGTTGGAGATCCACAATCGCGCTTGCGTCAATCTCAGGTGGACTCCCTATTTGTTGCCTTCGCCCGTCCTGTCAGGTTGTAGGAGCTGCCAATGTCTCTCGTGCGATGCCCGGCGAGTGAAATGGAGAGATGCGTTTGGGACCGCGCGCGCCAGCATTTCGAGATCGTGCCACGCTGGCAGAATGGTGCGCCTTCGTCGCTCTCATCTCCCTCGCGGCTGCGCTCTATGTGACGCACCTCGATCGGCAGGGGTACGGCAACGAGTACTATGCGGCGGCGGCGAAGAGCATGACGATGGGCTGGCGGCAGTTCTTCTTCGCGTCCTTCGACCCGACCGGCTTTATCTCCGTCGACAAGCCTCCGGTCGCGCTGTGGGTGCAAGCGGCAAGCGTCCGCGCTTTCGGATTGTCGAGCTGGAGCGTGCTGCTCCCGAGCGCGCTCGCCGGCGTCGCCTCGGTCGCCGTGCTATACGCGATGGTCCGCGCGAGATTCGGGCCGCTCGCCGGGCTGCTTGCGGGGCTGGCGCTGACCTTCACGCCGATCACCGCCGCAACGGTGCGCGACAACAATCCCGATGCGATCCTGGTGCTGCTGCTCTTGCTCGCGGCGGCCGCGGCGCAACGGGCCGCAGCGGCCGGCAGTCTGCGCTGGATGATCGTCACCGCCGTGCTCGTCGGCATCGCCTTCAACACGAAGATGCTGCAAGCGTTCCTTGTGCTTCCGGCCTTTGGTCTTGCGTACTTCGTAAGCGCGCCCGTGTCCTTGCCGCGCAGGGCCGCGCATCTCGCCGCGGCGGCCGTCATTGTCGCCGTCGTGTCCGTCTCATGGCTTGCGACCGTGGACAGTGTCCCGGCGAGCTCACGGCCATACGTTGGTGGCACGGTCGATAACCGCGAGCTGAGCCTCGCCTTCGGCCACAACGGGCTCGATCGCTTTGACACCACGAGCACCTCGCGTCCAAGTGCGGCAGCGGCGTCATCCGGCCTCGGCCCCGCCGGTTGGAAGCGCTTCTTCTCCAGCGCCCTTGCGCCGCAGGTGAGCTGGCTCCTGCCGCTCGCCGGCGTCGGCGCCGTCTTCGGCTGGCTGAGCAGACGCGGCAAGCCGCGAGACGATACCCAGCGCGCGGCGGTGATGCTGTGGGGAGGATGGGCGCTGACGCATCTGGTGGTCTTCAGCGTGGTCGGCGGGCATCGATACTATACGGCCGCGCTGGCGCCCGCCGACGCGGCGCTCGCCGGCATCGGCCTCGCCCTTCTGATCGGCGCTGCGCGCGCCACGGGGACGCATCGCCTGATCCTGCCAGCCGCCGTGGTCTGCACTGCGGGCCTCGCCGTCTTCATCCTGTTAGATGGGCCGCACTGGAACCGATGGCTGATCGCGGCCGTCCCGACGCTCGCGGCGGCTTCCGTGCTCGCGTTGAGCGTCTCGTGGCCGAACCGGTCTCCGTCCACGGCGCATGTGTGGGCGACGGGCGCGTGCGCTCTTGCGGTCGCGGCCGTCTTCCTCGCGCCGGCAGTATGGGCAGCGTCACCGATGGCGACCGCCAAAGGCGCGAGCGGCGGCGATCCGCACGCGGGCCCGGCGCCGGTTGGCGGACCACGGACGCCAGCGCAAAAGGTAGAGCCCCTGGTCCGATTCCTTAGCGCTCACCGTGGCGGGAGCAAATATCTGGTGGCAACGCTCGGCGTGAGCTATGCCGCGCCGATGATTCTCGCGACCGCACAGCCCGTGATGGCGATCGGCGGCTGGAGCGGCGGCGATCCAACGCCGACGACGGATCAACTCGCGGGCTTCATTGCCGATGGCTCCGTGCGCTTCGTGTTCCTGGCGGGCGCGCGTTCGCCAAAGGACCACCACTACGTGCCGGAATGGACGCGGCAGCACGACAGCCGGTTCGTCATCCCTGGCTTTGTGCGAAGCCAGTGCAAACCGGTGAACGGGTGGACTGCTGGCGGCGAGCCCACGCTGTACGACTGCAAGCGCTAAAGACCCACACTCCAAAGGCCGGTTCGCCTGCGAATGTGCGTTCCCGCGCATGTGATTCCAGGCGGGCACCGGCTGCAGGTGCCTTCGCGGTTTGCGTCGCCCTCGTCTCGTGGCATGCTGGTCCGCTCGCAGGACGCTTCGCCGTAGGTTCTTCCAACGAACGCGTGCCAGCGGCTGGTCGTTGGTACGCTCCATAACTACCCGAGATAACTATCCGAGACGTGAGACCGAGGAGGGCGCGTGATACGACAAGTCGTGTACGTACGACTGGACAACATCGAGGACGCCGACGAGCGGACGAAGGCGATCGAAGCGGCGTGCAACTGGGATTGGCTGGCGGAGTACCGCCTCATCGACTCGACGCCATTCGTCGCCCAACCGTCCGGCGGGAGCGGCGCCACCGGACAGCCCGCTGCGACATCCGGACTGTACCTGTTCTTCGAGAAGGACTAGCCGCGTTGGCATCCCCGCGACAGTAACCTTCGACTCGGCTGGCGCGCGCACGGCAATCGCGAAGGCTCGGCAGATGTTCCGGATCACGCCGATACGTGTTGGAGCCCATCCCATGACTCGTCGCGTCCGTAGGGAAGATCGTGGAAGTGAAACCGAGGTGATGTGCTGAGGTCCATCGTCTTCGCGCTCTTGCTGGTTGCCGCTGCCGTCTGCCTGTCCCTCGGCGCGCGGCGGCACGACGCCGAGGCGGCGCCGGCAAGCGCGCCCGTGGCGTATCAGCAATCCTGTTCCGCGCAGTCGGACGCGGTCAATGTGATTTTCCTCTGGACACCGGGTGGCCAAGGGTCGCAGTGGCTCGACCTGAGCCTCGTGAACAACGGCTTTCGTCTGGGCACGTTCGTCAGTACGGGGCCGTTGGGTTCTTCCCAATACCTGTTCGCGTGGGAACGCTTGCAGCCTGGCGCGACCCACTTCGTGCGCGTCAACACCAGCACGCCGCAAGGATGGATCTCCGGTTCGACCTACTCGTTCACCACCGGGAACTGCCACGCGCCCGCCTCACGCCCGCTGCTGTTCGAGCAACACTGCGACACCACGCCCGGGAAGGTGTCGGTCACCTGGCGCTGGACGCCCTCGGCGGAAGGCGAGGAGTGGGCGGACCTCAGCCTGTTCAACAACGGCTTCGCTCCCGGCACGTACATCGACGATGGCCCGTTGCCAGCTGGCACGGATGCGCTCGTCTGGAACGGCCTGCTCGAACGCACGCCGCACACCGTCCGCATCAACAGCCTGACGCCTGCCGGCTGGCGTGCCGGGCCTCCGCTGCAGTTCACGACGATGAGCTGCACGACGGTCGCACGCAAGATCGTGCTCTCCTTCGACGACGGCGGCGACTCCGCATCCGGCATCCTCGATGTCCTGAACCGATACGGCGCAAAGGCGATCTTCTTTCCGATCGGCTCCTGGGCGAAGTCGCATCCGGACCTCGTCAAGAGGATGGTGAACGAAGGCCACCTGGTCGGTGGCCACACCTATGCGCATCCGTTGCTGACGCGGTTGTCCGCCGACCAGATCCGCGCCGAGATCGCCGGTGGCAACATCGGCAACACCAACCTCTTCCGGCCACCGTACGGGGCGTTCAATCCGCTGGTGAGCTCTATCGTGAGCGACCTGGGCTCCCGCATGTACCTCTGGAACATTGACCCGCGCGATTGGGCACGCACCTACGCGGGCGGCGACCAGGAGATCGTCGACCAGATCACCTCGCGCGCGTTTCCGGGCGCCGTGGTCGTCCTGCACCTCCAGGTGCGGAATACGCTCATCGCACTCCCGACGATCATCGAACGGTTGCAGGCAGCGGGGTACTCCATCGGCTGGTAACCGCGGCGTCGTGCCGCCCTGACTCTCGTCGGTTCGCTTCGGTCCCGCCCCGCGATCCGACCTCCGCCTTCCAACCGCCGACGCCCCCGACCGCCGACGCCCCCGACCGCCGACGCCCCCGCCTTCCAGCATCCAACGTCCGTTGCCACGATAGAGGCCGCTTGCTAGCATGCGGGGCATCTGCAGTCGCGTGGGGCCGTAGCTCAATTGGGAGAGCGCAACACTGGCAGTGTTGAGGTCAGGGGTTCGAGCCCCCTCGGCTCCACCAACTTGTTCCGATGTTCGCGGCGGTCTTTTCCAAGCCCTCCAGGCTGTTCTAACGGGCGAACCGCCACTCAGCCCGCAGTTCGGGGCGCCGCGCCCGATAGCACCGCCCAGACAATCCTCAACGGCAACGCATCTCTCAAACTTGAGACCGGTACGCCCTGTACCGCTCCTGCTATTGACGCGCGCCGCCGGTCCATGAGAAAGTCGCATTCGTAAGCCCCCGCCGAAACGACATCGTATCGCCAGAAACAGTGGTCTCGTGCGTAAGAGACCCAGTCTACGCATGGTCTTGATGGGGGGAGTTCTATGATGTCTCTGAGCGCGCGGCTCATCATCTTTGGGGTCTTAGTCGCACTTATCGTGGGCGCGGCGACATCTGCGCACACGCCTGATCCGGTCAGCGCAGCCCCACACCCGGTGTGCCCCGCGCTGTCAACTCAGGCCCAACTTCAAGCGGAAACACAGCCCTGCCGTGACCTGTTCGTGATAGACCCCGGCGTAGGCGCGCAAATTCAACGAACCGAGTTTCTTCAGCCGTCGGTCTTCAACTACTATCGTGCGCGGGGGTTTTCGCCGAATTTCCTATGGTACGCGCCTTCCACTACGATTACCGTCCCAAGCCAGAGCGGGGACGACCCCGGAGTCATTGCATGGGCGGGCTGTTCGAACCCTCCGTACAATCCGCTCTCCGGACATTTGTCATTGTGCCCGCCATCCGCCTTGGGCTTCCCCCACATCAACAGTAATAAACCGAACTCGGCGTTCCATAACGCCAACGGCGTCAGCCTCGATGTCATCCAATGGCCACTAGGACCCGTCACGAATCAGATTTCGTTTATCGGCAAGGTCTGTGGCAACTTCAGCGTGCCCCGATCCGGGAACCCAGTTCCAAGAATAAGTGGTGTTAAGTTCGACGACCTAAATGGCAATGGCGTTCGCGACGGCGGCGAACCGGGACTGGGTGGTTGGACAATACAGCTCCACAACAGCGGCGGTGGCGTGGTCTCGTCCGCCGTCACCGACGGGGGCGGGTTCTACCAATTTGGCCTGAACGGAGATTCGTTCGGCCCGGACACCTACTCGGTCACGGAAGTGGGCCAAAGCGGCTGGGTGCAGACGCGGTCGCCGGGCACGATTGGCGTTGGCATCGGGATTGGCGATGCTCAGTTCACCGGTAACGACTTCGGCAATTTTAGGCAGGGCTCCCTTTCGGGGCGCAAATTCGAAGATATGAATGGCAACGGACAGGACGACGCCGATCCGGGACGCGGCGGCTGGACCGTTCTGTTGACGGGCACGGACGGTCGGGGTGCCGGGATAAACGACAGCCGCGTAACCGATGGAACGGGAAGCTACACGTTCTCGAATGTTGCACCGGGCAACTACACACTGTCCGAGGTGCCACAAGGCGGTTGGGTGCGAACGTACCCAGCATCGGGTAGCTACACGTTGACGTTGATATCCGGTCAAAACCTTGGAGCACGGGATTTCGGCAACTATCAGCCCGGTTCCATCAGCGGGCGCAAGTTCGAGGACCTCAATGGCAACGGCGCCGACAATGGTGATCCCGGCGTCGTCGGGTGGCCGATTCAACTAACGGGCACCACGGGCGCCGGGGCGCCGATCGGCCCGACGACCGTCGCAACCGGGGCCAACGGCGTCTACAGCTTCGGCAACCTTGCACCGGGTTTGTACAGCATCACAGAAGGCACGCAGACCGGTTGGGAGCAGTCGTTCCCGCAGCCGGCGCCTCCCGGCACGTACCAAATGAACGCGGTCTCCGGTGAGAACAAGACGGGCCGCGACTTCGGGAACTATCGGTACGCCACAGTGACCGGCCGCAAGTACGAGGACCGCGGGGCCGACGGCTCAGGCGTAGGCGATCCCGGACTGCCAAATTGGTTGATCCATCTCGATGGCCTCGATGGGCTCAATCGCGCCGTCAGCCGCACGGTGACGACCGAGCCCAGCGGCGACTACATGTTCACAAACGTCTCGCCGGGCAACTACACGCTTACTGAGGAGCAACAAGCCGGCTGGAACGCGAAGGAGGGTGCCGCAGGCCACGCGATCGCTCCCCTCTCGGGCGACACCATCATGGGCCAGAACTTCGGCAACTGGCGTTATGCGACCGTGCAAGCACAGAAATACGACGACCTGAACGGCAACGGCGTGCGCGACGGGGTTGAGCCGGGCATCGCGGGGTGGGATATCCACCTCAACGGCACCGACGGGATGGGTACGGCGGTCAGCCGCTCGCAGACCACTGATGCTGCGGGCAACGTCACGTTCTCGAATCTGGTGCCGGGCAGCTATGCGTTGTCGGAGACACTCAAGAACGATGCTGACTGGGTGCAGACCGCACCCGCATCACCGGGCACGATCCCCATACAACCGGTGTCCAACGACACGCTCGGGCCGCTGGCGTTCGGGAACCTCGTGCGGGCCGAAGTGCACGGCGCGAAGTTCAACGACCTCACCGAGAACGGCGTCAAAGACGCTGGGACCGATGTCGGCCTCGCGGGCTGGCAGATCAATCTTGATGGCACGGATGGCATGGCCGCGGCGGTGCAGCGTACGACCACCACGGCGGCCGACGGGACGTACGCGTTCGTGCAGATCATGCCGGGCAACTACACCGTGTGCGAGGTCAACCCCGACCCATTCCGCTGGTACGCGACGCGGCCATCGCCGAGTGGGAGTTGTTACGCGTATACGCTCGCCTCGCACGACGTGAAGACCGACGTCGACTTCGGCAACTACGACCGAGCCAGCATCGAGGGGATCAAGTTCAGCGACCACAATAAGAACGGCGCCCGCGACGCCATCGACGAACCGCTCGACGGCTGGGTGGTGACGCTCACCGACTGCACGAACGGCAATGTCATTCCGCAGGCGGCTAGCGGCGTGCCGACGCTGCCGGGGCAGACCTCCGATCCGAACCCGCAGATGACGCACGCCGGTGGCGTCTACAAATTCAGCGGCCTTCACAACGGGCAGTACTGCGTGAGCGAAACCTTGCAGACGCCAAGCTGGGTGCAGACGAAGCCATGCTTCGATCCCGCCGTCTGCGGTTACACACACGCCGCGCTGCTTAGCGGCACCCACATTGCCGGCGACGACTTCGGCAACTTCCAGTTGCCGCCGGTCGACAAGACGCCACAGCTCTCGAACCTCTTCATCTGTGAGTCGGGGCCGTGCGCGGGAGCTGGCGAGGGCCACGTCGTCATCATCGAGCGGGTGCAGAATGTGCACACAGGTGATCAGAACAATGACGGCATCGAAGATGGGCTTGGCGCATACGAGTTCATGACCGAGTTCGACAACTTCGCCATCCAGTCGGTGAACCCGATGGACATCGTCTTTTCAGCTGGTGGCGCCGGGTCGGCGCGCGGCCCGGCTGTCTGCACATTCTCCATCGTGACGGAGAACTTCGTGCGCTTCGGCTGCGTGACGACCGGTCAGACGCCAGGCCCGACCGGCAACTTCGATCTGGCGAAGCTCGACGTCGTGCCGGCAGCGGACGATGTGAAGGACCTCTTTCCCGGCAACGACAATGGGATCCCGACGATCATCAAAGACAACGGCTGCGAGTTGGTGGATGTCTTCGGCCACCCGATCATCGGCGCCATCAACGGCGGGCTGACCCCGTTCTGCAATGACGCGGCGATTACGGTGCGGATCCTCGAGGGCGACCTGAATCTCGACTGCAAAGTCGACGTCCAGGACGAAGCGATCATCGCCCAGCACTACGGCGCGTTCTTCGGCAGCGCGTTGTATCAGAAGTGGCTGGACCTGGAGCCGAAGTTCCACGACCTGGACATCGACATCAAGGACCTGCAGAAGGTGTTCGGACGAGATGGCAGCACCTGCCAGATGCCAATCCCCGCGCAGACACCGGTGGCGCCGGTCGTCCCGTTGGCGCCGTAGCAGCGCTCAGGCGGATATGGGGTTACGGGCCGCGGAGACAATTCCGCGGCCTGTCTCATTCTCGCTGGCGGTACGGCTGCTCTGCCGACTGAAGGTGGACGCTGGAAGATGGGCGATGGAACCCTTCCACCCTCCATCTTCGCGCCGGCGTCCACGGGAGTCGGCAGACTCGGCTGTTATGCTTACGCCTACCATATGGCCACCACGACTGCACCTGTCGCCCCGCCGCGCGCCCGCTTCCGGCTGCCGGAATCGCTGTCCGTGCTGGCGGAGCGCGACTATCGCACGGTCTGGACGGGGCAGGCGATCTCGATGGTCGGCACGTGGATGCAGCTTGTCGCGCAGGGCCTGCTGGTACTCCAGCTCTGGGACAACGCCTTCGCGCTGGGCGCGCTGAACTTCGCCAACGCCATCCCCGGCCTGCTCGTCATGCTCTTCGGCGGCGTGCTGGCGGACCGCGCCGACAAGCGCCGCATCCTCATCACGACGCAGGCGGTGATGCTGATGCTCGCCCTCGCGGTGGGCCTGCTCGTGCTCGCCGACGGCTTGCAGTACTGGATGCTCATCGTGGCGACCGTCATCCTGGGCGTCGCCTTCGGATACGACATGCCGGCGTACCAGGCGCTGATGCCGGAGCTGGTGCCGCCGGAGAAGATCGGCCAGGTCGTCGCGCTCAACTCATCGACGTTCCACGGCACGCGCATGCTCGGGCCGGCGATGGCGGGCATCGTCATCGGCGTCTTCGGGCTGGCGACGGCCTACTTCCTGAACGCCGCCAGCTTCGTGGCCGTGATCCTGAGCCTGCTGATCATCAAGTACCGTCCGGTGGCGCGCGGCATCGGGCCGCAGATGTCCGCCATCGACGGGCTCAAGGAGGGGCTGCGGCACGCGCGCGGCCGGCCGAACCTGCTGGCGATGCTGCTGCTGACGGCGCTGAACACCACCTTCCTCTTCCCGATCATCGCCGTGCTGACGCCGTTCTACGTGAAGAACGTGCTCCATGGCGGGCCGACGGTGCTCGGGCTGATGTGGGCGGGCTCCGGTCTCGGTGGCATGATGGGCGCGATGGTCATGATCTGGTGGAACAACTCCGCCCGCGTCGCCCGCGTCGTCATCGGCGCCACCATCGCGCCGATCGGCCTGCTGGTGATGGCGTTCGTCCGCGAACCCGCCGTCGCGATCGTCACGTCTTCGTTCGTGTCGTTCGCCTTCTCGGCGCAACTCGGGCTGATCCAGACGATGATCCAGGAGTCGACGCCGGCGGCGTTCCGCGGCCGCGTGATGTCGCTCCACGGCATCACCTTCAACGGCACGATGCCGTTGGCGGCGCTGCTGGCGTCGGGCGTGGCCGTGGTGGCGGGGCTACCGTTCGTGATGGTCGCCTGCGCCGGCCTCTACGCCGCCTCCGCATTCGCCGCCCTGCGCTTCGCCGGCGGCGGCATCGCCCGCGTCGTCCGCGACTCGCGCGCGGAGTACGACGCCCTCGCGGCGGCCGCGCCGGAGGCGCGGGGGTAGCGGCGGGCCGGGCCGCTCGGCTCGACGTAACGAACCAACGATCATTCGCAAGACATGCTCCCTCTCTTGGATCGTCTCCGAATTGACAACGGCGATGCAACGGCCGTAAGGTGACCGCGTTCCCCGCGGTAGACCCCCGCAGGAGGAGACGCCATGCGACGCCGGACCACTATTGCGGCCGCCGTCGTCGCCGTTCTGCTCGCGCTTTTCGCCGCGGCGTCGTGGCGGCTGCGGACGAGCGGACTCGAGGCCGCCTCGCCGACCCCGACGCCCTCTGCCGCCAGCGTCTACCTTGCCCTGGACTGCGACGTAGCCGCTCCCGGCATCCAAAACAACTGCACCCTCCCGGCCGGAGCCGCATCTACCGATGTGGGCGTGCTGCTCGTTAACAGATCAGGCTCGCCGTATCCCCTCGGGGCGTTCGACGCATTTGTCAATGACCCCAGCACTGATCGGCTCAACCCGCCAGCGCTGAGCGGCCCAATCGCGGACCGGAATCCGGACTTCAATCAGGGTGCGTTTCCGGCCACGTGGGTGTGTTCTCCACCACAGGCGGACGCGCATATTGGGCCGCCGGGGACGGCTCAGTCGCGGCTCGGTTGCTATGACTCCGCCGGCAGCCCAGCCGTAATTCCCGATGGCGCCGACCTGATGCTCGCGGTGGTCCACTACCTCGTGCCGGTGGCAGCATCTCCGGGCTCGGTTTCGCTGACGTTCGATGGGGATTCGGGCATGTCAGACTTCCCCAATGTCGCCGTGCGGGACTGCAATCTCTCGAACTGCCCCGGCGCGACGGTCAATATCACCTATCCTCCGTCCGGCACGCCCACATCCGTTGCGACGATCCCGCCGACCGCGACACCCACGGCAACCGCCACGCCCGTTGTCATCAGTTCGACTCCTTCATCCACACCCACCTCAAACTTCTACTTCACGATCGACTGCGACCTTACGCATCCGGGCGTCCAGACAACGTGCAGCTATACGCTCGGCAACGCGTCACAAGTGGATGTCGGCTTTGTGCTCGTGAATAACGGACCCCAACCGCCGCGTCCACTCAGTTCCTTCAACTTCAAGGTCAAGATGCCCGACAGGACGAGGCTTGCGCCGCTGCCTTCGCTCGGTAATCTTGATGGTAACCCTGACTTCAACGACGCCGCGATCCCGGGCGACTGGATCTGTTCTCCGGCGCGGAGCGACACCGGGGAAGGCGGCCCAAGCGCGGCGGTTTCGTTCATGTCGTGTATCGAAGCCGCGAATTTCGGCCATGGTCCACTCCTGCCCTCCGGTTCGACGCTCTTGTTGGGGACCGTGCACTACACCGTGCCACTCGCGGCTCAGCCGGGTACGTTGCAACTCTCGTCGGATTTCATTGCCGCCGCTGATTCGAATGCTGCGCCTATAGCGAACTGTGACCTCCCAGAGCCGTGCCCCGGTGCCAGAATCAACCTCCTCGCGCCGCCGTCAACCCCAACGCCGACTACTCCACCCTCCCTCCTGAAGGCGCCGGAGGGGTCTGTGGCGAACGGCAACGTGCTGCCGAACGTCCCGGCGGCGAACCTCTTCCTCTGCCAGACGGGGCCCTGTAGCGGACCGGGTGAAGGCGACCTCGTCGTCGTCGAACAGGCCTTCAACGTGCACACCGGCGACCTCAACGGCGATAGCGTCGAGGACGGACTCGGGGCCTACGAGTTCCAGGTGGAGTTCGACAACTTCGTCATCCAGTCCGTGAACCCGAGCGACATCGTGTTCTCCCCGGGCGGGGCGGGTGCGAGCCGCGGGCCCTGCCAGCTCGGCGGATCGACGACGATCACATCGGAGAACTCAGTTCGCTTCGGCTGCGTGACCACGGGGCAGGTGCCGGGACCGGTCGGCAGCTTCGACCTCGCGAAGCTGGACCTGATTCCGGCGGCGGACGACGTGAAGGACACCTTCCCAGGGAACGACAACGGCATCCCGACCTTGATCAAGGACAACCAGTGCGAACTGTCCGATGTCTTCGGCCACCCCGTGCAGGGGACCGTGGGCGGCGCCGGCCAGCTCCCGGTCTGCGGCGACCTCGCGGTGACGGTGCGGATTCTGGAGGGCGACCTGAACCTCGACTGCACGGTGGATGTGCAGGACGAATCGATCATCGCCATGCACTACGGCGCCTTCTTCGGGAGCGGGCTCTACGACAAGTGGTTCGACCTGGAGCCGAAGTTCCACGACCTGGACATCGACATCAAGGACCTGCAGAAGGTGTTTGGACGCGACGGCAGCACCTGCCAGAAGCCGTTCCCGGCGCAGACACCGGTGGTGCCTCCGTTCCCGCTGGTGCCGTAGGTAACCCAAGACGAGACAAATGACAGGCCGCGGAG
>JBBRPY010000004.1:0-106978 GCA_038227375.1 Dehalococcoidia bacterium
AATGAACCCCTCGCGGACGAGGCGATAGAGCGCGGGGTAGAGCGTACCCTCGCTCACCTGAAAGAAGCCGTCGGATGAGCGCTCCAGTTGTTGCATGATCTGGTGGCCGTACATCGCTTCGCGCTCCAGCAGCGAAAGGATGAGGACATCCGTGTTGCCCTTGAGAAGCTGCGTGAGATAGCTGCCGAGCGTCATCTGCGCGTCCTTCGTTGGCCTTGCAGGGACAGTTTCGGCGATCTCTACGATGTCCGTCAAGACTCCATAGGTGTAGGGGAGCTCGGCGCCGATGAGTGGCGGATGTTAGATGTTGGAGGTTGGAACAGCAACCGGCGAGTGTCTGGCCTAATATTCAACATCCAACATCGACAAGCCTTCAGCCTGCTGCCGGGACGGGATGAGGCAGCGCCAACCCCTGCAGGCCCGCGATGCAGTTGTCGACCGCCATCGATGCCATGCGCGCGCGCGTCTCATAACTGGCGCTGCCGATGTGCGGCAGCAGGACGACGTTCGGCGCGTCGAACAGCGGGTCGCCCGGCGGTAGCGGTTCCACAGCCGTGACATCGAGTCCCGCACCGGCGATGCGTCCCTCATGGAGAGCGCGCAACAGCGCTTCGTGATCGATCACGCCGCCACGCGCTGTGTTCACGATGACGGCGCTTCGCTTCATCAGCCGGAACTCCCGATCGCCGATCATCAGGCCCGTGCGTGGCGTCAGTGGCACGTGGATGCTGATGAAGTCGGAAGCTCGCAGCAGCTCATCGAGCGGCGCCAGGTCACAGCCGGCGGCGGGGGCCGGGGTCTGCGTCGAATTGGCGTACAGGACGCGCATACCAAAGCCATGTGCGCGGCGCGCGACGGCCTGCCCAATCTTCCCAAACCCGACGATACCGAGCGTGGCGCCGTGCACGTCGTACCCCAACAGCAGGTTCGGGTCCCACGTCTGCCAGTGGCCGTCGCGCACAAACCTATCGGCTTCAGCGATACGACGCGCGACGGCCAGCATCAGTCCGAACGTGAGGTCGGCGGTCGTCTCCGTCAGCACGCCGGGCGTATTGCCGACGGCGATACCACGCGCGGCCGCGGCGGCGACGTCGATGTTGTCGTATCCGACCGCGACGTTGCTGATCACCCGCAGTCCCGGCGCCGGATCGAGCACAGCGGCGTCGATACGGTCTGTCAGCAGGCAGATGATGCCGGCGGCGTGCGCGGCGTGCTCGACGAGTTGTTTACTCGAGGGAGGCCCGTCGCCCAGCCAGAGGTCGACCTGTGCGTACTGCGCCAGCCGGTCGAGCGCATCGCCCGGTAGGCGTCGTGTGACGAAGACGCGCGGGCGCCTCGCGCCGGTCGCTGCGCTCTCGGGACTCGACGAGCCGTAGCTGGCAGTCATCCGGCCGAGAGCGCTTCCTCGACGGAAGTGGGCGCTGCCTCGCGCTGCGTGCGCCGCCGCACCGCAAGCTCCATCGCGGCGAGCTGGGCCAGCGCCTTGCGGGTGTCGGAAGCGACACGCGCCGGTTCTGCGTGTTCGACGCGGTACTTGAAGAGCCAGTACATGAACGCGCGGAACTCACTGAGAGACATGTGTTCGCCGCGGATCAGATGCGCGCTGTCCCGAAATTGGCGCACCAGTGACGCGCGCGTCTCTCCGTACACACGCTGGTATACCGGGTCGGCCGCCTCGTCATCGGTCCGGGCGTCCTTGAGATAGTTTGCGCGCGCTTCCTTCGCGATTTCCAACTCCGCCGTGTATTGAAGCGCCTCCTCCACTGTCACGCCGTACAGGTAGTTCAGGTGGGCGCGATGCTTGGCGCTCCCGATCAGCGCGCGAAGCCGGTCGTCGCTGAGCCGGCCGGGCTCCGTCACGCCGGAGGCGGCGGCCTCGGGCGGTGCGATGCCATCGAAGAGCAGGCGGTCGGCCTCAGCGGCGGGAATGCGGTCTCGCATCTCGTCGATCAAGCGCTCGGCCAGAAGCAGCCAGTCGAACGCCTCGCCGCCGATGAGGTAGTCGTATGCGCGGCCGTCGGGCGTTACCTCCTGCGGTTGCTCCCAGAGGGCGATGGCCTGCATCAAGGCCTCGAACCACGGATCACCGGCCTCAAGCGCCGCACGGAAATGAGCGACCGGGTCGATAGCGCTTGCGGCTCCTTCGCCGAATGGAGCGCCGAAGACATACGCGGCGTAGGCGGGCGAGGCGAAGAAGTCGGCGAGCGCCTCGCGGTGGTTGTAGGCGATATCGAGCGCGTCGAGCTCGTCCGGAGCGAAAAAGCGGAGCTCGCGCCCTTCACCGCAGACCATCTCTTCCACCGGCACGGCGCACGGCGCGTGGAACAGGTACAGCTCGTAGTCCGCCGCGCGCCGTGCAGCGGCGCGCTTGCCCCCCGGCGGACCGGCGCCTTCATTGAAATAGTAGGCGCGAAACGCCTCGATCTTCCCGAGCGCGAGGCCGGTCTCTTCATGGACCTCGCGGCGTGCGGTCTCCGCCGGCGTCTCGCCGGCGTTGCCGGAGCCGCCGGTCAGCCCCCAGCAGCCGGGAAACATGATCTTCGGGTCATCGTCACGCAGCTGCATCAGCACGCGGCCGCGCGGGTCCACCATGATCACGCCGGCGCTGATCTTTCGGAGTGAGGGTCGTGCGTGTGCCATCGTCCCGCCGCGCAGATACGCCCGGTCCAACGCCGGGCGCGCGAGGGAAGTATATCGCTGCTGGTGGCTGGTGACTGGTGGTCGCTCATCGCTGGTCGTGTGCGCGTCACTGGTGATTGGTGGTCGCTGGTCGCGGTTGACTGTCGCTCCAACATCCAACATCAACCCCAGCGAGAAATGGCGAACCGCCGTTCCCGGCAGGACCCTGGGAGCGGCGGTTCATGAGAATGGACAGATCGAGCCAGCAGACCGCATGAGATGCGGCCTTGCGAGAGCCTCGTTCACGACGCGGTCACGTGGTGCGTCCGGACGCTCCAGGCCGATCGCTACGGACCGCTGACGGCAGCCGCAGCAATGCCCTCACGCCGCCCGCCTCAGGTCCGGGCTGCGAGAGAGATCGGCATCGAGCGGCGTCTGGTTGTCGTCGCCGAGGAGGGAGCCCATCCAGAACTGATAGAGCAGGAGGGCTGTGGAGATGAGCATGACGAGTGACATGGCGATGGCGAATTGCATGGCGACGACCCCTTTCCGAACATGCGTACTGTAGAACATGCGTACGTCAGTTGTCAAGCACAACAGAACGCAATTTCTATCATTCCCATGTCAAAGGGTGTGGAGCGAACCGTCAGGGCGCGCTTTGTCTCGGGCATCCAATGCTAGGTGCTAGGTCGCGCGGCCGGGGCGGCGCATCCCGCCGTCAAAGTCCCTTGGGCCGGCAGCGAGGCGGAATACTCATTCCGCCTCTCTGCTAAAGCCCAAAGAATGGCCGTTAGTCGTCGTCGTTTGCGAAGACCGTGTTTCTGAGGATCACAATCGCCACAACGCCGGTCGACAGGCTGAGGATCGTCAGCAACCAACCCCAGTCGCTCTTCGTTAGCCCGCTCCCCTCGCCCGTGCCCGGCAATCCTCGCGGCTTCGGGCGGTCCGTGCCGAGGACGGTATTGATGCGGGTCGGCGTCGCGGTGATGCCGGGGGTCGGCGACGAGGCCGGTACCTGGGTCCGCGTGATGCCATTCACGGTGACCGTGCGTTGCGCCGTCGTCGTGCTGCCGCCCGATGGCGTCGCCGTGCTCGTTGCCGGCGTCACCGTGCCCGACGGCGTCGCCGTGCTCGTCGCCGGGGTGACCGTGCCCGATGGCGTCGCCGTACTCGTCGCCGGGGTGACCGTGCCCGATGGCGTCGCCGTGCTCGCCGCCGGGGTGACCGTGCCCGATGGCGTCGCCGTGCTCGTCGCCGTCGCCGTCGCCACCCCCGTGCTCGTCGCCGTCGGGGTTGTGATCGTGGTCGCCGTGGAGGTGGCGGCAGGCGTGCGCGTACTCGTTGGGCTCGCAGTCGACGTCGCCGTGCCGGTTGCCGAGGGCGCCGATGTCGCGGTGGCAGTCGATGTCGCGGTCCCTGTGACAGATGGAGCTGACGTCGGTGTTGGCGTCCCTGTGGCCGAGGGCGCCGATGTCGCGGTGGCGGTCGAGGTCGCTGTCCTCGTGGCGGACGGAGCAGAGGTCGGTGTCGCCGTGGGCACGGCCGTGTGCGTCGCCGTCGGCGTAACAACCATTGTCGGCGTCGATGTGGCCGTGCCTGTGGCCGTCGCCGTCCGTGTCGCGGTCGCCGTCCCCGTAACCGATGGCGCTGACGTCGCTGTTGCGGTCGAGGTCGCTGTCCTCGTGGCGGACGGAGCCGACGTCGGTGTTGCGGTCGGCACGCGCGTGAGGGTGCGGGTCGGCGTCACGGCCGGCGTCGGGCTCGATGTCCGGGTGGGCGTGGGCGTCGCCGATGGTACGGCGGTCGGCGTTCCGGTGGCGACCGCTGTGCGCGTGACCTGCGGCGTGCGTGTGGTCTGCGGCGTGGACGTCGTCTGCGGCGTGCGGGTGGTCTGCGGTGTGTGCGTCGTCCCTGGCGTCGCCGTCGTGCCTGGCGTGCGTGTCGTCTGGGGCGTCGACGTCGTCTGCGGCGTGCGAGTGGTCTGGGGCGTCGACGTCGTCGCTGGCGTACGCGTGGTCTGCGGTGTGTGCGTACCACCCGGCGTCGCCGATATCGATGGCGTGGAGGTCGGCGTCGCAGTCGGCACGCGCGTGGGGATGCGGGTCGGCGTCACGGCCGGTGTCGGCGTCGACGTCCGGGTGGGGGTAGGCGTCGCCGATGGCACGCGCGTCGGTGATGCGGTAGCGACCGCGGTCCGCGTCGTCTGCGGCGTGCGCGTCGTCCCTGGCGTGCGTGTCGTTCCTGGCGTGCGTGTGGTCGCCGGCGTGCGCGTGGTTTGTGGTGTGCGCGTCGTCGCCGGCGTCGATGTCGTGCCCGGCGTGCGCGTCATTTGCGGCGTATGCGTGAGACCCGGCGTCGCTGACACCGACGGAGTGGCGGTCGCCGTCGCCGTGGGCACCGACGTCTTCGTTGCCGTCGGTGTGATCGGTGTGGCAGTGCGCGTCGGCGTGATCGTACGGGTCGGCATCGCGGTGGGCACCTGCGTCGTCGTCGGCGTGGGTGTGATGGGTGTGGCAGTGCGCGTCGGCGTCGGCGTCATGGTCGGCGTCGAAGTCGGCGTGGGTGTCACCGTCGCGGTCGCTGTCGGCGTCAGGGTCGATGTCGGCGTGGCGGTCGAGACCTGCGTGGGGGTCGCCGTTTGGGTTACCGGGGTCGACGTCGGCGTGACGGGCGTGACCGTACTGACGGCGACGGTACTCGTCGCCGCGGCCGTTGCGGTCTTCGTCGCTGTAGACGTCGATGTGGCGGTCTTGGTCGCCGTCGACGTCGATGTTGCCGTCGGGGTGTCAGGCGTCGGGGTCGCCGTGCGGGTGGCCGCGGGCGTGCCTGTCCTCGTCGGCGTCCGCGTGAACGCGGGGACGGTCGGGATGAATGGCGTCTCCGTCGTATGCGGCGTCGGCTGCGGCGTCATGCAGTTGGTGTGGTCGCGCCCAAATACGAACTGCAGGTCTTTGATATCGATGTCGAAGTCGCCATTGGGGGCGGGCTCCAGGTCATAAAACGCGATGTAGAGCAGTGATCCCAGGAACGTGCCGTAGTGAATGCTGATGAGCTGCTCGTCGCTGATGTCGACCGTGCAGTCCTGGTTGATGTCGCCCTCGAGCGCGCGGACGATCACCAGCCCATCGAGCAGTTGCCCGATCGGGATGAGGTTTCCCTCGGTGTCGAACAGCGTCGTGCCGCCGCGCACGTTGTCGATCAGCGCGAGCTGACCGTTGTTGATCGTCGGCTTCAGGTTGAGGCCGGACGCCGGCGAGACATCGAAGGTCGCGAGCACGCCCTGACCGTACGGGCCGCGCTGGGCGCCATCGGACGTGCAGGAGTAGAGGACGTTGGTCTCGGTCACTGCGCTGAACGAGCAGGAAGTGCTGCGCCCTGTGCTCTTCAAGAACGGGCCCTCGCCGATCACCAGGTTGAGGGTGCCCGGATCAAACGCGAGGTCGAGTTGGAACGAGCCCAACCCGGGATCGAACGGCACGCCGGCGACGACCTCGTTGAGAATCTTCGACGGCCCGCCGATCAGCACCGTCGAGCCGGCCGGGTCGATGAAGATCGATGCGCCGCTAGCGGGCGCGCTCGCAGCCGCCACGTTCGGGCCGGGCTGTTGTCCGTGCGCGATGTTCGGCAGGAAGGCCCCCGCGGCGATCAGCGCGACGAGCGACGGAAAGAGGACGCCGACGGGAATCCTGGTCCACGCCGCCAACACCGCAGGCGCGCGTCGCAGGCCAAATCTGAACTGCGCCATGGTGTCCCTCCCTGGACGCACGTGCGGCTGTTCGAGCGCACGGCGGAGTGTCGGCCTGGTTGCGAGAAAGTAGGCGGTCGCGAGCGTCAGCGTTAGCGCCATCGCCAGAGCGATCAGCGTGCCAGCCGCCGGCAGGCGGCGAGCCGATGGCGCCGCTGCGGGCGGTGGGGCTGCTGCTCCCGGCGCTCCACCGCTGGTGAAGCCACCGGCGGGCGGTCCCGGTGGTAGCGGCGGCGGCACGGGGGTGTCCGTGGGCGTCGCGGTCGGCGCCGGTGTGTCGGTCGGCGCGGCGACTGTTGGCGTATCCGTCGGCAGCGGCGTCTCGGTCGGCGCCGGCAATGGCGTGCTCGTGGTCGTCGCGGTCGGCACGGCCGTATCCGTCGGCGGCGGCACCGGCGTGTCCGTCGCCGAAACCGGCGTCTGCGTCGCGGTAGCCGCTGCCGTCGGCGTGTTGGTCGCGGGCGCCGTCGGCGTGATCGTCGGCGTGGAGGTAGGAGCAGCGGTCACGTTGTGCACGGCGGCGTTCAGGCAGCCCGCGCCCGGCTGGGTATCGACCGGGTTGCAGCTCGCAAGCTGCGCGTTCTGCTCGTCGGCGATGCGCGCCTTGAACAGCTCCAGCGTGGAGATGCCGGCGCCCGTGATCGTGAACGGGAAGCTCGCGATGACGAACGTGCCATTCGGCCCGACCAGCCCGACGGGGTCGAAGCAGGTGATGAAGGCGTCACCGGTCGCGGGATTGCCGTCAGCGAAGGGGTCGCTCTCCGCCAACCGGCCGTTGGCCGAGCAGTTGAAGTTGTTGGAGGCCGGCAGCGTGCTGGTCGGCGTGCCCGCCGTGAGCCACGCCGGATCGTAGAGCAGCGTCGCGGTGAAGGAGCTCAGTCCGCCGCCCGCGGCAGGCACATTCCGTGCCACCAGATCGACGCTGAAGGTCCCGCTCGGCGGCAGCGTGCGCGCGTCCTGCTCTCCCGGCGTCGATGGGTCAGCATCGACGACGAGACAGGTATTGCCCGCGCCGCCCGGCTGCGTGACGCACAGCGGCTGATTCGATGGCGTAGTGGTCGGCGTCGGCGATTGCGCCGGTGTGTTCGTGGGCGTCGCCGTGCTGGTCGGCGTGGCCGTCTGCGTCGGCGTCGGCGTGCTCGTCGCGATCGCAGTGGGCGTCGCGGTGTCCGTCGCGACGGGGGTTTCTGTTGCCGTCGGGACCGCGGTCGCCGTCGCCAGCGGCGTATCGGTCGCCGTTGGTGTGCGTGTCGGCGTAACCGTCGCGGTTGGCGCGGGCGTGTCCGTCGGCTGTAGCGTGCTGGTCGCGAGCGGCACGGCAGTATCCGTCGGCGTCGGCGTGCCGGTTGCCGTTGGTGTGCTTGTTGCTGTCTCCGCCGGGGTTGGCGTCGCCGTGGCCGTCGGCTGCGGCGTGCTGGTCGCCGTCGGCACGGCGGTATCCGTCGCAGTCGGCGTCTCGGTCGCCGTCGGCGTATCGGTCGGCGTCGCAGTCGGCGTAGCCGTGTCCGTCGGCGTCGGCGTCGCAGTCGGTGTATCGGTTGGCGTCGGCGTGTCGGTCGGCGTCGGTGTGCTCGTAGGCGTTGCCGTGTTCGTCGGCGTCGGTGTGGCCGTCGGCGTTGCCGTGTTCGTCGGTGTTGGCGTCGGCGTCGGGGCGACGTTGTACACCAGGCCGTCTAGACATCCGGCCCCCGGCTGAATGTCGACCGGGTTGCAGCTCGCCAGGTTGTTGCCCACTTCGTCGGAGATCGACGACGAGAAGAACCGCAGCTGCGATGAGCCAGCGCCATTGATTGTGAAGGTAATGCTTGCGATCACCACGTCGCCGCTCGGCCCCGTCCCGCCGACAGGGTCGAAGCAGTTGATGAAGGCATCGCCCGTCGCGGGGTTGCCGTCGGCGAATTGATCGCCCTCGGGCAACCGGCCGTTGGCGTTGCAATTGAAGCCGTTGCTCGCCGCCAGCGCGCTCGTCGGCGTGCCCGCCGTGAGGAAGACCGGGTTGTACAGCACCGTCGTGTTGAAGAAGCCGACGCCGCGGTTCGCCGACGGCACGTTGCGCGCCACGATGTCCACGTTGAACGAACCGCTCGACGGCAACACCCGCACACTCTGCTCGCCGGGCGTCGCCGGATCAGCATCGATGACAAGGCACGTCGTGCCGGTGCCGCCCGGCTGCGTCACGCACGTCTGCTGGTTCGCGGGCGTCGGCGATGGCCCCGGCGTCGCCGTGCGCGTCGGCGTCACGCTCGGCGTCGAGAGGCTGTTGAGAATGATGATCTCGTCGAGCGTGTCGGTAATCGTGCCCGGTATCGTCGCCGACGATGGCGACCCGAGCTCGACCCGCTGGAGCTGGAGGTCCACCACGGCCTGCTGCAGCGTGTGAAAGCGCACGCGCGCCAGGGTGCCGGAGCCACTCGGTCCCGGTGGCGACGAACCGATGCTGGCGCAGCCAAAGTTGACGACGCCGGAATCGCTGAACGGCGCCGGGCAGAAGATCGTCCGGCCCGAGGAATCGATGAAGCCACCGTCGAACGCGCTGACGAACCTCAGTGATTGCGTATCGTACTTGAGCTTGAACTGGAATGTCCCGAGATTCTGGACGTCCGCGACGTTCAGCGCGATCTCGACATCTTGATTCACGCCGACTGACTGCTGCTGCGGGCTGATGCTGGTGTTCGCGATCGATCCGGGCACGATCGTCCGGGTGGGCGTCGGCGTCGGGACGGACGTGTTCGTCGGGCACGGGCCCGTACATGGCGTCGGCGTCGCTGCCGGGATGATGACGACGTTGCCATCGATCAGCCCGCCCACGGGCAGCGGCTCGACGTTCGTGGTGAGCAGCTGCACATCCTGCAGATGCAGCGGCGTCGACGCCGTCGTCCCGATGGCGCGCAGGGAGATCGTCGCCAGCAAGCCACTCCCGGTCGCACCCGGCACGTCGGCCGGATCCAGCGTGACGCAGTTGAACCCGAGGACGCCCGGATTGGAGTCGGGGTTTGGCGTGGGCGTTGCGGTCGGCGGCACTCCTGTCGGCGACGGCGTCGCGCTCGGCGGCACGGACCCGGTTACCGTTGCCGTCGGCGTGGCGGTGGCGTTCCCATCCACCGCGCCCTGGATGAAGCAGCTAGGGTGGCGCCCGGAATCGAGCAGGAACGGGCTTGGCTCGCATCCGCGGCCGCTCGTCTTGCAGCCCTGGATGTCGTACTTCTGCAGCACCTGGGGGTCGAACGCGACCTGGAAGGCGAACGCGCCAAGGTTGACGGTGTCATCGACGAAGACGCCGAAGACCGCCAACTGTCCCGTCTCGATCGTCTGCGTCAGCGGCGCGATGCGCACCGTCGACGGCCCGGCGGTCGCGGTCGGCATGACCGTGTTCGTTGGCACCACCGTGGGACAGACGCCGACGCACGGCGTTGGCGTGATCGTTGCCGTGAACGTCGGCGTCGCCGTATCCGTAAGCGTCGGCGTCGGGCTCGGCGTGCTGGTGGATGTCGGCGTGTCGGTCGGGCAGACGCCCGGACACGGGGTCGGCGTCAACCGCGGCCCGATATCGACGTTCGAGGTGTCGCTGTGCCCCGCGGGATCATTGGTCGCGAACACATCGAGAATGGTCGCTTCAGGGATCGTAATGACCCCCGTGCCCTGCGCGCCCGGGACAAAGGTAAACGTACCGATGATGCCGTCGCCGGCCGCCCCGGACGTGCCGCTGGGCGGTCCTGGGCCAAGCGTCACGCAGTTCTCTCGCGACTGCGCGGTGTTGGGCTGCGAACCCTGCTGCGCGGCGGGGCCGATGCAGCTGACGGGCCGCCCGGTGCTGCCGAGAAATGGCCCGACGGCGAACGATGGCGCCGTCGGAAACAAGATGTTCGAATATTCGATCGTGACCGAGAAGGCACCGAAGTTCGCGACGTCTTCAACGCGGATGTCGACGTTGAGCGGCGCGCCAACGTTGCCGCTGATGAACGACGGCACCGGGCAGACCGCGATCGCCACCTGCGGGCCGCACGATCCGGGTGGCGCGATGCCCGTCGGCGTCGCCGTCGCCGGCACGGTCTGCGTTGGTGTCGGCGTGATCGTTGGCGTCAGCGTTTCGGTTGCCGTCGGCAGCGGCGTGCCGTTGTTCGAAATCACATCCACCGAACCGTCGGCAAACGTCGCACCAGGCAAGGAGTTGCCCAGCACGTCGGAGTACGGCTCGATCGTCCGGTCGAAGACAAAGCCGCTGGTGCCAAGATTTGCCGGCAGGAACGCCACCGTCGCGAGTCGGCCCGATCCCGTCGGACCAGCGGGCGTGAGTCCGTTCGAAGCGCAGGCAAAGCGGACGGTGCCAGCGACGTTGTCGACCGCCGCCGGCAAGCACGAGATGGCGCGCCCGGTGCTCGAGAGAAAGGGGCCGACAGCGACGCCGTAGTAACTGAGGATGTTCGGGTCGTACTGGATCTTGAAATCGAAGGAACCGATCGGCACGGTGACGGCGACGGCGTTGACGTCGACGCCAAACGGTGTGCTACCGCTCTGGAGCACCTGCTGCGTCGCCGGGAAGACGGCGATGCCGCCGGGACCCGCTGCGGACGCATTGTCGCGCGAGGAGAAGAGGACGGCGGACGTGATCGCCGCCGCGCCAAGAACAAGGAAGGCCGCGAACATGACGAGCAGGCGCCCAGTCCTCGATGCCCGCCCCGGTCCGCGGTTCAGCGGAGATTCCTTCACGCAACGTACCCTTCGCTTCTTGACAACGCCGCCCGCACACCCCGCATATCGATGCCCAGACTGCGGGACACAAATAGAGGGAGCACAAGCCCGTCCCGGGCTGTACGCTCCCTCAGGCGCGCCTGGATGGCGTGCCACACTCCAATAGCCGCTTCCTGCGGCGTCTCAGCTTCCTGCTTTGGATGCGATGACGGGGGTCGCGCACGTCCGCCGAGTCCGTCCGGCGAGCTGACGTGGCGTTCTGCTCGATGAGCGTAGACAGCGGTTCCGCTCTCTAGGGACGCCTTGATCTTACCCCGTGCGATCACTCTGTCAATGAAGATCCAGCCAATGAGGGGTTAAAGAACTCCTCACAACTTGACACCGATTCGAACGCGGCCGCGCTCGGAGAGCCCCCATCTACCACCCGAGTCCTGCGTGCCTATCGCTGCTGTCGCCTCTCCCTCGTCCCCTGCTATCGTTTTGTCCGGACGCCAGCGGCCGCGATCGGGTCCGTGCGCGTCCGGAGGACCAATGGACGACGCGCAGCTCATCGCCCGCGCGCGGGGCGGCGATTTGGAGAGTTTCGGTCAGTTGTATGACCGCTACTTTCACCGCGTGTATGACGTCGCCTGGCGGGTCGTGCGCAACGCTGCCGCGGCAGCCGACATCACGCAGGAGGTGTTCGCGAGCACGGCGCGAGACCTCGCCCTGATCCCGAAGTCGCAGACCTTCGCATCATGGCTCTTCACGATCACGCATCACGCGGCGGTGGCCCGCGCCGAACGCACGTCGAGCGCACCCGCGGCGACCCACGAAGAAGCCTTTGGTTCCTTCTCCGAACCCGATCCCTGCCGTATCGACAACCCCGCCCAGCGTCCTCGCGACGCGGAGCTGCCGGCACTGATCTGGGAGGCTCTTACCGCGCTCGGTCCGCGGGACTATGCGCTCCTCGACCTGCACATGCGGCAAGGGCTCGACAGCGCCGATCTGGCGCACGTGCTGGACGTGAGCAAGGGCAACGCGTACACGATGGTCGCTCGCATGAAGGGCGCGGCCGGCGAAGCGATTACCGGCTACATCGTCGCCCGCCGCGGCAGTGGCGACTGTCCCGCGCTCCAACAACAGCTTGCGTCACTGAGTTTCCCGCCGTATACCGACGAGGCGCGCCGCGCGGTCGGCGCGCACATCGCGGCATGCGCGACATGCCGCGACACGCGTGCGCGGATCGGCGTCGATGCGCTCGAAGTCTTCGGCGCCTTCGCTCCCGTGCCGGCGCCCATGGCGCTGAAGAGCGATACCTGGCGTGCGCTGTCGAGCGAGTGGAATGCGCCACCCGCCAACAACATCAGTGCCACCGCCATTCGCCCGCTGCGAGGCGACTCGCCGCACGGTGAGGCGGCGGCGCTGCCGGCCGCCACGGCCGCCGGATTCTCCTTGGCCGATGGCGGCGCGCGGCGTGGCAGCGGCGACGACGCGGGCTCGCGGCCGCCATCCGGTTGGGCTGGCGCCGCTGCGCCCGGCGACGGGGACCGCAACCGGATCATCTGGTTCGCTGGCGCGGTGGCGGCGCTGCTGATCGTTGCCTTCGCAGGCGCCGCCGTCGTCTTCGGGCTCGTCGGCGGCGGCGGCGATGGCACCGTGGCCGGTGGCGCCACAACACGCACACCATCCGTCGCCAGCAGCCCGACGGCGGCCGGCACGGCGCCCGGAGTCGCCGTCCAGACGCCGACGGCGAACCGCACCCCATCAGCGACGCCGCTACCCTCGGAGACTGCGACGGCGCTTCCGGACACGCCGGTGCCGCCGCCGCCCCCCGCGACCGCCACCAGTGCGCCTGTGCGGCAGACGCCGACGGCCGCCGCCGCCACAGCGACGCGTCCGGCGGCGGCGACCGCCACCCCGGCTCGCGTCACCCCGGGCGCTGGGACGCCATGCCCGCCCGGCGGCTGCAACCTGAACCCACCCTGATCTGGGGAGCTGGAGGCTGGGGGTTCGAGTTTGCGCGCTCCGAACCCTACATCCGGCGTATCAGGTAGTTCCCCTACGAACCGATATTTATGCGAGAGGGATGCCGCGTGAGGTCCGCGGCGGCCAGTATCCCAATGCGCATCGAGCCGAACACCCGACAGCTCACCGCCGGCAGCCTCGCATGGCTGTTCGAGATGCCGCCGCACAGCGAGCGCACGCTCCGCATGGAGACGCTGATCGCCCGCCTGCGCCTGGTGATCATCGTCATGAACACGGCGCTGCTGGCGTGGTTTCTTGACACCTCGGGCATGCACCTGCGAGCGACGTGGTGGATCGTCGGGCTCTCGTACCTTTACGCGATCCCGTTCGTCTTTCTGCAGCCATACCGGCGCTGGCGCATCTTCGGCACCAGCATGTTCTCGACGCTGCTCGACTCTCTGGCGATCGCCGGCTTCATCGCCGTCACCGGCGCCTCGCACAGCCCGTTCTTCCCGCTCTACTACCTGTCGGTCGCAGCCGTCGCGATGCGCTTCGACATCCGGCAGGCGATGGTTGCCTGCGTCGTCTATGCCTTCTCGTACGCGGTGGTGTTCGCGACGAACTGGGCGGTCAACGCCGATGAGGCCGGCATCCTGACGATGCGCATCGCCTACATGTTCTTCATCTCCGTCGGTGTCGGGCATCTCGCGCGGGAAGAGAACAGCCGCTCGCGCGAGGTTGAAGTGATCGAGAAGCTCAACGCCGAGAACGCCAAGCTGCTGAGCCGCAACGAGCGCGCCGCCCGCATCGACAAGCTCACCGGGCTGCTCAACCGCGCCTATCTCGAGAAGGACGCGCAGCGCGAGCTCCGGAAGACGCGCAGCGCCGGCGGCTACCTGAGTGTGCTGTTCTGCGACATGGACAAGCTCAAGCGGATCAACGATGAGATGGGCCACGACACGGGCGACCGCGTCTTGCGTCAGGTGGGGTCCGCGCTGCGGTCCAAGCTCCGCGCCCAGGACATGGTCGGCCGCTACGGCGGCGATGAGTTCGTGGTCGTGCTCCCGAACCTCACGCGCGAGACCGCGTACGACCGCGCCGAGCAGCTCATCGAGGCAGTCCGCGGCGTCAACGACGCGCTGCCCGAAAACATGAAGATCGGCCTCAGCGTCGGCGTCTCTACCTTCCCCTTCGACGCGCCGGATTACGCGACGCTCGTAAAGGTGGCGGACCAGGCGATGTACCTCGCGAAGCGCGAGGGCGGCAACCGCGTCCGCACGTCGAACGACCTCCGCCTCTTCTGGGAAGAACTGCCCCGGACGGCGTAGGCGGCTGGAAGTCGGAGGTCGGAGGTCGGAAGTCGGAAGTCGGAATGCTAGAATCGCACGATGCCACCCTCTAAGAAGAATCGACCGAATCCGACACCTCACCATTGCGGTGCATGCTGCGGACGAGGGGGCTTCTGGGGTGAGGTTCTCGAATTGCCCGGGTGCGCTTCTCAGGGCGAGACCCTGGATCGGTTGGTCGAGGACGTCAGCGACGCGATCGTCGCCTGCCTTGAGCTTCACCTGCAGAACGAAGGCCTACTCGGAAGTTAGAAGAGCGATCCGACTTCCGACATCCGACTTCTGACTTCCGACTCCCACGTCCCGCCCCTACTCCAGCAGGTCCAGGAACTGCTTGAGGATGCGGGCGGTTGCGCCCCAGATCAGGTGGTCGCGCCAGTGGTAGCTCCATGCGATGATCTCGCGCCCCTGATAGATGCGCGGTTCGACTTCGAGATTCGCCTCGTCCTGAAGATGCGGAAGCGGCACCTCCAGGATCTCCGCGACTTCGACCTCAGCCGGAGCGAAGGGGTACGGTCCGGCCTGGGTGATGCGGCCGACGAAGGGGCGCACGAGGAAGTCCGAGATCGTCACCATCTCGTCGAGCTGGCCAAGGATCTCGACGTGGTCCATGGCGACGCCGATCTCCTCCCAGGTCTCGCGCACCGCCGTGTGCTCAAGGTCGCGGTCGGCCGGATCGAAGGCGCCGCCGGGAAACGAAATCTGCCCCTTGTGGTGTTCGACCAGCTCCGAGCGCACGGTGAAGAGCACGTGCGTTTCACCTGCGGCCTCGTACAACGGCAGCAGCACGGCGGCGCGCGGTAGCGAGCCGGCATCGTCGATCAGCAGCGGGCGGTAGGCGGCGATGCGGGCACGAATCTCCTCGATCATGCGCCCATTGTAGTGGGGCGTCCGTCCACGGACTGGCGTCAGCCGGCGGTGAGGATCGGCACCATCCGGCGGCGGGCATCCGCCGAGAGGTAGGCGTAGATCACCGAGCGCGACGGCCGGAGCGCGGCCAGCTCCGGATCGTCGGCTGCCCGCTCGATCAGCGGCGCGAGCTGCGAGATCACCGCGCGCAGCGCCTCGTGCTCCGTCCGCAGCGCGGACAGGCGCAGGCCCCCCGCCGCAGGCGGCAGGGCGGCAAGCACGGCGCGCGCGTCCTCGGCGCCGTCGGCGGTGACATCTGCCAGCGCCTTCTGCGTGCCCTCGAGCAGTGACCGCAGCGTAGCGATCGCTTCCAGCAGGTCGGGCACCGCGCTGTCGTAGTCGCGCGTGGCGACGGAGAAGAGCAGCATCGAGAAGCCAAACTGGGCCTTCGCGTACGTCGACGTAAGCTCGGGCGCGAAGTGCGACATGACGCCCGCCTGGATCGTCCGCAGGATCTCCTCCGGGTAGGGCCTCAAGCGATCAGCTCCAGCAGTTCCACTTCCAGCCCCGGGTTTACGAACGCCGTCACCGCCAGTAGCAGGTCCGGCGTCTTTCCCTCGACGACCGATTTCGTGCCGGTGATGAAGATGATCGCGAACTTCACGTTGCTGAAGACTTCCCAGAACTTCAGCGCCGCGGCATCGACCTTCTGGCCGCCGGCATCCTCATACATCCGCACAAACTCTTCGCGCGAGCAGAGGCCGCCGACGCGGGCATCGCCGGCCCATCGCCACGACTTGATCATCAGCCAACCGAGGTCTTCGACGGGGTCGCCGGCGTGCGCCATCTCCCAGTCGAGGATGCCGGTGATGCCTGGCTGGTCGTAGAGAAAGTTTCCCGTGCGATAGTCGCCGTGCACCAGCGCCAGGCGGTTCGGGGGCGGCGGTAGATGGCGCTTCAGCCAGGCGAACGCCAGCTCGAGCACCGGCTGTGGTTCGAGCATGTCCTGGCGCATCGTCCGCTCCCAGCGAGCGATCTCATGCGACGCGCTCGCATCGCACGACGCAGGGCGGTCGAGCGCCGGCAGATATGTTATGTCCACTCGATGGATCTTCGCCAGGATCTCGGCCTTCTGCCGCGCGATGACCGGCCGCACCGCAGCCCACTCCGGCGAGAGCGCCAGCGTCCGGCCGTCGCTGATGCCCGGCAGCCGCGACATCACGAAAAACGGCCTCTCGAGCCACTTCCCGTCACGCTCGATCCAGTGCACCTCGGGCACGGGAATGCCGCTGCCCGCGAGCGCGCTGTAGAGCTCGAATTCGAGGTCGTTGTTGCTGTCGAGCAGGCTGGCGGTGGGGTCCCGCCGCAAGATGTAGCCGCGCTCGACCGTCGCGCCGTCCGCAGCGGACCAGCGGGCGTCGAACGACCACGTCTCCCGCGAAGCGCCGCCGGGAATACGCGCGATCTTCGAGACGACGACGCCGCGGGCTTCGGGCATGCGATGCTGCAGGTAGGCGGCGAGTTGGCCTTCGTCCATGCCACCGCAGCGTGTCGCGCAAGCCGTCGTGCGTCAAGCGCCGACGCCGCACCGGCACGACGCCCGCGCCCGTAACCCAACAGTCACTCGCCCGAAACCTGTTAGTAACAAAGTGATCTTATCCTTTGCCAATCTAGGACGTACAGGGGAGGGGAATATGCCGGCAGTAGACTCGGGTAATACCGCGTGGGTGCTAGCCGCCTCGGCGCTGGTACTGCTGATGACGCCCGCGCTGGGCTTCTTTTACGGGGGGCTGACCCGTAACAAGAACGTGCTCGGCACGATCATGCAGAGCTTCATCGTGGCGGGGCTGATCGGCGTCCAGTGGGTGGTCATCGGCTACACGCTGGCGTTCGGGCCGGACCACTGGGGGCTGATCGGCGGCCTCGATTGGTTCGGCCTGAAGGACGTCGGCGCGGGGGTCGCAGACTACACGCACAACGGCGAGCCGCGGACGTACGGTGTCGCCATCCCGCACGAGCTGTTCATGGCGTTCCAGATGATGTTCGCCATCATCACGCCGGCGCTGATCACCGGCGCCTTCGCCGAGCGGGCGAAGTTCAGCACGTTCCTGGTCTTCATGCTCCTCTGGTCGTTCCTTGTGTATGACCCCGTCGCGCACTGGGTCTTCGCCAACGACGGCTGGCTCTCGGCGTCCGGCGATGGAAAGATCAAGGCGCTCGACTTCGCGGGCGGCACGGCGATCCATGTCAACGCCGGTGCGGCCGCGCTCGCCGCGGCGCTCGTCTTCGGGCGGCGCAAAGGGCACAAGGAAGAACCGATGGAGCCGCACGACGTGACGATGGTCGTGCTCGGTGCGGCGCTGCTCTGGTTCGGCTGGTTCGGCTTCAACGCCGGCAGCGCGGGCGGCGCCAACGCGCAGGCGGTGAATGCCTTCGTCGTCACCAACACGGCGGCCGCTTCGGCGGCGCTCACCTGGGTGTTCATGAGCTGGTGGCTTTCGGGCAAGCCCAGCGTCGTCGGTGCGGCCGCCGGAGCGGTGGCCGGGCTCGTGGCGATCACGCCCGCATCAGGATTTGTGCAACCGATGGAGGCGATCGCCATCGGCGCCATCGCCGGTATCGTCTGCAACCTCGCCGTCGTCCTGCGCACGCGGACGTCGCTCGACGACTCGCTCGATGTCGTCGCCGTCCACGGGGTCGGCGGCCTCTGGGGGAGTATTGGCACCGGTCTCTTCGCCGTCGGCGTGATCAGCGCGACGGAGACCTTTGCCGGTTTCAACGGGCTGTTCCATGGAGCGGGCGACCAGGTGTGGCGCCAAGTGTTCGCGAGCGGCGTGGTCGCCGTCTACTCCTTCGTCGTGACATTCGGCATACTCAAGGTGCTCGATCTGACGATGGGACTGCGGGTCAGCGAAGAGGAGGAGATCGCCGGCCTGGACGTGTCGCAGCACGGCGAGCGCGCGTACATCTTCGGCGGCAGCGGTCCGGTGCTCGGCATCCCGGAAGCGATCCCGATGCACACCGACGCCGGCGGCCACATGACGTCGAGCGAACATGTGACACCAACGGATTCTCGCGGCACGGCGAGCTAGTCAGGGGATACGGACGATGAAGAAGATTGAGGCGATCATTCGCCCCGAGAAGCTCGACGAAGTAAAGCATGCGCTGGCGGACAAGGGCTACATCGGCCTGAATATCGTAGGCGTGACGGGCCGCGGTGTGCAGAAGGGCATCGTGCACGCGGGCCGCGCCGGCCAGGCCTACTCCGTCGACATGCTGCCGAAGGTGAAGCTGGAGACCGTCGTGACCGACGCGAACGTCCAGGAAGTGATCGACATCATCCTCGCGGCGGCGGCGACAGGCAACATCGGCGACGGGAAGATCTTCGTGCTGCCGGTCGAGCAAGCGATCCGCGTCCGCACCGGCGAGCGCGGCGACGTCGCGGTGTAGGGCCTTCTGGAAGTCAGAGGTCAGAAGTCGGATTCGCCGCGGCGTGATCGCGAACCACACAACCTATTCCGGCTGATCGCTCCTCCCCTTGTGGGAGAAGGCTGGCCGCCGGCCGGGATGAGGGCCCACGGCTGGCGCGTCCCAGACGCATGCGATCTGAAGCATTCGAAGCACCCGACCGGCCTCACCCCTCTCCGCGGCGAGTCTGCGACCGGCCCCTCTCCGCCGCGTGGATAGGGAGATCAGAAATGCGACGCTGATTCGCATGAGTGCCTCTCCCTTTGTGAGAGAAGGGTGGCCGAGGGCCGTCGAAGACTCGCCATGGAGAGGTCGCAGACTCGCCGCGGAAAGGATGAGGGCCCTGCCGCTGCCTACCCAGCACTTTCGTCGCGCTGTTCGCGGAGAAACGACTCCAGGTCGGCGATGATCGCCCCCGTCGGCGGAAATTGCGGCGGAGACTGCTGATCGCCGCCGCCCAGCGCGTCCTGCTGCTCCTCCAGCGCGCGAATGCGGTCCTGCACCTCGCCGTTGTTCGAGACCGCGAGCGAGACCTGGCGCACGAACTCATCCGCGACGGTCCGCATCTCGCTCAAGTTCAGGTGCAGCCCGAGCATGTCGTCGAGCGCGTCGAGCAAGCCCAGCGCCGTCTTCGGGTTTGGCGTCGTGCCGAGGTAGTGCGGGGACGCCGCCCAGACACTTGCCGTGGGTAATTCTTCCCGCCGGCAGGCATCGTTCAGCACGCCGACGATGCCCGTCGGACCCTCGTACGTCGAGCGGGCGATGTTGCGCGCGGCAAGCCGCGGCTGCACTTCGGCGTCCGTAGCGAAACCCGTCAGCGGGACGGGACGCGTGTGCGCCGTGTCCATGACGAGCGATCCCATCGTCACGAGCCGGCGCGCATTCAGCGACTTCGCCAGCCGGACGATCTCTGACGCGAACGACTTCCAGCGCAGGTTCGGTTCGACACCGATGAGGAGCACTGCCGGCGGCGTCGTGTCGTTGCCCGCGTAGGCGAAGAACTCGTTCGCGGGCCAGGTGAGCTCGCGTTGGGCGCCATCGACAATCTTGATTGTCGGGCGGGTGTCGCTGTAGCTGTAGTAGTCCTCGGAGTCGATCTTGGCGAACGGCTCCGCGTGCCACGCCTCCGTGAGGTAGCGCACGGCGGTAGTCGCCGCCTGGCCCGCGTCGTTCCAGCCGTGAAAGGCAGCGATCACGTTCGGCCGGTCGAGGTCCGGAAGTTGTTGGATCTCCATGCGATCAGCCTAACACGCGCCGCTCACGGCATCGCGCTGGCCGCGATGCAGCGCCGCGCAAGGGGGCGTCCGCACAAGAGCGCCGGCCGTGGTATTGAGGATGGCGGGAGACCGGCGGCCTAGCGGTAGTCGCCGCTCGCCATCTTGCCCGGGGTGTAGCCCCCTGCCGGCCGCGGCGCACGAGCACGGCGGGGTCGAGCGGGCCGCACCGGCGGGCCGCCGGCGCCGCGCATCCACTCGGGCAAGAACTTCTGGTAGCGGTCCGGGGACGCGGGGGTAGCCGCCGGGCGCGTGGAATCTTTCACGGGTCCTCGACGCCTACCACGGGGTGGCTTCTGTGACATTGTACCTCATGCATGGGCGGGCCCGGCGCGTTACTGCGCGGTCCGCCTGTCCTTACTATCGGCAAGGTTGGCAACGCAAGAGAGGGGAGAATCTTGCGAGGGCCTTGGCTCGGCTTCCATGCCCTGCACTAAATCTAGACGTACGGGTGGGAGTTTGTAAATAGGTGCAGCGTCGAAGAATCTCCTTTTCGGGGATCAGTTTCGTAATTCCTCGCGTTTTTGGCCCACGCCGCCGCGATTTCGCCGGATCGTCGGCGAATCGTCCGCCAACAACGGAAACGTGCGAAGGGGATCGTGGTGAGATGGAGCGTAATCCGTTCTGGCTCTTGGAGGAGACGCCACGGCGACCCGCTAGCCGAGATCGTCCCGGACGAACTCCGCCATCCGCTCGCCGATCATGATCGTCGGCACGTTCGTGTTCGCGCTCGGCACCCGCGGCATGATCGACGCATCCGCGATGCGCAGGCCGTGGACGCCGTGCACAAGCCCTCGTTCGTCCACGACGGCCGTCGGATCATCGGTCGGTCCCATGCGGGCAGTGCACGACGGGTGGGCGCCGCTGGCGGCGTTCCGGCGGATCCATGGTTCGAGCAGCGCCGGGTCAGCCAGCTCCCGCTCTGTCGGCCGCCGTATGCCCTCGCTCACCGACGCGATCGCCTTCGTCCGGCACACCTCGATCGTGCGCCTGACGCCGTCGACGATCTTGATGTAGTCGCGCTCGTCGCTGAGGTACTCCATCACCAGCCGCGGCCGGGCATCTATGTCCGTGCTGTCGAATTCGAGCTTCCCGTACGAGTACGACTTGAAGACGCACGCTACCAGTCCCAGCAGCAGGCGGCCACCGGGAATGTGCATGAACGACAGCGGCTCGAGCTGCATATCGTTGACGTCATCGCTGCCGGTCGCGGTGTAGCGCAGCGTTGTCTGAATGACGGGCTGATCCCAGTCGGCGACGCCCTCGCGCGGCACGAGCGTCGGACCGATCGCCGGATGATCTTGCAGGTGCTGGCCGACGCCAGCGGCGACGTGCTGCCGCGCGACGCCGAGGCGATCGAGGACGTCGGCCGGCCCGATGCCGGAGCGGATGAGCACGGCGGGCGTGTGCACGGCGCCGCAGGCGAGCACGACCTGGCGCGCGGTGATGGCAGTCATCACGCCGGCGGTGCGCACTTCGACACCGGTGACGTTGCCGTCGCGGTCGAAGAGGATGCGGTTGACGTCGGTGTCGGCGCGAATCTCGAGGTTCGACCGGCCGCGCGCCGCCGCAAGATAGGCGATCGCCGTGCTGATGCGAAGCGTGCCCTTCTTGTTCATCGGGTGCGGTCCGTACCCGGTGGCCGCCGGGTCGTTGTGGTCGGGGCAGGCGGGATAGCCGAGCTCGGCGCAGGCGTCGAGGAACGCCGCCTGGTACGGCACCAGTTCGTCGCGCGTGTGGCGGCGGATCGGCAGCGGACCGCTCTTGCCGTGATAGGGCGCGTCGAAATCGAGATCGGTCTCGAGCTTGATGAAGGCGGGTAGCACCTTCTCCCAGCTCCAGAGCGGATTCCCGAGCGCCGCCCATTCGTCGTAGTCCGAGGGCACGCCGCGGAGGGCGATCGCCGTATTGACGGCCGATGACCCGCCGGTCACCCGGCCGCGCGGGAACGGCGTCGTCCTGCTCGTGCTGGAGGGCGTGTAGCGCAGCCCCCAGTCGTGGTCGATGAAGGAGCCGTGGTTGACGTTCCGCAGGTCCTCGGGCAGGGCCTCCACGTTCGGGTAATCGGGCCCAGCTTCGATGAGCAGCACGCGGATGCGCGGGTCTTCGCTGACGCGCGCCGCCACGACGCTGCCGCCGGAGCCGGCGCCGACGACGATCAGTTCGTAGTCATACGTCATCGTCTACCTGATCCGTCCGCGCTCACGCGAGTGTGCTGCAGTCTCATCCGTCGCCGGCATGCTTGTCGCGCCAGATCTGCGGCTCTCTTCCCGCGATCAGATCGCTCAGCGCGTAGAGCTCGATGCGCCACGGCCGGAGCTTGAGCAGCCCGTAGGTCGCGTCGTCCGGCCCTTCCCGCCAGATCATCGCGAGGTCGTACCCGAGCGGCGGCGGCGTGCTCTTGTACAGCTCCCACAGCCTGCGCTTCTCCGCGGGATCGTCCTCCCACGACGCACGGCAATCGACGTACACCTGCTGTTGCTGCGGGTCCCAGTACGAGAGCGACACATAGGGATGCTTCTCGATGTGACGCGCCTTGAAGGAGTTCCGGCCGGTCGCGATCCAGCCGGTGCTGCCCTGCCAGATCGGATGCAAGATGCGCGATCGCGGCCGGCCTCGCGCGTCCACTGTCGCCACGCTGCACCAGACGATGCGGCTCGTGCGTGCGGCGAACTCGCCAGCGATCTCGTCGAACGACGCTGCTTCCATCTGCTGCTCCCATGGGGCGCCCGTCCGTCACCGCCGCGCGATGCGCCGCAAGTCACGCCGCCGTGCTAACGATCGAGCACCTCACGCGCCGCATCACGTGCGATGTCGGCGGCGGGCAGCACATCATCGACCCAGCCGCCCGTCTTCCAGGCGGGCACGGGCGTCTGGCACTCGCTCTTTGGGACAAACTTCGAGCGCTGTACCAACTTGTACTGGTGGATGTAACGCGGGCAGTTCGGAAAGACTTCGCGCGTGTTCACCCGGACGATGAACTGCGCTTCGGGGTAGGTGGCCATCAGTGGGTCATCGGCGTCGATCGCCGCCTCGCCGTTCACCCGCATGCGCCACTGGTTCTCGAAGTCGATGAACAGCATGCCCACCTGCCGGGTCTTCAGCACGTTGCCCATCGACAGGTACATGCCGTTGCCGTCGTAGTTGGGGAACGCGATCGTGTGCTCGTCGACCACCGTTACGAATCCGGGCTCGCCGCCCTTGTACGAGCAGTTGGCGTGGCCCTGCTCGTCGACGGTCGCGAGAAAGAACATATCCATGCGCTCGATGAACGCTCGATCGTGCTCGTCGATGCAATCCTTCACGATCTCGCCGACGCGGTCCGCGAGGTGGCGCGTATCGAACTGCTCCTGAAGCTGGCGGTTGCCGGCATGGTAGATGTCGCTCATAAAGGAGAACCTCGCCGCGGCCGGGAGAAGCACGACACGCGTCGCGCGCAGCGTGATCCTACCGCAACACGCGGTCCGGGCGCGACCGGCTACAGCACGGAAACTGGCGCATGGAAATGGGCGCGAATCGGCTATTCCCTGTCGCGATTCGGCTGACTAGACTGTAGCCGAAACACGACGCGATGCACGTAAATAACCGAAGAAGGAGTCTCTTGATGTCTGGTCTCACCCTCGATTCCGTTGTCTCACGAGCGCTGCGCATGGTCGACGGGCTTTCGGCGCCAGACGTGGCGCTTGCGCACTGCGACATCCCCTGCGGCATCTATGACCCGCACTACGCGCAGATCGCTGCCCTCAGCGTGTTGCGCATGAACCAGCTCTCCGACGCGCTGGAGCTTGCGCCGGATCTCAAGAACAAGCCCGATCAGGCGAAGTACCACAACTCGATGGTCCGCTACATCCTCGTCAAGGAGGAGCACGCCGAGATTGTGAAGCGCGAGGTGCGCATCATCTGGGGCGACTACTTCAAGCCGGAGCACGCGGAGAAGTACGCCGACCTGCACGCCACGGTCTGGAACATCATGAAGCTGGCGAGCAAGAACAAGGTGGAAATGAACATGCAGGCGGCGCAGGATCTGCTCGTGGCCGTGCAGAAGTTCGCCGAGATGTTCTGGGACTCGAAGGGCACGAAGACTGCGCGCGTCCCGTCCGGGCAGGCCATCGGCGGCGAGCTCGTCGTGCCGCAGTAGCATCGGCGAGTGCGTCAGCCGGAATGGCGGATGTCCGTCCGCAGATGACTGCGCTCAACCACGAGCTGCCGCCGCATGAAGGCATCCCGTAGCGCCGGATCGCTGGTGGGCGTGATCGCGCTGCTCGCCGCAGCGGTACGCGTGCTCCGCATCGGCATGCCGATCGGGAGATACGTGGTTGAGGGGCACAGCATGGAGCCGGCGTACCGCGCGGGCGACCGCGTGCTGGTGAACCGCCTCGCCTACATCCGCTGGCCGCCGCGTGTCGGCGACGTCGTCGTGCTGTACGATCCGGAGCGGCGAAGCCGGCGGCTGCTGAAGCGCATCGCGCCGCCGACGGACGGCGATGACGGCGCCCTGCGCCGCTGGATCGTCCTCGGCGACAACGCCGCGGACAGCCGCGATTCGCGTCAGTTCGGAAGCGTGGCGAGGCGCGACATCATCGGCAAGGCGTGGCGCAAGTATTGACCGGGCAGTCGGACGGGATCGGCAGAAGTCGGACGCTGGAGGCTGGAGGGTGGAGCGAACGTAACGGAGGAGCTTCGGCTCCGTCTGGCCGCCTCAGCGAGGTGACCTGCGGGTGACCGCCCGTTCGGCGCCGTGCGGTCTCGTGTCGGCATCACCAGCCGGGCGGGCCGTCGGGTACCCACGCCATGCCCAACAGCGAATCGCCGCGGTCACGGTCGACGCCGCGGAAGACCTCCCACTCAGCGTCATCCACCTGCATGTCGATGTTTGGGTAGCCGACCGGCGCGCCGCTGCCATGGCAGACAAACGTCTCCGGATCGAACGCCGGCACGCCGTAGACGGCGGCGATCGCGGCGCCGACTTCCTGCTGCCAGGGCGTGATCGCGACGCCGCGTTTTGGCACGGCCGTCGGATTGTGCGTCATCAGCCGGAAGCTCGCCGGGTGCGCCATCCGCCCGCAAGTGAGATATCGCTCCGACGGCGGCGCACCGGCAGCGAGCGAGCCGCTCCGTTCGAGCGCCACGAAAAGCCCGCGCCGCCGGTGTGCGGGATCGATGCAGCAGATGCCGGCGAGGCTGACGACGGTCTCCGGAAGCCGCGGCAGGTCGAGCACCCGCGCGTCGCTCAGCGAGAAGCCCGCCAGGGCCTCGCCGTGCATCGCCAGCGCTAGATAGCGGAGCGTGTGTATCGACTTCTCGAAGTAGGCGTGGTTGGCCTGCCGATACGACGCATCGAACAGCGCCAGCACGCGCTCGCGGTCCGCGCCCGCCAGCGTCTCGGCGGGCAGCGTGCGGATCTCGAAGTCGGCGAGGTCGCGTTCCCTGATCACTCGGAAAGTATCGGCGTTCACCAGCGCGCCGCCAAGTGACTGGGCCCGCGGCCAGGCGTCCGACAGCAGCCGAATTGGCTACGGGCGCCGCAGGTGCGCCACCGCCGCATCGAGCTGGGGGTCGAGCGCGTTGGCGATGTCGGCCTGGGTCCGGGCTACCGGCTCGTCCGGGATGACGCCGACGCCATTCAAGACCTTGTTCGTCACCGGACCAAGATTCACGTTCGTCGTCACGGCGATCGACGAGCCGTCGCCGAGCGCGACGATGTGCGTGAAACCGACGCAGCCGTTGCTCTTTTCGCCCACGACGTACCCTACGCCGTACTCCTGCAGCGCGGCGGCGAAGGCCTCGGCGACCGACCCAGTGCGGTTGTCCGTGAGCAGCACGAGCGGCCGCACCACGGGAAGCTCATTGCCACTCGCCTTCTGTTCCTCGGTTGCTCCATCGCGACCACGATCGCGGACCACGACATCTCCCTTCGGCAGAAACAATCCAGCCGCGTCCGGGTCGAGGCGGCCGCCCGGGTTGTCGCGCAGGTCGATGATCCAGCTCGTGAGGTTCTCTGCATCGAACGCCCGCAGCGCCTCGCCGAGCGGCGCGGCGACACCGCCGTCCACGAAGTTCCGGACCCGGACGTAGCCGATGACGGTGTCACCGATGCGTCGCGCCTCGATATTCTGCGGCACGACGCGCTCGCGTGTGATCGAGAGTTGCACGGCCGCGGCCTGGCCTGGCCGCCGCAGCGTCAGCCCGACGGCCGTGCCCTCGGCGCCGTTGATCTGGTCGAACGCGGCTTGCGGACCGATGCCGGTGGCGTCGGTTCCGTCGATCGCGGTGACGCGGTCGCCCACCAGCACACCGGCCCGCGCTGCGGGACCGCCGCCGATCACCTCCGACACCAGCGGCGGCACGCCCGCAAGTTCGACCCCGATGCCCACCGACCCTTTCCCCTCGCGCGTGCCGTTCAGCGTGTCGCTAGCGGTCGGGTTCAGGAAGAAGGTGTGGCAGTCGCTGAGGCTTGAGGTCATGGTCCGCAGCGCCGCGTAACGCAGCTTCGCGGCGTCGGCCGCGCTCGCGGCGAGCGGCACGTAATCCGAGCGAAACGCCGCAAAGTCGCTCTGCCGGTCTCCTGTGAAGGCCGGCGCCGGCGGAACAGTCAGGCCTTCGGCTGTGGCCTCCTGGCGCACGCCGCTCCATGCCTGCGCCAGCAGCGAGCTCGACTCGAGTGGCTCGATGTACTCGTCGAGCAAGCGGTCGAACGCCGCGCGTATCACGGCGATGCCGCCATCCTGGAGCAGCGACGCGAGGTCCGGCGTCGGCGTCCCCGCAGGTGGCGGCGGCGGCGGCGCCGTCGCGGTGACCTGCACCGTGCTCGGCACGCCCGTCTCCGTCGGTCGCGCGGTGGCGCCACCGCAGGCGGCCAGCGCAAGCGCCAGCAGCAGCGTCCAGAGCGCCATGCTGCGGCGTGGCCGCGCGGACGCCGTGTACGGTGGCTGAGGGGGCGGCTGGTTCATGTGGAGGTCCAGGGCGAGGCGTGACGTCCGAAGTGTAGCGAACGCACGCGCGGAGGCCGCCGAATGCGATTCCCTCTCCCAATTTAGGAGAGGGTGCCCGAAGGGCGGTCGAAGACTCGCCGAGGAGAGGTGAGGGCCCGTCGAGGAGAGGGTGAGGGCGCAGCCCCTCAGCGGCGGGTGCGCGCCGTCGAGCGCGGCGCGGGGCGGCGACGGCTGCTCGCGGCACCGGCGCCGTTGCGCGCATTGGCCGCCGCTCTCGCTCGTGCCTTCGGCGCGCTTCCGTTTCGCGAAGCTGCCGTGCTCGTTGGCGCAGCCTTCGCGGTTCCGGCGACGCGCTTCGGCTTTGCGATGTTCGCCCCCGCCTCGATCTTCTCGACGCGGTCCTTCAGCGTCCGGTTCTCTTCCGACAGCTTGTCGAAGTCCTCGCGGAGCTTCTTGATCTCCTCGCCCTTGTCGGCGCCCTCGCGCAGCCGCCGCATCGCCTCGCGCGCGGAGCGGATGACGCGGCCGTCGAGCTCGCGCGCCCGTGTGCGCTCAAGCTCGCCGACGGCCTTCGGGTCCTTCAGCTCGACCAGCGCGGCGATGGCGTTCAGGCGCACGCGCAACCAGTCGTCCGGCAGCAACTCTACCAGGCGGTCGTGCGCATCCGATTTCGCGCGCTCGCTGAGCTGGCCCAGGCGGCCCAGCATCGCCGTCGCGACGCCGCGCACCGGGTTCGACTTGCCCAACCGCGTCCACTCGAGGGCGATCGGCAGGGCGCGCTCGTCCTTCAGTTCCGCCATGCCCGTCAGCGCGTTGGCGCGGATGACGTCGTTGAGCGACTCCTTCTTCATCGCGACCTTCGACAGCACATCGAACGCGCGCGGCGATCGCGTCTGGCCGAGCGCGTGCGCGGCCGCTCCCTCGACGTAGTAGCTCGCGTCGCCCTTCCGCAGGATGGCCTCGAGCGCCGCCGCAACCGCTTCGTCGTGCCGGAACTGACCGAGCGCCTGGACGACGCCACGACGCGCCTTCGGGTGCCGCACGCGCAGGCAATCGAGCAGCGCATCGCGCGCCGCCTCTGTCCGCATGCCGCCGAGAGCGCGCGCCGCCTCGCTCTGGACGGCCCAGAACGCATCCTTCTGCACGGCTTCCTTGAGCGCGGCGACGACTTCACGCGTGCCAAGCTTCGCCAGCTCCTTGGCCGCGTCGATGCGGCCGACGGCATCGTCGTCGTTCTTGAGCTGGTAGAGCAGCATGTCCTTGCCGCGCTTGAAGTCGACCGTCTTCAGCATCTGATGTCCGGGGTCGAAGCGCACCATCTGCGGCTTCGCGGGCAGGCTGAAGAAGAAGTTGTGCACCTTCTCGCTGATCTCGACGTTGAACGACTGGAGCTTCCCGTCCGTCGTGAAATCAATCGTCACCGGCAGGCGAAAGATCGACGAGTCTTTCTCGTCCTGGGTCTGCGTGACGTTGAGTTTGGCCTGCTTCGCCGCGTCGTCCCAGTCGTACGCGATTTTGAACGCCGGGTGGCCGCCGCGGTAGACGTACTCGTCGAAGAGCCAGTCAATGTTGCGGCCGGTCGCCGACTCGATGGCGCGCTGCAAGTCCGGCGTCGTGACGTTGGTGCTGCGATGCTTGCTGACGTACAGGCGGATCGCCTTCCGCCAGAGCACGTCGCCCAGCACCGTGCGGATCATGTGGAGGACCAGCGAGCCCTTCTCGTACAGGTGGCGGTCGAAGAGGTCGATCGGCTCGTGGTAGACGTTGTTGACGATCGGCCTACGGTAGCGGTTGGCGTCCTCGCCGAAGTAGATCTGCGCGTTCTGGTACAGCTCGTACCGCAGCTCGTCGACGCCTTTGTTGTGCTCGGTGTACATCGCTTCGAAGTAGGTGGCGAAGCCCTCGTTCAGCCAGCCGTGCGACCAGTCGCGGCACGTCAGCAGGTCGCCGAACCACTGGTGCGCCAGCTCGTGCGCCAGCAGGCCATCGGCGTCGGCGTCGAGCGCGGCGCGCTTGTCCAGCAGCGATGAGTCCGTGAGCGTGGTCGCGCTGATGTTTTCCATGCCGCCGAAGATGAAATCGGCGACGAACGTCTGCGCGTACCGCGCATAGGGATATTTGACGCCGGTCGCCTCGCTGAGGAAGGACAGCATGTCGGGCGTGCGGTCGAGCGTCGCCTGCAGGTCCTTCTCGCGCCCGAGCGGCCCGTAATACTGCACCGGCACGCCCTCCCACTCATGCTGGATCTCGGCAAATTCGCCGACGATCTGGCTGAGCAGATACGTGACGTGCGGCAGCGATTGGTACCAGTGATACGTCCGCGTGCCCGCGCGCTTGTTCTCGACCACGCGCCTCAGCTCGCCATTGCCGATGCTGATCATGCCCGCCGACACGGTGACGATCACCTCCGACGTCTGCTGGTGGTTCGGGAAGTCGATGCACGGGTACCAGTGCCGGGAATCTTCGTCCTGACCCTGCGTCCACGCTTGTAGCGGCTTCTTCGGGTAGTCCTTGTCGGGCGCGGTGAAGTAGAGGCCGCGGCGCGGGTACGCCTCGTACGCGATCGCGATCTCCGCGCTGGCGCCGGCTTTCAGCGCGCGCGGCAGGTCGATGCGCAGGATGGGGTCGCTGTAGTCGAACCGCGCCGTGGCGCCGTTCACGGTCACGCCGCCGATCTCCATCTCGGCAGCGTCGAAACTGATGCTGCGGACGCCGTCGTTGATCGCCTGGACCGTGTGCGTCGCCGTGCCACCGACGTACTTGCGTTTCGGAACGATGGCGATCTCGAGCTTGATGTGCCGGACATCGACGACGAGGTCGGGCGCATAGTGCGCCTGGTCGCCCGCCAGCGCGAAGGGCCTGGCGTACGCAAGCCCGCCGCCGAGGCTGCGGGAACAGGCTGCGTGCGCGTTCAGCTCGCGTTCGCGCTCGTCATCAGTGAGGTCGGGCATCGTGTTGTCCTTCTGTCAGCGGCGCGTCTCGAATTGAGGATGGACGATGGATGATAGAGGATGGAGGCGGACCCGCCCGCTCATCGCAGTCCATCGTCCATCATCCATCATCGGCTTCATCCGAGATGATAGATGGGACGTGAACAGGGTACGGCACCCTGCGAAGGCGCCAACTCAACGGAGCCGCGGGCTGTGCAAGGCTCCGCTCGCGATCGGCTCATCGATGTAGAGGTCGCCGTTCCGGATCTTGATGTTGAAGCCGCAATCCGGGTTCGTGCAGGCCCACGCTTTGTAGTGGATCGACGCCCCCTGGCTGCCAAAGTCCGAGAGCGGTACGAGGTCGCCTTCCTTGCACTTCTGACACTTCGGAAAACTCGAGATATCCACCGACGCCGCCTCTCCCCCACCGCCCCGCGTTCGCGTACGGACGGAACCTGCCCCAGCAGAAAAGTGTGGCGAGTATAGCAGCGCTCTCTTAACAATTGCAACGACGCCGAGTTGACAACTTATGCGGCCCGTAGGGGCCGCCAGCGACTGAACGGACGGCGATGGTAGAGAATGGATGCTGGAAGATGGGTCCGAGCCCTCCATTTTCCATCATCCAGCTTCCATCTTCAGCTTCTCGCGCTGCATCGCCCGCCCCCACGCTACCCTTCCTCAATGTCGTCCAGCGACGCCTCATCGACGACGCAGACGGTGTGGCCCTCCGGCGAGCGGGCGATGAAGCCCGCGGCGCCCGGCGCCCAGGGCAGCTCGCGGATCGCACAGCCACGCTGGAGAAAGTGCTCGCCCGCAGCCTTCAGGTCAGCGGTGCTGAACATCATGTACGGTGGTTCCCCCGCCGAGGCGCCGGTGATGTCGACCGCCAGCGTCATCCCCTCCCCCAGCTCGTAGAACCGCAGCCCGGAGTCTTCCGCCGCGGGCGTCAACCCGAGCGTGTGCTCGAAGAAGTGCGATGCCTCTTCCGGATCTCCCGCGGAGTAGCCGATGATGCCCTCGAAACGCAGTGCCGCCGGCGAAGCATCCATAACGTCAGGGTACAACGCGCCGATGCGGCCGGTAGCCGGACGGGCGCGCGAACGCGCGTCAATCGAAGGTCCCGCGCCGTCTGCAACAAGGCTGTTTCGCCATGCACCCTCGTTGACACGATTTGTGGCCTTGGCTACGCTTCCGGTGCCATGGAGATCATGATCGGGCATTCGGGAGCTGGACGACGGCCACGCAGATAGGTTGGGCATGCCGTCGCGCGCCGCGAGCCACGCCAGCCTTCCTGACGTGGCCTTTCTGTCCCCTTCCCGCGCCGACTGGCTCTTTCCCCGTAACCCAAGGAGCACGATATGACGACCAGCGTCGGCAACCAGTACCTCGTCGAAACCGAACGCACCGACCCGGAGATCTACGAGATCATCCGGCGGGAGGAGCAGTATCAGGTCGATACCGTCCGCCTGATCCCGTCGGAGAACTACACATCGCGCGCCGTCATGGAAGCCACCGGCTCGGTGCTGGCGAACAAGTACTCGGAGGGCTATCCCGGCAAGCGCTACTACGAAGGCCAGCGCAACATCGACCAGCTCGAATCGCTGGTGCAAGAGCGCGCGATGTCGCTGTTCCATGTGGAACACGCCAACGTCCAGCCCTACTCCGGCTCGCCCGCGAACCTCGCGGTCTACACCGCGCTTCTGCCGCCGGGCGAGAAGATCATGGGGCTGAGCCTGCCGCACGGTGGCCACCTGACGCACGGTTGGAGCGCGAGCGCGACCAGCAAATTCTGGACGCCGGTCCGCTACGAAGTGGACCCGAAGACGCATCTGCTCGACTACGACAAGATCCGCGAGATGGCGCTGGCCGAGCGGCCGCGGATCATCGTCGCCGGCGCCACGGCATACCCGCGCGAGTTTGATTTCGCGCGGTTCGGCGCGATCGCGAAGGAAGCCGGCGCCTACTTCCTGGCCGATATCTCGCACATCAGCGGCCTCATCGTCGCCGGCGTACACTCCGACCCCTCGCCGTACGCCGATGCGATCATGACGACCACCCACAAGACCCTGCGCGGACCGCGCGGCGCGATGATCCTGTGCAAGCAGGAGCACGCCGAAGCGATCGACAAGGCGGTCTTCCCGGGGCTACAGGGTGGCCCGCACGAGAACACGATCGCCGGCATCGGTGTCGCCCTGAAGGAGGCCGCGACCGACGACTTCCGCGCCTATGGCCGCCAGATCGTGGCGAACGCGAAGGCGCTTGCGGCCGAGCTGCTCGAGCGGGGCTTCGACCTGATCACGGGCGGCACCGACAACCACCTCATCCTCATCGACCTCACCGGCAAGCGGGTGATCGGCAAGAAGGCGGCGAAGGCCCTGGACCGGGCGAGCATCGTCGGCAACTACAACACCATCCCCTTCGACCCGCGGAAGCCGTTCAGCCCCAGCGGCCTGCGCATCGGCACGCCCTCGGTCACCACGCGCGGTATGAAGGAAGACGCGATGCGCGAGATCGGCCGCTGGATGGATGAGGTGATCGAGCACGTCGCCGACGAGACGGCGCTCGACCGCATCGCGGGCGAGGTGCGCGACTTCTGCCGCCAGTACCCGGCGCCGGGGCTAGCGGTGGGGTAGTGGCGCTGGTTTTGTCGGCTGCGGGACCGAATCGCGATGGATGTCTCGAGTTCGACGTCAGCGGTCACGTGTTCATGCCAGTGCTTGCTGCCACCGAGGCAGCGTTCGCATGATCTCTAGAGCTGGCTCGATATCTTCCAGCAACCCGCTGGCATGGGCGCGTGCCGCGTCCTCGTCGTCCAGCTCTGCGATCCATCCGCCAATCGACCAAAGCGGCTGTCGCGCAATGGCGACCGGAAGTGCAGCCCGTTCGACCGCACTTAAGTGGTCCTGGAGTTCCGAGTCGTACGCGTCCACCATGCGCCTGAGACCGTGTCCGTTCTCTTCCCGATCGGCAGCGCGCTCCGAATTCAAGAAATGGATCGTCAATGCAACGTCCTCGATCCGGGCGCGCCTACCCATATGGTCGAAGTCGTGGATAAGGACGATATCGGTTCCGAGATAGAGGACGTTGTTGTCCCAGAAATCGCCGTGCACAAGCTGTCGTTTCATCGACGAGTGATCAAGTCCATGATGAGCATGGCTGACCGCGTACACAAGTTCTTCCGCAGCCGCGGCGAGACGCGCCATGTGCGTCGTAGGACCCCAGGATCGGATCCTCGCGACGCCACGGCGGCAGGCCTCGACGAGGTCCTCAGGCGCGACGTAGTTCACAAACGGAGGTGCTTCGCTGGCGTCGCTCGTGTTGAGCTTGCTCAGGACATTGTGCATCCGCCCCATAACGCGAAGGCCCAGTTCGACGCGATCGCGTGTTCATCCGACCGTCCGCCTCAACGTATTCTTCCAACTCGATCAGCCGGGATCCCACGTCCGCCCAGCTCTTCCCAGCCCGGGAGGAAATGGGGACCAAGCACGGGGAGCCGGCGGCGGCAAGCTGCCGTCGCGCGTTCTGAATGTCCGCGAGCCGGGCGACAGAAGCCGACGGTCGATAGACACGCATTACCAGTTTCCGATGACCGTCATTGACAAGGAGATTCAAATTTGAGGAGCCGCCGAGATCTGTCGGCTCCTCCACCGGCACGATGGCGTATTGCTCCTTCAACGCCTCGATCCAGTCCGGCGAGAGTTGCGCGCGTAGACCGCGCCGACCGCCACCTGCGTCGTCCGTTGTCCGCGGTGTCTTATGAGCCGCCTGTTTCCCACTCTTCACTCAGGAGTCTTTCATCCGCGGTGACGGAGGGAAGACCGAATAGCAGTTAGGCTGGCACCCCGGTGGGATTCGACCCTACGACAGTCGGATGAGAGGTCCTGCCTGCCAGGCTGACAATCGCTAACCCGACAGGGCCGCCCGGTGGGGCAGCCCTGTCTTTCGGTTCAGTCATCGTCGCCGCGAACGGACCCTGCTACACCGCGAGCTCGTCCGCTACCAGCTCGCGGTGGTAGTCGGCGTCTCCCCAGGCCAGCTCTGACGCCTTCTGGCGGCGGAAGTAGAGCTGCACCTTGTAGTCCTTTGTGAAGCCGATGCCGCCGTGGATCTGCTGCCCGTGCGCGACGACGCGCCGCGTCGCTTCGCTGCACCAGGCCTTCGCCATGTGGACGTTGATGTCCGCGTCGGCTTCATCCTGATCCACCGACCACGCGGCACGGTACATGATGAACCGCGCGCCGTCGACATCGGTCACCATGTCGGCGGCCTTGTGCTGGATCGCCTGGAAGGAGCCGATCGGGCGGCCGAACTGGATGCGGTCCTTCGCATACTGGACGCTGATCTCGAAGTCCATCTGCGCCAGGCCGACGAGGTACGCGCACTCGATCACGGTGGCCTTGCGCTGCACCTTCTTCAGCGTCGCCGCGCCGCCGGGAATGATGCTCGCCTTCGGCACCCGCACGTTCTCGAACTTCACCTCGGCCTGCTTGTCAGCGGCGATCGTCTTCAGCTGCGTCTGCGTGATGCCGGAGGTCTTCGCATCGACGATGACGAGTGTGATGCCGTCGTCGCCCTTCGTCCCGGGCTTGCGTCCGACCACGGTGAAGTAGTCAGCGACATTGGCGTCGCGGACGAAGAGCTTGGTGCCGTTGAGCACGACCTCATCGCCCTCCTCCTTGACTTCGAGCGACACGCCCTCGGTGTCGAAGCGCGCCGACGGCTCGGTGTAGGCGAGCGCCCAGATGGCGTTGCCGCTGGCGATCTTCGGCAGCGCGTACTGCTTCTGCTGGTCGGTGCCGCCCTCCAGCAGCGGCAGCGTGCCGCCGACGACGGTCGAGATGAATGGCCCCGGCACCAGCGCGCGCCCGAACTCCTCGATGAGGATGATCAGGTCGAGGTAGCCGAAGCCTGCCCCGCCCATATCTTCGGGCACCAGCAGGCCCTGCCAGCCCTGCTCCGCCATCTTCTTCCAGAGGTCGGGCGAGTAGCCCTTCTCGTCCTCCTCCATCTCCCGTACGAGCGATTCAGGGCACTCCTTCTCGAGGAAGTCGCGCGCCGCGTTCTTCAGCAGTTCTTGTTCTTCCGACAGTCCCAGGTCCATTTCACACAGCTCCTTTCAGCCGTTGTCCGCGATTGTCACCGATTTCGATGTGTGCTGCGAGGGCGGAGCTCAGTTGCCGGTCATCCGGCATCTGACTTCCGGCCTCGAGCCGCCCGGCGTCATCCTTCGCTCGCTCCCTCCATTTCGTCTCTATGTTCCTGCATGCCAGCGTCCAGCTTGCTGCCTTCGACCAGGTCCTCGGCGTCCTGCTGCGCACGCAAGATGCGCGACCAGCGCGGCCAGACGAGGAAGATGACGCCGGAGATCGCGCCTGGCCACAGGGACCAGAACAAATACTCTGTACGAAACGCATCCCGTTTCGTCAGCTCATGTCCGTCCAGGCAGGTCCGCGTGCGCTGGCTGACCTCGCTCTGCGGCACATTCTGCTCGTCGATGCCCCGCTCGTCCGCGATCTGCTGCTTGAAGTTCGCGCAGTTATTGTTGGTGGCGCCCGTCGCGATGACACCCGTCGCGTACAGCACGGCGCCCACGCCCACCGCCAGCGCGTAGATCACGCCCGCGATCGCCACGGCGATGGCGATCCGCTTCATCGCGTTGCCGCTCCACCGTGTGCCGCCACCCGATCCAGCATCCTGCATCCTGCTTCCAGCTTCAGCCGTGACGAGCACACCTGCGGATCGAGCGCCAAGCCTCCAGCCTCCAGCCTCCCACAGCCCATCATCTTGGTAACCCCAGCCCACGCTGCGCAATAACGCTGCGCTGCACTTCCGACGTGCCGCCGGCGATCGTCGAGCCGACGCTGATGCGATAGAGCGCGTCCATCCGCCCCCCATCCGCCGCGCCGTGCGACCCCTCGCTGAGCTGGCCGTAGAGGCCGGCCGCCTTCACACCAGTCCGCGAGATGCGCTGCGCGAGTTCTGAACCGAAGAGCTTGGTGATCGACGCCTCGTTGTTCGGGACGAGGCCCTTCGCCTGCATCGTCGCCACGCGGTACGACAGCACGACCGCGACCTCCGCCTCGACCGCGCGGTCGGCCAGCTCCAGCCGCAACTGGCGCCTGGTCCCGTCGTTGCGCCCGTGCGCGCGGACGTAGCCGATGATCTCGCCGACCAGCCGCTGCAGGCTGACGCCGTTGATGATCCCGCTGCGCTCGAAATCGAGCGTGGTCGTGGCCACGTACCAGCCGCGGTTCAGCTCGCCCAGCAGGTCCTTTTTCGGCACGCGCACGTTGTCGAAGAAGACCTCGTTGAAGCTCGGCGTATCGGCCATGTTCGTCAGCGGCCGGATCGTGATGCTGGGCGACTTCATGTCCAGCAAGAAGTAGCTGATGCCCTTGTGCTTGGGCGCGTCAGCATCGGTTCGGGCAAGCAGCATCATGCGCTGCGAGCGATGCGCGCCGGACGTCCAGATCTTCTGTCCGTTGATGATGAAGTCGTCGCCGTCCGCCACAGCGCGCGTCTGCAGCGACGCGAGATCGGAGCCGGCGCCCGGCTCGGAGAAGCCCTGGCACCAGAAGTTCTCGCCCGAGAGGATGCCGGAGAGATGCTCGCGTTTCTGTTCCTCCGTGCCATGCACGATGATCGTCGGACCCGCGAGTCCGATCGCCAGGAAGTTGGGCCGCGGCGCGCCTGCGCGCGCCATCTCTTCGTTGAAGATGAACTGCTGCATCACGCCCAGCCCGGCGCCGCCGTACTCCTTCGGCCACGCGGGCGCCACCCAGCCGCGCTTCGCCAGCGTCCGCAGCCACGCCCGCTCCCGCTCGTCCTCGCCGATGCCGACGCCGAGGATCGCGTCGTCGGCCGCCCGCAGGTCGCGCGGCTGCTCGTCCCGCAGGAAGTCGCGGACCTCCTGGCGGAACGCTGCGTCGGGGGGGCTGTCGCTAAATTCCATCGCGCTCGTATGGGGTCGAAGCTAGAAGCAGGAAGCTGGAAGCTGGATCATTCGCCGCAGTCCGATCAGCTGCACGTCCCGCAAATGGCGGGCTTCCTGCGGGACTCATACTCATCGAATCGATCACTTGAAGGACTTCCAACTCTCTATGAGACGGTGCAGTTGCTTGCCCAAGATTTGGTACTGCTCGACGTAAGTGGTGCATTGCTCCGAGGTCAGATATCCAAGATCTCGCGCCGTCTCCAGGTGCACCTCCATCTCGTTGGCTGACGCCATCGACACCCGCAAATATCGCTTGAATTCCTTCACCGATTCGCGCGTCGCGTATCCCTCCGCGATGTTCGCGGCGACCGACTTGCAGGCGCGCCGCAGTTGGTCGGCCAAATCGTACTTTTCGAAATCGGGAAACCCTTCCGCAATCTTATAGACCGGCGCTTGCAAGGCCCGGCTTCTCTGGAAGACTTCGAGGTCGCGAAAGCCTCGGATCGGCTGCCTCCGCTCGACACCCATTCCAGCCTCCAGCATCCTGCTTCCAGCTTCGGCCCCTAACGACGCCGATCCCCAACCGTCCCTCACTGCCTCGGCAGCCCCAGGCCGCGCTGGGCGATGATGTTGCGTTGGATCTCCGACGTGCCGCCGGCGATGGCGCCGCCGACCGTGGCGACGTAGCTCTTCGCGAAGCGGCCACGAAGTTTCGCCCACGGGCCGTCGCCCCAGAGGCCGCCGTACATGCCCATGATGCCCACCGCGAGCCGCGCCTGCTTCTGGTTGTACTCGGAGCTGAAGACTTTGATGATCGATGCTTCATAGTTCGGCACGAGCCCGCGTGCCTGCATGCTGACGACGCGATACGACAACAGCTTCGCCATCTCCAGGTCGATCCAGAGGTCGGCGATCGCGCGGCGCACCGTCGGCTTGTCCCAGATCAGGCGGCCGGTGCCCGTCTCGCGCTCGGTCTTGGCGAACCGAGTCAGGTCCTCGAGCGCACGCAGCGCCTGCGACATGCCGCCGATCGATGAGCGCTCGAAGTCCAGCGTGGTGGTGGCGATGTACCAGCCGCGGTTGAGCTCGCCCAGCAGCCCCGAGCGCGGGATGCGCACGTTGTCGAAGAACACCTCGTTGAAGCCCTCGCCGTTCGCCATGTTGATCAGCGGCCGCACGCTCACGCCCGGCGTCTTCATATCCATCAGGAAGTAGCTGATGCCGCGGTGCTTCGGCGCGTCGGGGTCGGTCCGCGCGAGCACGAACATCCAGTCGGCGTAGTGCGCCTGGCTGGTCCAGATCTTCTGGCCGTTGAGGATGAACTCATCTCCGTCCTGCACCGCGCGCGTTTGCAGAGACGCGAGGTCGGAGCCGGAGTTCGGCTCGCTGTACCCCTGGCACCAGACGATGTCGCCGGAGGTGATGCCCGGCAGATGCTGCTGCTTCTGCTCCTCCGTGCCATAGAGGATGATCGTCGGGCCGAGGTAGCCGACGGCGGCGGTGTTGACGATCGGGGCGCGCGCGTAGCCCATCGCTTCGTTGAAGATCACCTGATCCCAGAGCGACATTTCGAGCCCGCCATACTGCTTCGGCCACGCCGGTGCGATCCAGCGCTTCGGCGCCAGCTTCTTCAGGAACTCGCGGCCAAATTCGTACGACTCATCGTCGATGGCGTTATCCGCGCCCTCCCAGTTCGCAGGCAGATTGTCCTTGAGGAAGCCGTTGACCTCGCCGCGGAAGGCCTCTTGTTCGGGGGTGAAGTTGAACCTCATGGCTGGGGCTCTTGGAGGCTGGAGGCTGGAGGCTGGGGCGCATCGAGCGTCCGCCAATGCTCAATCAGCCGGAACAATTGCTTTCCGACGATATTGTAGGAGTCGACCAGACTCCCACACGCGGCAGCCGTGATGTATTCGAGTTCCTTCGCGATCTTCAAATGCACCTCCATCTCGTTGGCCGAACCCATCGCGTTCGTGAGGAACGCGCGGAACTCTCTTGCTGACCGGCGTTGGCGTATCCCTCGGCGATGTTGGATGGGACGGACTTGCTTGCACGCCGCATCTGGTTCGCAAGGTCAAATTTCTCGTAGTCGGGAAAGTTCAAAACGATTTCGTGCACGGGTTTCAAGAGCGCCATGGATCGCTGGTAAACGTCCAGGTCGTCATAACTCCGGATGAACTTCCGCGCCGGCTCGGGTGCCACGATTCCCTCCTTCGCCCAGTGGCCCGGCACCTCTGCGGCGGTTGGTCGGCGCTGAACGGTCACGTCCCAGCCTCCAACCTCCAACCTCCAACCGCCGAATGAATTTCCGCCGCGGCTCGGGTGCCACGTCTTACCTCTGGCTCAACGGCGCTCGCCACCGGTGCGTTGGCCGGCATCCCAGCCTCCAACCTCCAGCCTCCAACCGCCTAGTCCCGCGGCAGCCCCAGCCCGCGCTGGGCGATGATGTTGCGCTGGATCTCCGACGTGCCGCCTTCGATCGTGAAGGCTTGCGAACGGAGGTAGGTCGCGACCCAGCGGCCCTTGTTCGGCGCGTCGTCCCCCTTGAGCTGGCCGTACAGGCCCAGGATGTGGATGGCGCTTCGGGCGATGCGCTGATTCAGCTCCGTCGAGAAGAGCTTGAGCGACGACGCCTCGTAGTTGGGGATCAGCCCGCGCGCCTGCATACTGGCGACGCGATAAGACAGCATGCGGGCGACCTCCGTCTCGACCATGCGGTCGGCGAGCTCGTACCGCAGCATCGGGTTCGTCTTAAGGGTGCTCGTCGGCTCGCCGGCGTGCTGCTTGGCATACTCGATCAGCTCTTCGACGTGCTGCTTCATTCCCGTCGCCGAGCCGATGCTGGAGCGCTCGAAGTCCAGTGTGGTGACGGCTGCGTACCAGCCGCGGTTCTCCTCCCCGATCACGTTGTCCTTGGGGATGCGCACGTTGTCGAAAAAAACCTCGTTGAATTCGTGGCTGTTGCCCAGGTTGTACAGCGGCCGCACTTCCACGCCGGGCGACTTCATGTCGAGGATGAAGTACGTGATGCCGCGGTGCTTCGGGGCATCCGGGTCGGTGCGCGTCAGCAGGATCATGTAGCGCGCCATGTGCGCGAGTGTCGTCCAGATCTTCTGGCCGTTGATCACGTAGTCGTCGCCGTCGCGTACCGCGCGCGTCTGTAGCGCCGCCAGATCCGAGCCCGCGCCCGGCTCGCTGTACCCCTGGCACCAGATGTCCTCACCCTTCAGCATCCCTGGCAGATACTTCTGCTTCTGGTCGTCGGTGCCGTGCACGATCAGCGTCGGGCCGGCCATGCCGAGGCCGATGATCATGTGCATCGGCCGCGGCGCCTTGTTGAGCGCCATCTCCTCGTTGAAGACGAACTGCTCGACGGTGCTCATGCTGGCGCCGCCGTACTCCTTCGGCCAAGCGGGGGCGATCCAGCCCTTCTTGCCGAGCTTGAGGAACCACTCCTGGTTCGCAGCCCAGCCGTTCGTCAGCGCCTCCTGCGCCGATTCGCCGGCGCGCGGCTTCGGCGCCTCCGCATGAATGAACGAGCGCACTTCAGTGCGGAACTGTGCTTCTTCGGGGGTGTCGTCAAAGTTCATTCTTAGTTCCTTGCTCAATGGGGAATGGAGACTAGAGATTGGAGATTGGGTTCTCGGACTACGGTTGGCGAATTCGAGATCGCTAGTACTGGATCAGTCTCGTTAACTGCTTGCCAACTACTTCGTACTGCTCGATGAACTGCGATGCCTCCTCCTGCACAACGTAACCCGGCGCCGCGGCTGTTTTCAGATGGCCTTCCATTTCGTTTGAAGATCCGACTGAGATCGCGAGGAAGCTGCACAGCTCGCGGGGAGAACGTTGTCGGGCGTAGCCCTCCACGATGTTCGCAGCCACGGATTTGCAAGCGCGCCGCATCTGGCTGGCGAGATCATATTTCTCGTAATCGGGAAACCCGAGGACCAACGAGTGGATTGGCTTCTGAAGGGCAACGCCCGTTTGTAGACTTCCAGATCTTCATAGCCGTGACCCAAATTCCGCTCGCGATCCCCAGTCTCTCCAGTCTCTAATCTCTAATCTCTTGGCAACCCCAACCCCCGCGTCGCGATGATGTTTCGCTGGATCTCCGACGTGCCGCCGGCAATCGTCGACGAGAGCGACGTCATGTAGCTGCTCTCGTAGCTCCCCTTCATCGGCGCCGCGTCGCCGTAGAGCTGGCCGTAGAGGCCCAGCACCTTCATGCCCGTGCGCGCGATCCGCTGGTTGAGCTCCGACGAGAAGAGCTTGGTCATCGAGGCCTCGTGGTTCGGGATCAGACCCTTCGCCTGCATCGTCACGACCCGGTACGACATCATGCGCGAGACGTTCGCTTCGACGTAGCGGTCCGCCAGCTCGGTCCTGATCGACTGCATGTAGCCGCTCCGGCTAACGCCCGAGGCCTCCTGCTCCTTCGCGTACCTCACCAGCCGGTCGAGCTGCAGGCGAATGCCGACGGCGCTGCCGATGCTCGATCGCTCGAAGTCGAGCGTGGTGGTGCCGACGTACCAGCCGCGGTTCACCTCGCCCACGATGTTCTTCGCGGGCACGCGCACATCCTGGAAGAACACCTCGCTGAACATGTTCTGGTTCGCCAGATTGGTCAGCGGCCGCACCTCGACGCCCGGCGACTTCATGTCGAGCAGGAAGTAGCTGATGCCCTTGTGCTTCGGGGCATCAGCGTCGGTGCGCGCCATCATGAACATCCAATGCGCGTACTGCGCGCCGGAGGTCCAGATCTTCTGGCCGTTGATTACGTAATCGTCGCCATCCTTCAGCGCGCGCGTCTGCAACGACGCGAGGTCCGAGCCCGAGCCTGGCTCGCTGAACCCCTGGCACCACTGCACATCGCCGGAGAGGATGCGGCTCAGGTGTTCCTTCTTCTGCTCCGGCGTGCCGTGCGTGATGATCGTCGGGCCGACCATCGACACGCCCATGCCGCCGACCGGCGGCACGCGGTGCTCGGCGAACTCCTCATTCATGATGAACTGCTGCATAACGGAGAGGCTGGCGCCGCCGTACTCCTTCGGCCACGCCGGCGCGATCCACCCCTTGCCCGCCAGCTTCTCGCGCGTGTCCTTCAGGCGCTCGAAGGCGCCGCGATACATTCCGCGCTCAGCGAACTCACCGTCCTTCGCGCTCTGCGGCAGCTCCTTGTCGATGAACTCCCGCACCTCTGTGCGGAACGCTGCTTCGTCGGTGCTGTCTTTGAAATTCATGCGTCAGTTCCTCCTGGTCGTCGGTCGTCAGGGCGTCGTGCGCTGTCGTGTGATCGTCGGCATCGCGTGGGATCTTGGTGCGCCAGTGTTGCCACAATCGGAACACCTGCTTCGAGACGATCGCGTACTCGCTCTCAAACTGATCGTGCGTTGACTGAGAGAGGTATTCGAGCTCGCGCGCGACGTCGAGATGCACCCGCACTTCGGTTGAAGAGCCGTAGGAGATACGCAGGTGCTTGCAGAACAATTTAGGCTCATCGCGAATGGCATACCCTTCCCCGATGTCCGCAGGAACGGACTTCGCCGCACGCCGAATCTGGCTGGCGAGATCAAACCGCTCGTAGTCCGGGAACGTCAGGACCAGCTCGTGGATCGGTTTCAGAAGGCCAAACGCGCGCTTGTAGACGTCGAGATCCTTGTAGCCGAGTATCTCGATGATCTGCGCTGTCCCCGACGACCGGCGGCCGCCTACCATCCGTCCCCCACTTTACTCAGAGCGAGCCACAGGTCCTCTACGGCGGCCGCTCCCGCTCGCATCGACAGCTGCTGCGACGTCCCTGACGACCGACGACCGACGACCATCGTCCCCCTATGCCCGCGGCATGCCCAGCCCCCGGCTCGCGATGATGTTCCGCTGGATTTCGCTCGTGCCGCCGCCGACAGTGCTGGTGGTAGCGTACAGGTAGGCGCTGGCGACGCGGCCGTTCGACGCCACGTACGGGCTCGCCTTCGTGAGCTGGCCGTAGGCGCCGAGCGTCCTCATCGCCGTCCCGGCGATCCGGATATCCAGTTCCGATGAGAAGAGCTTGGCGATCGACGACTCCTTGTTCGGCACGAGGCCGCGGTTCTGCATCGAGATCACCTGGTACGAGAGCATCGATTCGACCTCCGACTCGATGGCGCGGTCGGCGATCTCGTGCCGCACCGCCTTCGCCTTCGAGATGAATCCCTGGCCGCGGTTGTCGCGCACGAATTTCGCGAGGTCGTTGACCATCAGCCCGTGCGAGACGCTGGTGGCGATGCCGGAGCGCTCAAAATCGAGCGTGGTGGTGCCGACGTACCAGCCGCGGTTCTCCTCGCCGATCAGGTTGTCCTTGGGTACGCGCACGTTGTCGAAGAAGACCTCATTGAAGTCGTGGTTGTTCGCCATGTTCACTAACGGACGGACCGTGATCCCCGGCGACTTCATATCGAGGATGAAGTAGCTGATGCCCTTGTGCTTCGACGCATCGGGGTCGGTGCGCGCAAGCAGGATCATGTAGTGCGCGACGTGCGCGCCCGAGGTCCAGATCTTCTGCCCGTTTATGACGTAGTCGTCGCCGTCCTTCGTTGCGCGCGTCTGGATCGATGCGAGGTCCGACCCCGCGCCCGGCTCGCTGAAACCTTGGCACCAGACGGCATCGCCCTTGACGATCGAAGGCAGGTACTTGCTCTTCTGCTCCTCGCTGCCATAGAGGATGATCGTCGGGCCGGCCCAGCCGGTCCCGATGCCGAAGTTGCCGCCCTTCGGAGCGCCGACGCGCGCCATCTCCTCGTTGAAGATGAACTGCTCCATCACGGTCATACCTGCGCCGCCGTACTCTTTCGGCCAGGCCGGGGCGATCCACCCCTTGACGGCGAGCTTCCGCACCCACGTGGCATTGGTCTTGCGATAGTCCTCCGGCGACATGCTGGTGTCGTCCCAGCCGCCACCGCCGAACATGGCGCCGAAGCCCCTCCGCTTGATGCCGGGCGGGCACTCCGTCTCGATGAACGCGCGGACCTCGGCGCGAAATGCGGCCTCGGTGGATGTGTCGTGAAAATCCATGTCTTACCTGTGTGCCGTCGCCGGTGCGGATGCGGATGCGGCGCCACGATCTTCCACAAGTCTCACGTGTACGTCAACTTCCGGACGGGTCACGTGGTTCACCCTCATATCGCGCCCGCTGGTTCCCGCATCGGCTTCGCCTCGGGGTTGATGTAGCGCGGTCGCCCGCCCGGCTCCGCGCGTACGGCATTCAGGTACACCCGCCCCCAGAGGTCGGCCCGCGCGCGGTCCATCTCGTCCTTCAGTCCCAGCATGTGCATCATGTCGAGCGTCATGCCGATGCCGAGGAACTGCCAGGCGACGAGCCGTGTGTTCACCTCCGCGCGGACGATGCCGCGCGCCTTGCCCTCGTCGAGCGTGTCGGCGACGAAGTCCACGAACGCCTCAAAATTGTCGCGAAGGGCGCCGCGGATGTCGGCGTCATCGACCTCGGACAGCGCGCGAAACTGCAGCTTCATGTTTGTCGCGTGGGATTCGAGGTGGTCGTAGTAGTAGACGCCGATCGCCCAGAGCGTCTCCATCGGGTCTTCGTAATCGACCGAGATCTCTTCCCAGATCTTCAGCAGGCGGGGCCCGGTCGCGCGAATCGCGGCGACGAAGAGCTCCTTTTTTCCTGAGAAGTGGCGGTAGAGCGCGGGTTCAGAAATGCCAGCCGCTTTCGCCAGGTCGGCGGTCCCGACGTGCGCATAGCTCTGCGACGCGAAGACATCGCGCGCGCTCTCGATGATCTGGCGCCTGCGCTTGGCCGCGGGAAGCCGTGCCGCTCTCTGGTGCATTACGTCCGCTCCGGAATGAAGTGAGTGAGCACTCACTACCGATGGGAAGAGGATAAGACAGATAGCTGGACGCCGTCAAGCGGCAAACCGCGGCCAACGGGCGAGCCTACCCCACCTTCAACCGCCAGACGCCGGACTCGTTCGCGAAGACGAGCGTGCCGGAGGGATCGCGGGCGAGGTGCAGCGAGCAGCCATCCACGATCGGCAGCGGCGCGGTGGCCGGATGGTCGACGTCGACGAGCACCATCTGCCGCGAGACGACGCCGCAGACCGCGACCCGTCCGCCGCCGGACCACCCGCCGTAGGCGGACGGCACGACGGCGAGACCGGACGGAGCGATCGTGTCGTGGAACACCCGCAGGGGAGCGACATCGCCCGCGCGGGGAGCATCGGCCGGTGCGGGCGGCCAGCCGTAGTTCAACGCCGGCTTGATGTCGTTGACCTCGTCGTCGCCGTTCTCGCCGTTATCCGCGCCCAGCAGCCTCCCCTCAGGCGTCCAATCGAAGGCGAAGGTGTTCCGGATGCCGAGCGCCCAAACGCGCGGATCCGCCACGGTGGCGTCGCGGAACGGGTTGCCGGAGGACGGATCGCCGTTCGCGTCGATCCGGAGGACCTTCCCGAATGGCGAGCGCGCGTCTTGGGATTCGCCGAAGTTGTGGTTGTCGCCGATGTCCACGTACAGCGCCCCCTCCGGCCCGAAGCCGAGGGAGCCGGCGTTGTGGATGCCGTTCGATGGCACTTCAAGGATGGTCTTCGGATCGCTGAGGCCGCCGTTGGCGGCAATCGTGAGCGCGACGACGCGGCTCACCGACGCTTCGCCGCCGTCGTGCCTGGCGTCGCCGGGGTCATCCTTCGGGACCGAGAGGTAGGCGAAGAGCTGCGTGCCGTCCGGCGAGATCGCCATGCTCTCGAGCCCGCTCTCGCCACCCGACGACACGGCGAAGTCCCAACGCTGCTTCCCTCCCGAAAACACGCGACCCGACTTCAGCTCGCCGTACCAGAGCGTGCCATCGGGAGCAAACACGAACGCCGCCGGCGTTTCGGCGCGGACGACGCGCTCGATGCTGAGTCGCACTCCCGGTGGCGACGCGAGGACGCGCGGTGTGTCCTGCGCCTTGGCGCCACCGCACGCCGCGGCGAGAAGAACTGCAATCCCAAGGAGCGCCGCGGTCAGCGACCGCGCGCCAAGCATCGGCGGGTACGCCGCGTCTGGCCTCGCTAGGATGCGCCGGCCATCTGCGCCATCGCTGCGGCAGCGCGCTTCTCCATCTCGTCCGCGGGCACGTCTTCGATGTGCGTCGCGATGCTCCACTCATGCCCAAACGGATCCTTCACGGTGCCGACGCGGTCGCCGTAGAACTTGTTCTCAATCGGGTGCACAACCGTGGCGCCCGCATCGACGGCGCGCGCGAACGCGCGCTCCGTGTCCGGCACGTAGACCATGAAGGAGCACGCCGAGCCTTGGAGCGCGAGCGGCGACCGGTCCGGCATGTCTGCGAGCATGAAGACAGAATCACCGAGCTCGATCTCGGCGTGTCCCACCGTGCCATCGGGACCCGCCAGGCGCATCCGTTCCGTCGCGCCGAAGACGTCCTTATAGAAATCGATCGCCTTCGCGGCGTCCTTGAAATAGAGGTACGCGGTGAGAGTGTGGTAGCCCTCGGGGGTCGTCTTCACGGATGGCGACATGGCACTGCTCCTTGTCCGACGTGTTGCAGGGGATTCGTGCTTCGATTCTAGGCCGAACGGCTTCTCGCTTCAATACCCGGGGACGCCGGGGCCCGCGGACGCCCGCCCAAGTCGCACGTGCATTCCGGTTGAAGGGAGTAGTCACGATGAGCGCGCCGCCGCGAGCAACGAGACCGGACTTATCCCGCGAAGTCCATCACGCAGTGCACGGTGACGCCGTCGGCGGGTGCGAAGAAGCAGCGGCCTCCAGCGCGGCGATACGCCGGGCTGAGGATCTCCTCGCGGTGGGCAGGGCTGTTCATCCACGCCTGCACCAGCGCGTCGGCCGACCAACCCTGCGTCCCCCAGGCCAAAATCTCGCCCAGCTGCACGGTGAAAGGGAACCCCGCCGCCTCGATCCGCGACACGAACGTGCTGCCGTCCGGACCGGTATGCGAGAACCAGCGGTTGTCGGAAAGCACCTTCGCGTAGCCGCTGGCGGCGTCGAGCAACCTGTTCTCGGCGATCACCGGCGCCAGTCCGGCCCGCACGCGCTCCTGGTTCACGAGGTCGCGGACCCGGCCGCTGTACACATCGTCATACCAACCGGCGGCAGACGTTACCGGCGGCGCCGGAGCGGGTGGCGGCGGTGGGGGCGACGGAGGTGGTGGAGGTGGTGGCGGGGCCGGCGGCGCCTGGGTGAGCGCCACGACTGGGGCAGCCGGTTCCGGAGGGGCCAGCGGCGGCGGCCCGGCCTGCTGCTGCGGCGCGCCAGGCAGCGCGCCCGCCGCGGCGAGCGCCTGCGCCGACTGCAGGATCTCGAGCAGCGACGGCTGCGTCGGCTGCGGGAGCGCGCCTGCCTTCGCGAGGGCGTCTGCCGCTCGCAGGATGTCGATCAGCGGCGGCTGGCTGGACGGCGCTTGCGGCGGCAACGCACCGGCCTTCGCGAGCGCGTCTGCCGCTCGCAGGATGTCGATCAGCGGCGGCTGGTTGGACGGCGCTTGCGGCGGCAACGCACCGGCCTTCACAAGCGCGTCGGCCGCCCGCAGGATGTCGATTAGCGGCGGCTGGCCGGACGGCGCTTGCGGCGGCAACGCGCCGGCCTTCGCGAGCGCATCTGCCGCTCGCAGGATCTCGATCAGCGGCGGATGCTCCGCGCTCATGGGCGCGGTGGGCTGGGCGAGATCGCCCGTGCGATCGGTTGCTTCTCCACCGCCGGAATCGGCGTGATAGGCGTAGGCAAGCCCGGCAGCCGCGGCGATCAGCGTGATCGCACCGGCGACAGCGGCGAGCATCTGCCAGCGGCCGGACGTGTGGCGTTCCTGCATGCGAGCGCTCCTCCCGACACCACATCCCCGGTGCCCCGCCGCGCGGTCGCGCGAACACGAGGGTGATGATGCGGCCGGAGCGGACGCGATCGTGAGAGCGCGAACCCTGACGGCATGCCACGGACGACGCCGAATGACGCGCGCCCTGACGCCTAGTGGCGCACCCTCGGTAGCTCGCGTGGAAGCGCCGACGCTCGCCCGTCCGCGAGCACCAACGGTGCAACGAATGGAGGCGGCGAAGGCGGAGCGAACACGGGTGATGAGGGATCGTGAGAACGCCGAACGGACGACGTTGGATAGAGCCGTCGCCGAACGCTACAGGCGGCGTTCCGTGCGGACAGAGTGACGAGCGAGGAGCGAGGACGCGCGGCAATTTCGCCCCGGAGAAGCTCCCCTTGCCACGCGGCGGAGGGGTGGTCGAAGACTCGTCGCGGAGAGGGATGGGGCCGTACGGGTGCGGCGCGGTGACTGTTTCGTGGAGCGCGGGCTAACTACGGCACGTCAGCTGCGGAAGATCGGCTCCGTCGTCGGCTGATCGCTGCCCGATGCCGGCTCTACCGTCACGGCGATCGGCGCGCTGCGGCTGGCATCGTAGGCGATGATCGCCGCCACGTGGCCGGAAGCGTCGCCGTGCGCCAAACCGAGGCTGTCGGCGCGGCCCTTCTCGTTCAGCCGCCAGACCTGATACACCTTCGATGGGTCGAGCGGCGGGCGGTCGAAGAGCACGACGGCCTTGTCCTCGTTGGCGAAGCGGACGACGGTCGCGGCCGCTGCGCCTGCCGTCGAGGGGATCGCTTGCAGCGACGCTCGCGACGCGAAGCGCTGCGCGTCGTCGTTGCCGCCGCCGGTGAGCAGCACGAGGTTCCACACCAGAAGGCCGGCCGCAAGCACGAACACGGCGGCAGCCGCGGCCCAGCCGTACGACGCAAATCGCGCGCGAGGCCGGATGCTGGCGCTGTCGCCCGCGCCGGTCCGCGCCGCCTGCTTGCGCTCGATGCTCCGAAACGCCGGCGCGCCTGCTTGCGGCTCACGCGCGACCGCGTCGAGCACGCGCGCTCGCAGGCCCGCCGGGGCGGCGGACACGCCTGCCAGCGCGGGCAGTTGCTCGGTCAGAGCGCGCAATTCCGCGGACGCGGTGGCGTGGGGTGCGCAGGCGCGGAGATGCGCGCGTACCTCGTCCGCCTCCGCGGGCGGCAGTGCATCGAGCGCGTAGGCGCCTAGCAGCGCTTCGGCTTCGTCGCAGTTCATTCCGATCCCAACACCTTCGGCCGCAGATATTCGCGCATCTTGTCAAGCCCGATCCGCAGCCTGCTCTTCACCGTGCCCAGCGGCACGCCCATGCGTTCGGCGATCTCGACGTGCGTCAAACCCATGAAGTACGCCATTTCGATCGTCCGGCGCTGGTCATCGGGCACCAGATTCACCGCCGCGCGCACCGCCTCGGCATCCATCATCATCTCGGCCGCTTCTTCCGGCCGGCCGTACGTGGCGATGAACTCCTCCGGCCCTTCGGGGAGCGCGCGCTCGTTCCGGCCGCTCTTGCGCCGAATCGCATCGACCGACTTGTGGTGGACGATCGTCAGCAGCCATGACTTCACCTGTCCGCGCCCGGGGTCGAAGCGGCCGCACTGCTTCCAGACCGAGACGAACGCATCCTGCACCACATCTTCGGCCGTCGTGCCGTCGCTGGTGATGCGCAGCGCCAGCCCGTAGGCGACGCCGCTGTAGCGGTCGTAGAGGGCCGCGACCGCCTGTTGGTCGCCGCTCTGCATCGAACGCAGCAGCCCGGCATCGTCCGTCTCTGCGTCTGTGGTTCGCGCGCCGTCCGTGTTCAGATCAGGCTCCCTGGCGGCTGCAATGTGGGGGTGAAGGTGACCGTCCGGCCTAATTCTATAACGCCGTTGACCAGATGTGAGGCGCGTCCTCTGGGGACGCCGACAGCTTCGGCTGCGGACGCTGCCGCGCGCGCTCGTCACGCAACCGCCGCACGCACGGCATCGCCTCTCGCCGGCATCACAAACGAATGCGTCTGATTCTTTTCGACGCTGCGAAAGGGCATCGGGCGGAATCACATCGCGGGCAGCCACGCTCCTGCGGTCCGCAGCGCCTGCTGCAGAGCCCCGACATCGATGTCCTGCACCGCAGTGCCGGCGCGCAGCGCATGGGTCGCCGCGATGCCGGCGGCTTCGCCCGTCGCGAACGCCGGCGGGATCTCCTTGGTGGCGTGGTGGGCGCGGTGGTCGACGCTGATGCAGCGGCCGGCGACCAGCAGGTTCGACGAGCGCTTCGGCAGTAGGCTTCGATAGGGGATGTGGTAGAGCGCGCCGTACTTGGTCCAGTGGCCCGTGGTGGCGATGGTGTCCTCGAAGACGGTGCCTGCGTCTTCTCGCTTCAGCGTGTACGCGCCGTCAAGCCGCCGCGACTCTGTCACACCGAGTGTCAGCGCGACGTCGGTGAGGTACGCATCCTCGAAGCCGGGCGCGGCAGCGCGCAGGCGCGCCGCCTCCTCCATCACCAGCCGGCGGCACTCGACCTCGGCGAAGCTCAGGTCATCCGGGTTGGTCGCGTCGATGCGGCGGGCGATGCGCTCGGCCGCGCCCCAGGGCAGCAGCACCTGGCCGGGCATGACGGTCTTGAAGAAGAAGCCGTCGCCCCTGGATTGCGCCGCATCAACGTCACGTACGCCGGACATCCGGAACCAGAGCCAGGGATGAATCTGTTCCTTCTCCGATGTCTCGCCCGCCATGTCGAAGACGTCGCCATCGCCCGTCGCGTCGATGACCTGCGACGCGCGGACCGCCTGTCGGCCTGCCTTCGACGTGAAGACGACGTGCGAGATGCGGCCAGCGGGTCTTCCGTGCGGGCGGTCTATCTCGTAGACAACGCCGCTCGCCCAGCGATGGTACATCAGGCGCACCTTCGCCTCGGCGACCCAGGTGTTTGCGACGAACTTGAACTCCTCCGGGTCGTAGGCGACGGAGTAGCGCACGCGGTGCGGCCCGGAACCCCAGACGAGACCCCAGCGGCGATACTGTTCGATCAGCGCTTCGTCGCGGCTGCCCCACTGATCTGTCGGCGGGTAAAAGCAGGCGCCCCGCGCCTCCAGCCGCTCGACGAGCTCCTGACACTGGCCGGCAACCACCTGGCGACCATCGCCATCGTCGAGCGTCAGGAGCAAGACGATGAGGCCGCCGGACGCGAGGCCGCCGAGATAGCCGTAGCGCTCGACAAGGATCACGTCCGCGCCCTGACGCGCCGCCGCGATCGCGGCCGATATACCGGCTGCACCGCCACCGACCACAAGCACATCGCAGGCGGCGATGACGGGCACTCGCTCTTGCGGGAGGGTGACATAGTCGGCCATGCCGGGATGGTACCGCGCAAGCGGCCGGATTCCGCGCAGAGGCTCGGGGCTTAGTTTGCGGGTGTTGGTTCGGCCGGAGGGCCGCCCAGCGTGCCGGGCGCGTCGAGCTGCTCGAACAACTGGAAGAGGACGCCGCCCGAGGCCTTCGGGTGGATGAACATCTCCTTCCAGTCCCAGCTCACCCGCGGGCCGCCAAACGGCTCGATGCCGCGCTCTCGGCAGCCGTTGGCGGCGCGGTCAGCGTCGGCGACCTCCAGCGTTACATGGTGGAGGCCCGGCCCCCGCTCCCGCAGAAACTTGGCGATGAAACTGTCGTCCCCGATCGGCTCCAGGATCTCCCACTGCATCTGGCGCTGGCCATCGGCGCCCGGCACATCGAGGACGACGCCCGCAAACCCCGCCTCTTCGTTGCGGAAGCGGCCGGCCTCCTTCCAGCCGAAGAGTTCGGTGAAGAACGGCAGTTGATCGTCGATCTTCCAGACCGCCATGCTGACGTGATCGACGCGCTTCAGTCCGATCGCCACAGTACCCCCTTCGATGCGCTCCCCGCAACGAGAGATGCGGCGGCGCGCGCGCTTGCCGTCCGCTCGTCACAGTGAAGCAGCTTTCGCGACGGAGGACATCTCCCGCTCGCGGGCATCGCTGCCGTCCTCGCGGTCGTAGGCAGTACAGGGCCGCAATCTATACTGGTGCCCGGCCGAGGGCCCATAGGAGACACACGCGATCATGCATGCGCGCAGAGCCGTCCCCCTTGCCGCGCTGGCGCTGTTGCTGGCCGCCCTAGCGGCAGCGGGAGGCGTCTTCCTCTCTCGCCGGGGCGGTGGCACCAGCCCGGGCGGAAGCGGCGTGCCGTTCCATCTCGAGCGCCCCGCGGCCGCCTACGCCGACACTCAGATCTGCTCCGTCCTCAAGTTGGGTGGCAGCGAGGCGGGCGTTAGCGGTCAGGACGGCGGCACCACCAACGTCGTCGACGGCCGGTCGTACTGGACCTTCGGCGACACCATCCTGCAGGGCGGTGGCGTGCTGCCGAACAACGTCGGCTTCAGCACGGATACGAACCCCGACGACTGCATCGACATCACGCGCAAGGCAGACGCCTCCGGTACGGCGGCGCCCCTGCTGCAGAAACTCGATGATGAAGTAACGGTGTGGCCGGCGGCCGGGCAGGTATCCGTGCAGCCAGGCTCCGTCCATTTTCTGTTCGAGTCGGTGGCGAACGCCGATTCGAAGACGGGGCGCTACAATTTCCGGCGCATCGGGCTCGGCAAGTTCGACCCGGGTTCGATGAATGGCACGCGCGTGATCGCAAACCTAATCGACGCAGGCGCGTTCCCGGGGCATGCGTTCTCGCTCACGCCGGCGACCGACATGCTCGTCTCGGAGGGCTACGTCTACATCTACTTCGCGGTCGACTGGAATGCCCGCGTCGGGCGCGTGCCGGTCGCGTCGATCGAGGACAAGGCCGCCTATCGCTACTGGAACGGCTCGGACTGGGCTGCCGACGTCGCGCAATCGATCGACATTCTGCAAACGGCGGGCGGCCAGCAGGCCTTCAACGTCGACTACAATCCGTACCTCAAGAAGTGGACGGCGATGTACTCCACCAACACGCTGACCGCCGTCGCCATCGCCTACGCCGATGCGCCGGCAGGTCCCTTCACGGACGAGACGCTTCTCCTCGACTGCAAGGCGATCTTTCGAAACCCAACGCTGGCCTGGGCAAAGCGCCGGCGCCTCTTCCCGGCGGTCGCGCTCTCGTACCTGTGCTACCACGCGACGCAGCACCCGGAGTTCGACAAGAATGGGCGTCAGGCGCTGTACATCACCTACGGAAACACGGCATCGTACACGCTCTGGCTGCACAAGATCGTCCTCGCCGTGCCATTCGTGCAGTGGGATGATGTGGCGGGCCGCACCTCGTACGCGCGCGGCGGAAACGAGGTCGCGGCTGCCGCACGTCAGGGTGTGGCGTTTTACGCGCCGACCGAACCGGATGCCTCGCTCGCTCCCGTACACGACTGGCTCGATCCGACGTCCCGCGTGCACCGCTACGAAGTCGATCCGCCGGGGGGCGCCTACACCGACAACGGCGTCGCGTTTTACGCCGCGACGTCTCCGCAGCCCGGGCTGGAGCCGGTGACGAGATGGCAGTCGACCACCGACGAGAACCGCGTGGTGTACTCGACGTTCGACCTCGAGCAAGCCGGGTATACACGCGGTTCCGTGGGCTTTTACGCCGCTACGCTCGAAGGCCAGACCCCAGTCGACACCGAGCACGGCTACGTGTACTGGGTACACGAGCAGGGCGCGCAGGACTTCGGGTGCTGCAACCAGACGAACAATCCGACCCGGCAGACGCAGGAACCTTCGCAGTCATTCACGCTATCGGTCGACCCGAACCCCAACGGCTACGAAGGCGTCGTCTGCTCTCCTGTTTGCGGCACTGGCGGCAAGGTGGTCTGGTCCGGCCCGGTCACGTTCTCGCCGAATCAGAAGGGTGGCAAGCTGACGCTGACGCCAAAGGGCCAGAAGTGACCGGCGCGGTGCAATCGCCGGGATCAAAGAGCGGGCGGATCGGTCCGCCGCGCTTGCTCTTCTGTGCGCCGTGCGTCTTATGAAGCGACGCTCATCGGCTCGCGCTCTTCCTCCGCGCGGCGTGGCGACTTCGAGAAGATGAAGTCGCTGTCGACGAAGTCGACCCGCGCGATATCGCCGTCGGCGAACTCGCCCGCAAGGATCTGTTTCGCGAGCGGGTTCTCGATCCGGCGCTGCACGGTGCGGCGCAGCGGCCGCGCGCCGTACTGGCGGTCGAAGCCTTCGCGCACCAGCGCTTGCTTCGCAGCCTCCGTCGCTTCGAAGTCCACCTGACGGTCGGCGAGCCGCTTGCGCACCTCGTTCAGCATCAGCTCGACGATGCGCTCCAGCTCCTTCTCGGTCAGCGGCTCGAAAATGACAATCTCGTCCACGCGGTTCAGGAACTCCGGCCGGAAGGCCTCCCGCAGCGCTTTCTCGATCGTCTCCTGGCGCACTTCCCGCTGGCCGTCGTCGGCGGCTCGGCTGGTGACGAACCCAAAGCGCCCCCTCGCATCAGAGCTGGTGCCGAGGTTCGACGTCATGATGATCACGGTGTTCCGGAAGTCCACCGTGCGCCCCTGGCCGTCGGTCAGCCGCCCGTCGTCCAGGATCTGGAGCAGCAGGTTGAAGAGGTCCGGGTGCGCCTTCTCGATCTCGTCGAACAGGATCACCCGATATGGGCGCCGGCGGACGGCTTCCGTGAGCCCGCCACCCTCGTCGTAGCCGACATAGCCCGGCGGCGCGCCGACAATGCGCGACACCGTGTGCCGTTCCTGGTACTCCGACATGTCAAGCCGGATCATCGACTCTTCGTCATCGAACAGGTAGCCGGCCAGCGCGCGCGCCAGCTCGGTCTTGCCGACGCCCGTCGGTCCGAGGAAGATGAAGCTGCCGATCGGCCGCTTCGGGTCCTTCAGGCCGGAGCGTGCCCGGCGCAGCGCCTCGGACACGGCCTCGACGGCCTTGTCCTGGCCGATCACGCGCTCGTGCAGCGCCTCCTCCATGTGCAGCAGCTTCTCTGCTTCGCCCTCCATCATCCGGTGTACCGGGATGCCCGTCATCGTGGCGATCAGTTCGGCGATGTCGTGCTCGGTCACGGTCATGTCCGCCGTGTGCGTCTTCTCCCACTCATCCTTCGCTACGTCGTATTCGCTCTGCAGGCTCAGCACTTCCTGGCGGATGCGCGCTGCCGCCTCGTAGTCCTGGCGGCCGGCAGCGGCTTCGGTCTGGCGGCTCAGCTCGTCGAGCCGCTCTTTCAGCTCGCGCAGCTCCGGCGTCATCGATTGCTGCTCGATGACGTGCTTGCTCGCCGCCTCATCGATGAGGTCGATCGCCTTGTCGGGCAAAAACCGCTCGGTGAGATAGCGGTCGCCGAGCCGCGCGGCGGCGACCAGCGCGTCGTCGGAAATCTGCACCTTGTGATGCGCCTCGTACTTTGGGCGCAGGCCGCGTAGGATCTCGATCGTCTCGTCTGCGGTCGGTTCGTCCAGGAACACCGGCGAGAAGCGCCGCTCGAGGGCGGGGTCCTTCTCGATGTGCTTCCGATACTCATCGAGCGTCGTGGCGCCGATCACCCGCAGCTCGCCGCGAGCGAGCGCCGGCTTCATCATCGTGCTGGCATCGATCGCCCCCTCAGCGGCGCCCGCGCCGACCACCTGATGCAGCTCATCGATGAAGACGATAATCTCGCCTTCGGCGCGGCGGATCTCATCCATCACCGACTTCAGGCGCTCTTCGAATTCCCCACGGAACTTCGAGCCCGCCACCATCGCGCCGATGTCGAGCGCCAGCACGCGCTTCTCCTTGATGTTCTCCGGCACGTCGCCGACGACGATCTTCTGCGCCAGCCCTTCGACCACGGCGGTCTTGCCGACGCCGGCCTCGCCGATGATGACGGGGTTGTTCTTCGTCCGCCGGTTCAGGATCTGCATGACGCGCTTGATCTCCTGATCGCGGCCGATGACGGGGTCCAGCTTGCCGTCGCGGGCGTACTGCGTCAGGTCGTTGCTATACTTCTCTAGGGCGCCGTAGCGGCTCTCGGCATTGGGCGAATCGACGCGCGCGCTGCCCCGGATCTCCTGCAGGGCCCGGTAGATCTTCTCCTTGTCGATGTTGAACTCGCGGAAGATGCGCGCGATGTCGCCCTCGCGCTCGTCGGCGATGGCAATCAGCAGGTGCTCGACGCCAACGTACTCATCCTTGAGCCGCTCGGACTCGGCGTTGGCGGTCTCCAGCATCTTGACGATACGCGGCGTCGTGTACACCTGCACCACGTCGTAGGCGAGCTTCGGCGCGCGGGCGAGCGTATCGGCGACGCGCCCGGTCAGCGCCCGGACGTCGATACCCATGCGGTCGAGGATCTGCCCGGCGAGCCCCTGCCGGTGCTGGAGCAGCGCGAGCAGCACGTGCTCCACATCCCACTGCGAATGCCGCTGCGTGCGGACCATCTCTTGTGAGGCCGCCAGCACTTCTTGCGCCTGCTGCGTAAATCGATCTTGTCTCATCATGCGCGTCTCTCCTGCGGCGTCCTACCCGTGACTTCGTGGCAATGGTCAACTGCGGCTACTCCCTCGCTGCCGGCAGCCGGCGGTCGCGCAGGCGCTGCACCTCGCGCTGTAGCCGTTCGTTCTCGGCTTCGGCGGCCTGCAGGCGTTCGCTCATGCGCAGCACCACTTCGGCGCCGGCGGGGTTCAGCCCCAGGTCGTTGATCAGCCGCTGCACCTGCCGCAGGCGCGCGACGTCGGCCCGCGAGTAGAGGCGGATGTTGCCCTGCGAGCGCTTTGGCTCGACGAGCCCGATGCGCTCGTACTGCCGCAACGTCTGCGCGTGCATGCCGGTCATCCGCGCCACGATGGAGATCACGTAACACGGCTCCTCGATGTCAAATGCGTCGTCCTGGTCCACGTCCGAGTGCCTCATCTGATGTTGCCTACACGCCCGCGGCGTGCAGCTCCTCGAAGATCCGCCGCTGGTCCTCATCGAGTTCCGCCGGCAACTGCACCCGGACGCGCGCGTGCAGGTCGCCGCGGCCCTCCTTGCCGAGCCGCGGCATGCCAAGGCCGCTGAGCTTGAACGCGCGCCCGTTCTGCGTCAGCTCCGGGATCTTCAGCATCACCTTGCCCGTAAGCGTCGGAACCTCCACCTCGCCGCCAAGCACCGCCACGGTGAGCGGCACGTCGGCGTCTTCGCTGAGATCGTCGCCCTTGCGTTCGAAGCGCGGGTGCGGGCGAACCGAGATCGCAAGCAGGAGGTCGCCCTTCACGCCGCCGCCCATGCCGGGCTGGCCCTCGTGCGCCATGCGTACCTTCGATCCGCTGGTCACGCCGGCCGGAATCTTCACTTCGAGTCGGCGGGGGCGCTGCAGCTCGCCGTAGCCGCCGCATGTGTGGCAGGTGGCGCCGGCGATCTCGCCTGTGCCGCCACACGTCGGGCAGGCTTCCAGGCCGGTCATTTCGAGCATGCGGGTCGTGCCGTGGAAGGCTTCTTCGAGCGTGATCTCGACGGGCTGCTGGACGTCGGCGCCGCGCCGCGACATCGTGCGCGTGCCGGCGCCGCCACGGCCAAACATGCTTCCGAAGATGCCACCCAGATCGCCGAGGTCGTTCAGGTCTTCGACGCGAAACTGGCCGCCGCCGCCGCGGCCGCCGTTCGCGCCGGCGAACCGCCCACCGCGCTCTCGCTGCGCCTCTTCGATCTGGTCCGCGTACTCCCAGCGGTCGCCGTACTTGTCGTACTTCTTGCGCTTGTCGGCGTCGGACAGCACCTCATACGCGCTGTTGATCTCTTTGAACCGGGCATCGCCGCTCTTGTCGCCCGGATTCACGTCCGGGTGATACTTGCGGGCGAGCTTCCGATAGGCGGAGCGGACCTCCTTCGCCGAGGCGTCGCGCTTCACCCCCAGGGTCGCATAGAGGTTCGTTGCCATACGCCGATTGTATCTGAGCCGAGCGGTGATAGCAAGTTAGCGGCCTGATTGACCGCAATAACTCTGCTACGTATCATATCAAAGGTGTGGCACGAGTCGAGGCGGCCGCAACGCCTAAACCGGCGCCTTGATTCGCCACGGCGGATTCAGCCGGTTGTCGCCCGCCGAGTACAAGCGCAGCTCATGGCCGTCCGGGTCCCTCAGGCGCGCCTCGCGCCAGAGATAGAACATGTCCTGCGGGTCCTCCTCGAAGACGATGCCCTTGGACTTCAGACCGGCGACGGCGTCATCGAGCGCGTCGCATTCGAAGTACAGCGTCGTACCGTGAGGTGACACTTTGGAGTCGCCGGCCATCACCTCGACCGACAGCGTCGCGTCGCCCTCCGGGAGCATGAAGCGAGCGTAGCGCGCCGGCGAATCGACGATTTGTATCAGCCCCAACGTGAGATAGAACACCTTTGACCGCTCCAGGTCGGCGACAGACAGGGTGATGTGGTTGAATCGCATTGGTGGCCTCCCGAGCCTCTGGCGTCGCGTCTCCGTCCATCATCGCCCGAGCGGCCGCCTCGCGCACCCGCCTACGGATGTATCCGATCTCCGCCGTCTGGCGTATGGCGCGGCGTCGCTCGCGAGCTCGTCGCGCGGTGTGAGCGAAGAACGCAGGTGCGCTGCGCGCTATGCCGCGGGCGAAAGCACGGCCTCGCCACCGATCGGCCTGCCGGCCTCGACATCGGCGATAAAGGCGAACAGCGCCTGCTTCCAGAGCTGGGGCTGGTAATCCGGTGTGGCGTGGGCGGCGCCGCGAATCGTCACCAGCCGCGAGTTGGGGATGAGCGCGTGGTCGCGCACGGCGCAGGGATAGAAGGCATCCCATTCACCGCAAGAGACCAGCGTCGGCGCTGCGATCGCCGGCGTCCGTGACGTGAGGTCGGGCCGAGCGCGCAGTGCCCGGTTCGCGGCGAGGTAGCCGGCCGCGGTCATCTGGTCGCGCTTGTTCCGCCAGTTCGTGTCGTCCTGCACCTCGAGCGAGGTGGCGGCGAGGTGAGCGTATTTGTCGCCTTCCCGCCGGTAGCGGTTCTCGCGCTCGATCAGCCCGACCATGCCGTATTTCTCGACGACATGCGCCATCTGCTCGAAGGCCTTCGCGAGGAACTCCTCCGCGCCGATCGCCGCGGCATCGGCCCCGCCGCGGTTCCCTGCCGTCGTATCGCAGAGCAGGAGCGACGTCACGCGCTGCGGGAAGTCGCAGGCAAACTGCGCCGAGATCATGCCGCCCATCGATACGCCGCCGATGTGGGCGCGCCGCATCCCGACGGCATCCATCAGGCCCGCGAGGTCGGCGGCGAACTGCGGGACGGTGACGGTCGCGGGATCCGCGGGCATTCCCGTGCGGCCGTGGGCACGCACATCGTAGAGGAGCAGGTCAAACTGCGCGCGAAACTCATCGATGACGCGCGGCCAGCCCGCGGTTGGACCCGCGAAACCGTGTGTCAGCACCAGCGTCGGCTTGTCGCCGCCGGAGCGCTCATACCAGATGTCGATGCCGTTGACGTGGGCGCTCGGCACGCCTCAGCCGCCGTGCGGCGGCCCGGATGCGCGCGGCGCCCGGGTGGCGCCGCCCCGGCGAGCCGCGGGGGCGTCGGGGGTGGACGTGCCCCACAGTTCCGCGCGCCGGGGCGCCCGGATGTTCTGAGGAAAGACGCCATTGATAGCGGCGATGAGCAGCGTCAGGCCCGCCAGCGCGAGGATCGCAAAGAAGAGCAACAGCCAGGCGGTGAACATGCCGCCGGCGATGCCAAGCGCCCCAGGCGCCGGCGTCGAGAGTAGCAGTAACCCGAGGACGAACCATAGCCCCGTAAAGACAAATGAGGTGATCGCCGCACGGTAGCCGATGGCTCGAAGCATACGGGGATCGTAGCACACGGTGGGCTGGATGTTGGAGGTTAGATGTTGGATGTTGGAGGGTGCGCAGCCCCCCTCGCCACGCGGGAAGAAGGGATCACCTGTGGCGTTGCGGCGTGGATGCGGACGTCGGCGGCATGTGTGATTTACAGTAACCGCTGCGGCCCGACCTCTCATCCCGGCCTCCGGCCATCCTTCTCCCGTGAAGTAGAAGGAATACGTCGCATCAGCTCCCGCATCGAAGCAGACTCGCCGCGGAGAGGGGTGAGGCCGGGCGTCAGCAAGACCTCAAGCGCACTGCGCTACCGATAGTTCCCGAACTGCAGGTCGACGTCGTAGTCCTGCCCGCGCAGCAGCGTCATCACTGCCTGCAGTTCATCGCGTGACGGTGAGGACACGCGCACGGCGTCGCCCTGGATCTGCGACTGGACCTTCTTCCACTTCTGGTCCTTGATCAGCTTGACGATCGCCCGGCAAGTGTCGGAAGAGATGCCTTGCTTCAGCTCGACCTCCTGCCGCACGGAGCCTGCTGCCGCCGGCTCCAGCTTTCCGCGATGCAGGTTCTTCGTCGGGACCTTGCGGCTGATCATGCGCTCCTGCAGCACCTGCCACATGGCGTTCAGATAGTACTCATCGGATGCCGACAACGTCAGCTTTGCGGCCTTCCGGTCGTACTCGATCTCCGCCTTCTGGCCCTTGAAGTCGTACCGCTGGGCGATCTCCTTCTTTGTCTGGTTGACGGCGTTGTCGACCTCCTGCAGGTCGACACCGGAGGTGATGTCGAAGGATTCGGTGGTGGCCATGAAGTAGCTCCTGCAAGGCGATAGCGGCGACGGTCCGGTACGGCCTATAACCTATCACCTCCACCCTATAACCTCACCCCATGGACATCGAAGCCGCGATCGTGGGTGGTGGCGCCGTCGGGTTGGCCGTAGCCGCCGAGCTCTCGCGCACGCGGCAGGTCGCCGTCATCGAGCGCCACGCCGGCTTCGGGCTGGAGACCAGCTCGCACAACAGCGGCGTCGTGCATGCCGGGATCTACTATCGCACCGGGTCCCTCAAGCACACACTCTGCCTGGAGGGCAACCGGCTGCTCTACGAGTGGTCGGCCGCGAACGGCGTGCGGACGCATCGCGGCGGCAAGCTGATCATCGCCGTCGATGCCGGCGAGCTCGATGCGCTCGACGCGGTCGCGCGGCAGGCCGAAGCGAACGGCGTGCCCGAACTGCGCACGATCCGTGATGAGGCAGAGCTTCGCGCGCTGGAGCCGGCGGTGCGCTGCGTGGAGGCGCTCTGGTCGGGGTCGACGGGCGTCGTCGACCAATCGATGCTGATGGCGTCATACGCCGCGGCGGCGCAGGCGAACGGCGCCTGGATCGCCCTCAAGCACGCGCTGATCGCTGTCGAGCCGAAGGAGGGTGGATGCGCACTCACGCTGGCGGGGCCGGACGGCGACGAGACCACCGTGACCACGGAGCTATTGGTGAACTGCGCGGGCCTCGGTGCACCGGACGTGGCAGCGATGCTTGGATACCCGCTCGACGGAGACGCCCGCACTCCCGTGCTCCGCCAGCGCGTGAACAAGGGGCGGTACTACGACATCGTTGCGCCGGAGAAGGCGCGCGCCCTGCGGCACCTCATCTATCCGGTGCCCGAGCACGCGAAGGGGGGCCTCGGCGTGCATGTCACGCTCGACATCGACGGCGGCGCCCACCTCGGGCCTGACACCGAGTGGCTCGATGAGGGCGCGCCGCTGGACTATCGCGCCGACGATCTACGGCGCGCCGACTTCCTCGCGGCGGCGCGGCGCTACCTGCCGTTTCTCGAGCTGGAGGACCTGGCGCCGGGGCAGGTCGGCTACCGGCCGAAGCTCCAGGCGCCGGGCGCCGAGCAAGCCGACTTCCTCATCTGGCGCGACGGCGCATACGTGCACCTCGGCGGCATCGAGTCGCCCGGCCTCACCGCCAGCCTCGCCATCGCGCGGCACGTCGCGGCGCTGCTGTGACGCGCGGCGCGCGGCCGGGCTGTTGTGACGGGCGGACACGTGCGCGTTCGCAGCCGTCAGCTCCCGACGCTGAGCGAGCAAGGCAACGGCGGTGACGCTCCTGTCGCTTCCGCACGCCGCCGCGTCGCACGATACTGCTCTCGTAGGACGAATCGTCCGTGGAGGTGGAGATGACTTCAGACCAGCGGCCGGTCGCCGTCATTACGGGCGCGAGCAGCGGCATCGGCGCGGCGGCGGCGCGGCGGCTGAGCGCCGAGGGGTTCGCGCTCGTCATCGGCGCACGGCGGATGGACCGCCTGCGTGAGGTCGCCGAGCCGTTCGGCGCCACCGCGATCGAGCTCGACGTGCGCGACCACGCCAGCGTCGAAGCATTCGCCGCGCAGGTGCCGCGATGCGACCTGCTCGTCAACAACGCGGGCGGCGCGCTGGGACTGGAGCCGCTGGCGCAGGCCGACGAAGCGCACTGGCGCGGGATGTGGGAGACGAATGTGCTGGGCTTGATGCTGGTGACGCGCGCGCTGCTGCCGAAGCTCGAGGCCTCGGGCAGCGGGCACATCATCAACATCGGCTCGATCGCCGGCTTCGAGACCTATCCGGGCGGCGCCGGCTACACCGGCGTCAAGCACGCCGTGCGGGCGATCTCCCGCACGCTGCGCATCGAACTGCTCGGCAAGCCGGTGCGCGTGACCGAGATCGACCCCGGCCTCGTCGAGACGGAATTCAGCGTCGTGCGATTCGACGGCGACGCCGAGCGCGCCGGCAAGGTGTACGAGGGCCTGACGCCACTGACGGCAGATGACATCGCGGACTGCATCGCCTGGGCAGTGACGCGGCCGCGCCATGTGAACATCGACGAGCTGGTGGTGCGTCCCCTCGCCCAGGCGACGGCGACGCAGGTGTCGCGCGGCGCCGGGCTGTAGCCGCGATCGTACCGCCTGCGCCTGGACGCGCGTTCCGCAGCTCTCTCTCTCGACCCGTCGTCACCGCTCGTGGAGGTGACCGGAAGGACAGCGTGACGGCGGGTGGGCCGATCCTCAGTGTCTTCTGTGCTTTCTGTGGATGAAGAAACGCGGCCTCACCCCTTCGACCCTCTCCACGCGCGGAGAGGGAAGCTCCGTCACGAATGCTCGCGTCGTCGGGAACCGTCGTTCGTCCTGAGTGTTCGCTGCCGGGCGCGCCTTGCTTACTCGATGCGGAAGACCGGGTGCAGGGGGGCGATGCGGATGACGTCGGCGTCCGGCGACTCGTGGGTGACGCCGTCGAAAAACCTGCCTGTCTCCATCTTCCAGAGCTTCAGGTAGGCGCGGAGCACCGGCGGCTTCTCGGCGTCCGGCAGCTCGGCGACCCGGAACTCCTCACGCTTCGACCCGAGCCGCAGCTCGCCGCCTCCGGAGACCCGGACGTTGCGCGCCCACTGCGTCTCGCCGCGTGGCGCCACGAGATAGCGCCGGCCCTCAAGATGCAGCAGGTTGACGGGCGTCGTGCGCCATTCGCCGCTCGTCCGCCCACGCACCGCCAGCACACGCGACCCACGCAGGCTCAGGCCCATCCTGGTGAAGAATGCGACGGCCGGGTTCAGGAGATGCTTCGTCATGAAGTCGGGTTTGTCGTAGTGGACTGCGTCGGGCATCGCGGGGCCTCCTCTGAGCAAATGATCTGACCCGCGCGGGACAGCACGCCCATCGCGGCGTCCGCCGTCCGCGTCCCGCCGTCGTGCATGATACTGACCCGCGCGCCAGCGCGATCGGCTGGGTACGATGCGCAGACGCTGTCGCATCATTGCGGACGGCGTTCAGGCCGGAGGTGGCAGATGGCACGCGTGCGGCTGAACGAGACGGCAGACCTTCCCGAAGATCAGCGCTGGCTGTTCGAGCGCATGGAGCAGCGAGCGCCGATCCTCAACATCTTTCGGGCGCTGTCGCACAGCCCGGTCGCGCTGCGGCGGTTCATGAAACTGGGCTCGTATTTCCTCGAAGAGGGCAAGCTCGACCCCAAGTTGCGCGAGCTGGCGATCCTGCGGGTGGGATTCTTGTGCCGGGCGCCGTATGAATTTTCGCAGCACATCTCCTTTGGGCGGCGCGTCGGGCTGTCGGACGACCAGACCCGCGCCATCGGCACCATGGACGCCGCGCGGTTCGCGCCGCGCGAGCTCGCTGTGCTCGCCTACGCCGGAGAGCTCACGATCGATGCGCGCGCGTCGGACGCGACGTACGCCGCCGTCGCCTCCTTCCTCGACGAAGAAGGAATCGTGGAGTTAACGCTGCTCATCGCCTACTACAACATGGTCTCGCGGGCGCTCAACGCGCTCGAGGTGGACATCGACGCTCCCGCACAGCGAGCCCTCGCCGACATCGGCGTCACGCTATAGCCGCCCGGCCATGCGGTGAGCCGACCGTCAAGCGACCCGTGCGCTGCCGCCTTCTGTGTCTTCTGTGCATTCTGTGGACGAGAACCGTCGCCCCTCACAGCACAGAGCGAGCATGTTAGAATCTGAGGCCCGCGGCATGGAGGGGTCGCATAGTGGCCTAGTGCGGGCGCCTGCTAAGCGCTTATCTCGGGAAACCGGGATCGAGGGTTCGAATCCCTCCCCCTCCGCCACGCCAGCGCCGGGCTACAGGCATCCGCATGGGCATCATCTCCCGCATCGTCGACCGGATCATCGGACGCGACCCCGATGCGCCTACGCGCCTACCCTCTCCGGACGCGCTTGCGTTGCTGATGCGGCCGAACGGGGAGCCGGAAGCCGAGATGCTCCGCGGCATGCTCGAAGAGCAGGGGATCCGCTCGATGGTAAAGAATCGCGACGCTGCCAGCGCACGCGGCGGCATGGGCGGCGCCTGGGCGTACGAGCTGTGGGTCTTGCGGAGGGACCTGCTCCGCGCACGCGAGGTCGTCGGAGTCGATGACGCGCCGTAGCAATCACGTCGAAGACTCGCCGTGGAGAGAGGAGGCCCTTCCGCCGATGGCAACTGCTGTTGACGAGCTGCACGAACTGAAGTCCGCGATCGAGACGCACTGCATCACGGTCTTGCCTGCGCCGGTGAAACTCAATTCGGGCGGGTACAGCAATTACTACTGCGACAGCAAGCTTGTCACGCTGCATCCGCGCTACGCGCGCCAGATCGGGAAGTTCATGGCGACGGCGATCATCGATTCCGACGCCGAAGCGATCGGCGGCCTCGCCACCGGCAGCATCCCGATCTCCAGCGCGACAGCCGCGGCGGCGCTTGATCTGGGTGTGGTGCTGCCGACGTTCTTCGGCCGGGCGGAGGCGAAGGACCACGGCCCTGCTTCGAAAGCGACGATCTCCGCCGCCGCTTCATCCGACGGCGCGCCGCTCATACAAGCGGGCCGCAAGGTGGCGATCGTCGAGGACGCGGTCACGCAGGGTGGGGCGGCGATGCAGGCGGTGGACCTCGCGCGCTCCGCGGGCTGCGAGGTCGTCCTCGTCTTCTGCCTGGTCGAGCGGCACGAAGGAGGCGGCGCGCGCTTTCGCGAGCGGGGCATCCCGTTCAAGCGCTTGTTCTACACGCTGGAAGACGGCTCCCTGCACATCGACGAGGAAGTCTTGCAGCGGACGGCCGCGGCGGCGTCCGCGACCTAGCCGGCCAACGCCACTCGCCTTCTGTACAGCCACGCCGCGCTCGCGAGCCTGGATTCGCTACACTGCACGCAATCCCCGTCGATCCCTTGTCCGGAGGAGGAATAAGATGGTTGCGACAAACGACCGCATCGCCGCGAACGGCGCTTCCGCAACGGGCACATGGGCCGTCAAGAAGGGCCTCGCTCAGATGCTGAAGGGCGGGGTCATCATGGACGTGGTCACGCCCGAGCAGGCGATGATCGCGCAGGAAGCAGGGGCATGCGCCGTGATGGCGCTCGAGCGCGTCCCCTCCGACATCCGCAAGGACGGCGGCGTCGCGCGGATGTCCGACCCGGAGATGATCAGCGGCATCATCGCCGTCGTCAGCATCCCCGTCATGGCGAAGGCCCGCATCGGCCACTTCGTCGAGGCGCAGGTGCTGGAGGCACTGGGTGTCGACTACATTGACGAATCTGAGGTCCTGACGCCGGCCGATGAGGCGCATCACGTCAACAAGCACCCGTTCAAGGTGCCGTTCGTCTGCGGCTGCCGGAACCTCGGCGAGGCCCTGCGCCGGATTGGCGAGGGCGCGGCGATGATCCGCACGAAGGGCGAAGCCGGCACGGGCAACGTCGTCGAGGCCGTGCGCCACATGCGCCAGCTCTGGGACGACATCCGCCGCATCCAGAGCATGCCCGAGGACGAGCTCGCCGCCGAGGCGAAGAATCTCGGCGCCGCCTACGACCTCGTGAAGGACGTGCACGACCTCGGCAAGCTGCCGGTCGTCAACTTCGCCGCCGGCGGCATCGCAACACCGGCCGATGCGGCGCTGATGATGCAGCTCGGCGCCGAGGGCGTCTTCGTCGGTTCGGGCATCTTCAAGTCCGAGAATCCGGAGAAGATGGCGAAGGCCATCGTCAAGGCGACCACGCACTTCCGCGACGCCGCGATCATCGCCGAAGTGTCCCGTGGCACCGGCACCGCGATGCGCGGCCTGGAGATCGGCGCCATCCCGGAGAACGAGATCCTCTCCAAGCGCGGCTGGTAGCGGCCCTCATCCCGGCCTTCGGCCACCCTTCTCCCACGAGGGGAGAACGGATCGCTTCGACCAGCACGATGTCGATCTGGCCGATGGCGCGCGGTTGATTCGCGGCTTTTCCGCGGGCGCTCCTTTGCACATCGGGGGATCGCCTACGGCTGCGCTCCTGCCCTGGCTCGATACTCCATCGAAGCCAGATGAGCAGGAGCGTTCTCGATGTCCGTGTGCGGCGTCCACTACCCGAAGCGGTCGATTTTCTCCCGGATGACACCGGCGCTCATCTTCGCCGCGCTGATCTCCATACTCGCACTCGCGTCGGTGCTCCGATTTTGGGAGCTGGGCGCGCGCACGTTCCAGGGAGACGAGACGGTCAGCTCGCTGATCGCGAATCAACTCGCGCGCGGCGGCGGTTATGAGCAGCTACCGGTGCTCCACGGCCCGATCCAGTACTTCGGGGCGGCGCTGGCGTTCCACGTGCTCGGCACAAACGACGCCTCGGCGCGGGCGCTGCCGGCGATGTTCGGCGTGCTCCTCGCGGCGATGCCCTTTTTGTTCACCCGGCAGATTGGGCGCTTGGGGGCCGTCGCCGCGGCGCTGATGCTCGCGACGTCGCCGACGATCTTGTTCTACAGCCGCTTCGCCGGTCCGGATATCTATCTCGCGTGCTTCTCGCTCGCGACGGCGATCCTGATCTGGCGCTAACTCCCGTCTCCCCGCGCGGGTCTATCTGTACCTGATGTCAGCGACGCTGGCGTTTGCGCTCGCCACGAGCGAGATGGCGCTCGTCATAGTCCCGATCTTCGCCGTGTACCTGTACTACCGCACGGGCCGCGAGCTGCTTGCTCAGGCAGCGGCGCCGGACTCCACGGATCCCGCCGCGCGGACGCACTACGAGGTGTTCGGTGTCGCTCCGGATGCGAACGCGCGAGAGATCCGAGCTGCGCATCAGCGCCTGCTGGTTGCGAACGGTGCGGCGCTCGATCAGAACCTCCTGGCGGGCGCCGTGCGTACACTCTCCAGCCCTAGGCTGCGTCACGCCTACGACCGTCGGCTTGCGCGCGATCGCGCCGCCGCCGAGAGCGCAGCGCCGCCGCACGTTGGTTTGGGCACGCGCGTCCTGCTCTTCGCTGGCGCCGGCGCGATCGCCGCGCTCTGGCCCTTCGCCGGTAGCCTCCGCCGCAAGCTGCGACTCGTGCGGCTGCCGGATGCCGCATCGCCGCTCCTCGTCATCACGCTCCTGACCCTCCCCTTCTTCGGACCGCTCGTCGAGAAGCTGCCGTTCGTCGAAGACCGCGGGTTTGACGGCCAGTCGCCCGTGTACACGCCCGGCAGCGCGCCCGTCGTGACGCCGGGAGGCGAGTTGCCGGTGATGCTGATCACGCTCGGCGTGCTCTTCGCCGCGGCGGCGGTCGTCGGCATCGCCTGGCGCTGGCACGTCTTCGTCATCTGCTGGGCGATGTTCTATGGCATCACGATCACGATGTTCACTGGCTTCTTCACGAATAGGGGCGGCGTCTGGACCGGGCTCTGGGGCACGCTCGACTACTGGTGGCGGCCGGAAGCCAAACACGTCGATGGCCCGGCGTACTTCTACGCGATGACGCTGCCGGCGTACGAGATCGTGCCGATCGCAGTGGCGGCTGCGGCGCTGGTCGCGCTGATGATCAGAAGCCCCTGGCGCGAGCGGGCGATTGTCGCCGCGGCTTGCCTGATGATCGCAGCGATCATTGGCGCGCCCGCATGGCTGCGGCCCGTCGCTGACCACCGGATGCTGCTGTTGCTGATCACCGGGGCGGGCGCGGTGCTGACTCTGCGTGTGCCGGATCTGACGAAGTTTCTGGCGTTCTGGGCGCTCGCCGCGTTCTTTGCGTTCAGCACTCTCGGCAGGAAGGACGCCGCTCTCGGCGTCCACATCGCGCTGCCGCTGGCGCTGCTGGCGGCAAAGCTCGTGGGCGACGCCGTGGCCTCGTTCGAGATGCCGCGCGTCGCGATGCCTGAGGCGAGCTGGCGGCGCCGGACGATGCCGCGGGCGATCGCTCAGGGTGCGGTGCTTGCCGCATTCGGCGCCGCCGTTGTGTCTAGCGCGCGCTCCGGCGTCCTCGCGTCCTGGGGTCACGGGTCAGCGCCGCGGAACGTCGCCGCCCTCTCGACGGGCGATCATGGCGACGCACCGACCGAGCTGTTGCATCCGGACGACATCGCCCCTGACGTACAGGCAGTGCGCGCCGCAATCGCGCGGGCCGGCGCCGACTCGGGGCAGGGCGCCAACATCCCGATCGCGGTCGACACCTCGTACGACTTCGCGAAGGGATGGCTCTGGTACCTGCGTGACTATCCGAACCTGGCGATCGAGGACATGCGGCATGGGTACCAGGCGCCGCCTGGCGCCATCGTGCTCTTCGACAGCCGCAATCGCGCGAAGGTGCAGGTCTCGGACGCGTCGGTATCACTGGCCTTCGCGTCGAAGTGGAGCATCGGCGGCGGCGCCGAGCTGACGCGCGGAGAGGTTGCGTCGGACCTGACGAGCGGCGCTTGGTGGCGGCGCTGGTCGGGATACCTGCTCGATCACGAGGACGCCAGCACGCCCGAGGTGATGCAGGGCGTCGCATACTTCCCGGACACGCTGAGCGCGGCGCTCCCGCGCGGGCTCCAGTCTGAAGTGCTCGCGAGCAGCGTGCAGCCGCAACTGCAGGGCCCGCCGGCGCCGTAGCTTGGGGGCTCATCCCGGCCTTCGGCTACCCTTCTCCCACAGGGGAGAAGGGATCGAGTGCAGCAGCGCGGCGATCCGGAAGTCAAGGCTATGGCCGATGCAATCGATAGCGGCCGGTGGCCGCGGCGCAGGTGCGCACGGCGTCGGCGAGTGCGGTCGCGCGGCCGGTGCCGAAGAAGTCGACGTTGAGCGCGTTCAGCACGAGGCCGAACGACATCTCACGCTCGGGGTCCGCGAAGCCGACCGATCCGCCGAAGCCGGGGTGCCCGAACGCCGTCGTCCGCGGACCGAAGGACCAGCCGGCAAGCCCGCCCGTCATGTAGCCGAGCGCCCAGCCGACCGGGATCACCAGCACGAGGTCGGGACGCAGCGTCTGCTGCGCCGACAGCGCCCGCACCGTCTGCTCCCGCATCAGCCGGGTGCCGTCCAGCTCGCCGTATCCGGCGAGGCAGGCATACATGCGCGCGAGGTCGCGGGCGCTCATTGTTCCGTTCACGGCGGGGATCTCCGCGCGGCGGCCCGCAGGCGAGTTGAGCAGGTCGTTCTGGTTCCCGACGACGCCGAACCCGAGCGCCCGTCCGGGGATCGAGTCGACGACGCCGAGCGCCGTGCGCGCCTGTTCCATCTCCGGTGTGATCTCGATCGTGGATGTGAGCGTAGCGACATCGCCGTCGAGTGACTCAGGTGTGCCGATGTGCAACTGCGTGATGCCCAGCGGTGAGGCGACCTCCTCCTGAAAGAACCTGCCGAGCGAGCGCCCGTCGATGCGCCGCACGACCTCGCCGACGAGGAAACCGAAGGTGAGCGCGTGATACCCAGTCGCCGTGCCCGGGGCCCAGGCCGGGGCCATCGCCTCGAGCCCGTGAATCATCCGCTCCCAGTCGCAGAGTTCATCGACCGTGCTCATGCCCGGCGGCAGCGGCGCCATGCCGGCCTGATGCGTCAGCAGGTGATAAATCGTGATGCCGGATTTTCCGTTCGCGGCAAACTCCGGCCAGTACTTCGCGACCGGACCGTCGTACGCAGCGAGTCCGCGGTCGACAAGCAGGTGCATGCAGGTCGCCGTCAGGCCCTTGGTGGTCGAATACGCGACGGCGATCGTGTTCTCGCGCCAGGGTTCATTCGTCGCAGCGTCGGCGAGCCCACCCCAGAGGTCGACGACCTTGCGTCCGCGGTGATAGGCCGCGACGCCAGCGCCGATGTGCATCCTGGAGGCAAACTGCTGCTCCAGCACCGCTCGCACCGGCTCGTAGCCTGGTTCGACGCTGCCCTGCACCACACCCATCAAGTCCACCCTTAGCTGATGCGGGCGGCATGCCCACTACGGTTCCCGCGACGGCGATTTCGTGGAAATACGATGATCATTGTCCGCGACGGAGGCGGCGAGTGGAAGCGCGAGACGGATGCTATCGATGGTGGCTCGATGCGGGACGCGCGCGTCGTTGTGGAGACGCCGCCGGCCTATCGGCGGCCGCGGACGGGGGCGCGGCGCTGGTAGCGGCCGCCGGCGCGCGCCTTCGGCTCTGAGCCGAGGGAGCCGTACGACGATTGGGCGAACTCGTGCAGCGCCGACTGATCGTCGATCATCGCTTTGCGCAGCTCGATCACCTGGTCGCGCATCAAGGCCGCTTTCTCAAACTCAAGCTGCTTTGCGGCGGTCTTCATCTGATGCTCAAGGTCCTTCACCAGTCGCGCCATCTCGTCCTTGGGCAGGCTCTTCACGTCGTAACCGCTGCGCTCTTCCGCGACCTTCTTGATCTGGTCCGTGATGTCGCGGATCGCCTTCGTGATGCCCTCCGGCGAGATGCCGTGCTCCTCATTGTAGGAGCGCTGGATGGCGCGTCGGCGTTCCGTCTCTGAGATCGCGAACCGCATCGAGTCGGTGACCTTGTCCGCGTACATCAGCACATGGCCATCGACGTGCCGCGCCGCCCGGCCGATCGTCTGCACGAGCGAGCCGCCCGAGCGGAGGTAGCCCTCCTTGTCGGCGTCGAGGATGCAGACCAGGCTCACCTCCGGCAGGTCGAGTCCCTCGCGTAGCAGGTTGATGCCGACGACGACGTCGTAGACGCCCAGCCGCAGGTCGCGCAGGATTTCTACGCGTTCCAGTGTGTCGATCTCGCTGTGCAGGTAGTGTGTGCGGACGCCCGACTCCTGCAGGTAGTCGGCGAGATCCTCGGCCATGCGCTTCGTCAGCGTCGTCACCAGCGTGCGCTCGCCGCGCGCCGTCCGTTGCTGCACTTCGTAGAGCAAGTCATCGATCTGGCCGCGCGTCGGGCGCACTTCGAGCACGGGATCGAGCAGTCCCGTCGGCCGGATCACCTGCTCGGCCACGCGCGCGCTGACGGAGAGCTCGTGCGGTCCCGGCGTGGCGGAGACGTAGACCACCTGGTTCAAATGGTTGCTGAACTCCTCGAAGTTCAGCGGCCGGTTGTCCATCGCCGACGGAAGGCGGAAGCCGAAGTCCACCAGCGTCTGCTTGCGCGCCCGATCGCCGTGGTACATCCCACGCACCTGTGGCACGGCGATGTGTGACTCGTCGATGAACATCAGGAAGTCGTCCGGGAAGTAGTCCAGCAGCGTCCACGGTGTGCTACCCGGCGCGCGCCGCGCGAGGTGCCGGCTGTAGTTCTCGATGCCCGAGCAGTAGCCGGCCTCGCGCATCGTCTCGAGGTCGTAGTTCGTCCGCTCTTCGAGCCGCGCCGCCTCGACGATCTTTCCCTGCGCCCGCAGCTCGATCGTGCGCTCGTGCATCTCGATCTCGATGTCGCGTATGGCATCGTCCAGCTTGTTCTTCGATGTGACGAAGTGCTTCGCGGGATAGATGTCCACCGCATCGCGGTCGGCCAGCAGCTCACCGGTCAGCGGGTCGATCTCGACGATGCGCTCGACTTCGTCGCCGAAGAAATCGATGCGGACAGCAAGCTCCTCGTACGACGGTTGGATCGTGATGCTGTCGCCGCGCATGCGGAACTTGCCGCGCACCAGGTTCATATCGTTGCGCTCGTACTGCATGTCGACAAAGCGCCGCATGATGCGCGAGCGGTCGAAGCGCTGACCCTTCCGGAGCTGGACGACGAAGCTCTGATATTCATCCGGCTCGCCAAGCCCGTAGATGCACGACACCGAGGCCACGATCAGCACATCGCGGCGTTCGAAGAGCGCGCGGGTGGCGGCGTGCCGGAGCTTATCGATCTCTTCGTTGATGTCGGCGTCTTTGGCGATGTAGGTGTCGGTGCGGGGGATGTACGCCTCGGGCTGGTAGTAGTCGTAGTACGAGACGAAGTACTCGACCGCGCTCTCCGGAAAGAACTCCTTGAACTCGGAGCAGAGCTGCGCCGCGAGCGTGCGGTTGGGCGCGAGGACCAGCGTCGGCCGCTGGTAGCGCTGGACGACGTTGGCCATGGTGAAGGTCTTGCCGCTGCCGGTGACGCCCAGCAGCGTCTGGGCGCGGTCGCCCTGCTCGAGGCCCTGGACGAGGCTCTCGATCGCCTGCGGCTGGTCGCCCGTGGGCTGGAAGTCGGAGGTGAGCTTGAATTCGGGCATGCGGTTCCAGTGCGCTGGTGGTGGTGTGGGTGCCTTCAGGATAGCAATTCCTGATCCCGCACCAGCCTCACCCGGCCTCACCCCCGGCCCCTCTCCACGGCGTGGAGAGCGGAGGTTGGCGGCGCGGTCTTTCGATGAGCGAGTGCGCTCCGCTACCGCCGGCGGATCGCAACCGGCACGACGCCGAACGTGCCGACGCCGACGAGCGCCAGCAGCAGGCTCAACCAGCCGAACCGCGGGCGGCCGGATGGAGCGGGCCCAGTCCCCGTCCCGGGTAGCTCGCGCGCCGCGCCCGTGCCTGCCGCCGGCCGAATCGGCGGACCAACGACGGCGGCGGTCGGCTCGCGCCCGGTCGTGATCGTCGGCTGGACCACGCCCGTGGTCACGGCGACGGGAGTGCTCGTCGCGGCAACGGCGGTCACGCTGCCGGTCGCCGTCCGTGTCGGGGCCACCGAGGCGGTCGCCGTGGGGCTCGCCGCCGCTGTGCTGCTCGCGGCGGCGGTGTTGGTCGGGGCAGCCGCGGCCTGCACGGTGATTGTGCCCGTCATTTGGGTCGGGTGGACCTCGCAGTGGAAGGGAAAGACGCCGGCCGCATCGAACGTGTGCGAATACGTCCCAGTCGCCTGCTGAGGGCTGCCGAGCGTCGTGCCGGTATCCGAGGTGACCGTGTGTGGCGTGCTGTTCGGCGCGGCGGGCCAGTCCCATTGCACGGTATCGCCGGCGTTTACCGTGATCGTCGTCGGCATATAGAAGTTGTTGCCCATCGTGATGTGTTGGGTGGCTGCCGCGGCGTGTGCGGGCGACGCCGGCGCCAGCGAAATCGCCGCCGATGCTAGCAGCAGTCCGCTGCCAATTGCCGCGATCACGATGATGTTTCGCTTCGTGCGCATGGGTTCCTCCTACGGTGTCCATCGGTGATGCAACAGAGGTTACGCAAACACATACGAGCGGGCGCGCGCGCCGGATTGTCGCCCCAGCAAGGCCGCCGATACAATTGCCCGGCGCGAAGCCGAGGAGGGTCGATGCGGGTACGGAAGGCGGTGGTGCTGGCAGCCGGCTACGGCACGCGGCTGCTTCCCGCGACGAAAGCGCAGCCGAAGGAGTCGCTTCCCCTCGTCGACAAGCCGATCATCCAGTACACGGTGGAGGAGGCGGCGGCGGCGGGCCTGACGCAGGTGATCATCGTCACCGCGGCGAGCAAGCGCGCCGTCGAGGACCACTTCGACCGCTCGCTCGAACTCGAGATGACGCTACGCGAGAAGGGCGACCTGACGCGGCTGGCGGAGATCCAGAAGATTAGCGACCTGGCGGACATTATGTACATCCGGCAGACCGAACAGAAGGGCATCGGCCACGCCGTGCTGCAGGCGAAGAGCGCCATCGGCAACGAGCCCTTCGCGCTGCTCTTCCCGGACGACGTGCTCGTCGCCGATGTGCCCGTGACGAAGCAGATGGTCGATGTGTTCGAGGCCCGCGGCGGCTCGGTGATCGCCGTGCAATCGATCCCGGACGACGAAGTGGAGAGCTACGGCATCGTCGGCGGCACGGACGTCGGCGGAAACGTCACGCGGGTGGATGCGCTCGTCGAGAAGCCCAGCCTGAAGGACGCGCCCTCGCGCCTCGGCATCGTCGGGCGCTATGTCCTGACGCCGGAGATCTTCGATGTGCTGGAGCATACGGCCCCCGGCAAGGGCCGCGAAGTGCAGCTCACCGATGGGCTCGCGAGCCTGATGGCCACCCAGCCGGTGTTCGCCTACCAGTTCGCGGGCCGCCGCTACGACACCGGCCGGCCGCTCGGCCTGCTGACAGCGTCGATCGAGATCGGGCTCGCCCGCGACGACATTGGGCCGGGGCTGCGGCAGTTCCTCCGGACCCTCTCGCTGGAAGACTAGCGATGGCCGCCGGCAAGGTGATCGGCCGCATTCTCTCCCTCGGCTATCCGCTGCCCGGACCGCAAGTCGACAACTACAGCTTCCTCAGCGCGCCGTCGTTCTTCGACTACGACGCGCTCGTCGTGGACCCGCGAGCGCTGTCGCTGCTCATTGAAGGCGTCGTCTCGGGCACGGCGGAAGCAGCCACCTTTACGGATCTGCCCGTGCGGAATGCAGAGCCATCGGCCGAGGCGGCCGCGCTCTCGGACGTGCTGCTCCGACGGCGGGCCGAGACAGCTCGGCTGCTGGCGAACGGCGGGGAGATCGTCTGCTTCGCGCATCCGGCCGCGCGTCACGAAGGCGTGGTGGGTGTGGAGCTGCTGGACGACTACTACTGGCTCCCCGACGACCTGCGCAACGCCTGCCGTCCGCCGGCCCTGCTCGAAGGCGGAGGCACGCGCGGGAACGTCGTCGACTACCAGCACCCTCTCGCCTCGTTCGTCATCGGACAGCTCGCCAACATCACCTACCGTGCCTACTTCGACGAAGACCACCTCTCCGGCGCGCACGTGTTCGCGCGCAGCGGGGGCGGCGCCGCCATCGGTGTCGACATAGGCGGCGACGGCGGCGCCGTGATCATGCTGCCCGCCATGCGGCCGGCCGCTGGCGAGGCACGGTACGCGATGTCGGACGCCCTGCAGGCGGGCATTCGACATGCGCTGGGCGTGACCGCCGCGGGACGGGCGCCGCGCTGGCTCGCTTCGTATCCGCTCTCGGGGCTTGAAGAACGCGCGTCCGGCGTCGAGAGTGCTCGGGCCGCGCTCAGCGAAGCGCAGGCGCGCATGGACGAAGCCGGAGCCGCGCTAGACGAAGTCGAGCGGTACCAGCGCCTGTTGTGGCAAGAAGGCGCTGTGGGGCTGAACGAAATCGTCGTGGATGCGCTGCGGCTGATCGGGTTCGATGTCTACGCGCAGGACGCGAACGCGGTCGAGCTGCGCAGCGGCGACACGGCGATCTACGTCGAGATCGAAGCGAGCGAGCACCCGATCGACCTGGCCCCGCACTACCGGCTGCGACAGCGCATCGAGCAGGCGATCGAGCGGCGCGGCGTGGCGCCGCGCGGGCTCCTGATCGTGAACGGATGCCGGTTGCTGCCACCGTCGGAGCGGCAACACGAGGTGAGCAACGCGCTGCGCCTGGCGGCGGAGACGATGCGCTACGCCATCACACCGGCATCAATGCTCTTTGCCGCCGTGGCGGCAACACTTGCGGGCGACGCCGCGCCGGCGGAGGCCTACCGCTGCCGCATCGCGAGCGAAGACGGCCTGCTGGCTTAGCCGAGCTGCCGTCGCTGCTTGATCTCCGGTACGTCCGGCGGCATGCTCTCCCCACGTTGCCAGTGCAGTACGGCAGCGCAAAACGGGCGGAAGGTTGTGTTGTATGTCCTCCAAGTGGGCACTGATCCTCGGCGCATCGAGCGGATTCGGCGCCGCTACCTCGATCGAGCTCGCGCGCGCCGGCTATGGCATCTTCGGCGTGCACTTCGACCTGCGATCGACGCTCCCGAACGCTGTCCGTGTGCAGGACGAAGTGAAGGCGGCGGGCCAGGAGGCGATCTTCTTCAACATCAACGCCGCCGATCCGGACAAGCGCGCGGCCGCGCTCGACAGCATAAGCGAGAAGCTCGACGCGGGATACGTCCACGTCCTGATGCATTCCCTCGCGTTCGGGACGCTGCTCCCGTTCGTCGCCGACGACCCGAAGGGACGGATCAGCCAGAAGCAGATGGACATGACGCTCGACGTGATGGCTCACAGCCTCGTCTACTGGGCTCAGGACATGGCGACGCGCAAGCTCTTGGGCCAGAACAGCCGCATCTACGCGATGACCAGCTCCGGCTCGACGCGGGTGATCGCGACCTACGGCGCGGTGTCGGCGGCGAAGGCGGCGCTCGAATCGCACATCCGGCAGCTCGCGTTCGAGCTGGCGCCGATGGGCGTCACGGCGAACGCCATCCGCGCCGGCGTCACGGACACGCCCGCCCTTCGCCGTATCCCAGGCGGCCCGGAACTGCACCAGCGGGCGATGGAGCGCAACCCGAGCGGCCGCTCGACCCGTCCGGAAGATGTAGCGAAGGCGATCACCGTCCTCTCGGACGAGCGGACCTACTGGATGACGGGGAACGTCATCGGCATCGATGGCGGCGAAGAGCTGAGCGCATAGACCGCGGCCGGCGCGGTACCGACGCGGCCGCGCCATTGCACTCGAACGAGGCAGTTTCGCTCCCTTCCTCTCTGCATTTCGGTCTCCGCGGGCCGATGATCTCCTTGTACGGACCAGCAGATCGTCCGTGTGATGGAGCGTCGGCATATGTACGCGCAGCGGGGCGAACGCGGCGAGAGCATCCTCGAACTGGTCGGCTATCTGGCGCTTGGCGGCACGCTGGTGCTCGTTGCGGTGTACTTCTTCGTGTACGCGAAGGACCGCAAGCTCAACGCGCAGGAGCAGGCGTACGTGATCGCCGTCTCGACACAGCGCGCGGATGCCTACATCCGGGCGATCGCGACGCAGCAGGCGGAAGCGCCGCCGCCTGCGGCCGCCGTGGAGCCGCCGGCAACCCGCGGGGCTGAGGCGCCAGTGGCGGCCGTCCGGTACGCGGCGCCGCCGCCACCAGCGTCACCACCGCCGCTCGCACCCGTCGCCGTACCGGCAACGGCCGTGCCGTATGTGCCACCGGCGCCGTATGTGCCACCGCCGCCACCACCACCGCCACCGCCACCCCGCACGAAGCCGCCGATGGCGACGTGCGTGGGCTTTCTCGTCGGATTGACCTCCGACGGCGCCGCCGCCTGCCAGCAGCTCGCCGGCGATGCCAGACTGGATGTCCGGGTGCGCAACTGCCTGGGCGACCTGATCGCCGGCAACGGCACGACGCCCGCCGGAAAGGCCGATTGTCTGAACGCGGCATTCGTGTACTCGGACCTGCTCAGCGACTGCTTCCTCGGGCTGTCGGATCAGTCGCTGTTCGGCCGCACCGCCTGCCGCGGCTACTACGGCAGCCAGTAACGCAATCCCGCTACGCCCGCGTTAGCGCAGCGATCTGATCGAGGTACAGCCGCGCCCCGTGTTCCTCGCAGAGCGCGGAGGCGCGTTCGAGATAGCCGTCGGCGCCAGCAGTCTCCCCGCGCCGGACGGCGACGCGAGCGAGGCCCAGCAGACAGCGCGCGGCGTCGAGCGGACAGCGCTCGCGCTCGGCCCACGCGAGTCCTGTCGCGAATCGCTCCTGCGCCAGGTCCACCAGCTCCAGCCGGAGCGCGATGGCGCCTCGGGTGTCTCCATCGCCCCGCCCCTGCAGCGGCGCGTAGACGCTGCCGCCAGGGCGCTTCTCGTAGGCGTCGTGGACCTCCGACAGCAGATCGTCGCTGCCCAGCGTCGCAAGGCAATCGGACAGCACCGGCGCCTCCTGACAGAAGCTCTCTCCCTTTCGGGCGACGTCCGCCCAGGCGATGAGCTCTTGCTGCGCGGCATCGAACCGCCCGGCGTGGAACAGCAGGCCGCAGGCGGCGGCGTGCGTCTGCGACACCGCCGTCAGCGCGCCGCCGCCGCGTTCGGGATCGACGAGCAGGGAGAGCGCGGCGGGTATGTCGCCGCGCAGCTCCGCCATCCACATGCGGTAGAGATCGGCGCGAAAGTCGCTGATTGCCGGCGTCTCGTGCAGAAGCGCCTCGCACCGCGCGAAGTCGCAGCGGGCGAAGGCCTCGCCCGCGAGGTCCATCAGCGCCAGCTGCTCTGGAAAGCGCAGATGCACCGACCGCGCGTAGTCGACCGCCTCGCGGGCGAGTGCGGCCCCGCGGTCGAGCAGGCCCGCCTGCAACACGCCGAACGCCGCGCCGCGCAGGACCTGCGCGGCGCCCTGATATTGACGCTGGATCACATGGAACTCGTGTGCCTTCCGCCACACCGAGATCGCCTCATCTACGCGACCGTCGTCGAACGACGTCCAGGCGTCACGCTCCGTCTTGAACATGAGCACGTCTTCGAAGCCATGCTTCTCCGCAAGCGCGACCGCTTCGTCGACCTGCCACGACCGCAACAGCAGCAGGGCGCGCAGATGCGGCGAGCCGTCGCCGAGGGCCTCGGTCGCCTCCTCCGCCATCGCGCGATGCCGCTCGGGCGGGCCCCAGATCCGCAGGATCTCCAGCGTGGCGCGCGCCATGCCGGGGCCGTCGCCGCGCTCCCGGTACAGCGCGATGGCCCGTCGTAGCGTGCGCCACGCCATCCTCGTCCCGGACATGTTCCAGTAGCAGCGGCCGAGCGCGGTCAGCAGGTCCGGCTCGCGCGCCGCCATGGCGGTGCCGGCGATCGCCGTCAGGCATGCTTCGTACGCCGCGGCGGCGTCATCCCAGAGCGTCGCTTCTTCCGCCCGCTCGGCGACGGCGAGCTGCTCGCTCGCTTTTGCGATCTCAGAGTCGCTTCCCATCACCACCGCCTCCGCTCCCCGATGCTGTGCTTCCGAATGCTGAATCAATGTCTACGACGGGCGCAGCGGCGTGTCAACCGCCGCCGCACGCGCACGCCGGCTATGCGCGGTCTGAGGCTTGACCATCGCCACGCGGCCGAGTTAGTGTACATGTGACACTAAGTCTAGGCGCGCGCAGGCGAAGGGCAGGGCATGCAGCCTCGATTCGATTTCATCATCGTCGGCTCCGGCATCGCCGGCCTCTACGCCGCGCTGCTCGCGCGCCGGCACGGCTCCGTCTGCGTGCTGACCAAGGGTGGCATCGACGAGTGCAATACGAAGTACGCCCAGGGCGGCATCGCCGCGGCCGTCGGCGCCGACGATACTCCCGAGCTCCACCTCCAGGACACGATCGACGCCGGCGCCGGGCTCGTCGACGAAGAGGCGGCACGCATCCTCGTGGAAGCGGCGACCGACCGCATCCACGACCTCGTCGACTTCGGCGTGCCCTTCGACAGCGCCGACGGCGAGGTCGCCCTCGGCCGCGAAGCGGCGCACAGCCGCAGCCGCATCTTGCACGCGGGCGGCGACTCGACGGGCGCGCACATCGAGCTATCACTGAGCGGGCTGGCGCGCATGTCGCGGTTCACGATCAAGGAGCACGTCCAGGTCGAAGAGATTCTCATCGAACACGGCCGGGCGGTTGCGCTCGCCGCACTCGACACGCGCACGAACATCAGCGAGCGCTTCGACGCAGGCGCGATCATCCTCGCCAGCGGTGGCTGCGGGCAGCTCTTCCGCGTCAGCACAAATCCGGACGTCGCGACGGGCGACGGCGTCGCGCTCGCCTACCGCGCGGGCGCCGAGGTCCAGGACATGGAGTTCATCCAGTTTCACCCGACGGCGCTGCGCCTTCCCAGCGTGCCGATCTTCCTCATTTCGGAGGCGGTGCGCGGCGAGGGCGGCGTGCTCTTGAACACGGCCGGCGAGCGCTTCATGGCCGCGTACGACGCGAAGGCCGAGCTGGCGCCGCGCGACATCGTCGCGCGGGCGATCGTCAGCGAAATGCAGCGGACCGGGACGGACCGCGTGTACCTGGACATCACGCACCTGCCCGGCACGCGGATCACCGCGCGCTTCCCGCAGATCTATCGCTACTGTCTGGACCACGGCGTCGACATCACGAAGGAGCCGGTGCCGGTGTCGCCGGCGGCGCACTACATGATGGGCGGCGTGCGGACCAACACCTGGGGCGAGACGACCATCCGCGGCCTCTACGCCTGCGGTGAGGTTGCCTGCACCGGCGTCCACGGCGCGAACCGCCTGGCCAGCAACTCGCTGCTCGAGACCGTGGTGTTCGCCAAGCGCATCGTCGAGCGCATCACCTCGAATGCCGGCGAGCCGCCACCGCCGGTGCCGGATGCGTCCGACCTCCCGCCGTGCGCGAACGAGCCGGGAGGCGCACCCGACCGCGCTTCGCTCCAGGCGCTAATGTGGGATAAGGTGGGCATCGTGCGCGACGGAGACGGCCTCGCGTCGGCGGCGCGGCAACTCGCTGCGTGGCGCTCGGCGCTTCCCGAAGCGAACGATCGCGCGTCGCACGAGGTGGCGAACATGGTGCTCGTCGGGCGGTTGATGGCAGAAGCGGCGCGGCAACGCGAGGAGAGCCGGGGCGCGCACTACCGCACGGACTTCCCGCTGGCGAGCGACGAGTGGCGACGCCACATCACCTTCCGGAAGAACGCGCCGGCGGGCTGACCCGGCGCTGCGGTTCGATACCCCACCAACCGGAGTCGACATGGCTGACGCACTGGCGCCCATCGCTCCATACATCGTGCAGGAGGCCGTCCTCGCGGCACTAAGGGAGGATGGCGCCGGCGACGACATCACGACGCGCGCGATCGTGCGGCCGGACCAATGGGGCCACGGCGTCTTCGTCGCGAAGGAGCTGGGGGTGCTGGCCGGCCTGCCGGTCGCCGCGGCGGCGATGACGGCGCTGGACGAGACCGTCTCCTTCGACACGCTGGTCGCTGAGGGCGAGCGCGTCGCGCCGGGCAGCGAGCTGGCGGAGGTGGAGGGCCCGTTGGCGGCGATCCTCAATGCCGAGCGGGTGGCGTTGAATTTCCTCCAGCGCCTGTCGGGCATCGCCACGCTGACGCGCGAGTTCGTCGATGCGGTCGCGGGCACGGGCGCGCGCATCCTCGACACGCGGAAGACGACGCCGGGGCTGAGGCAGTTCGAGCGGTACGCCGTGCGCGCGGGCGGCGGCGGCAATCATCGCTTCAACCTCTCGACTGCGGTGCTGATCAAGGACAACCACATCGAGGCGGCGCGCCAGGCCGGCATCGGCGACGTCGCCGCTGTTGTCGCCGCGGCGCGCGCGGCAGCGCCGCACACCACCCGCATTGAGGTGGAGGTAACCGATGCGGAACAGCTCAAGGAAGCGATCGAAGCCCGTGCCGATGTTGTCCTGCTCGACAACATGAGCCCGGGCCAGATCCGAGACTGCGTGCAGATCGCCGCCGGGCACGTGCAGATCGAGGCTTCCGGCGGCGTCAGCCTCGAAAACGTGCGCGCGATCGCCGAGGCCGGCGTCGACTTCATCTCGGTCGGGCGGCTCACGCACTCCGCCCCGGCGCTGGACATCAGCCTCGAGATCAGCGGCCTCTGATGTCGCAGATCGTCATCATCTCCGGACCGCCCGGCGCCGGAAAGAGCACCGTAGCCGAGTCCTTGTGCGGACGCTACGACCGGACGGTGCACCTGAAGACCGACGAGCTGTACGCATCGATCCGGATGGGGTACACGAAGCCGTGGCTGCCCGAATCGGACCGGCAGAATCGCATGGTGACGCGGGCGGCGGCGCGCGCGGCCGTGGCCTTCGCGCAGGAGCTGTACGCCGTGTTCGTCGACGGCGTCATCAGTCCGAGCTTGCTCGCGATCTACGTCGAGGAACTCCGTGAGGCGCACGTGCCGGTGCATCTCGCGGTGCTGCTCCCGTCACTTGAGGAGACGGTGCGACGCGGGGTCTCGCGAGAGGAGACGCTTCGCGTGCCGGAGGATAAACTGCGCGAGGCGCACCAGAGGTTCACAGCGTACGGCGCATCTAGTGGCGGATGCCTGATCGACAACTCCGCGCTCTCCGCAGACGAAACCGCGGATCGGATCATGGATGCCTGCGGGCGCGGCGACTGCCTCGTCTACCCGCCGGCGCCAGAAGATTAGTCCCGGGGCCGCCCGTCGCCGGCGCTGTCGAGGAAGATCGTCACCGGTCCGTCGTTCACCGACGCCACGCGCATCGCGGCGCCAAAGCGCCCGCATGCGACGCGAACGCCGAGATCGCGCAGCGATGATGCGAAGTGCTCGACGAGCGGCGCGGCCACATCGGGCGGCGCCGCGTCGGTGAAATTGGGGCGGCGGCCTCGCCTGGTGTCGGCGAGGAGGGTGAACTGCGAGACGACGAGCGCTTCGCCTCCGGTATCGAGCAGCGAGCGATGGAAGCGACCCTCGTCGTCGGCGAAGATGCGCAGTTCGGCGCACTTCCGCGCCATCGCCCGCGCGGTAGCGGCGTCGTCACCTTGGGCGATGCCGACGAAGAGCAGGAGGCCGGGCCCGATCGCGCCGGCTACGTCGTCGCCGACGGTCACCCGTGCGCTGGTCACGCGCTGCGCTACGACCTTCACGCGGCGCTAGCTGGCCGCCGCCGTCTCGGTCGTCGTGGTGTGCTTCTTGGCCGCGGCGGTCTCCTTCTTGGCGGGAGCGGCGGGCTTGCCGTCCGCGCCGTCGGTGGACGAGGAGGAGCCGCTGTCGCCGCCCGCCGCATCACCGTTTGCCGACGCGGCGGCAGGGGTTGCGGGCGCGGCCTCCGCCGTCTCGCCGCTCTTGCCGCGGCTGTCGGTCTTGTAAAATCCGCCGCCCTTGAAGACGACGGGTGGCGCATACAGCACGCGCTGCGCCGCGAGCTTGCGGCAGAACTGGCACTTTTGCTTCGCCAGCGCGTCGAAGCCTTCGCGCTTTTCGTAGCGCTTGCCGCAACTGGCGCAGAGATATTCGTAGGTCGGCACTGATCACCCTCCGGGTACGCGGGACTGCCTAAAGTCTAGCGATTCAGTCAGGAATACGCCACGGGGACCTCTAGGGATCAGCAGGACGGTTCGGGTTGGCGGACTGCGGTCCGGCGTAGAGGTCGTCGTACTGCACGTCTGCCGACGCGGGCGCGTCCTGTACGTCGCGCCCATCGAGCCGCACGCCGATGCCAATGTCGACGCTGGTCCAGCGAGCGGGCACGTGCTGGAATCGATCCGCGAACGCCTGCCGCACCGGGTAGCTGAAGTAGGTCCAGCGGCCCAGAGCAGGCGGATTCCGGCTGAGGAAGACGTATTGCACGTCGGGCTCGAGGGATGGCTCGATCGCGGCGCCGATGACGAAGCGGATCTCGTGCGCCGGCGCGCCGTTCCCGAAGTCGCCGCCGTGCACCGTGACCGTGAAGTAGACGTATTGGAACGTCGCGCGGGGCTGCCAGTCGGTGATCCGGTAGAACCCGGACACGAACTCCGGGAACTCCGCCGGCGCCGTGCCCTGCACCGACGAGACGGCGCGCGTGCCGCCCTCGCCGGTCGCGGCATCGAGCTTGAGTTCGGCGCTGCGGTCGCCGCCGTGTGGGCGGTCATCTGACAGCGAGACCGGCGGCGCATCGGACGGCGGGATGGTCGAGGGGATCCATGGCGGGCCGCCCTCTTCGAAGCCGGGGTTCACCAGGATGTTCGACGACGCTCCGGACTGCGTTGGCACGGGAGGGGGAGCGTCGAAGACGCCGCAGGCGGAGGTAGCAACGACGAGACAGGCGGTGATGCCGCAAGACGCTAGCCATCGAACGCTGTCACCCCGCCGCGCCTTGATCATCCCGCTGTTAGTACACGCCCTCCTCAATGAAGGTCAAGCCGACGATACTTCATCCGGACGGGCGAAAGCCGCGGCGAGCGTCTCCACGTATAGTTGGTGAAATGCATGATCCCGAGCCGCCGAGAGTGTCGCTTCTGGAACGGCCGATCGCGCGCGCCGCCATCGCCGCCGTCATCCTCGCGATCCTCGCGCTCGGCGTCGTTGCCCTCAACGCCACCAGAGGAGGCAGCGCGAAGCCGCAGGCGACGGCCGGCGAGCCGGAGGCGCCGCTGCGGGCGGCGACCACCGACGAAGCCGGCATCGGCCCGATCGGCGACAGCGCGCCGATCATCAACCGGCCCGCGCCCGACTTCGCGCTTCGCAGCAGCGACGGCAAGGTCATTCGGCTGAGCGACCTCCGCGGCAGCGTCGTCTGGGTGAACTTCTGGGCGAGCTGGTGTGTCCCCTGCAAGAAGGAACTGCCCGACATCCAGAAACTGTACGACGAGAAGCACGCCGCCGGCCTGGAAGTCCTCGCCGTGAACTATCAGGAGGACGCCGCCACCGCCAGCGGCTTCTTCTCCACCCGCTCGTTGACGCTGCCGCTGCTCCTCGACACGAGCGGGTCGGTGTACAACGCCTATCGCCTGCAGGGGCTGCCCGACAGCTTCTTCGTCGACCGCGACGGCAACGTATCGGGGCTGCAATTCGGGTTCCTGACGGAAGCAAAGATGCGCGAGCGTCTCGCTGCCGCGGGCCTGCCGTGATTAGTCGCTGGTCATCGGTGAATGGCGATTTGGTGATTGGTGACTGGTTGCCGGGACGCCGCGAGAGCATCCCTTCGGATGTTCGTTGAGCAGTCGCAGCGCGCCATCGGGATCGTTGGTAACATCCAAGGCGCATGGCCACGGCGCGCAGCTCCCCTTGTCGAAACAACGGGGCTCATCACCAAAGAGAGGCAGCATGGCGAATCAACAAGTCGGATCTCTCGACGCGCCGAATGAAGTTCTGAACATGGAGCACGGCAAGATCGATGTCGTCCACATCGCGGGCGGCGGTGTCGGCCGCGCTACGTTCCAGCCCGGCTGGAAGTGGTCGGAGCATGAGAAGCCGGTCGTCGGCGGCGGCGAGTACTGCGAAGCGCCGCACTTCGTCTACCTCGTTGGCGGGCAGCTCCACATCGTGATGTCGGACGGGAATGAGTTTGACCTGAAAGCGGGCGACGTCGCGACCATCCCCGCCGGCCATGATGGATGGGTCGTCGGCGACAAGCCCGTGACGATGTTCGACTTCGGAGGAGTGGCGAAACCCTTCTAGATGTCTGGTCAGTTGGTGATTGGTGTCTCGTGATTGTTCGGTTCGTTGTCCGGCCTCATCGCCCATTCACGCGTGACCAAGGGGCTGGGACCGCTCGACACCGCGAGCTTCGCGCCGAAGCCGTGACGATCGCTGCACTTGATCAATTCGTCGTCGGGCGCATCATCGTGATGAAGCCGGCGTCGCCGATGCCGATGCGGAACTCGATATCCTTGAACTGCTCGAACCGGTACTCCTGCTGATAGCGCAGGCTGCCGGCGGAGCCGTAGACGCCAAAGGTCTGCGGAAATTGCGTGCGCTTGACCGGCAGCGTCTGCTCGGCGTCCGGCCCCAGGCGTATGCTCCGGCCATCCTGGAATCGCAGCTCCACCGGCGCCGCCGTGAGGTTCTTGAAGACGAGCCCGCGCTGGTTTCCAGCCACGCCACCGAAGATCAGCCACGCCACGAGCGCCGACATCGCGATGGCGAAGACGACCATGCCCCCGACGAGCGCGAGGCCCCCTCTAGGCACGGGCGCCGGATTCGATCCGCATCATCGCCGCGTACCCAACACTCGGACGCGTTGGGTGGCGACGGCTCTCGGCACGAACCGACCGCAAACAGCAGACGGCAAACAGCAAACAGTGAACATCAACTTGAGCGTAGCGTGCGCGGATGCGAGGAGCGACAGGCGAGTCTGCGCTTACCGCCGATCGCAACCGGCAGTCGTCGGAACGGACGCGCGCGGTGTGGGTCACGGCCGCGTCAAGGACCCGCGCACTGTTAGAGGCTGGTTAACAGGCCTTTAACAGGCGGCGTCTACCATGCAGGCGTAGGGCAAGACCGGCGTACAAACGACCTCCTTGTACGCAAGGACTAGATGGCGAGGTCGGGGCGCTCATAACTGTAAGGCCACAGACTCAGCGCCCCGGCCCACCGCCTCCCAAGAGCACCAACCGCGTCGATGAATCGCGAGGGTCCCCGCCCCTCGCGATTTCTTTTGCATCCGGACAGCATCGCCTAGAATCCTCCATGCCATTCGCGCCGGTGCAGGGCACGCAGATCTACTACGAGTCCCACGGCGACGGGCCCGCGGTTGTCTTCGCGCACGGCGCCGGCGGCAACCACCTGAGCTGGTGGCAGCAGATCCCGTTCTTCTCTCAGCGCTTCCGCTGCATCATCTTCGACCACCGGGCGTTCGGGCGCACCGCCGACGGGGAGGGCGAGGCCAAGCTCGGCCGCCGCGGCTTCCATGACGACCTCCGCGACTTGCTGGACCATCTCGGCATCGAGCAGGCACGCATCGTCGCCCAGTCGATGGGCGGCCGGACCGCCGTCGGGTTCGCCCTGCGCAACCCCGGCCGCTGCACCGCGATGGTGCTGGCGGGGACGACCGGCGGCGCCGTCGACGATGAGATCCGCGAGATGCAGGCGGCCTACCGCGAGACCGACATCGGGCGCCTGCCGCTGCTCAAGCGAGCCGTCTCTCCGGAACTGAAGGAACGCGCACTCGACCTGGACTTTCTGTACCGGTCGATCGCTCGGCTGAACCCGCCGCGCGCGAGCGACTTTCTGGCGCCGATCGCCGGCTATCGTGGCAGCTCGGCCGAGCGGCTGGCGCACGCGGGCTTCCCGATCCTATTTCTGGTGGGCGAACACGACGCCATCACGCCGCCAGAGGTCATCGAGCGCTGCCACCGCGCCGTGCCAGGCTCCGCGTATGTGCGGATAGCGGACAGCGGACACTCTAGCTACTTCGAGCGCCCCGCCGAGTTCAATGCGGCGGTGATGGCGTTCCTGGAATCGACGCTGCCTTAGAGGCAGTCCCCGCGAAGACGAAGCTACCCGACGCCGAGCAACTCGACGTCGAAGGTGAGCTCCGCGTTCGGGGGGATCGCGCCCGGGGCGCCGCGGGCGCCGTAGCCGAGCTCCGACGGGATGATGAGCTGTCGCTTGCCGCCGACCTTCATGCTCGCGACGCCTTCGTCCCAGCCCTTGATGACTTGGCCGACGCCGATGACGAACTCGAACGGCTGCCCGCGGTCGACCGAGCTATCGAACTTCTTGCCGTCGGCGAGGCGGCCGGTGTAGTGCACCTTGACCTTCTTGCCGGTCGCCGGCGCGTCGCCTGCGCCGACCACCTCGTCGACGTACTTCAATCCGCTCGGAGTCGTGACCGGATCTGCCATGAAAGATGCTCCTCGTTCTTCGCCGTGTTGGCTACGTTGCTTCGCCGATACGGTGACCTACGGAACGCTGATCAGCTCAACATCGAATATCAGCACTGAGTTGGCGGGAATCTTCGGCGGTCGCGCCTGCGGCCCGTAGGCGAGCGCGGCAGGGATGATCAGCCGCCGCTTGCCGCCGACCTTCATCGTCAGGATGCCTTCGTCCCAGCCCTTGATCACGGCGCCGGCGCCAAGCTTGAACGAGAACGGCTGGTTGCGGTCGCGCGAGCTGTCGAACTTCGTGCCGTCGGTCAGCCACCCGGTGTAGTGAACCGTGACGTTCTGGCCGTTCTGCGGGCTGGCGCCATCACCCACCTTCTCGTCGATGTACCGCAGGCCGTCGGGCGTCGACTGGATCGGCGCCGACAGCGGCGGGATGCCGGGCGCGTTGCCATCGCTCTGCGCGGCAGGCGTCGATGATTGCGCCGCCGCGGGCGCCGATGGCTGCGCGTTCGGCGACGGTGAGCCGGCGGGCTTGACGCCGCCGGTGGCCGGCGTCGCTTGCGTTGAAGGCGTGTTCGACGTCCGGGTGGGCGTCTTGCTGGTGGAGCTGTCGCTGCCGCAGGCGGCGACGACCGCGGACAGGGCTAGCGCGGACGCGAGCATCAGGATCTTCATGGTTGTCCTCCTCCGACAGCCGATATTGTGCTGGCTCCTGAGGCAGCGGGCAACTCTCCGGAAGCCGCATGGGTAGAATCGAACGCGAGACGCGGATGCTGGTCGCGCATCCAGCGCGGCCTCGCGGGGACAGCCGGACGGTGGCCAACCGCTGGGTCATCGCGACCGCGGCTCCATACGATTATATTCAACCGCCGCGGACGCGGCGGATAGCTCGCCGCCGGCGGGTGTCCGCGGTCGATTCGCGCCGAGCGCGCATCGTGACGTGATGAAGGAGAGTGAACCATGGCAGAGATCGACGGCGCGACGATGATCGCGCGCAGCCTCAAGCAGCACGGCGTCGAGTACATGTTTGGCATCGTCGGCATTCCGGTGGTGCCGATCGCCTTCGCCGCCCAACGCGAAGGCATCAAGTACATCGGGATGCGGCACGAGCAGTCGGCATCGTACGCGGCTCAGGCCGTCGGCTATCTGACCGGGCGGCCGGGCGCCTGTCTGGCGGTGTCCGGACCGGGCATGACGAACGCCATCTCGGGCATCGCGAACGCCTGGTCGAACCGCTGGCCGATGATCCTGCTTGGCGGCTCGTCCGATATCTCGCAGCACGGCATGGGCGCGTTCCAGGAAGCGCCGCAGGTCGAAGCCGCGCGCCCGTGGTGCAAGCTCTCGGCGCAGGTCGACCGCATCGAACGCATCCCGTACTACATCGAACAGGCCGTGCGCACGTCGATCTACGGCCGGCCCGGCCCGGTGTACCTCGACCTGCCCGGCGACATCATCAGCGGCAGAGTGGATGACGCCCTCGCGCCGCAACGGCCGCGCGTCCCCGATGCGCCCCGGCCGTACGCCGACCCGGCGTCGGTGGAGGCGGCACTGGCTGCGCTGAAGACGGCGGAACGACCACTGGTGATCGTCGGCAAGGGCGCGGCGTACGCGGACGCGTCGGACGAGGTACGCGCGTTCATCGAGTCGACGCAGTTGCCGTTCCTGGCGTCGCCGATGGGCAAGGGCGTGCTGCCCGACGACCACCCGCTGTCGGTGGCGCCCGCCCGCTCGCACGTGCTGCAGAACGCCGACCTCGTCTTTCTGATGGGCGCGCGGCTCAACTGGATCCTGCACTTCGGGCTGCCTCCGCGGTTCAATCCGGATGTCCGCGTCGTGCAAATGGACATCGCGGCCGAGGAGATTGGAACCAATGTCCCGGCCGAAGTTGCGCTCGTCGGCGATGCGCAAGCGGTCACCGCGCAGCTCAACGCCGCGCTCCGCGACCAGCCGTGGCAGTTCGCCGCGGAGAACATCTGGCGCACCGGCATCGAGAAGAAGATCGAAGAGAACCGCCTCTCGACGCAGGCGATGCTCGACGACGACCGCGTGCCGATGGGCTACTATCGCGTGCTGCGGGACATCCGCGACGCACTGCCGAAGGATGCGATGATCTGCAGCGAGGGCGCGAGCACGATGGACATCGGCCGCACGGTGCTCCCGAACTTCCTGCCGAAACACCGCCTCGATGCTGGCAGCTTCGGGACGATGGGCGTCGGCTTGGCGTTCGCCATCGCCGCGCAGGCCGTGTACCCGGGCAAGCGCGTGGTGGCCGTTGAGGGCGACTCGGCGTTCGGGTTCAGCGGCATGGAGGTCGAGGTGGCGTGCCGCTATGGCATGCCGATCACCTTCATCATCCTCAACAACAACGGCATCGGAGGCGGCCCCAGCACGTTGGACCCGATGAAAGTGCTGCCCACGTCGTACGTCCCGAACGCGCGATACGAGAAGGTGATCGAGGCGTTCGGCGGCGACGGCTATTTCGTTGAGACGCCGGAGCAACTGAAGCCGGCGCTCGACGCCGCATTCGCCAGCGGCCGCCCGAACATCATCAACATCATGATCAGCGCGCAGTCGCGCCGCAAGCCGCAGCAGTTCGAGTGGCTGACGCGGTGACCGGTTCGGGGTGGTGGTCGGTCGTCGGTCGTCGGTCGTCGGTCGTCGGTCGTCGGTCGTCGGTCGTCGGTCGTCGGGGATAGTACGTCCGCTCGACGCGGCAATCGCTGCGATGCCAGCGCGCGCGGCCCGATCGAAAGACGAACGGCGCAACGTTTAGGCATCGATGGAGGAGTGTCCCCCGACGACCGCCGACCGACGACCGAGGACAGACGACCCGACGAACCGCCCCTAGAGTCTCTCCCCGAACTCCGCGAGCCGCTGCTCCAGGCGCCGCTGCTGGACCGAGAGCGTGAGGTCGCCGCGGGTCTTCTCGAGGATGCCGCGGACGCTGTCGGTGGTCCGGCGCAGGCCGCCCGTCATCGCGTCGGGATAGTCGACCGTGACGAGCACCGAGTACATCTCGTCCATGTCGCCGAGCCACTGCTCGCACTGCTCGACATCGCCCGCACGCAAAGTGTCGAGCAGATGACGGCGCAGCTCGCCGACCGCCTCGCCCATGCCGTTGAGGTACGCCGGCAACTCCACATCGAGCGCCTCGGGCGTCGGGAGCGGCCGCCCGGCGATCAGCCCGAGGGTGATCGAGGCCTCCGCGAACTCCTTCTGGGCATCGTGCACAAAGCCGGCGTGATAGATCGCGCCGTGCCCCGCCAGGCATTCCTTCGCCTTTGCCAGCTCGCCGCCCGCCTTGCCCGCCAGCTCCTCCGCGAGGACGAAATCGTTGCGGTGCACGGCGCGGATGGCGTTCGCCGAGAAGCGGATGGCCGTGCGGCAGAGCGGCAGCGCGGTCTCGCGGGCGGCGTTCTTCGACGCGAAGTCCGCGCCAGCGCGCTCCATGATCGCATCGAGCGCCCCGCTCAGCTCACTCACCGGGGGCCCCGCCCGTGCGCCCCGACGGGAGGACGGCCACCAGACTGAAACAGCGGAAGATGGCAGGTCCCCGCGGCCTCACAGGTCCTTCACCGCATCCGGCAGCTCGCCTTCGCGCGCGGCGTCGATCATCGTGCGGGCCTCGTCGGGAAGATCCATGCCGTAGTCGTCGAATTGCTTCTCGACCCAGCGGCCGATCTGCCGCGGGTCCTTGTAGTCCTCTGCGCGCTGCGGCATGCCGAGATCTTCCATGACGCGCTGGCCGCTCTTGTGATAGGCGAAGCGGCTGAGGGCGCGGGCCGTCGTGGCGCCGCAGTACTGGCAGGCGGGCGGCGCCTCGCGGTCGAGATTGCGGACGAAGGCGCTCGTGACGCGCTCGCACTTCCGGCATTTGTACTCGTAAATGGGCATTGCGCAGTCAGTATAGCGATGGCCCCGGTTCGAGATGGCGCCGGCGTCCTGCCTGCGACGCGCATCGAGCAGGCGTCGGTGGGCGCGCCGTCAGAAGTCGTCGCCGTCGTCGAAGCCGCCGTCGCCTTCGGCCATCACCGACTCCGGGTCCTCGCCGCCTTCGATGCGGCCGACCATGTCGTCGAACTCCGGGCCAAGGTCCTCGCCCATCTCATCCTTCATCTGCCGCGCCCAGCGGGCGACAGCGCGCGGGTCCTGCTCGTCGATATCGTCCATGCCCCCGGCGCCGTCGGCGTCGAAGCGAGGGGCCGCGCCGTGCACCGCAAACTTCGACATCAGGCGGCTGATCTTCGCGCTGCCGCAATGCTCGCACCGCGGCTTCCCGGACGAGGCGACGTTTCGGACGAAGAGGGAGCTCCGGCGCTTGCAGGCGGCACAGCGATATTCGTAGATGGGCATGCGGCATGGTACCGGCCCTCACCCTCTCCTACGGCGAGTCTTCGACCGCCCGTTCGGGCTCCCCTCTCCCACGACGCGAGGGGAACTCGGCGAAAGAGCATCCGTGACATTGGAACTGTGGGCGCAGCACGCCATCGTCGCTAAGCTCCCTCGCGGGAGACGGTCGCGACTCCGCGGTGCGAGCGCGCCGTGGTCTACTGCGGCCGCACGGCGTCCTCGTAGTGGGTGACCTTGCGCAAGACGCCGGCACGGTCGAGCTCTACCGTCACGACGTCGATGCGCATCGGCATCTGCGCCAGCGCCGGGTGGCGCTCGATGTACCAGTCGGCGGCGAGCAGCACCTTTTTCGACTTGCGCGGGCCGACGGAGAGCGCCGCAAGGCCGCGATCGCCGCCTCGCCGCGTGCGCACTTCGACAAAGACCAGCATGCCGGCGTCTTCGGCGACGAGATCGAGTTCCGCCTCCGCGACGCGAAACTTCCGGTCGATGATCCGATAGCCCTTCGCCTCGAGATGCGCGGCCGCTACGCGCTCGCCGAAGTCGCCGAGGTGTTGCCGCTCATCAGGCAAGCGCGGCTTCCAACTCGCGCTCGTCCATGTCGATGTCCGCCATCGCGCCATCGGGCGCATGGCCGACGGTTATGCCGCGGGCGGCGAGCGACGCGCGCACCGGCGCAAACCGGCGGCGGTGGATCTCGCAGGGGCCATGCTCATCCAGCGCCCGCAGATGCTCCGGCGTCGCGTAGCCGCGATGCTGGTTGAAGCCGTACGCCGGGAAGCGCAGGTGGTACTCCTCCATCGTCGCGTCGCGCGCGGTCTTCGCGATGATCGAGGCGGCCGCGATCGACGCGCACAGTGCGTCCCCGTGGATGATCGCGCGATGGCGGAAGTCCGGTAGAGAAATGGCGTCGATCAGCAGCATGTCCGGCCGGCACGGCAGCGCCGCGACCGCGAGCCGCATGGCCAGCTTGCGCGCGGCCGTGAGGCCTAGCCGGTCGATCAGGCTGTGGGAGGCGGCGCCGATGCCCCAGGCGCAGTCGGCACGAATGGCGCTGCCGAGGCGGTCGCGCTCGGGCGCCGGCAGCATTTTGCTGTCGCGCAGCTCGGACCACCACGCGCGCGCGCGATTCGGTTCGAGAATGACAGCCCCGGCTACGACGGGACCGGCAAGGGGGCCGCAGCCGGCTTCATCGACGCCGGCGACATGTCGATAGCCTTTGCGCCAGGCAAGAAGTTCGGCGTTGATCGTGGGCACGGCGACGAATTGGCCCATCCCGGCGATGCTATCACCGAAGTGAGAAGCTGTAAAGCGGTTATGTCTCAGAAACGAAGGCGAGCGCCGGCCGACACGGGGCAATCCACGGAGCACACAAAGAACACAGAAATGGGCGGGGTACGGGCAGCGTGCTGGGTTTCCCTCGATCTTACTTCTGTCACGAAGCGGATCGCTGGCTCTCTCCTCTGTGCCCTCTCGGTGGCTCTCTCCTCTGTGCCCTCTGCGTTCTCTGTGGATTCCTTCTAAGATGCCTGGGTGAGCTTTGGCCTTCAAAACGCCATCGCCCGAACGCACAGTGAGCCGTCAGGCCTGGGCCTGAAGACGAGGAGACAGCATGCCCATCGTCCGCATCGAGATGTTTCCCGGGAGGACCCACGCGCAGAAGCAGGAGCTGGCGCGTGCGATCACCGAGGCGGTGGCGAACATCGCGCACACGACGCCGGAAGCGACGATCGTCATCTTCGAGGACGTCGAGCGGGACAACTGGGCGCAGGCCGGGAAGCTTGCGTCGGACGAAGACTAAGGGTTCTGCCGATAGGAGCGGCCGTTGCCACCGCGGATACTCACGTTGGTCCGGTGATCCGTGACGCCGGACACCATCGCGCTCGGCATGCGGCCGCCGTGGGTGGAGGCGGCCCCAAATCATTACAGGGGGATTAAGCCTGTCAAGACGAGACGATCGGCCGCAGCGTGGCTGGCGTTAGATCAGGCGACGCTCTGTTATACTGATGGAACGCACCTCATCTCCCCATGCGGGGAAGAAGGCCAGGTAACCTCATGAGCTCTCGCTGGCTGCGAAACAGCTTTATCTATCTCCTCATCCTTGTCGCCGTCATCGCGATCGTGGTGTCGTTCTTCCGCGGCGGCGACAACCCGAAAAACCTCACCTTCAGCGAGGTGGTCGCGGCCGGTCGCGACGGCAAGCTCAAAAGCATTGAAGTATCCGGGCAGACGCTGAACGTCCTGCTCAAGAACGACAACACGAAGTACAAGTCGCGCGTCGGGCAGAACACCGACATCGAGAAGACGCTGACTGACAACGGCACCCGGATCGGCGGTGCAACGGACCAGTCCGTGGACGTCAAGTACAAGGAGCCATCCGCATACGGCAACTGGATCGGGCTGCTGATCAGCTTCGCCCCGATCCTTGTCTTCGGCGCCATCCTGATCTTCATGATGCGGCAGGCGCAGGGCTCGAATAGCCAGGCGATGAATTTCGGGAAGAGCCGCGCCCGCATGTTCACGGGCAACAAGCCCACCGTCACCTTCGCCGACGTCGCCGGCGTCGACGAGCCAAAGGAAGAACTCCAGGAAGTCGTCGAGTTCCTGAAGTATCCGGAGAAGTTTGTCGCGCTCGGCGCGCGCATTCCGCGCGGCGTGCTGCTCGTCGGACCTCCCGGCACCGGCAAGACGCTGCTGTCGCGCGCGGTCGCCGGCGAAGCGGGAGTGCCCTTCTTCTCGATCAGCGGGTCTGAGTTTGTCGAGATGTTCGTCGGCGTCGGCGCCAGCCGCGTGCGCGACCTCTTCGATCAGGCGAAGCGCAATTCGCCGTGCATCGTCTTCGTCGATGAGATCGATGCCGTCGGCCGCCAGCGCGGCGCCGGCCTCGGCGGCTCACATGACGAGCGCGAGCAGACGCTGAACCAGATCCTCGTCGAGATGGACGGCTTCGACACGAACACCAACGTCATCGTGATCGCCGCGACGAACCGTCCGGACATTCTCGATCCTGCGCTGCTGCGGCCAGGACGCTTCGACCGCACGGTGATCCTCGACAGCCCCGACAAGCGTGGGCGGCAGATGATCCTGGAAGTGCACACGAAGGGGAAGCCGTTCGAGAAGGATGTCGAGCTCGAAGTGCTCGCCAAGCAGACGCCAGGCTTTTCCGGCGCCGACCTCGCGAACCTCGTCAACGAGGCCGCGATCCTCGCGGCGCGGCGGAACAAGAAGAAGATCGGCATGTCCGAATTCAATGAGGCGGTCGACCGCGTCATCGCCGGTCCGGAACGCAAGAGCCGGGTGATCACGCCGCGCGAGAAGGAGATCATCGCCTACCACGAAGCTGGGCACGCGCTGGTCGGGCACCTGCTGCCAAACGCGGACCCGCCCTTCAAGATCAGCATCGTCGCCCGCGGCATGGCCGGCGGCTTCACGCGCTTCCTCCCGGACGAATCGCAGCTGCACTCGCGCTCGCACTTCCAGGACGCGCTGGCGATGTCGCTGGGCGGCCTTGTGGCAGAGGAGATCATTCTCAGCGGCGAATCCACCACCGGCCCGTCGAACGACCTCAGCAAGGCGACCAACATCGCACGCAACATGGTCACGCAGTGGGGGATGAGCGAGCGCCTCGGTCCGCGCACCTTCGGGAACAAGCAGGAGCTCGTCTTTCTCGGTCGTGAGATCGGCGAGCAGCGCAACTACAGCGAGAAGGTCGCGGAGGAGATCGACGACGAAGTCCGCCGGCTGATCGACCACGCCTACCAGACCGCGCGCGGCGTGCTGATTGAGAACAAGGACCGGCTCGAGGCGCTGGTGAAGGTGCTGCTCGACGTCGAGAACATCGAGGGCGAGGATCTGAGGCGCGTGCTCGACGGCCTGGACCACGAGCCGCCACCGCCACCCGCGCCGGAGATGCCGCCGCCCGCGCCGGAAGAAGTGCGCGAGCCCGGAGAGGCAGGGCCACAGCCCAAGCTCGGACCGCCCGGCCTCGCCTGGGGCAGCCAGTCGAACTTCACCCTGCCGCCCGAGGACACGGACACCACGATCCGTTAGCGGCCGCGGCCGCGTCAGTGGCAATGAACTTGCGAGAGAAGCTCTGATTGTGGAGCCTCTCCTGATTGACGGCGCAGTGCTCACGCTCCGTACGTGCTGCAACCACGACGACGTCTACCGCAACCCGTAGCCTTACGCCGGATCCTTTACAGCAGATCGCCGGTCGCGCTGCGGGTGCTCTTCGTCTCCTTGAACGCGGCGATGACGTTGCGGGCGATCGTCTGCTGGTGCACCTCATCGGCGCCGTCGACCAGCCGCGCCGAGCGGGCGTTGCGCATCAGGCGCTCGAGCGGTGTGTCAGTCGAATAGCCAAGGGCGCCGTGCACCTGGATCGCCCGGTCGACGATGCGCCAGAGCGAATTCGCCACATGGTGCTTGGCGAATGAGACCTCCTGCTTGAACGGCAGGCCGTGCTCGATCTTGTAGGCGGCGTGCAGGACCATCAGCTTCGCCGCGTAGAGCTCCATCGCCGAATCCGCCATCATCCACTGGATCGCCTGCTTGTCGGCGAGCAGCGAACCGTGCGACTCGCGGTGCAGGGCGCGGTCGACCAGCATCTCCAGCGCCACCTCGGCCTGGCCGATCCAGCGCATGCAGTGCGCCAGGCGCGCCGGACCGAGGCGATATTGCCCCAGCAGGTGGCCATGCCCGCGCTGGCCCAGCATGTTTTCCGCCGGCACCCGCAGGTTGGTGATGCGGATCTCGCAGTGGTTCCCCTGCCCCGCCATCGTGTCGATGTCGCGCACGATCTCCCAGCCCTCCGCCGGCAGGTCCACAAGGAATGCCGAATTGCGCGCTTGCGGCGGGTCGGCGTCGGGGTCGGTCCGGGCGATCAGGATGGCGAAGCGCGCGCCTTTGGCGCCGGAGATGAACCACTTGTGGCCGTTGATCACCCAATCATCGCCATCCTTCACGGCCGAGGTCTGGATGCCGGTCGGGTCCGAGCCCGCGACTTCGGGCTCGGTCATCGCGAAGCATGAACGCGAGCGGCCCTCGGCGAGCGGGCGGAGGTAGCGCTCCTTCTGGTCGTCGTTCGCGTTGTGCAGCAGCGTGTGCATGTTGCCCTCATCGGGCGCCTGCGCGTTCAGGACATACGGCCCGATGCCGGTCCGACCCGCCTCCGCCGAAACGAAGGCCATCGCAACATTCCCGAGCCCCATGCCATCCCACTCTTTGGGCAGATGCGGGTTCCATAAGCCGAGCTCATGCGCGCGCCGCCGCAGGCCGCCGATCACCGAGATGTAGCCGTTGCGGTCTGCCTCGTTCTGCCGTAGGTTCTCCTCGGCGGGACGGACTTCCTCGTCCATGAACGTTCGGACGCGAAGACGGACATCTTCGACCTCGGGCGACAGCGTGAAGTCGATGGCCATAGGGAATCCTCCTTGCATTTGCGACGCAGGACGATCGCGCCGCTTGCGCCCGCCGCGTGGGGGAAATTGTAGTCTCGCGGCCCGCCTGCGTCACGCCGGATGAGACGCGCGTAGCAGAGCTTCCGCCACGGCGCCCGTAGCGGAGGTCGCCGCGGCGACCGTCACGACACCAGAAGGACCGAGATGGCCGACCAGGTACCCGGCATTGACTTCAGACGGCTGCTGCCGTGGTTTCGCGAGCACGTAGCGCCGGCAACGGAGCTGCGCGCAAGCGTCATCGGCCACGGGCGGTCGAACATCACCTACCGGCTTGTGTCCGAAACCGGCGCCGAGTGGGTGCTGCGCCGCCCGCCGCTCTCGCACGTGCTGCCGACCGCGCACGACATGAAGCGGGAGTACCGCGTGATCTCGGCGCTCGAGCAGACCGCCGTGCCGGTACCGCACGCCATCGCCCTCTGCGAGGACGTGGCCGTCAACGACGCCCCGTTCTACATCATGTCGTTCGTCGATGGCATGGTGCCGATCGACCCCGCCGCCGTCTCGGCGACGTACGACGAATCGACCCGCCGCCGCATGGGTGAGGAGCTGATTGACACGCTCGTGGCGTTTCACGCGGTCGATCCCGCGTCCGTCGGACTGGGCGATTTCGGCAAGCCGGAAGGGTTCATCGCCCGCCAGGTGAAGCGGTTTCACGAGCAGTTGGCGCGGTCAAAGGTGCGGGAGCTGCCTGAACTCGAAGAGCTGGGCCGGCGGCTGGCGAAGGCGATGCCGCGGGAATCGGCGCACACACTCGTCCACGGCGACTATCGGCTCGACAACTGCGTGTACGACAGCGGCGGCCACATTGCTGCCGTGCTGGACTGGGAGATGGCGACGCTCGGCGATCCGCTCGCCGACCTGGGACTGCAGGTGATGTACTGGCCCGAGCGGGGCCAGCCCGCGGCGGCGTCGGGCTCCGGCGTGGCCGCGGGCGCCGTGCTGACGCTGCCCGGCTTTCCGACGCGAGAAGAGGCGATGCAGCGGTACGCCGCGAAGAGCGGGCGCGATCTCAGCAACCTGGACTTCTACGCCGCCCTCGCGTACTTCAAGCTCGCCGTCATCCTCGAAGGGATCAACGCGCGCTTCCTCGAAGGGGGCACCGTCGGCGCCGGATTCGAGACGATGGCGCAGCAGGTGCTGGTCCTCACGCGGGCCGGCATCGCCGTCACCGATCAGTCGTCGATCGCCGCGCTCCGCGGCTAGGTCCCCCAAAGACGAGCGCCATCAGGACGCAATAGCAAAAAAGGAACTCCACATGAAGGACTTCAAGGGCAAGGTCGCCGTCGTGACCGGGGCAGCGAGCGGCATCGGGCGCGGGCTCGCCGACCGGTTCGCCGCCGAGGGCATGCGCGTCGTGCTGGCTGATGTCGAGCAGCCCGCGCTCGATCAGGCGGAGCGGGAGATGACGGCAGCCGGCGCCACCGTGCTCGCCGTGCGCACCGACGTCTCCCGGCTGGCGGACGTGGAGGCGCTGGCGCAGAAGACGCTCGACCGCTTCGGCGGCGTCCACATCCTCTGCAACAACGCAGGTGTCGGAGGACGCGGCGGCACCTGGGACTCGTCGCTACAGGACTGGGAGTGGGCGCTCGGCGTCAACCTCTGGGGCGTCATTCACGGCGTGCGGACCTTCGTGCCGATCATGCTCGAGAAGGGCGAAGAAGGGCACATCGTCAACACCGCATCGGTCGCGGGGCTGGTCGCGGGCGCCGCCGTCCCCTCGTACACGACGAGCAAGTTCGCCGTCGTCGGATTCTCGGAGAGCCTGTACTACGAACTGGAGATGGCGTCCGCCGGCAAGATCAAGGTCTCCGTCCTCTGCCCGGCGATGACGAACACCCGCATCCTCGATTCCGGCCGCAACCATCCGTCCGGCGCCGCGCCCGGGCCGGCGGAGGGCACGCCGGAGCGGGCGATGCTCGACATGCTGAAGGACATCTTTCAGGGCGGCATGGCGCCCTCGCAGACGGCGCAGATCGTCTTCGACGCCATCGTCGAGGGGCGCTTCTACGTCCTCACCCATCCCGCGCACAACGCGGTGCTCCAGCGCAAGGGAGATGCGGTGGTGGCCGGCGGCCCGCCGCCAGTGCTGCAGCCCGGACCGTAGAGGCCTTCGGGCCGCGAGCCTCCCAACGGGGGCGGCCAATATCCCGCCGGTTTGCTCGAACGCGCAACTTGACGAAAAATGCAACCTCGCCGCACTTCCAAATGGCTTGCGGAGGTGCTATTCTAGCGTTCACTAAGTAACCGCGCGCCGGAACATAACCGGCATTGAAAGGACAGGCAGGCGATGGGCGAGGCAGTACAGGACTGGACGACCGACTACGACATCTTCGACCCGTCGTACAAGAAGGACCCGTTCCCCATGTGGGACCAGATCCGCGAGAAGTGCCCGGTCGCCACGACCGACCGCTGGGGCGGCTCCTTCATGCCGACACGCTACGAGGACCTCTTCAACATCGCGCGCGACATCCAGCACTTCTCCTCGCGCAACGTGCTGGTGACCGACTTCGGCGAGCCGATCGAGGTCGAAGGAGAGACCGTTGCGCCCGAGGTGAACACCGCCGCGCAGTACAACGGTGGCGCGCCGCCGATCACCTCGGACCCGCCGGTGCACACGTGGGCGCGGAAGCTGCTGCTGCCGCCGTTCACCGCGACCGCTGTCGCGAAGTGGGAGCCGGAGACGCGCAGACTCTGTGCCGAGCTGGTCGACGGCTTCCTCGCGAACGGCCGAGCCGACGGCGCCGCTGACTACGCCCAGCAGATCCCGCCGCGCGTGATCGCCGACATGCTTGGCATCCCGAACGACATGGCCGGCACATTCACGGAATGGGTGCGCGGCTTCCTCGAGCTCGGCCTCACCGACCCCGAGCTGCGGCAATCGTCCGCGATCAACATCTTCACCTACATGAACGAGCGCATCCAGGAGCGCAAGGCGAACCTGCAGGAGGACGACCTCCTCAGCTACCTGCTGACGGCCACCGTCGACGGCGAGCCGGTGCCTGAGCCGCACGTGCTCGGCACCTGCTTCCTGCTGATGGTCGCCGGCATCGACACGACGTGGAGCTCGATCGGCTCCGCCATCTGGCACCTCGCACAGCACCCGAAGGACCGCGCGCGCCTGATCGCCGAGCCGGCGCTGATCGACAGCGCCGTTGAGGAGCTGCTGCGGGCGTACTCGCCGGTGACGATGGCCCGCTATGTCGCCGAAGACACCGTGTATAACGGCTGCCCGATGTCCGAGGGCGACAAGGTGCTGATGAACTTCCCGGCGGCGAACCGCGACCCGAAGGTCTTCGACCGCCCGGATGAGGTGATCCTCGACCGCGAGAAGAACCCGCACATCGCGTTCGGCGTCGGCATCCACCGCTGCGCCGGCTCGAACCTCGCGCGGATGGAGATGAAGGTCGCGATCGAAGAGTGGCTGAAGCGCATTCCCGACTTCCGGCTGGAAGACCCGGACGCCGTCACGTGGGCGGGCGGCCAGGTGCGCGGCCCGCGGCTGATGCCGCTGGTGTGGCCATCATGAAGGTGCGGGTAGACAGCGAGAAGTGCCAGGGGCACAACCGGTGCTATGCGCTCGCGCCCGGCCTCTTCAAGGTCGACGAACTAGGCTACGCCACCCCGCGCGGCGACGGCACCGTCCCGCCCGAGCTGCGTGAGAAGGCGAAGATCGCCGTCGAGAACTGCCCCGAGCGCGCGATCGAGATCAGCGAGGAAGACGCGTAGGCGCGTTGCAGTAGCGTTGTTTCCCCTGTGTGCCGGACGTCGTTTGCCTCCGTGACGTTCGTTGTCCGCGTGGGCGGCGTCGCCCGTCTTAACCGGGGCGCGGCCATCTTACAGGCGTGAGGGAGCATCCGTAGCGGATCAAGTTCTCGTGGCCTGCCGAAGATGCGCAACCCATCGGTCTAAATTGCCCTGACCGTCGTAGAACTTTACTACCGTCCCGTCATTCAGGCGGAGCCGAATCCGCCGACCTCCGAAAATAAGGTCGAAGAGTGAGCCCTTGTCCACCGACGAAATTCGGTCAAGCCGTATCTCGCGCGATTGCCGGCGAAACGGCCAGATCGGTCCAGACTCGTACCACAACAGGCGCTGATTCGTGAGGCGGAGAGGACCCCAACGGCCTCCGCCAAATCCTCGGGCCATTGCCGCGCCACCCTCATAGGCGACCTCTTCGCCCTCAGCGAGTGCGAATTCCGATGACGCCGGGCGAGACCCAAAGAGGAACGCCATCGCTCTAGTAATCTTCACTCTGCTCCCTGACGGTAGCCAGGTACAGTCGGCCGCAAAGGGCTTTGATCCTGCGCGCGTTATTGCCGTTCGAGAACCGACGGGTAATCTCCAGATAAGCCATCGGCTTGCTGCTTGTACATTTCGCACGGGCGGTGCCTGTTGCCCAGCGCTTCGGCAATTGCTTCGACATTCTTGCGGTTTGCTTACCGTCCTCGGCGATTCGATGCGAGGATCTTTGACGCGAACCAGATACCGAGTAATGATTCGAGCGACACAATCCCTACTACCCAGGTGATCATGAAAGCGGACGTTCCGCCCCAAAATAGGCCCGAAAGTGTGGCGATTGCGATGATGATGGCTACTGGGAAATATCGAAGCATGGTCACGCCACTAGTATCGGTCATCTGAGGCCCGTCATGCGGGCCTCAGGGTTGTCACACCAACGGTGCAGCCCTCGCCCCTAAGGAATGTTCCTTCTGCGGGAGACGTGCGACACTGTGTCCAGCCGGAAGGGGGCGCACGGCGCACCGTCGCGGCGGGGCTGCGGACAACGGATCGGAGAACCCCCGATGGAACTCGCACCGGCGGCGGCGGGATTCTCCCCCGAACGCCTCGAGCGGATCACTCAGCATCTCAACGAGCAGTACATCGCGCCCGGCAAGATCGCCGGCTGCCAGGCGCTGGTCGCGCGCCGGGGGCACGTCGCGTACCACCGGTCGCTCGGCGAGATGGACCGCGAGCGCAAGCGGCCGATGGCGGACGACGCGATCTTCCGCATGTTCTCGATGACCAAGCCGATCACGTCGGTCGCGCTGATGACCCTGTACGAACAGGGCTACTTCCAGCTGAACGATGCGGTGCATCGCGTGATCCCGGAATGGCGCGACATGCGCGTCTACGTCTCCGGCGAGGGGGAGCAGATGGAAACGCGCGCGCCGGGGCGCCCGATGACGTTCCGCCACCTGTTGAGCCACCAGAGCGGACTCTCGTACGGTGGCGGCCTAGCGCAGCTCATCGGCGCCAACATGCCCATGCATCCCGCCGACGCGGCCTACGTCGCCGCTGGCGCCCAGCGCAGGCGGGATGAGACGCTGCGGGGCTTCGTCGAGAAACTCGCGAGCGTGCCGCTTCGCTTCGATCCGGGCGACCACTGGATGTACTCGTACTCGACCGACGTCTGCGGCTACCTCGTCGAGGCGATCTCCGGAAAGCCATTCGACGCGTACCTCAAGGAAGTGATCTTCGACCCGCTCGGGATGGTCGACACTGCCTTTTCTGTCGCACCGGAGAAGAAGCAGCGGCTGGCCGCTGGCTACCGGCGCGCAGCCGACAAGTCGCTGCGACTCATCGATGACCCGGAGACCAGCCCGTACCTGACGCGCCCGTCGTTCTTCTCCGGAGGCGGCGGCCTGACCAGCACCATGTCCGACTACCTGCGGTTCTGCGAGATGCTCCGTGGCGGTGGCGAGCTTGAGGGCAGCCGGATTCTCGGTCCGCGCACGCTGCGCATGATGACGCAGAATCATCTCACCGGCGGCGGCGATCTCTCGCGGACGGCGATGGGGCCCTTCTCGGAGACGGCGTACGAGGGAGTGGGATTTGGCCTCGGGTTCGCGATGACGCTCGACAATGTGGCCGCCGGTTCGATTGGCGCCGGCGACTACTACTGGGGCGGCGCGGCGTCGACGATCTTCTGGATCGACCCGGCGGAGGACCTGATCGTCATCTTCATGACGCAGGTGCTGCCGTCGACGACGTTCAACTTCCGCGGCCAGCTCAAGAGCATCATCTACGCCGCTATGGTCGACTGACCGGGACGATGCGGCCCCAAGGGCGAAGTGGTACCCCCGACAGGGGTCGAACCCACTTTACCTACACGAATTCGCGTTGGTTCGCGCCTGAGGAATTGATTCTGAAGGCGTCTTAGGAACGAGATCGCGGTGGCGATCGCCGAACTGAATAACTCGCTTAGGGCAGCGTGAGGCTCTCGGCGGACCTGGGAAGGGTCCGCGGAGGGCCTTTTTCGTTTGGAGCGGACGACGGATCGATGACGGAAGCATTTACCAGACACACGGCCGCGTTCCCGTGCGGCGTCTGCGACGGCCATGCGGGTCTGCCGCACGGCCGAGGCGTGCGCTGTGCGGGCTTCACGCTCGACCTCGTCATCTACTGCACGCGGGAAGAGTACGCAGGCAGTTTGCCGTTCGAGATGTCCGTTTCGCCTGGCGCTTACAAGCATGCTCGGTTCGGTCGCTGTGGTTGCGGGGCGTCGCACGGCTGGGGGTCTGGTGCTCGGGATCGTACGACACACGCGCGACCGCCGATCGCCTCGGTGGAGGATCGTGACGCTATCTATAGCTTCGCGCTGGGTCTCCTCCCGCTGCGCGAAAACGCACGACACGACCTGCGCCGACGCGGGCTCACCGACGAAATGATCGCGGACTGGCGGTTCCGCTCGATTCCGATGAAGGGCAAGGAGCACCAGGACTTCATGCGGTCGATGACAGAGCGGTTCGGAGAGGACGCCTTGCGGCTGTGTCCCGGCGTTACGGACAAGAACAAGCGGCTGACGTTTTGGGGCGGCGACGCCCGGCGCGACGGGTACATCGTCCCGTACATCAATGAGCACGCGCAGATCACGGGCATCCAGCAGAAGTGCTTCGATGGCCGCTACCTGTCGCCCGCGGGTGCGCAACTCGACGCGGTTTACTCGATCGCCGGCGATGCGAGGCCCGGCTCCGTTTTGCACCTGACGGAAGGTGGTCTCAAGGCAATCGTTGCAAATGAACTCGCACAGATCACGGTCTTGGCGGTGGCCGGTCAGTCGCTGAAGCCCGCGCACATCGACGTAATCAAGCGCCTTGATCCCGAGACCGTCGTTGTGTGCCTCGACCGCGAGGACAATACGAATACGGCGCGGGCGCGGCTCCGCTGGCTCGACACCCTCGCGTCTGCCGGATTGCCGACGTTTGAGGGAGTGTGGGAGGGCGGTGACGTCGCCGGGCCGAAAGCGCTCGACGACCTCTGCGTCACGGGCGGGCGACCTCGCTTTCGTCGCTGGAACGTCTTGCCCTCGGCGATGGGCCGGCGCAGGACGCCGCGCGAAGTACCGATCGCGGGCGACGTTGATCGAGGCGTGACAATCGTCCGAGCGCGAACGATCGTCGGTAGTGCGATCGAAGAATTCATCACCAACGCAGAAACACACCGAGGCGAAGCGCTTCTTGTTCGGGCCGCGCCGGGTACGGCGAAGACCCACAGCACAGCTGGTGCACTCAAGGACTCGCGCGCGCACGCACGGATCGTGGTCGGGACAATGCGGCTCGCCCAGGACCTCGCCGACGAGTTCGGATACGCCGCCATTCAGGGGCGCAACGAACAGAACTGCGGGCGGTTCGATGTGGTCCAGGCGCTCGCCGCCGGCGGCCATCCGATCGAAGAACTGGCATGTGGAACGAAGAAACAGCCTCGTTGTCCGATGCGCGATCGCTGCCTGTACCTCCGTCAGTTCGATGGCATCGGCACGCGTGTCGCCGCTTCAGAACAGTTGTACAACCCGCGCTTCCTGGCGGGCGGTAGCGTCGTCGTTGCGGACGACGCCGATCTCGTGCGGAGCTCGATCGAGCGCCACCAGATCACCGTTCCGTCGCTGGAGCGCGCCGTTCGCGGACTCGCGAGACGCCGGCGTAAACAGGCGCGCAGCGTACTGGCCCTCGTGGCGCGGGCGCTACTCACGGTGCAGTTGGACGACGTCAAGCTACCGCTGCTCGGAGCGCGGGTCTGGGACGAATTCGTGAAGGATTCACGACGCTACAACCACGACTTCTGCGCGGCTGTCGCGTCGCTCCCCAAGAACGGCACGCTGCCGCCGCCTGGCAAAAGCCAGAAGGACGTGCTGAACGTCGGCGATGTCGAGGAAGCAGTGCCGGCAACGATGGGCGCGCTGCTCGACGTCCTCAGCGAGGAGCTGCCTAGGTTTCTCTGTGGTGACGACTTCAATAGCCAACTGAAGATCGATCACGACGGGCTGCACGTCTCGCGTCTCCGTCAACCGGCGGTTAACAAGCAACAACAGGTGGTCATCGCCGAGATGCCGTTTGTCATCCTCGAGGCGACACCGGTCGAAGCGCTGGTCGATCACGTCACTGTGACGCATGCGCGGCTCCCCGATGTCAGCGTCGATGTCGAGCTGCCAGCCAATGTAACCGTCGTCCAGCACGCAGGCTCAAGCGGCGGTAGGACAGTGCTCAAGCAGCCGCAACGCGCCGCCGACGTGCTCGCCGAGGTAGCGGCGGAGCGCGAGCACTACCCCATCTCGTCGTCCGAGAAGGAAGCGGCGATCTGCTTCGGCTTCCTGAGGGGCGCCGTTGAGAACGTCGGGATCGCCGCCGAGCAAATACTCACGTTCGGCGCGGTACGCGGACTCAATCGCCTGGCAAGCGTGGAGCGGCTGCAGGTGATCGGGCGACCGATGGCGCCGATGGATGAGCTGCTGTATCTCGCCCAGGTCATCCATCACGACGAGCCCGCAGTCAGCTCCCAGATCGTCGTAGAGCCGCGGCGCTACGGCGGTCAGCGGTTCGAGGTGGACGTCGTCGACTTCGAGGACGGCAGGGCAGCCGCGCTCGTGAAGGCGACACGAGACGACGAGCTTGTGCAGGTGATCCACCGCGCGCGGCTCTACGACCTGCTGCCTCAACAGCATCTCTTCGAGCGAGGTCGTGAATCTGTTCGGTTGGTACTGCATACCGGACATCCGATCCCGGGGTTACGGGTCGACGAGCTGCACGTCACCGCATTGCGGCGCGACGTCAACGAGGAACGCGAGAACGACGCCGAGGACCGGATCAGGACGGCTATCGAGCGCTTGCAACGAGACGGAAAGGAGGCGGGCGTGAATGCGATCGCGAAGGCGGCGAGGGCCGACAAAAGGACGGTCGGAAAGGCCCTGGGGAAACCGGTGGACACCCTTAGAAAGATCTCTAATAACCGTGTCCACCACCTTCCCCAGACCGCGCCCGATCAGGCTGAGTTGGCGGCCGACGGCTTGTGCCTCGGCTGCGGCGTCGATCTGCCCCAAGGGAATCGGAAGTGCTCAACGTGCGCGGCACGGGCAGTCAGGAACTGGAATCGAAGGAGGACCGGCTGACGTGGGACACCATGACCGAATCGTGCATAGTCCGGCAGCGAGTCGATGTGTTCGGCGTACTGGTGAACCGGACGCAGAGGACGCGTCGGTCCTCGCCATCGCAGAGTACCGACGGAGGTTGACTGAGCCATGACCATTGCCACCGGTGGAGGGCCGGCGCCCCGAATGAACCTCTGGCTCGAAGATGCCGCGGACGGAAGCGGCAAGGCCCTTTTCCCGCGCGCGAAATTGAGTGGGGTGGGGTCAGCGAATTGAGAGGACGCAAACCGAAACCCGCCGGCATGAGTAGCCGACACCCGAACCGGCCCGCTGGCGGGCCGCAACCTCGACTGCCTGTGTGTCCGCCGCATCTGCAGGGCGAAGCGCGCAAGGAGTGGTCGCGCGTCGGGAGGAAGCTGCTCGCGTTCGGCCTGGTGACGGAAGTCGACCGCAGCGCGCTGGCGATCTACTGCCAGGCGTGGGCGCGCTGGGTCGAGGCCGAGGGGCAGCTCGCGCGGTACGGAACCGTGGTCAAGAGCCCGAACGGTTACCCGATGCAGAGTCCCTACCTGGCGATCGCCAACAAAGCCATGGACCAAATGGCGAAGATCCTCGTCGAGTTCGGCATGTCGCCGAGTTCCCGGAGTCGCGTCAGCGTCACGCAGTCGCCGGCAACTTCACTCCGGACCCCGAGCACTCCGCAACCCTACTGACGAAAGGCAAGACCGATGACCACTACGACGAACACGCAGATCGAACACATCGACATCGAGAGCCTGCATCCCGACCCGGCGAACCCGCGTCGGATCTCGGATGCCGAACTGGAGTCGCTGACCCGCAGCCTGAGGGAGTGGGGCTTCGTTCAGCCAGTGTTGGCGCGGCGCGAAGACAACACCGTCATCGGCGGCCACCAACGGTTGCTGGCGGCCA
>JBBRPY010000005.1:0-93346 GCA_038227375.1 Dehalococcoidia bacterium
CGACATCAAGGACCTGCAGAAGGTGTTTGGACGCGACGGCAGCACCTGCCAGAAGCCGTTCCCGGCGCAGACACCGGTGGTGCCTCCGTTCCCGCTGGTGCCGTAGGTAACCCAAGACGAGACAAATGACAGGCCGCGGAGACTACTCCGCGGCCTGTCTCATTGTCTCACCAGCATCGTCGTGCCGCCCGGATGAAGCTAGATGATGGAAGATGGAGGATGGATGAGACTTCCATCTTCAATCTTCCACCGTCCACCTTCGGCCCGGAACACGCCGGGGGCCACGCTCAGCCCTTGAGCAGCTCCATCACGACTTCATTGATCAACCGGCCGTCCGCTCGGCCCTTCATACGGGCGATGGCGGCTGGCATCACCTTTGCTTTGTCGGCGGGCCCGGTGGCGCCGGTGGCCGCGACGATCTCGCGCACCTGCGCGACCACGTCCTCGCGGCTGAGCTGTTCGGCCAGATAGCCGGTGAGAATCGCGAGCTCCGCCTTCTCGGCATCGGCGAGGTCGTCGCGGTGGCCCTTGGTGTACTCTTCGATGCTTTCCCGCCGCTGCTTCGCCTGCTTCTGGATCACGTCGAGCACGCCGGCGTCATCCAGCTCCTGGCGGGACGCATTCTCGGCCTTCACGTTCACACGCGCGATCTCGGTGTTGCTGATAGCGGTGAGCAGGCCGCGGAGCACGTCGCGCCGCCGGGCATCGCCGCTGCGCATGGCGTCCTTGAGTTCGCTCGACAGCTGATATTTGAGCGGCACGGGCCCTCCTTCTTTTCGACGGACTCCAGCTTGGGCAGGTTACTCGCATGGTATCCGAGGCGAGCGGACGCCTCGGCTGCACACGACATAACGATAACTAGGGACCGAGCGCGCGAGTGCGGGAACGGGGAGCGTCGGCCGAATATCTCCTTGGACCGGTTCGTCTTGAAGGAGCGCACACGATGTTCAAGAAGATGCTCGTACCGATCGACGGCACCAACGCCTCTGCCACCGTTGTCCCGTACGCTGGCGCGCTGGCTCAGCGTCTCGGGTGCCGGGTCGATATTGTGCTCGTGGAGCCGTCCGCAGGCGCGCGGCTGCCGCACCCGGACCACCACCGCCCAACGTCCGGTGTCCGTTCGGGGGAATTGGGCCGCATGGCGATCCCGTCGACGACGCCGGCGCACATCCGCGAGGCGAACGAGCGCTACAGTTGCGCGCCACGTTGAGGAGTTCGCCGCCCTCGGCGTCGAGGCGGGCGGCAAGGTGGTTTGCGGCGACAGCGTCGAAGAGATCCTGCGAGCAGCGCTGGAGCTGCGCTCGGATGTCATCGCGATGACGACACGCAAGCTGAGCAACTACGCCAAGAAGGACACGGGCAGCATTTCGGAAGAGGTGCTGTGGCGTTCGAAGCTGCCCGTCCTGATCATCGCCCACGGCTAGGCCTTCCGGGCGGGCCTCGGCGGTTCGCTGCGCGATCGGGCTGGTCGCGCCCGAATCAGTCTTGGCGCCCGGAACCGTCGGGGTCGCGTCGCCCTGGCGGCGGCCAGGCGTCAGGTGGCGGCGTCCGCGCAGGCGCATGATGCAGGTGTTCGCACGGCAGTCCTCCTTCGGTTCTTCCGGGGCGCCTGCCGGACGAAGTGGGAAGAGCACCCGGCCGGCGCCCAGGCGACCGTATGAGTATTTGCCCTGCCGTACGGCGCCTGCCAACTGCGCCCGGATCGTGCGTCCGGCCGGGTCGCTCTTCCTGCGCATCAGGCCCGCCTTAACCCCTCTCGCGGCGAGTCTGCGACCTGCACCTCTTCACGCGGTGGAGCGGGGAACTGGCGCGGGGCGACTGCTGAGGGCGCGGTGTCTGCGCCCAATGTAATGACGCGGAAGCGGAGCGCGGGCGCTACGACCACCCGGCAGCCCGCAGTCACCCGGCGTGGCGATCCCTTCTCCCCTTGTAGGAGAAGGGTGGCCGAAGCCGGGATGAGGGCTACCGGCGAGTCGCAATGCTTCGGTACACTTCGTTACTGAATAAAGACGCGCTCTGGGTTCGTACCATCGCGCGTTACGCCGAACGCGAGGCGAGCAGCGCCGCCACCCGGTCGAGGATGCGGCAGGCGACGGCGTACTTCGACAGCAGCGGCAGTTCCTCTACCGTGCCATCGGCGGCGATGAGCGTGACGAGGTTGGTTTCCGTACCGAAGCCGGCGTGGGGCGCCGTGACGTCGTTCGCGGCGATCAGGTCGAGGCCCTTCTTCGCAATCTTCGCCTGGGCGTTGCGCACCACCTCTTGCGTCTCCGCTGCGAATCCCACCTTCACGAACGGTCCCTCGATCGCTGCAAGGATGTCTTCGTTCGGCACGAGCGTAAGCGCGAGCGTCTCGCCCGTGCGCTTGATCTTCTGATCGGCGGCCGCCTCCGGGCGAAAGTCGGCCGGCGCCGCAGCCATAATCAGCGCGTCGCAGACGGCGGTCGCCTCCGCGAGCGCGCGCGCCATCTGCTCCGTCGTCCGCACATCGATGCGCTTGACGCCGTATGGCGTCGCCAGCGCTACCGGGCCGGCGACCAGCGTCACCGTCGCGCCGCGGTCCCGCGCGGCCTCTGCGATCGCGAAGCCCATCTTCCCCGACGAGCGGTTCCCGACGAAGCGCACCGGGTCGACCGGCTCCTGCGTGCCGCCGGCACTGACGACGATTTCGCGCCCGTCGAGCGCGCCCTCGCGTCCCAGCGCCTGCTTCAGCGCGCCGACGACGGCGCCGGTATCGGCCAGGCGGCCGTATCCGGTGCGTCCGCTCGCCAGCCGGCCTTCATCGGGCCCGACGAGGATGACCCCGCGCTCCCGGAGCAGGGCGGCGTTTGCCCGCGTCGCGGCGTGCTCCCACATCTGGGCGTCCATCGCCGGCGCGACGAGCACGGGCGCCGTGGTGGCGAGCGCCGTCAGAGCCACCATGTCGTCGGCGATGCCGTGCGCCAGACGCGCGAGTGTTGTGGCGCTCGCCGGGGCGATGAGCATCGCATCTGCGGCGCGGGCGAGCTCGACGTGCTCCTCCGCCAGCGTTGACCGGGGGTCGTACATGTCGGTGAAGACGGCGCGCCCGGTGATGCTGCGGAAGGTCAGCGGCGCGATGAAGTGCTGTGCGCTGTCCGTGAGGATGACGTCGACCGTGGCGCCGGCCTGGGAGAGCTTACTAGCGATGTCCGCGGCCTTGTAACTGGCAATACTGCCGCTGACGCCGAGGACGATCCTCGCTTCGTGCAGGGGGCCGTCATCGAGCATCTAATCCCGCCGGGTGTTCATCTCGTGGATGATCCGTAGTCCTGTGAGTGTGAGGTTCTGATCGACGGCGTCGAAGATGTTCGTCTCAGCGGCGAGACGCTCGGCCCAGCCACCGGTGGCGATGACGCGCGCGCTGCCGCCGAGCTCCTTCTTGAAGCGCGTGACCATCCCTTCGATTAGGCCAACATAGCCGAACAGGGTGCCCGACTGGATCGCCGCCACCGTATTCTTGCCGATCGCGCTCTTCGGGCGTTCGAGCTCGACGCGATAGAGCTTGGCGGCCCGCTCGAAGAGCGCCTCGGAAGCGATGCCGATGCCGGGCGCGAGCGCGCCACCGAGGTAGTCGCCGTCGGCCGTGACCGCATCGAAGACCGTGGCGGTGCCGAAGTCGACGATGATCAGCGGCGGCGGGCCGTAGAGCTGGAGCGCCGCCACGACATCGACGACCCGGTCGGCGCCCACCTCGCGCGGGTTGTCGTACAGAATGCGGACGCCGGTGCGGGTGCCTGTGCCGACGACCAGCGGCTCGATGTGGAAGTAGCGGCGGCAGAGCTGCTCGAACATCGGCGCGAGGTCGGGCACGACGCTCGCCATCACCCCTTCCGTGATCGCATCGACGGCGATCTCCTCGGTGCGGAGGAGACCCAGCACCATGACCGCGTATTCGTCAGAGAGGCGAAGGTTATCGGTAGCGAGCCGCCAGGTCGCGCGGATCTTGTCGCCGTCGAAGATGCCGATGGTGACGTTGGTGTTGCCGATGTCGAACGCGATGAGCACCCGGCCTCCGTTTCGCGGCAAGTATACAGCCGCCGCCGCGCTGCCCTCAGCCGCCGTCAATCTCCATCCGCAGCCCCAACGCGGCCGAGCGGCGCGACGAACTGGCCAAGTGGGCTGTGGCCGGATAGCCGCGGTCACGGTACCCTCTTGAGCATGAGGACCGCCGCGACGCGTCCGGCGCGCATTTCGAGTGCAGACGGCGCCGGCCTGCTCGTTTGCCACATGGGCGCGCTCTCGGGCGCGCACGCGCGAAACTCGCTCGACGCGATCCGCGAATGCTTCGAAGCGAACGTCGGCCGGATCGAGCTGGACATGCATTCGCTCGACGGGCCCGATTACATCGTGTTCCACGACCGGCGCCTGGAAGCGGCGACGACCGGCAGCGGCTCGGTCGGCCGGGCGACGCCGGACGAGGTGCGCGCGGCCCGATCGCTGGCGAATCCTGATGCGCGGCCGCCGCTGCTCAGCGAAATCGTAGAACTCGCGCGGCGGTGCGACACCGAGCTCCAGCTCGACTGGAAGGACTGGCGGCCGATCTCACCGCCGCGCCTTCGCGCGCTGATCGACGTCGTCGCGCCGATCAAACATCGGGTCGTCGTCTCGACCGGACAGGACTGGAACCTGCGGCTGCTACATGCGGCCGATCCGGAGATCCCCTTCGGCTTCGACCCCGGCCACTACCTCGACCACGCGACCGAGGGTGACACGCTCTTCCTGCCGCGGACGATGGGCGCCTACGGCTATCGCGACGACCATCCGCTGGCCTTCGGCCGGACGGAGGCGCCCGCGGACTACCTCGCCGCTCGGCTGGAAGCGCTGACGGCGCAAGCGCCCGGCGCCCGCGAATACTTCCTGAGCTACCGCATGGTGCTCCAGATGCAGGACGACGGCTTCGATGTCGTCGGGTGGCTGCACAGCCGGCATATCGCCGCTAACGTCTGGACGCTCGACCACGAGGGCGATGACTCGGTGCACCACATGCGGCGGCTACTCGAGGCGGGGATTGATCGCATCACGACAAACACTGCTCGCGGATGGGAGACGGCGTTCGCGTAGTGCCGGCGAGGGGACAATGTCTGCCCAGAAGCGTGCTTCGCTCGTCCTGCTGGTTCTGTTCTATGCGGCAGTCTTGATATTGGCTCAGGGCTGCACCGCGAAAGACAAGAAGAGTGCTCCCACAGTTGCTGCGGCACCCACCGCGACGTTCCTTCCCGAAGAAACGCCGGTAGCGCAAACCAACGCTGCCACGATCCTTCCCGAAACATCGCCGAGCGGGCAAACCAAAACAAGCGGTTGCGACTTCTCCAAACCTGTCGCACTGCGTGCCGGGACAACCTACGATTTCTTGGGCAGCGATGTGTTCGATACCACGGTCTGCGGCTACATCTCTGTCCCGGACGAACTGGGCGGCGAAGGCGGCAATGTACCGGTCACTATTCCGTATCTGGTTATCCTGGAATATGGTCAAATCCAGTTCCAACGTTCGATCGCCTCCTGGATCGCGCGGGGAAACAACATTAATCGCAAGGAAGGGGATCATTATCTCTTCAACTGCGGTTGCGTCAAAGACGGGCACATCGTGGGCAGAGAGTACCCGGATGGAGTTCCTTACATCGATCCAGTCACCGAGAAAGCTCTCCTTGGTTCGTCCATAGAGCAACCGGTGACACTGATGCTCTCCTTCGGTATGCATAATGGTTCCGGATGTGTGTGCTGCAACACGGCCCATAAAATCCGCTTGGCCCAAATTGCGTAAGCTCCTCGAGAAGTCTTTGTCCCCGGACACTACCCGAGCGCGGCGGTGAGGGCCGTGCGGAGATCACCCTCCGCGAGCGGGGCGTGCGCGATGACGCGATCGCCCGCGGCGATCACCGGCACGATGTCGTTGTACTTCTCACGCAGTTCAGGCTCACCGTCGATATCGACTTCGCGGAGGGCGAAATGCAACTCGGCGCCCAGCAGGCGCAATTCGGATGCCACCTCGTCGCACAACCCGCAGTTCTCGCGCGTATAGAGGATGACCTCGCGGCTCAGCGGTAACGCGCGGAGCCGGTGGGCTCGGGGACGTTGACGCGCGGGCTTGAGCCTGGAAGCGCGGCCGCAGGTTCTGACTGAGGCGACCGCAGGATGCTCCAGACGAGGGCGACGGCGCCGATCGCGAAGGTGCCGACAGAGACGACCTGCGGGAACGTCATCCAGTTCTTGATGATGTGATCAGGGCAGCCAACGAGGTCCGGGCAGAACGGGCCGCTGTCGATGCGGAGGTAGCTGACGCCGAAGCGCATCGCCGAATAGAGGACGACGCCACTGAAGAAGGTGATGCCCGGGCGGTGCCGCCAAAACTTGATCCACAGCAGCCCCACGATCCCGATGATCAGCAGATCGCCGATCATCTCGTACATCGTGGCCGGGTGTCGGCCGATGAACTGCCCGCTGGACGTCGCCGAAAACGGAAAGCCGGGCGAACTCGGGTCGCTGTACTTGACCGCCCAGGGCAGGCTTGAGACCGTCGAAACGTGCTCGCCGTTGATCAGGTCGCCGATGCGCCCGATCGCCATGCCGAGCAGGGCGCCGAATCCCGCCGCATCGAGGCCGCGGGTGACGGGCAGTTTGCGAATCACGCCGTAGATGCAGGCGGCGATGACACCGCCGATGATCGCGCCGTAAACGGTGATCCCGCCCTCGTTGATCTTGAGCACGTCGCCCCACTGGCCCTCGAAGCGCACGCGGTTCTCGAGCACGAACATCGCGCGGGCGCCGATGATGCCGGCCGGCACAGCGATCAGCGCGATGCTATAGCCGTCATCCTCGGTGATGCCCTGCTTCCGGCCAAACCAGATGGCGAGATAGACGCCGGCGGCGATGCCGATGGCGGTAAAGACGCCGTGCCAGGAGAGGGTGAACGGTCCGAACTTGGCGATGTTTGGGTCCCACGACACGGTGATCGTGAGCAGATGCAGCATGACGCCTGGCACTAACGTTCCTCCTCAAGTTCCGGCGGGATCGGCACGCTCATGCGTCGCGCCAGTGAGCGCATGTCCTTCTCGAATCCGCCGCTCTTTTCGGCGAGAGCGGCAATCTGCGTGCCGCTCTGCGTGAGCCGGATCCAGAGCCGCCGCCGCGGCACGTAGAAGGTTATCGCAAGCCCTCCGAGCAGCATAGCCGTGGCGATCCAGATGAACCACGCGCCGGAGTCACGCTTCACCGCGATGCCCGCGAACGCGCGCTGTCCCTCGAAGGTGTACTCGTACGCACCGACGACGGTTGGGGAATGTTGAGCGAGCGAGATAGCAGGTTGGTTCTTCGAGACGAGCATCAGCGAGGGGCCGCCATCCGGACCGGGCGTCAGCTGCGCGAGCTGCTGGGCGTCGGCGCCAGGGACGCCGAGCCCCACGGCGGATGGGATCGACGTCACCCGGTCGAAATGCACGGTGAGGCCGCTGAGCGCGCCGGACGCCCCCTCGGCGATGCGCAGCTGTCCGTCCTCGGCGTTGCCCTTGGGGTCGAAGCCGACCAGTTGCCAGGATTTGTCGTCGGTGGTGGTAAGCCCCACCCAGACGACACGCCCGCTGGACGGGATGCGCACGAGCGCGCCGCTGGCGATCGAGAGGAAGTCGGTCGGCGCGACGACGTCGCTCAGGAGGATCGCGCCCGACGCGTCTGCGATGGTGATCCGTGGCGCCGCCGTCGTGTCTTCGAGCGGGAATGTCTCATGGAAGACGGTGTTGCCGGTGGCGACTTCGCGGATGCTCAGCTCGGCGCCGTTCGGGAAGTAGGCGACCTGGTGGAAGCGGTAGCCACCGTATTTGAACGGGTCGTTCACGGTCGTCGTTCCCGACGCCACCTGCTGTCCGTTCTTGAAGATGGTGAGCTGCGTCCGGAAGTCCAGTGGGCTGCCTGTGGCGCTGAAGCGGCCGATCGCGTCGTCGACGCGGACCTGGAGCTGGTTGGGATTGCTCACGGCGAAGACGGGCGCCGTCGTGCCGGTACCGGTGAAGATGTCGGCGCTGAACCCGGTGAGGCGGGTGACGAGGCCGCCCGAGATGAACAAGATCAGCGCGAGATGACTGATAAACGTCGCCAGTTGCGTCCACGGATGCCGGTCGGCGAAGACGTAGACCGCGCCCTCCCGCGTCTTGGTTTTGGTACGGAACCGCATCTTCCGAAGCGCCGCTTCCAGCACCGGCGCATCGACGGCAGCGAGCGCAGCGCGATTGTGCGCGCGCTCAAAGAAGCTGTCGGGCACGCGCGTGTTGGGCTGGAACACGTTGCGGAACGTCGGCGACCAGCGATTGAAGGTGCAGACGGTGACGTTGACGACAAGAAATCCCAGCGCGAAGAGAAACCACCTCGCGTGGAAGACCTCGAACAGTCCGAGGTGGTACATGGGATCGGTCAGCGGGCCGAAGGCGCCGCGCTGGCCGTCGACCCAGGTCGTCGTCGCGGTGCTGTTGCCGCGCATCGCCTCCGGCACCTGCGGGATCAGCACACCGAGCATGCCGAAGAGCGCCAGCGTGCCGATGAAGAAGACGGCGAACCGCACCGACGTCAGCATGCGCCAGATCGGCTGCATCGGCTCGAAGGACGATCGCTTGCTGGCAGCAGGGGCGGTGCGGACACTAGCCATGCCGCACCATCATGTGCCCACGCCGATCGTTTTGAGATTGTCGGCGATGGTCTGCTGCGTTAGCGGCCCGAAGACGCGCGCGCGGACGACGCCGCCGGCATCGACGAAGTAGGAGGACGGGATGCCCTGGATCGGGCCGCCGATGCGCCAGGATGTTCCGACGCCGCCGGTCGGGTCGATGGCGATCGGAAAGGTCACGCCGAAATCAGCCGCGAACTGCCGCACTTGGTCGCCGTTTTCCTGCAAGTCGACCGCGACGATCTGCAAGCCTTCGGACCGATGTTCGGCATAGGCACGGACGATTTCCGGCATCTCCTTCCGGCACGGCGTACACCACGACGCCCAGAAGTTCACGAACACGGGCTGCCCCCGCAGGTCGCTGAAGCGGACGCGGCCGCCGTCCGGCGTCGTGAGCACGAAGTCCGGGGCTGCGCGGCCGACGTCGGTCGATGGCGAGCGGCCCGTGGCGTTCGCGCCCTCGGGCAGCGCGACGGTGCCAATCCCGTCGGGGGCGCCGGTCGTCCCGCCGCGCCGCTGCTCGATGTAGAACAGGCCACCGACGATGGTGGCGACGATGACCACAGGCAGCACCACGCTGCGCAAGGCGCCCCGCCATTCACGGCGGTTCTGCGGGCGCTCCTCTACGCCGGAGATCTCGTCGAGCGGCAGTTCATCTGTCTCGTTCATGGCGCTCCGGTTCCGGAGAGCGGCTTGAAGACGCGCTCGTAGATCGCGCGCACGTCGTCGGGCGGCAACCCGTTGCCGAGAAACTGGTCGCCCGCGCGCACCTCGAAGTGGAGATGCTCCTCGATGCCGGGATTGGAGAGTGATTCCGGCGTCCCGGAGTCGCCGACGAAGGCGATGGTCTCTCCCTGCACCACCTTCGAGCCCACTTGAACATGTGCGGCGATGTCCGAGAGATGCGCGTACCGCGTGATGATGCCCTTCCCGTGATCGATCCAGACCTGACGCCCGCGGAAGAGGTCGACGACGTCGGGATCGTTGGCCTGGCCATCAGCAATACGACGGTTCGCGGCATCGAGTTCACTCTGGGTGAGGTTGCTGTACGCGCGATCGGCGCGCACGACGGTGCCATCCTTCGCCGCCATCACCGCCGTGCCCTTGACGATGGTGGTGCAGGCGTCGTAGCCGTAGAAGTCGACCCCCTCATGCACGCCGCCGCGGTATGTACGCGGGGCGTTGGGCATGAGCTGATCGCCGACCGGCAGGCAGGCGCCTTTGATGGGATAGATGAAGTTGGTGAAGACGCTAAGGTCTGCGGTCGCCGGTGTTGGCGTCGCCTGCGGCGTCTCCGCCGTCCGCGTGCGCGCGGCGCCGGACGCGCCGCTGCAGGCCGCGGCGGCAGCAGCGAGCGCAACGAAGAGCAGCAGAAGGGACGGGCGCCGCCTCAGACCAGTACCGACCTTTCGCCCCGTGTCAACCGATGCCCCCCGCCGGGCACAGGTTTGGTGATCGTAGCTCCGGGTGTACGCAAGGATACCGAACGAGCGTCCCTGAGATGAACGTGAACGCTGGGGCACTTCCCGTAGCGGTAATGGCGTCCTACACTCCGGGAGATGTACCACGCGATTATCCTCTGGCTGCACATCCTGGCGGCGGTGGCCTTCATCGGCCCGCAAATCTTCCTCGTGTTCGCCGCGATGCCGGCGCTCCGGACCATCGCCGACGTCCAGGCGCGTGCGCAGGCAACCCGCGTGATGACGATGCGCTTCGGGATGCTGGCTGGCGGCGCGCTGGCGGTGCTGCTGGTAACGGGCATCATCAACTACTTCCACGCGAAGGATCTGGGGTACCTGGACATCAAGCGGTACTTCATCGCCTTGCAGATCAAGCTGACGCTGGTGGCGCTCGTCGTCGTGCTGACGATCGTGCACGGCGCCGTGCTCGGCCGCCGACTGCAGGAATTGCAGGACCGGGGCGCATCGGAGGCCGAGATCGCGAGCACGCGCCAATGGTCGATGCTGGTGTCGGCGGCGAACCTCGCGGCATCGATCATCATTCTGCTCTGCGCGGCGATCCTCGGATCCGTCTGGTCGAAGTTTGGTGGCGCTCGTTGACGTAGCCGGAACGCGATCTACAATTGCTCTCGTCCCATCTTATGTTGCCCTCGCCGCTCGGCGGGGCCGCGCATCTCGAACACAGGAGGTTCCCCGCCATGGCTTCTGACGTGCTTGTCACAACGGACTGGGTCGCCGAACACCTGAACGACCCAAAGGTCAAGCTGATCGAAGTCGACGTCGACACGACGGCGTACGACGAGGCGCATGCGCCCGGCGCCGTTGGCTTCAATTGGACGAGCCAGCTCCAGGATCAGGTGCGGCGCGACATTATCACCAAGAACGGGCTCGAAGAGCTGCTGAGCGTGGCGGGCGTATCGAACGACGACACCGTGGTGCTGTACGGCGACAACAACAACTGGTTCGCCGCCTACGCCTTCTGGCTGCTCGAGCTCTACGGCAGCACGAATGTGAAGTTGATGGACGGCGGGCGCAAGAAGTGGATGGATGAGAAGCGCGCCACGACGAAGGATGCCCCGTCCCCGAAGAAGGCAAGTTATACCGCTCAGGAGCCGAACCAAGAACTGCGGGCCCGGCGCGACCAGGTGCTGCAGGCGCTCGGGAAGGCCGGAAACGCCATGGTCGATGTGCGCTCGCCCGCCGAATACAACGGGGAGATCATGGCCCCTCCCGGGCTGTCCGAGACCGCCCAGCGGATGGGACACATTCCGGGCGCGGCGAACGTGCCGTGGAGCCAGGCGGTCCGCGAGGATGGCACCTTCAAGTCGCCTGAGGAACTGCAGGCGCTGTACGGTGGCAAGGGCGTGACGAAGGACAAGGAAGTGATCGCCTACTGCCGCATCGGAGAGCGATCGTCGCACACGTGGTTCGCCCTCAAGCACCTGTTGAATTTCCCGAACGTGCGCAACTACGACGGCTCCTGGACCGAGTACGGTAGCCTGATCGACGTGCCCATCGAGAAGTAGCCGCATCGGCCGTCCGGGCGTGGTGCGCCGATCATCGCTGCATGCTCGGGACGGATCGATTGCGCTGGCCGGTGACCTTCCGTGCCGCAACGGGTACGCTAACAAGCGTGTCCGACTATCTGAAGCTGGTGTATTCCCGCGCGCTGACGCAGCGCGACCCGGCGCTGCTGCAAGTGGCGTTCGACGCCATGGTGCTCGACCGCTACCGCGCATCCGCCGCGTACGCGATCATCCGGACCGACACCGTTGGCCGCGTCAAGAAGCAGGGCGCGTGGACGCTCGACTTCGGCATCGCGCCAGGCGACGCCGTCATCCACGCGTCGTGGGGCGCCATCGCGCAAGGCCTGCCGGGCGAGGAACTGGCGCACTGGGCATCGCACGCGAGCAGCCTTTTGCTGAGTGAGATGTACTTGAAGATGCAACTGTCGCCCGGCGCCTGCCATGACGACGGCGAAGTAAGGACGTGGTGAGATGGTCTTTCGGCGTAGCGGATCTGAAGAGGGTCGCGATCAGGTCATCGAGGAGGACACTGATGGCCTGAACATCGTCAGTGAGGACGATGACGTTGAAGAAGGCGAAGAGGCGCTGTTCGAGGAGGGAGAGCAGTGCGAAATTTGCGGCGCGGAACCAGGGATCGTAGGGATCGACCCGACGTGCCATGGCATGTATCCCGGGGAAGAGCCGCTGCTTGCCGGCCAGCGTTGCCTGGAGCAGGCGCTGAAAGACGCATACGGGAAGGATGAGGGCATCGCCGTCATCGTCGAACCCTTCGGCGAGAACGACATGCACCTCTACTATCGTCTCGATGAGATGCCGGCGTACCAATTCCCGCGCGAGGATGTCGAAGCGATCTCGTGGCTGCTGCTGACGATCGGTGATGATTGCGCGCGTTGCGGCGGCCAGAGCCACTTTGCCTGGCTGACGCCGGCCTTCGTCGACCCGGAGCTGCCCGAAGATCCGGATCGTGCGGTCTTCCGTCACATGGACCGCGACATCGAGCACCTCTGCCGTGACTGCGCGGCCTCGCGGCTCGCGAAGTCGTACGGCGCGCTCAATCTGCCGCTGATCACCGTCGAGGTGCCGCGCAGCGCGATGGGTGTGATGATGCCTTCCGGTGCGTAGATGACGCTGCTGCTGGAACAGTCATACATCGACGAGATGATCGCGCACGCGAAGGAAGACGCGCCCAACGAGTGCTGCGGCATCATTGCCGGCGCGAGCGGCCGCGCGCAGAAGCTCTATCGCGCGATCAACGCCGAGGCGAGCCCGTACCGCTATAGCGTCGACGCCAAGGATCTGCTGCGCATCTATCACGATGCCGACGCGCACGAGTGGGAGTTTCTGGTGATCTACCACTCGCACACGCACACCGAGGCCTATCCCTCGCCGACCGACGTGCGTCTCGCGGGCTGGCCCGACGCGTACTACGTGCTCGTCTCGCTGATGGAGGGCGCGCCCATCGTGCGCGCCTTCCGCATCGTCGACACCCTCGTGACGGAAGAGCCGATTGAGGTTGCGGTGTAGGGCGCTGCACGGCTGCCGGTGCGTCATAACGAAGCGCTTACTGGAACTCCGCGAGCGTGCCTTCGACCTTCGTCGAGCCGGTGAGACGGAAGAAGTTGAAGTACTTTCCACTCGGGAGCTGTACCCAGACGGCGTCGTACACCTGCCAGAAGTCGGGCTGGGAAAGCAGGGCGGAATCGGCAGCGAGCAGCTCGCCGGCGTCGAGGCGGTGCACCCATTCGATGCCGCCTGCCGGCAGCAGGTCGAGCTTGGGATCGATGATGATGATGTCCGGCGCTTGCGCGATCACGTAGGCGCCGTCCCCCTTGCGGTGTCCTGGCGTGTTGATGGTGTCCGAGAGACGTGGTCCATGCGCGATGTGTTCATCCGTTAGTCCCAGCGTGTCAAGTGTCCGCGTGCGGGTCACGAAAGGTATGTAACCGGAGGCGCCGACCGCGACATGCGTGCCCGGATCCTGTTGCTTCAGCCATGCCCCAATCTCCACGTAGGCGTCGGCCTTCGAGCGCCGAAACGCGAGGAGCTCAACTTCTCGCCGCGGCACGACGATCAGCCATGCCACCGCCAGCACGCCGACCACTGCTCCCGCCGGCGCCAGCCAACGCGCCGGCTGCTCGCGGCTGAACTGTCCGACCACGAACACGAAGGAATCCACCGCGAGCACTAGCGCGATCGGTATGACGGGCAGCATGAACCGGTGGAACGACATGAAGTCGCCGCCGACATACGCGACGTACGCCGTCCAGAGTGCGCCAAATCCGATGAGGGGGAGCGCCCGCGCGCGGCGGTCGGCACGCGCCAGTGCCACGAGTGGCAGCGGAAAGATAAGGAGCGCGCCGGTCTCGATCCAGAAGGACCGCACGTAGCCCAGGCCGTCGCGGTAACGCCCCCAATCGAGCAACGGGCCGCCGCCCACCTTCTGGTAGTACGTATTCGGCAGTGGATAGCCATAGTACGACCAGCGCCAGCCAATGTACGCGGCGTACGGCAGGAACACGATCGCGCACCACACCGCGAGCGCCTGAAAGCGCCGGTTGTCGCGCCAGCGCGCAGCGTCAGCGCCCTTGGCAATGAGCAGCACGATTACCACGATGAGCCCTTCGGGCCGGGTCAACGCCGCCAGGAGCGCGATCGCGGCCGAGAGCGGCAGCCGTCCCGATTCTTCGGACTCGACCATGGCACGGTACAGCGCCAGCGCCACCAGGAACGTGAACAACGGCTCCTCTAGTCCAGCCGTCGCCCAGTACCCGGTGGATGGCAGGGCGCCGAATACCAGCGCCGCCCCCGCGAACACAGCGTCGGCGGTCCGGCGCGATTCCGGGGCCAGACGGCGCGCGAGGAGCCACATGACGGCGAGCGTGCCGAGATCCGACGTGAAGCCGAGCCATCGCGAAGGCGTGACGATGCCGGCGCCCAGCCGCTCGGTCAGCGCCAGCAGCATCACCCACGAGAAGTTGGTGTAGCCTTCGACGTGCTCGCCGGGATTGAAGACGAGGCCGGACCCGTGCGCGAAGTTGTAGGCATACCGGTACGAGATGTATGCATCGTCGACGGTGAGGTCCCAGAACTTGAACGCCTGCGCCGCGATCAACGCGCCAGCCATCACAAACGCAATCGGCGCGGCGAGCCGCCGATTGAGGGTGGCGGCGAAACCTATCGCGCAGCCACCGAGCATGATCCAGTACAACTGGTCGAAGGACATCCCGGCGCACCTCAGTTGAGAGCATACATGCCGCCATCCGCGCACCTTTCCACACACCGTTGCCAGGTGGCGAGTCACGCGTTGGCAAGCAGCCAGCCCGTCGCCGTGCCTCGCGGCTGAGCTTGCCAGGCACTGCCCTCCGCACGGATTGGTCATTCCGAATGACGCAACCGTGATGCCGTTATGATGCGTCATGACACGCAGGTGGATCCTTGTCTCCGGCGTCGCGCTCCTCGCTCTCGCCAGCCTCGTGGGCGCGGGCGTCGCCGTGGGGCGCAAGACCGCGCACTCGCGGAGCATCGTGTCCGCACCAGATGCGACGCCGGAAACGAGCAGCGTGCGATTCTCTCCGAATCGCAACCTGCCAGGCAGGTTGGTGCTGACGCGGACGGACTGCAGCGGTGACGACACCTCGGTCGGGTGGTTCAGTTGGACGCGGGAACCCGGCACGGAGGAGCAGCCGTATCACATCGCGATCACGCCGTGGGACGGACTCTGGTATCTCTCCTTTCGCGACGCCGTCGAAGGCAAGGCGCGTCTCGGCGGATTCGCGACAGGCAAGGCCTACACCATCACGGTGACGGCGCCCGGCTCTGGGAACGTCTGGGCCGCTGGCGATCTGTCTGCGGCTTCTTGCCGTGACTACTCCGGACGCTGTCCTCCGTCCGCGGATCTGATGGCGCAGGGGCCGGTGACGGGAGCCGTTTCCGATACGACGGCCCGCATCTGGGTCCGCACCTGCTACTCCGCGGACGTCGTGATCGAGTACAAGGCGGCGTCGTCACCCTGGTCGGCGTCCTCGCGCACGGCGCCGAAGCCGGTGGATGAAACGCGAGACAACACGCTGGTCGAAGAGCTGCGCGATTTGAGTCCGCTGACGGAGTATGACTACCGAGTCCTCGTAGAGGGCATCGCGCCCGATCAGCCACCGGGCCACTTCGCGACGCTACCCCACCCCGGGACGCCTTCGAAGTTCCGATTTCTCTCTACCGCAGACACGCATCAGATACGGGTGCAGAACCGGCCGGACATCGCGGCGGCTCTGTTTTCGAGCATGGCCGCGCAACGAGCGCAGTTCCAGTTGTTGATCGGCGACAATATCGACGTCGATGGCTACGGCTCGTTCGATCCCACCAGCGCCGAGGCGTACCGGCGGCACTATCGTGACAATTGGTCGTTTCCGGCGTTGCGCGGCCTGATGGCAGGCGCCGCCACGTTCGAAATGTGGGACGACCACGACATCATGAACGACTGGGCGCAGAAGCAGGAGCCCCCGTACGGCTTCGCCCGACAGGCGTACGAAGACTTCATCAACTCCCGGAATCCGGCGCCGCTTGAGCCGGGGTCGACGTACTACAGCTTCGACGCCGGCGATGGCTCATTCTTTGTGTTGGACGACCGCTCGTTCCGCGACGCGAAGACGCTGGCGGATGATGCGAACAAGACAATGCTTGGTCAGACCCAGAAAGAGCACCTCAAGAAGTGGCTGAAGACATCAACCGCGCAATTCAAGTTCATCGTTTCGACGGTGCCCTGGAACGACCACCAGGTGCTCCCGCTGAAACAATATGATGGATGGGACGGTTTCCGCACGGAGCGACAGGAGATCTTCGACTACGTCCACCAGAACCATGTCGGCGGTGTGATGTTGATCTCGGCCGACAACCATTGGCCGATGGTGACGCGGCAGGCGTACGGCATCCCGGAGTTCCAGACGACGCCCGCTGTGGTCACGCCCGGCACCGCCCCCACGTCCGGATCGAGTTCCGTCGTCGGCGCACCGGACGTGCTGTTCTATGACAGCTCGAAGAATGCATACGGCGAGTTCGACATCGACACGACGGTAACCCCGGCGCAGATGAACTTTCGGATGATGGACGAGACCGGCTCGGCGATGTTCTCGCTATCGCTGACGGCAGGCGATCTCGCGCAGTGAGCGCACCGGGCAGTAGTTCATCGTCGCACGGTAACAAGCGCGCTCTGGTGTCAAGATGGGTGTGTTCGCGTACGTCCGCACCAGCGACCAGCGACCAATGACCGGCCGACCAGAACTTACACTTCGTTTTTGTTGAGGGTGGCGAGGAATTCGGCGTTGCTGCCGGTGCGGCTGAGGCGTTCGAGCAGCCGCTCGGTCGCCTCCGACGGGTTGGATGAGTTCGACGAGAGCATGGACATCATCCGCCGCATCAGCCAGACCTGCCGCAGCGTCGCCTCGTCCATCAGCAGCTCTTCTCGCCGCGTGCTGCTGGCGGCGATGTCAAGCGCCGGGAAGACGCGGCGCTCGGCGAGCCGGCGGTCGAGCCGGAGCTCCATATTGCCAGTGCCCTTGAACTCTTCGAAGACCACCTCGTCCTGCCGGCTCCCGGTATCGACGAGGCAGGTGGCGATCACCGTCAGGCTGCCGCCCTCTTCGCAGTTGCGCGCGGCGCCGAAGAAGCGCTTCGGCGGGTAGACCGCGACCGGGTCCAGGCCACCGGTCAGCGTGCGGCCGCTGGGTGGCATCGCGAGGTTGTACGCGCGCGTCAGGCGGGTGATGCTGTCGAGCAGGATGACGACGTCCTTGCCGCCTTCCACCAACCGCTTCGCGCGCTCGAGCGCCATCTCTGCAACGCGGGTGTGGTCCTCGACCGGCTCATCGAAGGTCGAGGCGACGACCTCGCCCTTCACCGACCGCTTCATGTCGGTCACTTCTTCCGGCCGCTCGCCGATCAGCGCCACGACCAGGTGGATATCGGGCCAGTTGGCGGCGATGCCCGCAGCGATCGCTTTGAGCAGGAATGTCTTGCCGGCTTTTGGCGGTGAGACGATCAATCCGCGCTGGCCGCGCCCGATCGGTGAGATGAGATTGATCAGGCGCCCGGAGAGGTCCGCCGACGGCGTCTCGAGATCGATCATCTCGTTCGGGAAGATGGCGGTGAAGTCTTCGAAGTGCGGCCGGTTCTTCGCGACCTCCGGGTCGAGCCCGTTGACGTTGTCGACGCGGAGCAGCCCGTAGTATTTCTCGCTGTCCTTCGGCGCGCGGACCTGTCCGGTCACGTAATCGCCCGTGCGCAAACCGAACCGGCGGATCTGCGATTGGCTGACGTAGACGTCGCTCGATCCCGGCAGCAGGCTTTCGCCGCGGAGGAATCCGTAGCCGTCGTCGACGATCTCCAGAATGCCGCCGGTCGTCAGCGCGTTGTCGCGCTCCGCCTGCGTCATCGGCTGTTCGGCGGCATCCTCCTGCGGCGCCGGACGTGGGCCGCCCGCGGATCGTCGTCGTTCTCGTACTGCCATGTTGTCCTCGATTTGGGGTGATCAGGCGGTGGTGCCGCCGTACGATGCTCTCCCTGTGGGATCGGCGCTCCGCCGGTATGGCACGTGCCGCGGACTGCGCCCGCGGGCCGAACGTATGCGTGGACCAAAATGGGGTTTCGCTCGGCGCCGGGAGAAGAAGCGCCGGTTCTGCGGTGGGCCTCCTCTTAGTACCGCATGGACAGGATATCTGTCAAGCACAAGCGAAGTCGCCGCGCCCGGTGATGACATCCGGAGGCGGGGGAGGTTACCGGACTCGTGGACGCCACCGACACGAACAGCCTGCAGCAGCACCTCACGACCGGTACCGGTCTCACCGGTTCCGCCAACCTCTGAAGGTGGGTGGACCGCGCACGCGGGCCGCCATCGAACGCGGCCCCAAACAGCGCCCCTGGGAACAGCTATCTCAAGGGTGGTGACGAAGTGTCGGTTTACGACGTGACCAAGGATGGATTCATCACTTCCGCCGACACGAACTTCGTTACGAAGTTCTTGACCTTGAAGTGCCCGATCCAGACCTCGCAGGCGACGTGCGAGCGTCGAACCCGCAAGCGGAACCGTAGGAAATTCTTCGCCTTCGTGGGAAGTGGCGTCCGGCCGGAATGCCGGACGCTTCCCCCGGCTTACTCCACGCCGAACGCATCCAACACGACGATCTCGATGATGCGAATGCTACCGGCGACCACAAGAAGAGCTTCGACGTCGCAGGCACCCGCCCAGCATCCGTTCGCGCCGTCTGCGGAGTCGCGACTTCGAGTCTCGGTTCCTCCGTGGAAGGGCTCCCGTCGGCGCGCCGGAGGGTCAGCGCAGGGCGATGATCGCCGCCGCCAGCAGGATCGCCTCGGCGCCGACTGCTGCGAGCAGCAGGACGTAGCCGACCATGCGCTCCCACGAGTGCGCGGCGAAGCCGAGCGCGAGGTTCACCAGCAGCAGCCCGATGCCGGTCATCGGCAGCTTCAGCAGCTCATCCTTCGACGCGATGCGGGTGACGCCATTCAGTTGCGGGAACGAGAGCGCGATCGTTGGTGACAGGCCCGGGTACTGCTGGTAGATGTAGGCAAACATCGCGAAGAAGGTGGCGAACGCCGCGAGCGCGAGCAGTTGGGCGGCGCGGTCTTCCCAGAACGGCTGCGCCGCAAGATAGAGCCGGTCGGGCACTTGCGGAACCGAGACCAGCGATCCCAGCCGCTGCGTCGACTGCACCGCCTCGGCGAACGCCACCTCGTCCTCGAGGCTGATCGCGTACGACTGGTCGGGTGTCACAACGTAGAGCAACTCCGCTGGCGAGCGATGCGTCGAGTAAAACAGCGTGCGTCCGATGCCACCTTCGATCTCGGCATGGCCGATGTGGTGGCCCAACCAACTGACGCCGGCGACGTGCGGGTTTCCGAGCTCGCGACCGGGCACCAGCCGCTCGATCTGCGACATCGGCACCATCTGGCGGATGTCGCCCCAGGTGATCGTCAGTGCGTTGCGGTCGAGGGTGTAGCGCAGCGTGCCGAGGCTGTACGTCCAGTACGAGAACAGCAGCCCCATGAAGAAGAAGACCGACGCCACGACGTACAGCGCGATGACGCCGAGCGCCACGTCGGCCGTCACGCCGCGCACGACGAGCGCAAGGGCGACGATGAAGCACCACGCCGACAGGCCGCCGCCGACGAGCGTGCCGATCGCCCTTGGTGGCCGAAACTCCATCAGGTCCGTGCCGCTGCGGGAGCGGGTTCGGCGGCCGGCTTCACGGCGCGCACCCAGTGCGCGTACTTCGAGTTGCGGCCCCGCAGCACGTCAAAGAACAGCTCCTGCAGCTTCTTCGTGATCGGCCCGATCGTCCCGTCGCCGACCGCGCGGCGGTCGACCTCCGTCACCGGCGAGAGGTGCGCTGCCGTGCCGGTAAGGAAGCACTCATCGGCGATGTACAGCTCCGAGCGGTCCATCGTCCGCTCGATCACCTCAAGGCCCAGCTCTTCCTTCGCGAGCGTGAACACCGACTCGAGCGTGATGCCCTCGAGCACGTTATCGCTCCGTGCGGGCGTGATCAGCTTGCCGTGGCGCACGATCACCAGGTTCTCGCCAGAGCCCTCGGACACGTGGCCGTCGTCGTTGAGCATGATCGCTTCGTCGTAGCCGTTCTCGATCGCTTCGGTTTTCGCGAGCGCCGAATTCACGTACAACCCGTTCACCTTCGCCCGCGCCGGAATCGCCGTATCCGGCACACGCCGCCAGGTCGATGTCTGGCAGCGAATGCCGGCGTCAAGGTCGAGGTAGTTGCCGAACGGGATGGCGAAGAGCATGAAGTCGGAATCGACGCCGTCGAGCCGCGGTCCGATCACCTCCCCGCTCTTGTAGGCGATCGGACGGATGTAGGTGTCCTCGCGATACCCGCAGCGCTCGACCACGTCCGCGCAGATATCGCACAGCTCCTCGGCCGATTGCGGCAGGGCGATGCGCATGATCCGCGCCGAGTCCTTCAGCCGCTCGAAGTGCTTGTGCGGACGGAAGATCAGCGTGGCGCCGAGTTCGTCGCTCCAGTTGCCGCGAATGCCCTCGAACACGCCCGTCCCGTACATGAAGGCGTGGGTCATTACCCCTACCTTCGCTTCCTCCAGCGGGACGATGCGCTTCTGGAGGTAGCAGTACGAGCCTGGCATGTGGGCGTCCTTTCTGTGTCGGGGAATGTGCCCATGATAGGCGACAAGGCAGAATTGCAGCAAACGCCGGGCACGTCGGGTGCGAAAACAGCAACTGCGTTTGGGCGTCGACTCCCGCGGTGCCTATGTGCGCAGCCCTGCCTGCAATACGGTGGGCTCCTTGCGTAGTTTCCGTGCCTGTGACACGATCCGCCGGTGGCGAGCTACATCGAACGTGCGACCCTTCATCCCCGGGGCTGGAACGAGCAGGTCATTCTGCCCTACGGCCTCCGCGGCTCGGAGATCAAGGCGGCGATCGATGACATCTACGACTTCGTCCACAACATCAACCGATTTCTCGTCGAGCGGGGATGGGATCGGTTGGAAGAGACGCTGTCCGCCGCCACGTTCAGCGGCGTCATGAGCGAGCTCGTCGTTGAAGGTGTGTCCAAACGCAGCGCGACGATCATCAAGAACCAGTATCACAACGGCCGGCCGGATCTCATCCCACGAGGGATGTACCCGGAAGAGCGTTGCCATCGCGGCGGGGATGGGATCGAGGTGAAGGCCTCGCGCTGGTCAAATGGCTGGCAAGGTCACGACCGGATCATGTGCGCGGTTCTGACGGAAGATGATTGGAGCTTTTCCGGGCGTGGCGCGACGAGCAGGCGGACACCCACCGCATCGATCAAACGCGCCGGCGTGGCGAACCTCGAAGCGAACGCGATTTATCTGGATCCGACATACGTTGCGCGCCCGACGCCGAGGAAGAAGACTCAGGTAGTGATAACTGAGACAGAGCCGGAATCGCCGACGTAGCGAGCGTCACGTAATCCGGGTCTACCTCAACCCCCACTCCCCGATAACCAACCGCCTCACACGCCGCCAGCGTCGAGCCGCTGCCCGCGAATGGGTCCAGGACGGTGCCTTCGCCCAGCGGCAGGGCGGCGCGAACGACTTGCCGTAAGAATGCCTGGGGCTTGAGGCTCGGGTGCGGCGCTAGCCGCCGTTCGTCCGGCCGCGTCGGCCGGCTGAGAATGACATCGAGAAACGGTCCGGATTCCAACCGGCGCAAACCGCCGGTGCGCCACTTCCGCAGATTTTCCGCAACCGTCCCTTCACATGGCTTACGGAAGATCACCCACGGTTCCCAGGCGGAGCGTGGCATCACCGTCACATCCGTGAACTCATCTTCCGCGTTCTTCGGCCGATCGCCGCCACGAAGCGTCTGCGTCAGCCGCACGATTTCGCCGCGCTTCTCGAACGCCGCGTCCACCATCGCCTGCGACACCACATACGACAACAGAGGGCTCGTAGCGATGAAGACGTGTGCACCGGGCACGAGCTTTGGCCTGAGGAGTTCGCCCCACTCCCTGAAGAAGTCATACATCGCCGCGATATCACGATTGTCCAACACGGTGAACCGAGGCACGGGCGCGCGCTTGTGACCGCCGATCGACGATGGGATCCGCCACACGCCGCCGCGCCCTTGCCGAAGCTTTTTGATCTGCTCCGGCGTGTACTCAAGCATGCCGTACGGCGGATCAGTAACGACCGCCTCGAACGAGGCCTCCGCCTGCTCGGCAAGCCAACGCATGCAGTCGCCCTCGTGCAGTTGTACGAGCCCAGAGGGCGACACGATGACGCGTGAGACGGATTGCTGCTCGCGCGGCTGATTCAACGAGGACTCCGTTCAGAAGATATGTTCGATTGTAGCGTCCGGCATCCGCTCCGTCTATCTGATCGCCGGACACTGCGCCCACTCGGGCTTCGGCCGCATCATACCGGCCGAGGGCAAGCGCTACTGGTGGGCGCTGTGACGGCGCAACGCGGCCGATATCGTCGTGGGGCAGGAAGGGCTACGAACGCGCGCGGCCGGTGGGTCGGCCGCGGTTCAGCTTCGCCTAGCTACCGTGGGACTCGTGCATGCCAACTGAACAGGCGCGCGCGGCGGCGCGGCGGGCGTCCCGGCATCCGTGCGAGGGCGCGACCGCTTCGGCGGCATAAGGACACGAATGTCGGTCAATTCGCCCTTGGCGTTCCGGACCTCGATGCGATCGATGGAGGTAAAGCGCTTCGCGATGTCCCTCCAGATCACCATCGTGTTCCGATGACGGTACATCCCGACGATAATCACGCCGCCGTCTTCGAGCATGTTAACGTAACGTTCGAGGACAGCGATCGGGTGTTTCGCATAGTAGAGCGTGTCGTTGAAGACGATGACGTGAAACTTCGCGTCTGTTTGCCATCGGGAAAAGTCGCCGACGCCAAACGAGACATTGGGCAGGGGCCGGGAATGCGCCCTCGCGATCGCCTCCGCTGAAACGTCTATCCCGAAGTAGTGATCAACCCCAGAAGTGTGAAGTTCCGCGATCAGGCGTCCATACCCGCAGCCCACGTCGAGGACTGTAGGCGCAGCTGAGTAATTCCTGATGTACGAGGCGATGACGGCGTACCTCGGCATCTCGTCCATCGTCTCGAAATTGTCCCAGTGGCCCGTTCGGTATTGCGCGTTCCAAGTGCTTACGGACGTTGGCCGACCCTGCCCACGTGGGCCGAGGAAGACGTGATAGTAGGCAAGACCCACAACCTGATACAGCTGGCTAAGCAGATTGCGAATCATCGAACCCTCTCGCGGATGATACGCCTCCACTGATGCCGACGGATCCACCGTCGCTTCTCTCGCCGCGCAGGCGGAACACGTCGCCCAAACTGACACCCATGAACACCATCGCGATCAGTCCGAGCCCCATATTGAACGCGGTCACGAAGATATGTGAACCGACGGCGTAGGCAAGCGCGCGATCTGCCGGAACGCCGTACAGCGCGAAAACGCCGAGCACCGCGAACTCCCAGGTGCCGATGTTTCCGAACGTAATCGGGAACGTCGTGATGACGGCCAGAGCCACCGTCACCGACACATAGGCAGAGAACGGCAAGCTCAGGTTAAACGCATTCCCGTACGACCAATTGATGAGAAGGTCGATGCCCCAGCCGACGAGGCCGACCAACAGAAGAATGCCGAACAGCCGCGGCCGGCGGATCACCTCGAAGCCGTCGTGGAACCGCGGCCATTGCTGCTCGAGGCTGGTGTATACACGGTGCGGGAGCCGTCGCAGCAGTTGCCATTCGGGCAGGATATTGGGGAGCATCCGGCTCCCGATCACGGCGCCGAAAGAGGCGACGGCGCAGGCGGCGGCCAGCACCCACAACAACGGCTGATTTTGAGAGCTAACGCCTCCGCGGGCCACTGCAACGCTGAGCAGCACAAAGCCCACGAACATCGTGGCGTTGACGACGGCCTCACTGCCACGCCCCGCGACGAGCCCGGCCCGCGGCAGCGAGTAGCGGTTCGCAACAATCTGAAGCTTGGCGACATCGCCGAGGTTCGCCGGAACGACGGCATTTACGAGCGTGCCGATGAGCAGCGCACCGAACAGTCCGATGATCGGCGCCCTGCCGACTTTCGTGAGCAGGGTCTGCCACTCCCACGCATTGATCGCACGCGCCGCGATGTACACGAGCAGCGCCACGCCCAACCACTCATACCGAACGCCGGAAAAGGCGCTCGCCAGGTTTGCCAGGTTCAGTTGCCAGGCGGCGAGCGAGACGAGCGTGACGGCGATCAAGATCTGCGTGAGCCACGTGTTGCGGAGCATTCGTCGAGTCACGTTGTTGCGGCGGCCCCGGGCCGACCGGAGGGGGTGCGTGCCGGCCTATCACCTGCGCGAGGCTGCCCATCCTCCATAGGAAACTCCGGCTGGCGATCGAGAGGCGCTTCCTCGAACCCGCACACGCGCGCGAAAACATCGTACGGCCCGCCGCAGCTCTCGGCCGCGTTCAGCTCGCTTGCTACTCTACCCTGCGGCGGTAGAGGCAGCAACGGGCAGGCACGGTAGCCGCATCGCATTTGCCGGAGGCATTCGCGGGCGCAACACTTATTGCCCTGCGCCGGAGTGTTCCGGCGCCGCCGTCACGCCCGCCAGCTCCGGGTGGCCGGACCACACCCACGCCAGATCCGTCCGGCTGCAGCCCATCAGCACCCCGTGCAGCGTCGATGGGTGCAGGAAGATGCCCTCGGGGTTCGGGCTCTGCGGGTCGCGGCCGGCGTAGCGCATGCCGTGCGCGTCGAGCCGCCGGACGATCGGCGCGATCTCTTCCGCTTCGATGTAGCACATGTACAGCGTCTCGCCGCCGCGGCGCGTCTTGAAGCGGCCCATCGGCCGCGTCTCGTCTGTGATCTGCGACAGTTCGATGCGGTCGAGGCGCTGCGGCGGATTGAACATGGTGAGGTGGCCGGCGTAGCCGTACTGCTTGCTGGCGATCGGCACGAAGTTCGACGCGTCCAGCCCGAACCGGTCGGCGTAGAACGCCGCGGCGGCGCCGGCGTCGTCGATCAGGTTCGTCGCCTCGTACAGATAGCGCATCAGCCCCACCTGCGGGCGGGCGGCCTCGGGCGAGATGACCATCCGCAGCCCCGGTGTCTGGTTCGGCGCGATGAAGAGCTGCTGGCCCTCCTCGGAGAATTGGACGCCCTTCGACGACAGCCGCTTTGCGAGGCCGCTCAGGTCGTTGGTCGAGAATCCGGCGGCGAACAGGCCCTCGCCCCAGGCTGCGAGGTAGGCCTGCACGGGACCGTCGCCACTCGGTTCCAGCAGCTCGAACTCGCTCGTGCCGGCGTGCACGACGCGGCGCTTCGCCCCGAGCGCGCGCACCTCATCGTCGCGCACCAATTCTGCGTCAAAGATGTCGATGAAGGTCTGCGCCGCGGCCACGCGGTCCGTCACGGCGATCTGGATGCGGTCGACGTGCTCGAGCATGGTCTCCTCCTCGCTGTCTGCCGTAGGAGCGCATGCTAGCCCGACAGGCGGCTCGCGTGCAATCGCGCCTTCGGCCCCGCATCGTGACAGATCGTGCGTACAATGTGTGCTGGAGCATCTGCCGATTAACCAAGGAGCCCCGCCATGACCAGCCAGACACCCCCCGAACCCCCTTCCCGCATAGCGAGCGAGGGTGGCCTTGCCGCCGTTGTCCGCTGGCTGCTCACTATCTTCGCATTCATCCTGCTCATACCGCCCTGGGGGTTTCTGGTCTGGTTCTATTCAGTCAAGATCGTCTCGGAATACGAGCGCGGCGTCATCTTTCGCCTCGGCCGCCTCGTCGGAGCGCGCGGACCCGGCCTGTTCGTCATCATGCCCATCGTTGACCGGATGGTGAAGATGGACCTGCGCACCGTGACCATGGACGTGCCCAGCCAGGAGTGCATCACGCGCGACAACGTCACCGTGAAGGTGAACGCCGTGATCTACTTCCGCGTCGTCAACCCGGAAGATGCGGTGACGAAGGTGATTGACCACTTCCGCGCGACGTCGCAGATCGCCCAGACGACGCTGCGCAGTGTGCTCGGGCAGTCGCTGCTCGATGACCTGCTCTCCGAGCGCGAGCAGATCAACAGCCGGCTCCAGACCATCATCGACGAGCAGACGGAGCCGTGGGGCGTGAAGGTCTCGACCGTCGAGGTGAAGGACGTCGAGCTACCGCAGACGATGCAGCGCGCGATGGCACGTCAGGCGGAAGCCGAGCGCGAGCGGCGCGCGAAGGTGATCAACGCCGACGGTGAGCTGCAGGCGTCGGAACGCCTCGCCGAGGCCGGCCGCATCATGTCCGAGAACCCGGCGACGTTGCAGCTCCGCTTTCTGCAAACGCTGTCGGAGGTGGCGACGGAGAAGAACAGCACGATCGTCTTCCCGGTGCCCGTGGACCTGATCAATCTCCTCACGACGAACCTGCGCGCGAACGGCGGCGGAGGCGGAGATGGCGCGCGGCCGCGCGTACGCGTGGGCGCGCCAGCGGAAGGCCGCGCAGGCGAAGCGCCAACTGGCGGCGATAGTGATCCGCTGGCGACGCCCGCGTCCGGCCCGCTGCCGCCCGTCGAGCCGCCGTCACGCGAGGGCACCATCAGTTAGCCGGGCCCTCACCCTCTCCGCGACGAGTCTGCGACCGCCCATTCGGGCACCCCTCTCCCACAAGGGGCGAGGGGGATCAGCACGGGCTCGCATCGAGCATCAGGCCCGAGAGTCGGGCCGGGTGCCGTAGCGGACGGCGAGGCCGACGGCGGCGTAGACCGCGATCGACGCCAGGATGACGACAGTCAGCTCCGGACCCCAGGCGATGGCGCCGCGGTCGAAGAGGGCGATCGCGGAGATGCCGACGGCGAAACGCAAGACGCAGAAGAGGATCACCAATCGGAAGATGCGCCGGACCTGCGCGCGAAAGCGGTGCCACGTTCCGGACATGGTCCGAGTATAGCGGCGAAAGAAAGCCCGGCATGCCCCTGATCACCGCTAACGGCATCGAGCTCTACTATCGGGACGACGGCGCGCGGCCGCCGGTCCTCTTCATCCAGGGCCTCGGGGTCGATCACCGCGGCTGGTCCGGCGTGACGCGGCCACTGTCGCAGCGCTACCGCTGCATCAGCTACGACAACCGCGATGTCGGGCGCTCAGCGCAGACCGCGGCGGCGTACGACGTGACCGACTTGGCGGCGGATGCGCTCGCCTTGCTCGACGCGCTGGCGGTCGAGCGCGCCGATATCGTCGGCGTCTCGATGGGCGGCGTCATCGCGCAGGAGATCGCCATCCGCCGGCCCGCGCGCGTTGGGAAGCTTGCGCTCGTCAGCACGTACACCAGCGGCGACCCGCGCGGCAGCGCCATCTTCGAGAGCCAGGCGATGCTTCGGCGAGTCCTGCCGCGCGAGGAGTATCTGCGCGCGACGTTCTGGAGCGTCTACAGCCACGAAGACTATCGCCGTGAAGGCTTCGTCGACGAGATGGTGTCGCGCACAGCGGCCAATGAGCTCTGGCAACCGCAGGATGCCTACGAGCGCCACGTCCGCGCCGTCACCAGCGTCAACACCGAGGGCCGGCTGAGCAAGATCGCCGCGCCGACGCTCGTGCTCGTGGGCGCGCAAGACATCCTGACGCCGATGCGCTTCGCGTCAATCCTGGCGCGCGACATCCCCAACAGCCGCCTGGAGGTGGTGGAAGGCGCCGGCCACGGCCTGATCTGGAGCCACGCCGGCGTGGTGGCGGAGATCCTCGAAGGATTCCTGAGCGAGCCGTAGTCACGCGGCGCAGCGCCGCAGGTGGTAAACATCGATGGCGCATCTACAGGTCCGCAAGCACATTGCCGCGACGCCGGAAGCCGTCTGGGACGTGCTCGCCGACCTCGAACATCAGGCCGCGTGGATGGTGGACGTCCGCAAACTTCAGATCGTTACGCAGAAGCAGCGCGGCGTTGGCGTCATCATGCATGTGACCAGCGCGCTGTTTGGCCTGCCCGTCGTCAGAGACATCATGGAGATCACCGCATGGCAGCCGCCGCACCGGATGGATGTCGAACATCGCGGCCAGTTTCACGGCAGCGGCAGCTTCGTCATCGAGCGCTCCGGCCAGGGCGTCGAGTTCGTCTGGACGGAGGCGTTTCAGCCGCCGCTCGGCGTGTTGGGTGAGGCAGTCTTCGCGCTCCTCGTGCGCCCGCATCTGCGCATGGTCTTCGCCCGCTCGATGGAGAATGTCCGTCGGATCGCCGAAGCGCATGTAGACGCACCTGAGATCAAACCGCGGGGCCGCGCGACGTAGCGGTGGAGAAGCGGCCGGGTGCACTTCGCGGCTATGCGCCCCCCGTCGGGGCGTCCAGCCAGCCGGCCATGCACTCCATGACGACGAAGGCGTTGCCGCCGCGGCGCGAGCGGCCGCAGACGCGGAATCCCGCCTTCTCGAACGAGCGTTGGGCGCGCACGTTCCAGTCAAGCGTCTTCAGGTAGATCCGGCGGAATCCGGTGGAACGGAAGATGTGGCGGACGAGCGTCTGCACGCTGTCCTTCCCGTAGCCCCTGCTCCAGCAGTCGCGCTCGCCGATCGTGATGCCGATCTCCGCCTCGCGCCGCACCGTATCGATGTTGTAGTACATCGCGTTGCCGATATGCCGGCCTCCGGTGTCCTCGATCGCGAGGCTGCGGCGGTACGGGCTCGGGTACGCGAGCTCGTCGCGATACAGCGACACGTAGTCGCTGTAGGTGGCGGCGAACGGGCGGGCGGCGTCATAGCGCGCGAGCTCGGCGTCGGTGCGCCAGCGAAAGTCGTCGCCCGCGTCGTCCAGCCGCTTCTCGCGCAGGATCACGAGCTCGCCCCGCGCGACCTCTCCTTCGATCGTCGTCGTCACGATGGTTCTTCCTCGATCACCTCGATCGCACGGCGGACGATCTGGACTTCATTGCGGTGCGTCATGATGCGCAACGCCTCTTCCGCGGGAAACCACTCGACCCGATCGTACTCGGCATCGTGCTCGCTGACACTACCGCTTCCCGTCGGCCGCATCAGGTAGTGGTACACGGTCTTCTCGAAGCGCACGCCCTGCGCCGGCCGCGCGAAGCCATACTCGATGGTGCCGAGGTCGCCGACGATGGCGACGCCAAGTCCGGTCTCCTCGCTCACTTCCCGAAGCGCCGTCTGTTCGATCGATTCGTCGAGTTTGGGTGTGCCCTTCGGTAGCGCCCAGAGCCGCTCCGGCACACGCCCGCAGAGCACGATCTCGATCCCGTGCTCGCCTGCGCGGTAGACGACGCCGCCCGCTGAGACTGCCTGCTCCACACGCAAGTCGTAATTTCCCGTCGTCACGCGCCATCGTCCTCATCAGCATCATCGGCAACACTCTGGTCGAGGCGCATCTTGAAGCCGAGCGGATCTTCGACGAAGTCGGCCTCGCTCAGCGCCTCGCTCACAGCCTCAAGCACGCGCTCGTCGGAGTGCTCGGATGCCACCGTATGCAACGCCGCGCGCGCTTCCGGCCCGCCGATCAGGCCCAGAGCCGCGATCGCCGCCTGTTGCACTTCGGCATCGTCATCGTCTACGAGCGCAACCAGGTGCGGGATCGCCTGCTCGTCGCCGATGCCGCCGGCCGCGGTCGCCGCCTCGAAGCGCATCTCGCCGTCGTCGCTCAGCATCTCATCGACGATCGCCGGGAGCCAGTCCGGGTCGGCGCTACGGCCCATCGCGTGGACGGCGCTGATGCGCAGCCGGCGGTCGCCGCTCGCGTACGCCTCGTCGATCAGGTCGTGCACCCAATCGACGGCGCGGACCCCCAGCGCCTCCAGCGCGCGGCCGCGCACCTCCACCAGCTCGGATTCATCGTTGACGACCGAACGCAGCGCCGTCTCCGTTTCGGTATGGATGCCCGCCCCCTCCGCGTTCAGCTCGGCGCGAAGAAGGTACCGGCCGAGACCCAGCGCCGCCTCGGCCCGCACGATCGCTTCGGGGTCGTGGAGGAGGCGCAAGAGCACGGCGATCAGGTCGTACCGTTCGTACTCCCACAGCGCCTTGATCGACTGTGCCCGCACCTGCACATCGTCGTCCAGCAGCCCGATCTTGAACACGGTGTCGAAATTCAGCTCGACGTTATCTTCTGCCAGGTCGGGAAGGACGTCGACGACGTCCCGCCGGCGCTGGATGCTGAGCGCGCGCCAGACGTCGAGGAATCGCGCGCGGTCATCGCCGGCGAGTCCGCTCAGCGCGACAAGATCGGTCGCCGGCGGCGGGTGCTCGGCGTGTTCGAGCTGGGGAAGTAGTGTTTCGAGAGACATGAGCGCTCCTGTCGCCGGAGGCGACTCCGGCGGCAAATGCGGGGCGCCGAGCATCCGCGAGCCGCTGCGTGCGTGCTCCTTCAGTCTAGGGACGGCGTTCGGAGGCTGTCAAACTCGTCTCGTCGGAATCGGCCGAAGCTGGCATCGTGACGCGCTCGCGCTCCGGCGCTGCCGCGCTCTCCGATGACGACGCCACGTGCCGGGATCGCGCCACGCGCACCCGCAAGATCGCCCGCAGCACGGACCAGCCGGCGCCGGGGCCGAGCTTCTTCCCGTCATCGGCGCCGCGCGGCCGGTACGTCACAGGCACTTCGAGGATGTGATGGCCGTCGCGCAGCAGCCGGCAGGTGATCTCGGCATCGAAATCAAATCCGTTGCATCGCAGGTCGAGTGTGCGGGCGACGTCGGCGTGCAACACCTTGTAGCACGTCAGCAGGTCGGTGAGATGCGTCAGGAAGAGGATGTTCGCCGCCCAGGTAAGCAGGAAGTTTCCCGCGTAGCCGACGAGCGGTGTGGCGCCGCGCCCGCGTCCGCGAAACCGCGAGCCGAAGACGACATCGGTGCGGCCTTCGACGATGGGCGCCAGCAGCGACGGTATTTCCGACGGATCCAGCTCCAGGTCGGCGTCCTGCACCATCACGATCGTCCCGCTCGCGCGCTTGAAACCCGTGCGCACGGCGCGGCCCTTGCCCCGCGCGGCGTCCTCGAGCACCAGCACGAGGTCGTCGCTGGGCGGAAGGGCTTGCAGCGCCTCGCGCGTGCCGTCGGTCGACGCGCCGTCGACGACGATGATCTCCTTCGGCATGCCGCAGTCGACGGCGCGCACACTTTCGATCAGCGCGATCACGGTGGCGCGCTCATTGCGGACGGGGATGACGATCGAGACCTTCATGCGTGCCGCTCCGCCAACATCCGCGCGGCGTCTTCGAGCTGGTCGATGCGGTCGATCGCCAGCCACGCGTCGTCGAAGTGATACGACCCGACGCCACGGCCGGCAGCCAGCAGCGCGTTCACCAGGTCGGGGATGTCGAAGAAGCTGTTGTACGGCACGAGGTCCAGCGCCGACGGCTGGATCGCGTAGATGCCCGCGCTCACCAGGTCCGTCTCCACCGGCTTCTCGACGATGCCGGTGATCCGCTGGCCCTCGGTCTGGATGACGCCGTATGGATGCTGAAGCTGAAACTCGCGCGTCGCGACGCTGATCTCGAACGCGCCGGTGCGGTGAAAGTCCAACAGAGCAGCGACATCAAGATCGGTGAGAATATCGCCGTTCATCGCCAGCAGCGGCTCGCCCGGCGGCAGGTCGCCCGCCACCCGCACAAGGGAGAGCGGGCCCGCCGTTCCCAGCGCGTGGGACTCGCGCACGTATTCGATGCTGACGCCGAGCTGCGTCCCGTCGCGAAAGTACGTCTCGATCAGCTCGGCCCGATAGCCGACAGCGATGATGAATTCGCGGACCCCGAAGCCCTTGAGCCGCTCGATAATTTCTTCGAGGATCGGCTTCTCGCCGACGGGGAGCAGCGGTTTGGGGATCGTGTACGTCAGCGGCCGCAGCCGCACACCCTTGCCTCCGGCGAGGATCACCGCTTTCATACGGCGTATTCCTTCGGGCGGTACAGGTCCTGGTGCTCGCGGATCCAGTCGACGGTCAGCCGCAGCCCTTCGTCGAGCGAGACCTCCGGCCGCCACGCCGCCAGCCGCTGTGCTTTTCCGCTGTCCGACAAGAGGCGCGACACTTCGCTCTTCGCGGGGCGCATCCGCTGCTCGTCGCCCTCGACCTCAAGCTTCGCCCCCGTGATTGCGGCCACCTTGTCCACCACCTCGCGGATGCTGACCTCGGCGCCGGAGCCGAGGTTGACCACCTCGCCCAGCGCGTCATCGGCAGCGCCGACCGCGGCGAACCCGCGTGCCGTATCAGCGACGAAGGTGAAATCGCGTGTTGTGTCGAGCGCGCCCAGCCGCAGCGTCTGTCCCGCCACGGCCTGGCTGATGATCGTTGGGATGACGGCGCGCGCGGACTGGCGCGGACCGTACGCATTGAACGGCCGCACGATGCTGATCGGCAGCCCGAACGAGCGGTGGAAGCTGAGGCCCAGCGCATCGCCGGCGATCTTCGTCGCCGAGTAGGGGGACTGCGCCTGCAGCGGGTGCTCTTCGTCCATCGGCACGCGCAGCGCCGAGCCGTACACCTCGCTCGTCGAGGTCAGCACGATGCGCTCCACCGTCCCGAGTTCCTTCGCCGCCAGCAGGACGTTCGACGTGCCGACGACGTTGGTGTCGATTACCTCCTGCGGATGCTCATACGAGTACGGGATGCCGACGAGCGCGGCGAGATGAAAGATCGCGTCGGCGCCGCGGGCGATCTCGCGCACGGCGTCGAAATCGCGGACGTCGCCCATCGTGATGTCGACGCTGTCGAGCAGCGCCGGCGGCAGCAGCTCCAGGCAGCCGTGCTGACCGCGCGAAGTGTAGCGCAGCATCGCCCGCACGTGCGCGCCGGAAGTTACGAGATGCTCGACCATGTGGCTGCCGATGAAGCCGCCCGCTCCTGTGACGACGACGGTTTTACCTTCGAATCGCACGGAGCCCCCAGCCCACGATCCGGACCACCAGCCCGGCGCCCGCAATCAGCGCCAGTATGACGCAAACCAGCGCCCACATATAGAGCGTGATGATCAGCGCGAAGCTGAATGGCACGCCGGCGGTCAACTCGACGAGAAGCGCGACGAGCGGCGACGCGAGCAGGAGCAAGCCTGCCACGCGGAACCAGTGGCTAGCGATCGGGTTCACGGCGCAGGCGTGCCGTACGTCCGCAGGATGCTTCCCAACGACCGGCCGCCGCTGATCGACCGGAAGTTGTCCGCCGTGATGCGCCCGATCGCCGCGAGCGCCGGGGCGGCGAAGATGACGATGGGGAAGTACAGCGCGTAGTGATAGCGCGGATCCCCGATGAAGAGGACGCCGAAGACGATCATGTAGAACGGCACGATGCCAAACACCGCCCACTTGCGCGTATCCCGTGTCTTCCACCAGAGCGGCCACGACGCCAGCGCCAGCGCGATCAGTCCGTAGAACACCGCGCTCGAGAACTTGATCAGCCGGTCCGCGCCATCCGGTCCGAACCAGGGGCGGTTGCCCTGCACCCACGTGACGCCGCTCTCGTCGCTGCGGAAAAGCCGGTACATGCGCTTCGGGATGAGCCGCAACTCCTCGAGCTTGTGGTCCATCGCCCACTCGCGCGCCTGCTTCGCGCCGTCGCGGTTCGCCTTCAGCTCAATCTCCTTCAGGCTCAAGCCCTTGTAGTGCTCCTCAAGCCGGTAGAACGCCTCCAGGCTCGGCCCGCCGTCCGTGAGGTCGTTGTGGCCCTGGAACATCACCCGCCCCGAGCCCGTGGTCCCGACAATCGTCTCACCAAGCTGGATGCGGTTCCGCACGGTCCACGGCGTGACCACCAGCGCCGCGCCCGCCGCCAGCGCGAGCAGGGGCAGGATCGCCCGCAGGCGGAGGTGGAAGATCAACAGGACGGCAAGAAAGCCGCCGTAGGCGAGAAACTCGCCGCGCACGTAGCCGGCAAACGCCGTCAGCGCGCCGAGCGCGAAGATGATCAGCAGGTTCGGCCGGCTGCGGCCGAAGACAAAGTAGACGGACACCGCCAGCAGCAGCGTCAATAGAAACCCAAAGTACGTCTCCGAGAGCAGCACAGTCGTGAAGAGTGCGTGCCCCGGAAGAAACGCCAGCGTGAATCCGGCGATGACGCCTGCGGCCGGATCGAAGAGCTTGCGGGCGATCAGGTACACCAGCGCCGCTGTCAGCGCGCCAAAGAGCGCGTTCAGCAGACGCCCCGCCAGGATCGAATTCCCCGTCAGCTTGTAGACCGCGGCCAGCGTAAGCGAATATCCGGGCGGCCAGAGCGCCGTCGGCGTCAGCGCATCGTCATTCGGGTAGATGCGGTCGCCGGTTGCCGTCTTCCACACCGTCGGGTCGAAGACGTAGCCGTCGCCGGCGGCCAGATGCCGCGCCGTGGTGTCGTACCAGACCGAGTCATCGTAGCGTCCGTCGCGGGGGTTGGGGTGCACCGATGACACGATGAACAACCGCAGGCCGAGCGCGACGACGAAGACCACCAGCGCCCAACGGAACGCGTGTTGCCGCGTCCAGCTCAGGTCAGGACGCATGGAGGCCATCCATCGACGGCAGGTGGCGATGCCGGCGGTCCCAGATCATCACCATCGTCGCAGCGGCGACAAAGACGGCGAGCGGTATCGCCGGATAGTGGAACCGCGGGTCGCCGAAGAACACGAGCGGGATCGCGAGCACGTAGAGCATCGCCACCATGGCGATCAGGCGGCGAATGTCGGCGCCGAACACGAAGGCGAGGCCGCCGACGATCACGAGCGCCGCTGTCGCGTAGTAGACGGAATTTGCAGCGAAGGCCAGCACCTCGCGCCGGAAGAGCGGCATGAAATAGTCGTTCCCGTAGGATTCCGCCGCCCAGAGGCCGTCGTCATCCTTATAGAGCAGCCAGTACGCCTTCTTCGGTATCAGGCTCGCCATCCGGAAGGGGTGGGTGACGACGTCGTGGACGGCGATGCGGACGCCTTCGCGGTTGCGCTGGACTTCGACTTGATCCGGTGTCTTTCCTTCGTACCCCTCGAAGCACTTGCCCTGCACCGTGAACGCGCCCTGCGCGCCGAGATAGTTGCCGATGCAGAGATCGTCGCCGACGTTAGTCGACGGCCCGAGAACCTCACCGAAGGTGATGCTGTTGCGGACCGACCACGGCACCACGAGCACGGCGATGCCCGCCCAGACGATCAACGCCTGCAGCAGCGCCCGTTTTTTCGAATGCAGGAAGAAGAGCCAGACGGCGAGCAGCAGCAGCGGGAACATCAGCGTGATGCCGCGCGTCAGCGACGCCGCGCTCAGCAGCAGGCCGGCGCCGAAGAGTTGCTGCCACGGCATGCCGTCGCGTTTCCACGGATTCCACAGCAGGACGACTAGCGCCGATATCCAGAGCAGCGTGAAGAGCGGCTCTGAGAGGACGGTGCCGGTGTAGTACACCTGGCTCGGGAAGATCGACAGGAGCAGTCCGGCGACAATGCCGACGCGGCGGTCGAAGATGCGGCTGGCGACTAAGAACAGCAGCACGACCGTGATCGCGCCGAACATGCCGTTCATCATCTTGATCGAGAAGATGCTGCGTTCCCAGCCGAAGATGTCGCCGGCCTTCTTGAGTGCGGCGACGGTCGCCGGAAATCCGATCGGGTAGTAGGCGAACGTCTCCCCCGTCGGCCGCACGTAGCCGTGGCCGTCCGCGATCGTGTCGCCGAAGAGGTTGTACAGCGTCGGGTCGTTCAAGCCCTGCGGCGCGCGGTCGGCGTAGGCGACCCACGCCGCTCGCGGGATGATGGCGAGCGTGAAGAGGAAGATCGAGAGGAGCAGGTCGACGCGGATGGCCGCGAACCACGACGCGCGAGAGGCAACGCGCTCCACCTGCTGCTGACGCTCCATGCGGACGGCTGCGGGGGTTTCGGCGCTCACGCCGGCGCGTACCTCCCGTCGAGGCTCGGTTGAGGCCGCCGGACCGCTTCGAAGAGCACCACCAGCCCCCGCGCTCCGAGCAGCGCGATCGCGAAGACGATCGGGTAATGGAACCGGGGATCTCCGAAGAAGAGCAGGTGCGTGGCCGTCCAGAGCAACACGAGGGCCGGCAGCACGGCGACGACGTCGTTCAGGCGCATCCTGCTGGCCAGCAGCCCGATGCCCGCCAGCGCGATGGCGGCGAACCAGAATCCGTTCGCCGCGGCGCGCAGCCAGTCGACGGTCGTCTGTGAAGCGTAGAAATCGTCGTGGTAGCCGGAGTTCCAGTCGAGCGCCGTCGCGTCTGACTCGTACATCGCCCGCACCTTGCTGAGGGCCAGCGTGAACTCGCGCGCGGGATGATGGCGCATATAGGTGAGCCCCGTCCTGAGCGCGAGATTATCTGCCTTCACTTCGAACTCCGGCTGCGAGATGTTAGCGCGTGATGGCTGCGGCGCTTCGGGTTCGGGGATGCCTCGGCGGCCGGTGGCCGTGTCGTGATTCCCGATCCAGACGTTCACGCCGAAGTTCGTCGCCACGAGGACCGGACTGCCGAGCTTGTGCTGATTGCGTGCCACCCACGGCGCCATCATCACAGCGACGACGAACGCGGCCAGCATAACCCAGGCGATCGCGGGTCGCCAACGATATCCGGCGAGCACCCAGACTACGAGCGCCAGCGGCAGCAGCACGAGCGCCTGCCCACGCGTCAGCGTCGCGAGCGCGGTGACGACGCCAAACGCCAGCACGATCCCGCCCCGGCCGGACGATACCCGCGTAGCCAGCAGCATCAGCAGCAACGCCAATGAGAACAAGAATGTGAACAGTGGCTCGGACAGCGTCAGCGAGGTGAAGTACACCTGGCCGGGCCAGACCGCCATCGCCGCAGCGCCAATCAGCGCGGTAGGGCGGTCGAAGAGGATCAGTCCGATGCAGTAAATGATCGGGATCGTCGCGGCTGCGAGCACGGCGTTCGTGATGTAGGTCTGGGCGAGCCCCTCGCCGAAGTACTGGAAGACGTGGCCGAGAAAGACCGGATACCCCGGCGGCCATCCCGCGGTGGAGGTACCTGTGAACGGATTCACGTACCCGTCGCCGTTAGCGAAGAAGTGGGCCGACACCCGGTACCAGACGGTGTCGTCGAAACGCCCGTCCGTCGGGTCGGGATGGATGAAGGCGATCCAGGCGAGCCGGACAGCGAGGGCGGTGAGGAGAATCAGGCCGAGAGCGGGCAGGTGCCTTCGGAGCTGATTCATCGTCAAACGGAGTTCATTCCTGTTGTCCCGCCCGCTGCGCCACCATCGCCGGCGTCACCGGCTGCAGATGGCCGTCCTCTAATTGCACAAGATACACGTTCCCGCTGAGGTTCTGCGAGAGCCGCTCGAAGTCCGCTGAGGAGAGCGCCCGCACGGAAACGCCCTTCCCATAGAGGGCGTGCCCCACCGACGTCAGCCATGTCGGCTGCCAGTACAAGTTCGACCAGAGCCCCTCATCGTCGACGACGTAGATCGTCGTGCCTTCGGGCGCGGCATCGTAGTTCGCCCGTAGATCGGTCGTGAGCAAGCGCCAGCGCTCCGTATCCTTCATGAACGGCTGGGTCTGATGGATCGTTTGCCACGAGTACAGGCCCGCGACCGCGATCAGTGCCGCCGCTGCGAGCGCGTGCGCTCCCGGCTTCCAGAGGCGGACGGCGTGGTGGTGGACGAAGCCGGCGGCGACGGCGACGAGGATGGCGAAGAAGGGCAGCGACATGTAGGTGTAGCGCGTGGCGGTCCAGATCTTCCCCGGCGCGTAGGGCGCCACGCCGATCAGCATGCCGACCGCGGCGAACCGCGCGATGTGCGGCCCGCGGACGAAGAAGAAGATCGCGAACGCGACGACTACCGACCCCCACGCCCACTCCATCGCCCCCGGGTTCTTCTGGATGGCGCCGACGGGGTAGGCGAGGCGCGCCATGTACACCCAGGTCTCTCTCGGGATGTGCCAGCCGACGCCGTAGAATCCGGCATCGACGCCCTGGCAGCCACAGCCACTGAGCCCCCCCACCAGCAGCGTCGCCGCGAGGCCGAACGGCAGCATCTTCATCACGAAGTCCAGCGGGTCGCGCCGCCGGACCAGCGACGCCGTCGCGTAGTAGACGAGGATCGCCGCGCCCAGCACGACGCCGCCTTCGTTCGCCAGGAAGCCCGCCACGAACAACAGGAACGACCCCCAGTACCAGGCGGCTCGTCGCTCGCCGCCCGCGACGTACTGGTGCAGCGCGAAGAGCGACGAGATCAGCAGGAATTCGCTGAAGACGTGCGGAAATGCGGTGATGTAGGTCACCGTGTGCACGGCCGATGCCGAGACCGCGAACACGGCGGCGGCGACGAGCGCGACGAAGAGGCGCTTCGTCATCGAAAGCACGAGCATGTACAGCACGGCGACGGTGGCCACGTGCAGGGTGAGGTTCACAATGCGCCACGGCAGCGCGTTGAAGCCGAAGGTCTTGAATTCGGCCCAGTACACCAGCATCGTCAGCGGGCGCCAGTTGGGTGTGAGGTCCCGGAGCAGGAAGACGTCGCGCATGTACGCAGGAAACGCCCTCGACTGAATGTCGCCGAGCACGAGGAAGTCATCGCCGAAGAAGTAGTACTTCATCGTCGGGATATGGATGCCGATGACGAGGGCAACGATGGCGAGGAAGGGGAGGTGCCGCGCAAGGCGGCGGAGGGCATCGGTCAGCGCGGCGCTGCGCGGCCGTTCGAACGCAGAGGCGTGCGTGGCTATGACGGCCATTCAGGTGTGCGCTCCGTCGGTGATGGGTCCGGTATCTGGGACAGCTTCTCGTTTTTGCGATCGTAGCATCGGCCGTGCAACCCGGCAATAGAGGGCGCGGTCTCCGCCGCGCGGCTTGTAAAGGGCCTTTGCCTGTTTAGGAGCTGCCCGGTTCTAGTTTGGTTCGCCACCTCAGGACCAAGAGCGAGGTCAGGACAAGCGCGACGATCGAGCCATAATGCGATCGTTGAAACGATGACTGATTCAATCAGTACAGCAACCTACAGAAACCAACGGCTACCGCGACCAGGCCCAGATCACCAGACTGTCAGATGGCGCGGAGACGCTAACCCGCCGAGGATTGCGTTCGGAGCTCGTCTAGGGCTTCGAGCCATCTTGATGCAGTCTCCCGACTAGTCCAAAGAAAAATCCCCCGACTCAACCGAAATGTGTAGACGGTGTTAGAGTGTTTCACTCGAATCCCAGCTGCCAGGCCAGCGCTGAAGCGCTCGACGCTCTCTATCTCTGCGATCGCCATTCTGACCATTGGAATCTTCCCGACACCGAGCGGCAGACCGAGGGGCCCATGTTGGGGTACCCACACAAGTGGTGAGCGGTCAACATGAGCCGACGCCAGCCGACCGCTAAGCGGCCAGACTCCCAGCAGGTTGCCACACTGTTCAGCATCACCGTCTCTTCGGCCTCACGATTCACCGCAAATACCTCAAGGGAAAGCCACGACGCTGGTCGACGCTACGGTGGCGCCTTGTGCTCTTGCAGCGGAGCGAGCGGGTCTTGCGGGCGGCCGAATCGGCGGCCGCCGCGGCGCGGTTCGCCTTCGACGAGGCCTAGAAATATCGCCAGCGGCCGCGCGACGAGGAGCGTCAGCGGCATGTACAGCACGCCGATCCAGAGCACCTGCCAGCCGTTTGCCGCGCCCTCCAGACGGATCGTATGCGTGATCTGGCGAAAGGGTTCGTTCACGATCAGCACGGTGTACGAAATGACGCCCACCCAGGCGAACATCCGTCCGGGCGTGCTGACCTCCAACTTCCCCGGGATCTTCATCACGAGCGGCAGGAAGATCAGGCACATGCCGAGCGCGTGCAGCGGCTCCTGGAAGGTGATCGGGCCGCCGCTATCGGGTTCGATCATGCTGCCGGCGATGAAGAGGAGCAGTCCGAGGACGACGATCGAGACGATGTCAAGCGGCGCGCGCGTGTACTCGATGAGGAGCTGCGGCTTCGTCACCATCAGGTAGCCGCCGACCATGCCAAGCCCGAACTCGAAGATGCGGAACGGCGCGAGCGTCTCCACCCAGCTCGTCGCGGGGATCAGACTGCCGTCGAAGGCGACGATGATGTTCAGCGAGACCATCGTGATGAGGAATGTGAGCGCCAGGAAGAACCAGGGGCCGATGCGCTTGAGCAGCGGCAGCAGGAGAGGGAAGAGGAGATAGTACTGGAGGATCAGCAGCACGAACCAGAGCGACCCTTCCGGAGCGAACTGCCAGCCGTTCTTCCAGAACCGCGGGATCAGCGTGAGGCCGACGAGCAACTGATTCTTGTTGAGCACGACGTCGCCGTTCTGGAGGAACCAACCGTAGTCATGCCCGCCATGGCGCTGCCACTGCACCAGCGCGAGCACGGCCGCGAAGGCGAGGGTGTAGAGGAAGCCGAACCAGTACGGGATCATCACCCGCCGCAGACGCCGGTAGAGGAAGCGAGGCGTCGAAGCGAATGTCGTCTGTCGCTGCATGGCGACAAGCGTCAGCGAGAGGCCGCTGAGGATCATGAAGAGGGGCACGCCGAGGTAGCCGACGCGCAGAAGGGCATCGAATGCGGCAGTTGCGGCATTCCACGCTTGCCCGCCGGTGATCTCGTGCGGCACCGCCCGGAACTGGCTCGAGACCGGCTTCACGTCCAGGAACTTGATATCGGTCCAGAGGTGGTACAGCACGACCCAGAGGATCGCAAAGCCGCGGAGCATATCAACCGCGACGATGCGCCCGCTATCCGGCACGAGCCGGGCGTTCTCGAGCGCAGCGTCGTTGTCGCCGCTCGCTGCCATGTTTCTACGTTTGGCCGCCAACGATCATCACTCGCGCCGGACCGCGCTTCGTCCCATCGGACGATGCGTGTTTGAGCGCGCCGGCACCCAGAATAGCCGACCTGAGGCGCCTATAACTCATCGGCGAATGCCCGGTACTTGCCGCGGAAGAACAGCAGGGGTTGCACGTCGTTGACGATGCCTTCGTTGATCACCTCGCCGAGAAAGATGGAATGGTCGCCGCCGTCAAGGACGTCGGCGATGCGGCACTCGAGGAACGCCAGGCAGTCCTCCAGCCGGGGCGCGCCCGTCGTGCCGATGATGAACGGCTGACCCCGCAGCTCGCCGATCTCGGGTTCGCCGCGGCGGGCGAAGATCCGCGAGACATCCTCCTGATGCTCGCCAAGGATGTTGACCGTGAATGCCCCGCCTTCTTCGAGCACGCGATGCGTGTGGGTAGTCTTTTCGACGCAGATCAGCACCATCACGGGGTCGAGCGAGAGGGAGGTGACGGAATTGGCGGTCATGCCCTGCAGCTCTTCGCCCGCCGCCGCCGTAATGACGGAGACGCCGGTAGCGAAGTGGCCGATGATGCTGCGGAACTCAAGCGGGTCGACGACCACGGACGATGCTCCCGGCACGGCGCTTGCTGGCGGCGAAACTATAGCATCGGGCCGCGCATCGCTGAGCATGAGCGGAATCGGCGCGGGATGTGTTACTCCTCGCCGAGCGGCACCAATAGGCTGATGTGGTTCGTGCTCAGCAGCACGAATGGCGCTGATGCCAGTGCTTCTTCGAGACTGCCACCCTCTGCTGAGCGGATGGTCACATCGGTGAGGAGGATGTACCGCTCGCCTGTTGCGGAGTTGCGCATCGAATCGCTGAGCCGCACGCGCGGCGGGTGCGAGTAGTCGCCCTCGATAATGCCGGACGGGGTGAAGGCGCGGACGCGCGTCTTCTCTTTCTCCACGTACTCGGATTGATGGTTGAGGGCCGGAATCGTATCGTTCATGGCGCTACCTCGTCTGCGTCAGGTCGTCTCCCAGCCCGGCGGCGAGGAGATGGGCGTTATCGCCCAATTGCAATAACGTCGCCTGCCCCGCCTGCATATCCAGCACGGTGCGGGTGGCGAGCGGCTGCCGCAGGCGCCGGAACTCGCTGAGCGGCAGATTCAGGGCGCGGCAGGCGAGCGTCAAGATGACGAAATTGTGCGTGACCACCACCACCTGTCCCGACGGCCACGCCGAGCGTATGCGCTCGACGGCGGCCCACGCGCGCGCCTGCACCTCTCGCAGCGTCTCGCCCCCGGGCATGCGCGCGTCGCCGGCATCATCCGAGAGCCACTGGCTAAGGAACTCCGGATAACGCTCGCGAAGCTCGGCGGGCGTCAGGTGCTCCATTTCGCCGACGTCCATCTCGATCAGGTCCGGCTCCAGCGCGATGGGGCAGCCGGTGGCAGAGGAGACCGACTCTGCCGTCACGGCGCATCGCTGCAACGGGCTCGAGTAGATGGCATCTGGCGCCAGGGTCAGCGTCGAAGCGAGCGCCCGCGCCTGCGCGTGGCCACGCTCGTTCAGCGCCGCATCCGCACGGCCGAGCGTTAGGCCGCGCCGGTTGTGCTCGGTCTCGCCGTGCCGCATCAGGATCAGCCGCATCAGCTCGCGAACCGCCCGCGCTTTCGCCAGGCGTCGCGGGAGGGAGATGTGCCCGCGAGGATCAGCTTCGTGCGGTGAATCCGCAGCGGCGTACCGAATCCGAGCGCGAGCGCTACTTGCTCCGGACGGCCGCTGCCCGTGTTGTCGTTCTTCAGTCGCATCCGCAGCGACATGCGTTCGCCACCGGCGTCGATGAGGGCGATGCGCTCGACCTGCGCACGAATGTCGTATGAGCGCACCTCGTCGTCGCGCTTGTGCTGCCACGGCACGGTGGCCGCGCTCATGAATGCGTCTATGGCTGCTTCCGGCGTGCGGACGATGGATGTTGGATGTTGGATGTTGGATGTTGGATGCGCGCTTCCAGCCTCCAGCTTCCAGCCTCCAGCTTCGCCCGCACCTGCGACCGTACCCGCCTGCACCTCAACCCCAGCTTCCAGCTTCCAGGCTCCAGCTTCGGCGACATCCACGACAGCCGCCTGCACTTCAACCAGATATTCCGCGAAGCGGACGTCGGCCTGGAGCGCGGGCAACGCCAATCCCGCTTCCTCGACGGCGACGATCGCCATCGCCGGCGGCAGCTGCTTCGTGGCGTCGAGCAGGAAGGTCTTTGGTGCGATCCGTTCGTCCATGAAGACGTCCATCAGCTCGGCCTCGCTCGTCGTGCCGACGGGGAGCGGCGCGGCGAGCGAGAGCTGCGCGTGCGGGGAGAAGCCCTCGGAGTACGCGACGGGCAGTTGTGCGCGCCGCAACGCCCGCTCCCAGAAGCGCATGAGGTCGAGGTGCGTGATGTACTTCAGTTCCTCGCCGCGTCCGAAGGTGACCCGCAGCCGCTGCACCTTCATCAGCCAGCGTCCTGGGCGACGTGATCCTGCGCGCCGACGCGCGTGATGACGACGGACTCGATTTTCACGCCCTTCACCGCGGACACAGTGATCCGGTAACCGTCGATGGCGAGCGTCTCGCCCTCGCGGGGGATGTGGCCAAGCTGTTCCAGCACAAAGCCCGCGACCGTCTCGTAATCGCCTTCGGGCAGCTCGACCTCGAGTTCCTCGCGCACATCGAAGATGCTCATGCCGCCATCCACGCGGGTCGTGTTCTCGTCGATCGTCGAGAACTCCTCCGATGGCTCGCCCAGCTCGTCGACGACGCGCCCGACCATCTCTTCGAGCATCAGCTCCAGCGTGATGACGCCGGCGACGCCGCCGTATTCGTCGACGACGATCGCCATCTGCTGGCGCTGGTCCTGCATCTGCCAGAAGAGCGCGCTGACCGGCTTCGTCTCGGGCACAAACGGCGCCGGCCGGAAGAGCGTCTCGAGCGGGGAGTCCTCGGTGATCTGGTGCTCGGCCAGCGCACGCAGGACATCCTTGATGCTGATGATGCCGACGACGTTGTCGATCGAATCGTCGTACACGGGGAAGCGAGAGTGCGGCGTCTTGTCGAAGGTCTCGTAGAACTCACGGACGGTCTCGTTCTTTTCGAGCCAGACCACCTCCGTCCGCGGCACCATGATCTCGTTGACGCGACGGTCGTGAAAGTGAAAGACGCGGTCCAGCAACTCGGCCTCTTGCTCGTTCACCGACCCCTCTTCGGCGCCGATGTCGATCAGCATCCGCAATTCCGCTTCCGTGACCATGTGCCGCTCGGCCGCATTGCCGAAGAGATTCGGGATGACGGCGAGCGCGCTGATCACGGGGCTCATAATGCGCACCACGACCTCGACGGGGATGGCGACGGCGTAGGCGATGCGCTCCGGCGAGCGGGCGGCCATCACCTTCGGCGTGTATTCGCCGAACTCCGCGGCGATCAACGGGATCGCGACCAGGCTGAAGAAGAAGCCCCACTTGCCGAAGAGGTCGACGGCGATGACGGTGCCCGCCGTCGATGCGAGAAAGATCGAAAGGTTTTGCATGATGACGACGACGCCGAAGTAGCGTTCCTGCGCATTCTTCAGCCGCTCCAGTGCGCGCGCCGAACGATGACCTTCCTCGGCAGCAGAACGCACCTTCAGGCGGCTCGACGCCACGACGGCGATCTCGATGCCGTTGACGAGCGCATAGCCGAGCAGGCCGCCGACGAACAGCACGATCGCGAGCGGGACCGGGATGGGGAGCGATGCGTTTTCAGCGAGGACGATGGGCGGAACGCCCGACAGAGGGGTGTCTAACATGCAGGGTGCGCGGACTCGCGGCCGCGTGGCCGGGGCGCACGCCGCCCCGCTGCGCGCATGATAGCGCACTGAATGACCGGCGGGTTGGGGTCAAGGCGACGGTCGTTGACGGCAAGTCGCCCGGATAGAAGTGGGATCAGACCACGGCCGATGGGCGCATGTCGAGGGAATGGTCAGCCCGCGGCGGCCTGCGGAAGTTCTGATGCCTCGCACCCGACCGCCAGCGGCTGCTCGGCGTCCAGCGCGCTTCCTCCCTCGAGAAGGCTTTCTTCCAGCAGCCGCATCGACTGCTCGCACCACTCGATGTAGGCGCGGCGGTAGGAGATCGCCATCTCCAGCGTGAGGGCCCAAAAGAGCCCGTTCTTCGTTGAATGAGACTTCTCGATGCCCTGCCGGATCTTCTCTCGCAGCACCGTTTCGGAGAACGCCAGCATCATCTGCTGCTCCTCCATCTGGCGGCGCATCATGATCAGCACGTCCTCGATCGGCACCTGCGTGCCGAAGAAGACCTTGATCAGGAACGGGTCGCGCATGTCCGCTGGAGATTGCGGCGCCCGCACCCAGCGGAGGAATTCGTCGCGGCCGCCGTCGGTGATCTGGTACACCTTGCGGTTCGGGCGGTTCTGCTGCACTTCGACGTGCATATCGACGAAGCCGCCCTCTTCGAGCGACTTCAGTGTGGGGTATATCTGGCTCAGCTCGGCATTCCAGAAGTGCTGCACGGAGGAGTCGAAGAACTGCTTCAACTCGTAGCCCGTCATCTGGCCGTAGCCGAGGATGCCCAGGAGCGCGTGCTTCAGCGACATCGTCTGCCCTCGTGCCGGCGGCGCATTTGCGGCCCGGCCATCAGATCCAGGGGCTATGAGCCTTGAGCGGCTGCTGGGCGCGCAGCGCCTCCGGCTGCGGCCGCTTCGCTCGCTCACGGTCGAGGCGCTGTAGGTCCCTGAGCCTTTGCAGCCACGTCGCGCGCCTGGCGAGACGGTCGTGCTCGGCTTCGACCGAGCGATAGATGAATGCGGCGAATCCGGTAAAATCCATCACGTGGCGCCTCCCAGCGTCGATTCGGAGAGCTCGGCTCCTCTATATATCGACACTTATATATAACTCTTGATACATGGGGCGAGCAAGCGCGCGTGGAGGGTACATGTCTTCGGCCCCGGCGGGCGCCCTTGCCCCGCACGGGGGATCAGGTCCCGAGAAGCGATTCCAACAGCAGCGGCAACTCCTCCGCAAGCTGCGAGCGCGGCGCCACCTGGTCGGCGCCCGCAGTGCGAGCGGCGCGCAGCACGCCGGGCTCCGTGTGCCGCCCGAAGGCGAGGACGCGCGCGCCCGCCGCCTTCGCCGCGGTGATGGTCGCCCCCACGTCTACGCCGCCTTCGTGGAGGTCGATGATGACGAGCGCCGGGTGCGACTCCACGGCCTTCGCCGCGGAGGCGGCGTCGTCCGCCACGACGGCTTCGTGACCGGCCGCCTCGACTGCGGCGGTGATCCGCGATTGGAACAGGAGGTCGGACACGATGACGGCGACGGTGCTCATCCCTGATGGTACCGGAGCGCACGGGCTCCCTCGTGGAAAGAGCCAGTCGGCGCCATCGATCTTGCCGCGTGGTGCGGCTTACGCCAGGACGCTCGCGAGCGCGCTCACCAGCATGATGCCGAGCACGGAGACGTGCAGCGCGTAGTGGTGCTTCACGAGCGCGGACAGGCGCCACAGTTCGCCGAACGGCAGCGCGGCGCGCTTCGGGCGGAAATAGTCGATGCGGATCTTGAGATTGTCGGCGTGGTGCAGCATCGCGTGCTCCTGCTTTGGCGGGACTTGGTTCGCGGCCGCGCCGTGCTGCCCGGAGTGGGTGCAGCGGGCGGCCGGGCGGCGTCGTCCTTCGATTATCGGAGGCGCGGTCGCAAATTGCCATGAACCGAGCGTCTCATCGTAGGCACAAGGGGCGACAGGATCATCTATCGCTCTCGTCCGTGCGCCCTTGCGGCGCAGCCACGCCGTTCCGATGCCTGTCACGCCTCACCTGTCGTCGGTACGCTACTGCCGTGCTACTCATTCTCGATGGCAATAACCTCGCCTGGGCCGGCTTCTACGCGCTCGAGCGGGCGATGAAGCCGGACACACCAGAGCGGCGCGACCGCGTCGCGATGCTCGGCGTCGCCTCCACCGTGCTGGGCGCGATCGCCCGCGACGGCGACGCGCCCGGCGGCATGAAGCCGTTTCGGGCGGAGCGCGTGGCGATCTGCTTCGACGAGGGCCGTCCCCTGCGCCGGCGCGAGATAGTCCCGGCGTACCAGACCGGCCGCGAGGGCGACCCCAAGTTCATCCAGAATGAATCCACCATCCTCGGCGCCATCGCTGAGTTTTCGGAGATGGCGGCGTCGATGCTGCCGGTTGAGGTGGTGCGCGGCGTCAATACGGAGGCGGACGACCTGATCGCCGGCCTCGTCCACGCGACGCCCGGCGTCCGGAAGCGGATCGTCTCCACGGACCGCGACTTCCTGCAGCTCATCGACGGCGAGACGTCCGTGTACGCGCCGGTGAAGAAGCTGGTCATCGACGAGGGTAACTTCTTCGAAGCCGCCGCCCCACGGACGTCGGGTGGAGAGCCGGTGCTCTTCCCGCGCGAGCGCTTCCTTGGCTACCGCGCCCTGATTGGCGACCCGTCCGACAACCTGCCGGGCATCCCCGCGGTCGGGCCGCTTTCGGCGGCGAAGCTGCTGGCGGCCGGCGCGGTCGAATCCTACATGGGCGCGCCGGCGGCCGTTCGCGCCGCCCTCGGCCGGAAGAGCGAGGCGGTCGAGCGCGCCTTCGCGGACGGCACCGCGGCCGCCGTGATCGAGCGCAATCTCACGCTTATGGACCTGCGCCTGCCGGCGCCCTGCTGGTCGCAGCTCGACGCGCTCACCACGCGCGGCTGCTGGGACCGCACCGCGTTCGCCGCCTGGTACCAGGAGCAGAAGATCACGGCCGTCGAGGAGACGCAGCTCCTCGACCGCCTCGAATCTCTGGCCCGATAGCACTCGCGCCCGCCGCGCCGGCCACGGCGACCGATTTGCGCTGTTGGGCCGCCAACGTCGGTTCGGCCCGCTTGCTAGAATCTGGCGGATGCGGCGCCCATCGGATTTCGCCGCGACCGCGCCGGGGTGGCGGAATTGGTATACGCAGCGGACTTAAAATCCGCCGGCCGCAAGGCATTGTGGGTTCGAGCCCCACCCCCGGTACCAGATTCCACCGCCGCTCCGTGCCTGACTTCGCAAGTCTGGTTGGATGATCCGGCTCCGGTCCGGACCCGCAACAGGCGCTCTTGCCCGCCTCGATACAATGAACACGTGACGTCCACCAGATTCGCCGAGCAGCTTGCGCAGGTCCCGACATCGCCGGGCGTTTATCTGATGCGCGGCGGCGAGGGGCAGGTGATCTACGTCGGGAAGGCGGCGAACCTCCGCAACCGCGTGCGCTCCTACTTCGGGGCGCCCGGCAGCATGGAGGGCAAGACCCGGGCGCTCTCGGCCTCGATCACCGACTTCGAGTACGTGGTGACGAACACCGAGCAGGAAGCGCTGCACCTCGAGGCGGAGCTGGTGAAGCGCCACCAGCCGCTCTTCAACATCCGCCTCAGGGACGACAAACACTACCCGTACCTCAAGGTGGACCTCACCGACCCCTGGCCGCGAGTCTACATAACGCGCCGGGTGGAGAAGGACGGCGCGCGCTACTTCGGTCCCTATGCGAATGCCGGCTCAGTCCGCCGCACGCTCGACATCGTCAACAAGCTCTTCCCCTGGCGGTCCTGCACGAAGGTGATCACCGGCGTCGACCCGCGGCCGTGCCTGGACTACTACATCAACCGCTGCATCGCGCCCTGCACGTCGTACTGCACGAAGGAGGAGTACGACGAGGTGATCCGCCAGGTGATCCTCTTCCTCGAAGGCCGCACCGACGAGGTCGTGCGGGAGGTGACGCGCCAGATGGCCACCGCATCGGACGCGATGCAGTACGAGCGCGCCGCGCGCCTGCGCGACCAGCTCCAGGCGATGGCGCGCGTGACCGAGCGCCAGACCGTGGCCAGCACACGGCCCGCTGACGAGGACATCTTCGGAGTCGCGCGCGGCGATGACGACGCCGTCGTGCAGGTGCTCTTCGTGCGCGGCATCAAGATGGTCGGCGTCGACAGCTTCACGCTCGCGGGCACGAGAGATGAGACCGACGCTGATGTGATGGCCAGCTTCGTCAAGCAGTTCTACGAGTCGGCGACGTACGTCCCCCGCCGCGTCATCGTGCCGGCGGAGCTGACCGATCACGCGCTGATCGAGAGCTGGCTCAGCGAGCGGCGCGGCACGAACGTCGAGCTGCTGGCGCCCCGGCGCGGGGAGAAGCGGCGCCTGGTCGAGATGGCGGCGAACAACGCGCGCGAGACGCTCGACATGGCGCGCGTGAAGTGGCTGGCTGACACCAGAAAGACGCGGGCGGCGCTCGAAACCCTGCAGGAGGAGCTGGACCTGCCGGCCCTCCCGCATCGCATCGAGTGCTACGACATCTCGAACATCCAGGGGACGAACTCCGTGGGATCGATGGTCGTGTTCATCGACGGCCACCCGAGACCGCAGGAGTACCGCCGCTTTCGCATCAAGTCCGTCGTCGGCGCGAACGATTTCGCGTCGATGGCTGAGGTGTTGCGCAGGCGCTTTCGCCGCGCGCGAGAGAAACTCCTGCACGACACCGGCGCAAGGGCGCCTGACGTCGACACATCATCGTCGAACGGCGAACGCGCGGCCGCGGATGAGTCGTTCGCCGCGCTGCCGGACCTCGTGATCATCGACGGCGGCAAAGGGCAGCTCTCGGCGGTGATGGACGTGATGCGCGAAATGGGCGTGAAGGGCATCCCCACCGTCGGTCTCGCGAAGCAGCACGAGGAAATCTGGGTGCAGGACGTGTCCGAGCCGATCGTGCTGGCGCGGCAGTCCCAGGCGCTGTATCTCGTGCAGCGCGTGCGCGACGAAGCCCACCGCTTCGCCATCACCTACCACCGGGGCCTGCGGAGCAAGGCGGGGATGCAGTCGGCGCTGGATACAATTCCGGGCGTCGGGCCGAAGCGCAAGAAGGCCTTGCTGAAGAAGTTCGGCTCGGTACGCGGCGTCCGGGAGGCGACGGTAGAAGACGTGGCGTCCACCGTGGGATTCACGACCGCGCTCGCCGTGAAGGTAAAGGCGGGCCTCTAATGGAGGAGAGCCCGCTGCGGGCAGCCGATTCTTACGATCCCGGATTGGCCCGCGCCCGGGAGGAGATGCTGCGCCTCGTGCGCCGCTATGTGCGGGATCCGCGCGTCATCGAGGCGATGGCGGCCGTCCCGCGCGAGCGCTTCGTACCCGACGAGCAGCGTGCGCGTGCGTATGACGACGCCGCGCTGTCGATCGGCGAACGCCAGACCATCTCACAGCCGCTGATCGTCGCGCTGATGCTCGACGCGCTCCAGCTTCGCGCCGGTGACCGTGTGCTGGAAGTCGGCACGGGCTCCGGCTATCAGGCGGCGCTCCTGTCGCAGCTCGCGGCGCACGTGGTCACAGTCGAACGGCTGCCGCTTCTGGCGCAGCGCGCGCGGTCGGCGCTTGCCGCGGCGGGGGCGGACAACGTGCGCGTCGTTGACGCCGCCGTTCTTGGCTTCCCCGCAGAAGCGCCCTACGACGCCATCGTCGTCGCCGCGGCCGCGCCACACGTGCCACGCTCGCTCGTCGCGCAGCTCGCCGAAGGTGGTGGGCGGATGGTGCTGCCGATCGGCGCGCGTTCGTCGCAGGAGTTGGTGCGCGTCAGCAAGACACCGCACGGTGTCGCGCTCGCCCGGCTCGGGCCGTGCGTCTTCGTGCCGCTGATCGGCGACGAGGGGTGGCCCGACCGCAGCGGCATCGCCGACGATCAGCGCATCCTGCGATAACATCTGCTGATGCGCTTGCCTTCCACGCATTTTGTGTTCGTATCGAAACGTGGGGAAAATGTGTAGGCCACTGGCTAGACACTTGCCCATCACGTGTTACAATCGCCCTGCAATTCTCCCTTTCTTGCAGCAATATTCTCACCATTGCGAGGGCACAATGGATGATCACATTGGGCATTTCCTTAACTTCATGTCGGTGGAGAAAGGTGCGTCCGGCAACACTGTCTCGGCATACAAAAATGACCTGCAGCAGTTCGACGTCTACGTCACCTCGATCCACGGCAACGGCACGAAGGCTCGCGATTGGGATCGCGTCGAGCGCGATCTGATCATCAACTACCTGCTGAACCTGCGTAGCCAGAAGCACGATGGCAAGGGCTACGCGGAAGCGACCGTCGCCCGCAAAGTCGCGGCGATGAAGTCGTTCTTCCAGTACATGCAGGCCGAAGGTCTGATCCAGGGCAACCCGACCGAAAGCCTGGAGTCGCCGCGCGTCGGCCGCTCGCTGCCGAAGCCGCTGTCCGTGACCGAGGTGGACGAGCTGCTGGAACAGACGATGAAGCGCAGCACGCCGGAAGCAAAGCGCGACCGCGCGATGCTCGAGTTGCTCTACGCGACCGGCCTTCGCGTCACCGAGCTGGTATCGCTGGACGTCGCGGACATCAACATGCACGGGCTCTATGTCCGCTGCATGGGGAAGGGCTCGAAGGAGCGGACGATCCCCTTCCTCGAGCAATCAGGCGCAGCGGTCGAGGATTATCTGAACGACGCGCGCGCGGCCCTCGTGAAGAACCGCAAGGAAGATGCGCTCTTCGTGAACCGGCGCGGCGAGCGGCTGACCCGGCAGGGGTTCTGGCTGATCCTGAAACAGTACGCGCGGGACGCGAACATCACCTCGTCGGTGACGCCGCATACCTTGCGGCACTCCTTTGCCACTCATATGATCAGGGGCGGAATGAACCTGCGCGTCGTCCAGGAACTGCTCGGGCATGCCAATATTTCCACGACGCAGGTCTACACGCACGTCGGCGACGAGCACGTCCGCCAGGTGTACGAGAAAGCCCACCCTCGCGCCCGATAGGGGTCCGCGAACCAGCAGCCGTCACGGCCGCCTCCTGCTCGGGGCGGCCGTCTCGTTATGTGCGGCTGCCGTGATGCTCGCCGCGTGCAGCGGCTCGAAGAAGGGACGGGCGCCGACAGACACGCCGGGCGCCGGCAGCGGCGCCACCGCCACGGCTGCGGTGTCACCTCCTGCGCCCGCGGCGACCGTACCGGCGCAGAATGCCGAGCTCTCAGGGCAGATAGGCGTCCGCGCGGCGCTGCCCTTGAATCGACCGATTGACCTCGCAGCGGCATACGGTCGCACGCGCGGGCCCGCGCCCGCCGCCAAGCCATTCGCCGGCGAAGCGAACCTCGGTGACCATCGCGCCTTCACGGTGGTGGAGCTTTCGACGGGTGTGCTCGAAGGGACAGCGCCGCCCGGCGTTCGCGCGATCGACGGCGTCTTGCTGGGCAAGAGTGCGCACGCCTACTTCTACCAGGACGCGGCGATCGGCTCCGAAGCGGCGAGCGTCCAGGCCGCGGCCGACCTGTTCGAGGCGACGGTCTGGCCCACCGTCATCGGCGTGTTCGGCGAGCCCGCGGCTCCGGGCGTCGATGGCGACCCACGGATCATCGTCCTCCAGGCGGACCTCGGCGGCGCCGCCGGCGGCTACTTCCAGACGGACGACCTCTACCTGCGGGCGGTGCATCCGCTCAGCAACGAGGCCGAGATGGTGTACATCGACCGCACCCTCAAGCCCGGGACGGCGGCGTTCAACGTCGTGCTCGCGCATGAGTTCCAGCACCTGATCCACGCCAGGAACGACATCGCGGAGGAGTCGTGGGTGAACGAAGGCCTGTCGGAGGATGCGTCCGGGCTTGTCGGCGCCGCCGTTTCGTCGGTGAACTCCTTTGAGGCGCACCCGGAGACGCAGCTCAACGACTGGACGAGCACCCTCGTACACTACGGGGCCGGCGCGGCGTTCTTCCGCTACTTCGCCAGCCGCTGCGGTGGCGACCCGACGCTCGGCGCGCTCGCCCGCGCGCAGCAGCACGGGGCGGCCGGCGTCGACGAAGTGCTCGCGTCGATGGGCCAGCCGCTGCCCTTCCGCGATGTCTTCGCCGACTGGGCGGCCGCCAACATCCTGAATCGCGACGACGGCCCCTATGGGAACCCCGGTCATCCGCTCGACCTCCGCATCAACGACGAGCTGACGGCAGGCGCGGCGGTGGACGGCACGGCGGCGCAGTTCGGCACCAACTACTACCGGCTGGGTGGCCTCGACCAGGGCGAGTACACGCTCCGGTTCGACGGCCAGCCGGGTGTGCGCGTGCTGCCGACCGACCCGCCACCTGGGAGCAGCGCCATGCTCTGGGGGAACGCCGAGGACGGCATCGATACGCGCCTGACGCGCGCCGTCGACCTCACCGGCGCTACGGACCCGGTGCTGACCTTCCAGACGTGGTTCGACATGGAGCGCTGGTACGACTGGGGGTACGTCGCCGTCTCGACGGATGGCGGTGCGAGCTGGCAGGCGCTGCCCGGCGGCCGCTCCAGCGCCAGCGACCCCGTCCAGGTGGCACTGGGGCCGGGATATACCGGCAAGAGCGGCGATGGCGCCGACCCGGCGTGGGTGACCGAGCGCGTCAGCCTGGCGAAGTACGCCGGACAGAAGGTGCTGGTCCGGTTCGAGTACGTGACCGATGGTGGCACGCACCGAGAGGGCTGGTCCATCGCGAACGTGGCGATCGAGGGCACGAGCTTCCGCGACCCGACGCTCAGCGACCCCGAATGGCAGTCCGAGGGCTGGGTGCGCATCGACCGCCCGCTGCCGCAGACCTACGTCGTGCGGCTGATCGAGAGTCGCGCGGACGGCACCGCAAGCGTCCTCGACGTCCCGCTGGACGCCGCCAACCGCGGCGTGCTGCGCTTCTCCGCCGCGGGCGTCGAAAGCGCGACGCTTGCCATCGCCGGCAGCACCGAGGGCACTAATCAGAAGGCGGCGTATCGGATGGAGCTGGGACGGCCGTAGCGCCTGGGCTGTTGGAGGCTGGAGGCTGGAGGCTGGGGTGTCGGAAGTCGGAAGTCGGAGGTCTGCAGGCGTTTGGGGCGAGCGAGATGCTTTTCAATGGCGGATGTCGGAAGTTAGATGTTGGAGGTTGGAATGCGCGTTGCGGCTCCAACATCTAACATCCAACATCTAACATCGCCCGCTTGATGGCAGGAACGATCCTGCGTCCCCCGAGCGTCGAGAGGACACGCATGTCAAACATCAAGAGCATGCACGCGCGCGAAATCCTTGATTCGCGCGGCAATCCGACGGTGGAGGTCGATATCCGGCTCGACGACGGCGCCCTCGGCCGCGCCGCCGTGCCTTCGGGCGCCAGCACGGGCGAGCACGAGGCGGTCGAGCTGCGGGATGGCGACCTCAAGCGCTATGGCGGCAAGGGCGTGCTGACGGCGCTAGTCAACGTTAACCGCGAGATCGAGCCGCAGATCCTCGGCATGCCAGCGGGCGACCAGGCGGGACTCGACCGCAAGCTCATCGCGCTCGACGGCACCGACGCAAAGAGCCGTCTCGGCGCGAACGCGATCCTCGGCGTCTCGCTGGCGAACGCGCGCGCCGCCGCCGTATCGGCCGGGGAGCCGCTCTGGCGCTATCTCGGCGGCCCGACGGCGCGGCTGATGCCGGTGCCGATGTTCAACATCCTGAACGGCGGCAAGCACGCCACCGCCTCGACCGATTTCCAGGAGTTCATGGTGATGCCGCTGGGCGCCCCCAGCTTCAAGGAAGGTCTGCGCTGGGCCGTGGAGGTCTATCACGCGCTAGCGACCGTGCTGCGGAAGCGCGGCCACCAGACCAACGTCGGCGACGAAGGCGGATTCGCGCCGTCGCTCGGCGGCAACGAGCCCGCGCTCGACGTGATCATCGAGGCGATCCAGGCGGCGGGCTACGAGCCCGGCAAGGACCTCGCGATCGCCCTCGACCCCGCTTCGAGCGAGCTGTGGGACGCGAAGCAGGAGCGCTATGTGCTGGCGACGGAGAAGCGCGTGCTGACGAGCGAGGAGATGGTCGAACACTGGCAGTCCTGGGCCGAGAAGTACCCGATCGTCAGCATCGAAGACGGCATGGCCGAGGACGATTGGCGCGGTTGGGCGCTGCTCGCGGCGCGCATCGGCGACCGGGTGCAGCTTGTCGGCGACGACCTCTTCGTGACAAACACCAGGCGCATCGAGCGGGGCATCCGCGAGCGCTCGGCGAACAGCGTGCTGATCAAGGTCAACCAGATCGGCACGCTGACCGAGACGCTCGAGGCTATGGCGATGGCATCGGCTGCCGGCTGGACCTCCGTCATGAGCCACCGCAGCGGCGAGACCGAAGATTCCACCATCGCCGACCTCGCCGTCGCCACGGGCTGCGGCCAGATGAAGACCGGCGCCCCCGCCCGCGGCGAGCGCACGGCGAAGTACAACCAGCTCCTGCGCATCGAGGAAGAGCTGGGCCGCACGGCGCGGTACGCCGGGTGGGGGGCGCTGGGTGAGCGAGGGCGCGGTTAAGCCGCCGTGGTTTTCGGGCGGGCTCGGCGCTATGAAGTGGCGGATGTTAGATGTTGGATGTTGGCGGGGATCGGCCGGCGCCTTGGGCGCGAGCATTGGCTCCAGGCTTGCGTGCGAACTGGGCTCCCGGTGGGCGAGCCGGGCGCGGTCGAGTTGCGGATGTTGGATGTTGGGGGGGACGGCCGGCGGCCTGGGTGCGAGCATTGGCGCCAGGCCTTGCGGGTGAACCTTGGCTGCGCGAGCTAGGCGCGGTCGAGTTGCGGATGTTTTAAGTTAGATGTTGGAGGTTGGAGGGGCTCGGCCAACTAACATCCAACATCTAACATCGACCGCTTCCCGGAGAAGTCTCCGGGACGAGTGACCGCCCCGACGACCGATGACCGACGACTGGTCCCACCGTTAGACCATCGGCGACGAGGGCTCCAGCCCAAGCAGCACCTTGCCGGCGGTCTCGTAGTTCGCCGGGGCCAGCATCACATGCTGAGTCGCGGCATGCGCATCGCGCAGGCAGCGCTGGAGCACGCTCTTCTCGTACAGGGCCGTGCCGCCGCCGAGCGTGTACGCCATATCGACGGCGCGCGCCGACTCCAGCGCCGCGTGGGCGCAGGCCATCCGCAGGAGCGCCCGATCGCGCATGGTCGCCTGGTCGCCGGCGACGACCTTCGCCCAGATCTCCCCGGTGATCTCGTAGAGCCAGGCGCGCGCCGACCTCAGCGCCGCCTCGGCGCGGGCGAGCTCGTACTGCGTGATCCCCTTGTCCCGCAGCTTGCTGAAGCTTCCCATCGGCGTCTTCGCGCTCGCCAACTCTGCCAGCTCGTTCAGCGCCCGGCGGGCTATGCCGAGCGGGATCGGGGCGATCGTCAGCGCCAGGAAGCCGAGGACGGGGAAACGGTACAGCGGCCCATCCACCACCGGACGCGAGGACATGAATCCAATCGCTCGGTCGTCCGGTACGAACACGTCCTTAACCGCCATGTCGCGGCTTCCCGTGCCGCGCAGGCCCGAGACGTGCCAGGTGTCGATGATCTCGACCTGCTCGGCCGGAAACACCATCGTCCGCCAGTCGGGCATGCTGGCAGAGAGCATCCGCGGCTGGTCGCCGTCGAAGATCAGCGTGCCGCCGACGAGCCATGAGCAGTGTGTGCAGCCGCTCGCGAAGGGCCAGCGCCCGCTGACGCGGAAGCCGCCTTCGACCGGCGTCGCGCGGCCGTTGGGCGCCATCGCGCCGCCGGTGACGACGCCCTGGTGGAACACATCAGGCGCCGTCGCCTCGGGCATATACGCCGCGATGATGCTGGTGCCACAGCCGATGCCGACCACCCACGACGTCGAGCCATCAGCGACCGCCAGCTCTTCGAGTACGCGCAGCATCGTCACGATGTCTACTTCGAGGCCGCCGTACTTCCGGGGCAGGATCATGTCGAAGAGTCGCCGCTCGTGGAGGACTTGCACGAGCTTGGGCGGGCACTGCCGCCCGCGCTCGGCCTCATCGGCGAAGGAGCGCACCGTGTCCGCCAGCTCCGCCGCGGCGCCGATCATGTCTGGTGGTGAGGATGTCGCCATGCGGGGCTCCTGCGCTGCGGCACTGCCGGTGCCCGAGTATACGCACGCCTGGTCGTTGGAGGCTGGAGGTTGGAGGCTGGAGGTTGGAGGTTGGAGGTTGGAGGTTGGATGCCTGGCGGACGCCGATCACCGGCGAGCCCTCACCCCGCCCTTCGGGCAACCCTCTCCCAGGAGGGAGAGGGGATCGCACGCGATTGGTGGTGCGAAAATGTTGGCGCCTTCGCCCCCGACGACTCACGACCGACGACCGTCGCCCCCACGACTGCCGACCGGCGCCGACGACGCCGACCGACGACCGACGACCGGCTGATAAACTGCACACCGTGAATTCGCATTCCCTGCCCGATCACTACGCCACCCTCAACGTGCATCCGGATGCTACCGATGCCGAGATCAAGCGCAGCTACCGGAAGCTGATGCGCGCGGTGCATCCGGACGCGAACAAGAGCGACCCGAATGCGAACCAGAAGGCGGCGGCGCTCAACCACGCCTTCGAGACGCTCGGCGACCCAGCGAAGCGCCGCCTCTACGACGACGAGCGCGGCCGCAAGAGTGTCCGCCGGTACGAGGCCTGGGCCGAGCAGCCCGACTGGGAGGACATCGTCGCCGAACAGGCGGTGCGGCCGCGCAAACCGAAGCACGTCCACACCGACGACCCCACCATCGAACCGGCCGAGATCGAGGTCGACATGTCGGAGCTGCGCGAGCGGCCGCGCGTCCGCCGGGCGATTACGGTGACGAATCATTGTGCTTGCACGCTGGCAGGCGACGTCTCGACGTCGGAGCCGTGGGTGTGGGGCCCCGTGGGCGAAATCCGCATTGGCCCGCACGCGAGCGCCACGTTCGATGTCGAGGTGATCGCGCGCAAGGTCGCCTTCCCCGGCATCTCCCGCGCCATCTTCGTCACCCGCGACTGGAGTGGCGTCGTGCCGGTGAAGGTGACCGGGTACGAGCCGCGGCGGCGGCGCGTGCCGACGGCCGCCGATATGGCGTATGCCCCCGCTCGCCGCCGCCGCTGGGTCCGTCGCTGATGATGCAGCCGCCGCTCCCCACGCCCGGCCAGCGCGTCAGCGGCATCGACATCCCGGAGACGTTCGCGCTGCCGGGCAAGCCGGACGAATCGGCTCCCGCCGCCGTCCGCGGCGCCTACCGCCAGACGCAATTTGCGCTCGGCAAGGACCTGCGCCTTTTCGCGGAGGGCATGAACCTGCAGCTGGCGATCCTGCGCGACTCGTCGCACTCGCGCTACCGCACGCACGCCTATGCCGCCGTCGTTGGCGCGTGGTCGCGGGCGTACATGGCCCTCGGCGATGCGGCGCTGCTGGTCACGCGCGGCTCCTACGCGTCGGCGCCGAACGTCGTGCGGTCGGTGTGCGAGCTGATCGCCGCCGAGCATCAGCTGCAACGCGAAGAGATGCCCGAGTTCGTCGGCTGGATGCTGGGCCATCTGAAGCCGGATGAAGAGCACAAGGCGTTCGACATCGGTCTCGGCCACTACTTCGCCGGGACGACGCTAGCCGCCGATGCCGAGTTGCGGCTGCTCTATCGCGCCGCGAGTGACCTCGGCCGCCCCAACTTCGGCGCCACCCTGTTGGCGGCCGGACCGGAGTCGAACAACCTGCGTCTGGCGCTGAACTTCGCCGACCCGTCGTTCCACTTCGGCTGGGCCGAGATCGAGCTGGGCTGGTTGCTCCGCCTCTGCGAGCGGCAGCTCGCGGTGGCGGTGCATATGCCGGAGGTGCTGAACATCACCGCCGATACCCACACCGCCTATGCGGCGTACGGCGCCCGGGTGCAAGAGACGCTGTCGAACCCCGCCCGCGCCCGCATCGAGGAAGTGCAGTCGGGCGAATTCAAGCGCTGGCTGGTCCACAACTTCCGCCGCCAGCCGTCCGGCGCGCCGAAGAAGATGCTGCTGTAGCCGGATGGTGATTGGTGACTGGTGATTCGTCGCTTGTGACCACCGATGCGCCGTCAGGTGCAGATTGCCGTGAGGTCCCGCTGCAAGCGCCCGAATCAGCGTGGGGTCGTGGCCGAGGCACTCGTGCTCGACGAAGCGGAACACTGCCAACCACTGGCTGAAGCTCAAATGCGATGCCGGCGCGTCAGGCGCGAAGCAGTGATCGCGCGCGAGGCGCTTGACCTGGCGCGCCGTCAGCTCGCGGCGTAGCGTCGCCCAGAGCCCGTGCGTGAAGGCCGCCGTCGTCAGCGACCGATATCGCGCGGCCGCCGTCGGCTCGACAAGCGGCACAAAGCGGCGTTCGATGCGCAGCAGCGCGCTTTGCACACGCGGCGGCGGCGTGAAGTTCCGCCGGTCGATGACGGCGACGATGGCGATCTCTGACCACGGCTTGTGCAGCAGCGAGAAGAGCGTCTCCCGCGGCGTACCGGCGAACTTCTCGGCCGCCTCGCGCTGCACGATGAGGGCGGCGATGTCGGGCGGACGCGCCGCGTGCAGCAGTTTGCGGACGACGGCCGCGGTGATGCCGTAGGGCAGGTTCGAGGCCGCGCAGTATGCGGTCGATGGCAGAGCGAACTGCAGGGCATCCGCCAGCACGCACTCGACGTTGCCACGACCGGACATCCGCGCGCACAGCATCGCGTGCAGCCGAGGGTCCTTCTCGATGGCGATGACGCGAAAGTCGGCGCTACATAACGCTTCGGTGAGCATGCCGTCACCCGCGCCGGGCTCGACGACGAGCGCGCCCGGCGGCAGGCGCATCCGCTGCACGAGGGCGCGCGCGACGGCGGCATCACGCAGGTAGTGTTGCGACAGTTCGGGGCGGCGATGGACGGTCCTGGAGTTGATGCGGCGCATGCGGCACCTCCGGCCGGCGGAGGCGTCGTGTCGCACGAAACGCGGGAAACGGAAGGCGCGGCAACGACGCCGTCAGCAGGCACACAAACGAGAGTCCTGTGACAGGAGGTAAGACCGACTGAGGGATCAGCCGGGTGTCCGCGTTGAGCGGACCGTTAGCGTCGTAGGCGTATGATCGCGCACATCATTTCTTCGCACATGCTATCGACGGTCGTGAGCGCCGTCAATTCCGGGTGGGATGCGACGATGAGCGCCAATTCCCTAAACCTCGCCGCCCGCAACACTGCGGGCGCCGGCAGCAAGCTAACGAACGATTTCGCTGACCGGCACGAGCGTGCGCGCGAGCTCGCGCTGGTAGGCGGAGACGGCGCGCGCGATATCGTCGTCGCTCCAGCCGAGGCGCTGCGCCATGACGCGCGCGGCGCGCTCGGCGCCGTCGAGCGCGTGGCACTTGCTCCAGCCGACGGGCAGGCGCCGCAGCAGCACATCCGCGAGTGTCACTGCCTGCTGGCGATCGACGGCGTACGCAACCTGCGCCAGCAGCTCCGGATTGTGCGCGCAGATCTGCTCGCCCAGTGCGGGCTCGGCGGCGATCAGCGCGCGCACTTCGTCCCCGCGCCGTCCGTACACCCCAAGCGGGTCTCGCTGAGGCCAAGGTCCAGCCTCCAGCCTCCAGCCTCCAGCTTCGCTCGCATGCGGAACCGCACTCTCGCCCACACGCTCGCCGCTCGGCGCGACATGCTTCCGGATCGCCGCCAGCGTCATCCGCGACAGCGCGCGGTACGTCGTCAGCTTGCCGCCGACGATCGTCAGCAGGCCATTCGGGCCGCCGCGTTTCACGTGGTCGATGACGAAGTGGCTGCGCGAGATCGTGCTCTCATCGCCGCCGGTGTTGTATGGCAGCGGGCGGACGCCGCAATAGGTGTACAGCACGTGCTCGGGAAGCAGCGGTGTCGCGGGGAAGAGGCGGGTCGCCTCCCGCAACAGGTAGTGCAGCTCGTCCGGCGTGCAGCGGGCCTGCGACGGGTCGCCGTCGAAGCGCAGGTCCGTCGTGCCGATCAGCGTGTAGCGATACCAAGGCAGGATGAAGAATGGGCGGCCATCCTCTTTCGCCGAAGCGAAGATGGCGTGTTCTGGACCGCCCGGCCACTCGACGACGAGATGGCTGCCCTTCGTGCCGCTGAGCAGCCGGTCGTGGCGCTCGGCGTCGCTGCCTGCGAGCACCTGCTCCACCCACGGTCCGGCCGCGTTCACGACGCATTTCGCCTCGACTTCGGCGCGGGCGCCCGTGCATTCGTCGCGCAGCTCGACGCCGCGCAGCACGCCGCCCGGCGATATCAGGCGCACCGCCGCGACGTGATTGATCGCGGTGCCGCCCGCATCCGTCATCTCGCGCACCGATTCGGCGACGAGGCGCTCGGGGAACTCGACCTGCGCGTCGTAGAAGGTGTAGGCCGCGCTGAGCCCATCGCGGTTCAGGCCCGGCTCATAGGCGTCGAGGGCGCTCGATGGCATCGCCCGGTGACGCGGCAGCGACTTGCGGAACGAGAGCAGGTCGTACAGCGTCAGCCCGGCGCGCACCTTCCACGCCGGCCGCTCGTCGCCCCGATACACCGGCGCCAGCAGGCGCAGCGGGCGCACGAGGTGCGGCTCCTCGCGTATGAGTGTCTCGCGCTCCGCCAGCGACTCGTAGACGAGCCCCACCTCGCCGTGCTCGAGGTAGCGCAGGCCGCCATGGATCAGTCGCGTCGCGCGTGCGGTCGTCCCAGCGCCGAAGTCAGCGCGTTCCACCAGCAGCGTCCGATATCCGGCGAGTGCCGCGGCGCGGGCGATGCCGGCGCCGTTGATGCCGCCGCCGATCACGAGCACGTCAAACGAAAGCTTCGCGATATCGCTGACGTCCGGCCTCATCGCGCCCAGCCCGTCGCGCGCTCGACCGCGCGGCGCCAGCCGTCCACCAGGGTGTCGCGCTCCGCCGCCGCCATCCGCGGTTCGAAGACGCCGCCGGAGCGCCACATCGCCGCAAGCTCGCGTTGATCCTGCCAGAACCCCACAGCCAGACCTGCCAGGTACGCCGCGCCGAGGGCCGTCGTCTCAGCCGTCGCCGCGCGCACTACCGGCCGCTGCAGCACGTCGGCTTGCATCTGCATCAGCAGGTCATTGGCGACGGCGCCGCCATCGACACGCAGCTCCTGGATGCGCGCGCCGGTCTCGGTCTCCATCAGCTCGACGACGTCCAGAGTCTGGAGGGCGATCGATTCGAGGGTCGCGCGGGCGATGTGCGCCGACGTCGTGCCCCGCGTGATGCCGACAATCGTGCCGCGCGCGTACATGTCCCAGTACGGCGCGCCCAGCCCGGCGAACGCGGGCACGACGTAAACGTCGCCGCTCGAAGGGACGGTCGCCGCGAGGGTCTCGCTCTCCGCGGCGGTCTTGATGACGCCGAGGCCGTCGCGCAGCCACTGCACCGCGGCGCCGGCGATGAAGATGCTCCCTTCGACCGCGAACTGCCGTGTGCCGGCGATGCGCGACGCTACCGTCGTCAGCAGCCCGTGCTCCGAAAAAACGGGCTCGCTGCCGGTGTGTTCGAGCAGGAAGCAGCCGGTGCCGTAGGTGTTCTTCGCTGTGCCCGCGTCGAAGCACGCCTGGCCGAAGAGCGACGCCTGCTGGTCGCCGGCGATGCCGGCGATCGGTATCGCCCGGTCGAAGATCTCGGGCGCCGTCTCGTCGATGACGCCGCTGCTGTCGATGATCGCCGGCAGCATCGCTTGCGGGATCGCGAGCTCCTTGAGCATGCGCGCGTCCCAGCCGTCCTCGCGCAGGTTGTAGAGCATCGTGCGCGAGGCGTTGGTCGCATCGATGACGTGCACGGCTCCGGCCGTGAGCTTATGCACCAGCCACGAATCGACGGTGCCAAACGCCAGCTCTCCCGCCTCGGCGCGCGCCTGCATGCCCTCGCCGGAGTGATCGAGTAGCCAGCGCACCTTCGTGCCAGAGAAGTAGGCGTCGATCAGCAGCCCCGTGCGGGAACGCACCTCGGCTTCGAGCACGCGGGCGCGCAGATCCTCGCAGATTGCGGCGGTGCGGCGGCACTGCCAGACGACGGCGTCGTTGATCGCCCGGCCGGTGGCGCGGTCCCAGACCAAGGTGGTCTCGCGCTGGTTCGTGATGCCGATGGCGGCGATCTCGCCGGGCCCGGCGCTCGCAGTGGCCAGCGCCTGGCGCGCCGCGTCGAGCTGCGACGACCAGATCGCCTCCGGGTCGTGCGAGACCCAGCCGGGCTGCGGGTAGACCTGGGGGAATTCGACCGCCGCCTGGGCGACGGGCGCGCCGCCGTGGTCGAACAGGATCGCCCGCGAGCTGGACGTCCCCTGATCGAGCGCCAGGATGTACTTCGCCATAGCGGCAGTTTACGGCGCGTCCGGGCTACAGGCTCATCGCGGCGATATCAGGTCTTTGCGATGCGCAATCCATGCGAGAGCGCGAGACGCTGCGCTGCTGAAGCGAATGTCTCTACACGCCAAACCAACGGCGCCGGCGGCTTGCGCCGAACTGCTCCTTCTCGCCGGCGAGTGCCGTCGAGGGGTCGAGGAAGCTGCCGGTCGGAGACGGTTGTGAGAGAAAGTCCACATCAACGCGCCCGACGCGGTTTGCTCCGAATTCAACGTAGCAAGCACCGGCGCCTGTATACGCCGGCGGTTCTTTGTCTCCCTGAAGCTCCGCTGTGATGGACGCGGCGACGACGCGCGCGGCTCCTTCGGCGAAGACGCCTGCCTTTGCTGTGCCTACACTGGTCACGTCGCCGATCGCATATACACCAGGGAACCGCGTCTTGAGGTTCTTGGGGTTGACCGGTATCCAGCCGCCCTCGGTCATGCCGCTCGCCTCGACCACGGTCGGTACGCGATGCGTGGGAACTCCCAGAAACAGGTCGAAGGCCATCTCACTCTGGTCGTCGAGAATGGCCATTCGGTGCGCCGGGTCGAGCGCAGACACGAGCCGGTCCGGGACGAACGTGATATCCCGCTCAATGAATGCCGCGAGCAATGCGCGTGAGGCGTCAGGCGACGGTGGAATCGGTACGCCGAACGGCATGACGAGGCTGATCTTGCAGGCGTCGCGCACCCCGCGTTTGGTGAGGTCGTCGTGCAGCAACAACGCCGCTTCGCTTGGCGCTGGCGGGCACTTGAACGGCGTCGAGGTTACGCCGACGAGCGCGTGGCCCTTCGAGAACGTCGGGAGGATCTGCCGCAGACGCTCGGCGCCCGGGAGCGAGTAGAACTCGTTGCCAACCTCGGCGAGACCGGGGGTCGCGTCCGTCTCGTAGTCGGCGCCCAGCGCCACGACGAGTACATCCGCGTCATAGATTCCTCTGTCGGTCGTCACGCGTCGCGCGACGGGATCAATCGCCGTGATAGTCTCATGCCGAAAGCGGACGCCAGGTTTCACAATGGTTTCGTATGCGAGGCGCACGGCCGCGGTGGTCTCCCGACCGAACATCACGTCGAGTTTTGAGAAGCCAAAGACGAAGTGCTCGGACCGGTCGATAAGCGTCAGATCGAAGCCATCGGCGAACGTTTCGGACAGGATCGTGCTGAGCTCAAGTCCCCCGAACCCTGCGCCAAGAACCACCACGTGTTGTGCCATCCAGGAACTCCTCCTTCGCCCCCAACGAGGCCAGATTCACCATCCGCGCGTCGTTCATCGCGTTGTTCATATGGAAGCGCGGGCTTGTTTCGGACCGGGAGCACGGTCATGATAGGTTCTTCTGTTGCGGTAGGGCATAGACGGCACCCGTTCCACGGTCGTGCCACTCCCGCCCTGCTGAACCGGAATGAAGGTCCGCCATCTCGTCCCAGTGCAGCCTGTTTGACTCGATGTACGTGTCGGCGTTCTCGTGCGCATCCATGAGCGCGATTGTAGCGCGCTCGCCCTACGTAGCCGCTATCCGCCACCGTCCTCCCATCGCTTGAGGATCGCCGATTGCTCCGGCGTCGTGCGGATGCGCAGCGCCGCTTCCACCACCTTCGCGTGGCGGCCCCGGTGCAGTTGCTCTTCGAGGATGGCGAGCAGGGGCGGGCGGTTCGTGCCGGCGAGCAGGACGGCGAGATAGTTGTAGAGCTCATCCGACAGCTTGCCGGACATCAGCCGCCCGAGCGTCTCGTAACAACGAGCGAGGTCCAACTGCACGACCGCTTCGGCCAGCACGGTCGCCAGCGGCTCATCTGCGCGCCGGATCGCGCCGTCGAGGGCCTTCGAGGCGTAGCGCTCGACGATCTCGCGCGGTCCGGAGCTGAGCAGCTCGAAGGCCACAGGGATCAGCGACGGGTCGCGCTCGGCGGCGACCAGCCACTGGTAGATGTGCGCGTGATGGCCCATGCCCGCGAGCAGTTGGAACGCGCTGTTGGCCGGCTCGCCGTCGATGCCGCTGATGTCGTCGAGGTGCTCGATGGCGTAGTAGGGGAAGAGGTCCGGGGCGATCTCGGCGAGCATGCGCAGGCCGTGCACGCGCAGTTGCCACGTCAGGTCTTCCCCCATGATGCTCTCGACCGTCTCGGAGGCGCGGGCGGCGATCGGCTGGTCGCGGCTGTCGCCGATCGCGCGCAGCGTCCGCACGATCATCCCCCGCATCGGCGCACCCTGGTCGCGCTTCAGGCCATCCGCGTCGACGTCCGCATAGAGCGCCCGGAGCGCATCTCGCGCCGGCGCCAGTGGCCGCTCGACGAGAGCCGCCAGCGCAGCCTCGCGCGCCAGCCGATCGCCGGACGCCAGCAGCTCGAGCGCGTGGGAGAGGAAGGCGCGTTCGTCGCCGACGGCGAGGACGGTGAGGCGCGAGAGCTCGCTGTTAGGGGTGCGCCGGCGTGCAGGCATCGTTCAGTATTCCCGTGTTCTGACGGGGAAGACCTTCGAGATACGCCGATCGGCCGTAACCAGCACTGCGTCGCCGATAGCGGCGGATGCCGCAATGAGCGCGTCGTTGAAGTGTCGGCGCTTCTGCCTCCGATCCATACGTCCGAGCCAGATTCCAGCTAGGCGGCAGACTTCCGATGAAAGTGGAAGCATCACGCCGAGCGAGAGGATCGCTTCGAATGTCAGCTCTTTATCACGGCGCACATGACGCGCTGAAAAGTATTCTGCTTCGATGATCGGGTTGATGGAGATCTCGTGTAGGCCAGTGACTATCTCATCACGGAGCCGCGACATACGGGAATTGTCGGAATGCCAGTCGATAAGAAATGTCGTATCGAGGTGATATCTCAACGGTTTTCGAGGGCGTCGAGGCGGTCGCCCCAATCACCGCGGATCTCGCGCACCACTTCTGCTCCTGAAGGCGCATCAGGGTCGCTGCCGGCCAGCCTCCTGAGAAAATACCGGGCCTCGCGCTTCGTCATCCTCGGGAAGGGCGTGCCAATCGGCTCGACGAGAATCCGCTCGAACTTTTGGGCGAGCGTCTCAGGGCGCTTGCGAGCCGGGACTTTGGGCTTGCGTGATGCAACCATAGCGATGGAATGATACACAAGGGGAGAAGGCCGCCGATTCGGCGACCCTACCACTTACGACCCACCCCCCACGACCTTACCGGGGCACTTCCATCAGCGGGATCACGTCGCTCTCCATCGTGTGGCTGACGGCGGTATAGGTACCAGCGTCCATCTCGGCGATGATCTTCTCGCCCTCTTCGATCAGCGCGCTCATGAACTCGGGTTCGTCGACCGTCTTCACGATCTCGCCCTTGCGAAAGATGACGCCGCGGCCCTTACCGCCGGCGATGCCAAGGTCGGCCATCTTCGCTTCGCCCGGCCCGTTGACGACGCAGCCCATGACGGCGACCGTCAGGATGCGCCCGCGTTTCGTGAAGTGCTCCTCGACCTTGTTCGCGAGCGGGATCAACTCGATTTCGATACGGCCACAGGTGGGGCACGCGACGAGTGTCGCGCCGCGCTTGCGCAGGTTGAGCGTGTTGAGGATGTCCCAGCAAACCGGCACTTCTTCGACCGGGTCCGCGGCGAGTGACACGCGGATCGTGTCCCCGATCCCCTCCGCCAGCAAGATGCCGATGCCGATGGCGCTGCGGACGGAGCCGGCGCGCGGCGTGCCCGCCTCGGTGACGCCGAGGTGCAAGGGATACGGCACGAGCGTCGCCAGGCGGCGATAGGCCTCCACCATCGTCGGCACGTCGAAGGCCTTCATCGAAATCTTGATGTCGTCGAAGTCCGCGTCGTTCAGGACCTTGATCTCCCACAGCGCCGCCTCCACCATCCGGTCCGGCAGCGACGGTGGCAGCTCGCCCTCCGCCAGCGCGCGAATGGGTGGCAGCGAGCCGGCGTTGACGCCGATGCGGATGGGGATGCCGCGCTCCTTCGCCTTCTGGGCGACGAGCGTCACCTTCCCGGCGTCACGGATGTTGCCGGGATTCAGCCGCAGTCCGTGGAAACCGGCATCGATCGCGGCCAGCGCCCAGCGGTAGTCGAAGTGGATGTCGGCGATGATCGGCAGCGGCGTGCGCCGGACGATCTCCGGCAGCGCATCAGCGGCCGCGCGGTCCGGGACGGCGATGCGGACGATGTCGCAGCCGGCCTCCTTGAGCTGATCGAGCTGCGCGACCGTAGCGTCGGTGTTCTCCGTGATCGTGGCGCACATCGACTGGACGGCGATCGGGGCGTCGCCGCCGACCTGCACGTCGCCTACGTGGACCGGCTTCGATTGGCGTCGTGGATTGCTCATTTGAGAAGGCTGTCTCCATTGAATACCCGCAGAATATCAAAATACGTGATGACGACGGAGAGGGTAAGGATCAGGGCCAATCCCGTCAGATGGACCAGCGCTTCCTTGTGCGGGGCGATGCGCTTTCCGCGGCGCAGGAACTCGATCAGGATGAAGACGAGGCGGCCACCGTCGAACATCGGGATCGGCAGCACGTTTAGCACGGCGAGGTTCATGCTCAGCAGCCCGGCGAAGTTGATCAGCGAGAGCCAGCCGGCCTGGCGCACGACTTCGCCTGTCGCCTGGGCAATACCCACTGGGCCGGTCACCTGCGGGTCGACGAAGCCGCGGACCCAGCCCCAGATCTGGTTCCGGGCAAGGATCAGCGATTCATAGCTGAGCCGCGCGCCGTTGGGGATCGCCCGCCAGGGCGGCTGCGCCTCCGATTGGGTGGGCACGGAGATCGCGTCGGGCGGCGTGAAGGTGAAGCAAGGGGAGCTGGAGTTCGAGAAGAGCTCGCTCTTCAGCGCTTGCGCCTCGGTCCTTGCCTGCGCGTCGAGCCCGTCGCACTGTGCAGCGCTAAGTGGGGCGAAGCCAAACGAGGCGCCTGCGTAGCAAAACGCCGGAGACCCCGGTGCGACGTCCTTCTGATACGCCGCGGCGTCCTTCTTCGATTGGGTAAGCGCGGTTGCCCGCTCGGCCGCCGTCGACGAGATCTTCTGCGAGTGCGCGGGGCTGATCGAGATGCCGACCGGACCCTCGGGCTGTTTTACCCCGCATTCGTCGTTGTATGAACCCGGGCTCCACCGTGAGTACACGGTTTTGTTTACGGTCGTCGCGCCGGTGCGGGGGTCCGACCGCTTGAGTCTGAGGTCGATGTTCGACCCCTGGTACAGCCGCAGAAGGTAGGAGGCATCCTGCGTGCCCTTAACGGTGCGGCCGTTGACGTTGAGGATCTGGTCGCCCGCGCGGAGGTCCTGGCTCGCTGCCGGGCTGTTCGGCACGACGGCACCGATCTGCGCGCCGCCGGTGGCGATGCGGTGGGGGATCATCAGGCCGGCGCTGAAGAGCGCGATCGCAAGGACGAGGTTCATGAACGCGCCGGCGCCGATGATCACGGTGCGCTTCCACTTCGGCTGCGCCGCGAGGCTCTGGGGGTCGCTCGGGTCCTCTTCACCGAGCAGGCGGACGAAGGCGCCGATCGGCAGGAGGTTCAGGGTGTAGTCGGTGTCGCGATAGCGGAAGCCCCAGATGCGCGGCGGGAACCCGACGCCCGCTTCCAGCACCTTCACGCCGAAGATTTTCGCCGTGATGTAGTGTCCGGCTTCGTGGATGACGACGAGGCCCAGCAGGATGCCGACGAACGGCAGAATCGAATGGGTGATAACGTCCAAATCGCCTCGTTCTACCTGCGGTTTGCCTGCACTAGATCATACGAACCGCGTCCGCGGATGGTTCACGAACGCGCGGCCGTCGCCCTTGCGCCCGCTCCTTCGCGCGCGGCGAACCCACGCGCCCAGGCGTCCGCCGCCAGCACCTGGGTCAGATCAGGATCGGCGATGCCGTCGTGCGCGGACAGTGCCGCATCCACCACTTTTGCGATGTCGGTGAACCTGATCTCGCCGCCGGTGAACCGTTCGACCGCGACCTCATCGGCCGCCGCCAGCACCGCCGGCCAGGTGCCGCCCCTGGCGCCGGCGTCGAGGGCGAGGCGCAGGCATGGGTAGCGCGCGAAGTCGGGCGCGTCGAAATGCAGCGTCTTCGCCCGCGCGAGGTTCAGGCGCGGCACGGCGTCGCAGGCCAGGCGGTCGGGATACGAGAGCGCGCACTGAATCGGCAGCCGCATATCCGGCTCGCCGAGTTGCGCCTTCACGCTGCCATCGACGAACTCGACGAGCGAATGGACGATGCTCTCTCGGTGCATCAGCACGTCGACGCGGTCCATCGGCACGTTGAAGAGCCAGCGCGCCTCGATCGCCTCGAAGCCCTTGTTCATCAGCGTCGCGGAGTCAATGGTGATCTTGCGCCCCATCTCCCACGTCGGGTGGCGCAGCGCCTCCTGCGGCGTGACGCGCTCCAGCTCGCGCGGAGCGAGATCGCGGAAGGCGCCGCCGGATGCGGTGAGGATCAGCTTCTCGACCGCGGTGATGTCCTCGCCCCAGAGGCACTGCCAGATCGCGCTGTGCTCGCTGTCGACGGGCCGCAACTCCCCGCCGCCCCGCTCGGCGGTAGCGGTGACGATGTGGCCGGCCATCACCAGCACTTCTTTGTTCGCCAGCGCGACCGCCTTACGCGCTTGCAGCGCGGCAAGGGTAGGCGAGAGGCCTGCCGCGCCGGCCGTCCCGACGACGACGATGTCTACGTCCAGATGCGCCGCGATCTCGTCCATCGTCGCCCACGTGGCCTTGCGGCCGGCCGCCGCCTTCAGGTCCATGTGCCGTTCCGCCGTCTGACACCAGACGATGTCGGGATGGAACTCGCGCGCCTGGTCTTCGAGCAGCGTGTGGTTGCTGCCACCAGCGAGGGCGACGATGCGGAACTGTCCCGGAAGCTGGCGGATCACGTCGAGCGTCTGGCGGCCGATCGACCCGGTTGAGCCGAGAATCGCGACGCCTTTGGGGCCTTTTGCCATACGGTCAGCCTACCAGAACACCTGGCGACGGATGGGTGAATCGGGCGCGCGTCTATGCAGCGCCAACGTAATGTGGAACGATGCTGGCGGGCAGTCCGCGTACTGCGCGCGGAGCGTCGCGGCGCCCATCTGGCTGACCCCTGATGTTCGGAGAGTGACGCCGTTGACCGAAGAACCCTCGGCCTACACAAAGCCGGTTCCGCAGGCCGACGCCGAGTCCAGTGAGTTCTATGAGGGCGCGCGCCGTCATGAGCTGATGCTGATGCGCTGCCGGTCGTGCGGGGCCTGGCGGCTGCCTTCGCGCCCGCGCTGCCCTGACTGCTGGTCAACAGACACGGAGTGGGCACGCGCGAACGGCAAGGGGACGCTGTACAGCTTCGGTGTCATGCACCAGAAGTTCCCCGGCTTTGAGGGCGAGACGCCGTACCAGTACGCGATCGTCGAGCTGGACGAGGGGCCGCGCATCGTTTCGAACGTGGTGGGCGTGCCGCCAGAAGAACTTTGCGTCGATATGAGGCTTCAGGCCGTCTTCGACGACGTCGCCGATGACGCGACGCTGGTCCGCTTCACGAAGGCAGCGCCGTGAGCGGCAAGTGGGTGCGCGGCGGCGAGCGCCCAAAGCCGGTGCCAGCGACGATCCTGCAACTCCGTGCCTACGAGCTGCACGGCACGCCATACTACGCCGTGCTCTTCCGCCTCGATGGCGACGGTGACGACGGTGGTCGTGAAGCGCGCCTGTCCGCCGACATGATCTATGCGAACCCAGCCGCCGGCGACCGGGTGCTGGTGCAGTCGGTGCTCAACGTCGTCGACCGCATCGAGCGGGCGGAGTAGCGGCGGCCTCACCCGCCCCAGTTGCCCAACATCCGCCCGTCGGTCGTCCGACATGAGCCCTTCTCCCCTTGTGGGAGAATGGTGGCCGAAGGCCGGGATGAGGGCTGCGGGCTGCGACGGCACGCCGCACGTCCGCGCCCGGCCCCTAGCACCTTCTGCCGAGCTGCGACGTCACGATGCGCAGGTCTCTCACGTCCACGACGCCGTCGCGGTTGAGGTCGTACTTCGGGTCATTGTGGCCGTTGCGGATTTGCGCCGAGACGGCGAGCGTGTCCATGAACGAGACGGTGCCGTCGCCCGTCACGTCCGCGCAAGCGCCAGGCGGGGGACCACATGGCGGGCTCTGCGGGGCACCGCCGCACGGCGACGGCGTGGCAGTCGGCGGAATGCAGGGCGGGCTAACGGGCACGAACGGCGAGCACTCCGGCAGCGGTGTCGCCGTCGCGCAGGGCGGGCTCGCCGGCTCGAACGGACGGCAGGCGGGCCTGCAAGCGAATGGGCTCTGCGGCGGCGAGACGGGTGAGCACGGCGGCGGCGACTGCGGGATGCATGGCGGACTGACCGACTGCGGCGGCGACGGGAACGGAGTGCACACAACGATGCACGGCGGACTCGCCGGAGGTGAGACGAAGGGGTTGCACTGCGGCGGCGAGGTCACCGGGATGCAGGGGACAGCGGTCGGCTGCGGCGGGCTGCCACCCGAGCTCGGCGGCGACGGCGGGCAGGCGCCCGGCGGCAGGCAGAGCACCCGGATCGTCGCTTCGAGCCGACCCACATCCACCCGGATCGAGAACGGCCGGAAGGGATCGGAAGCCGGATTCTGCGCCCCTACGTCGACCGCCGCGATGCCGTGCGACGTGGTGGCGACGCTCGCGGAAACGGATCCGCCGCCGATGCCGGTGAAGTCGACGGGTGTGCCTTCATTTACGAAGGAGCCGACCGCGTCGCGCACGCGCACCTGGAGCCGCGACGCCTGCTGGCCGTCGCAGATGATCTCGTCGGGAAGCGGCATCAACTCGACCGACGCCGGCGGCCCGGCGTTCTTCTGCGGCGTCGCCGCGGCGGTCGGAGTTGCGGTCGCGGGCACGATGCCGGCGAGCGCGCTGCTCGTCCGCAGGTGGGTGATCCCCGCCGCGTTCGCGCCGACGAGCCCGAACACCGCAGCGCCAACCAACAGCAATCCGATAGCAACGATCCGTCCCGGCATGCTCATGACGGTTGCCTCCCCGACGTGCAGTCTCCCGCTTGTTCATTCGATGAGTGAGGCGCATCGTACCATCCAAGCACATGGTATGTATAGACCTTCTTCGCATGTGCTGTTGCGTAGCGCGGTGAGGGTGCCGAAGGCGATGTCGGGACCGTACCCTCCGCGCTTGCCCGCACTCTGGCGCGTCACGGCTGGAGATCAGCGGAAGATGAAGGTCCGCACGTCTTCCTCCGCGAGGGAATCGACGACGAGGTCGGCGTCTGCGAGGTCTGGAGCGGGGCGAGTCGTCGTGACGCCGATGGCGCGCATGCCGGCCGCCTTCGCCGCTTGCAGGCCGGCGGGCGCATCCTCGATGACGATGCAGTCAGCGGACGTGACTCCGACGCGCGTGGCGGCGACCAGAAAGCCTTCCGGGTCGGGCTTCCCCTTCGCTGCGTCCTCCTCGGCGACGAGGGCCGCGAATCGCCCGCCGATGCCCAGCGTCTCGACGATCATCTCGAGATTGGCGCGGGGCGCCGATGTGACGACGGCGGCGGGCACCTGCTGCGCCTCGAGGAACTCCAGCAGCTCGCCGACGCCGGGAAGCAGCGCGAGGTTCCCACGGGCCTGCTCGCGAAAGAGCGTCTCCTTTCGCGCCGCCAGCCGGCGCAGCTCCTCTCCGCTGATGCCGGCGACAAGCGGGGCGATGATGGCGTCGTTCCGCAGCCCGAAGGTTGTCGTGAAGTAGCCGCGCTCGGGCGTCAGATGGTGCTCGCGGGCGAGCTGGTCCCATGCCGAAAGGTGGTGCCGGCGACTATCGACGATGACGCCGTCCATATCGAAGAGGACCGCGCGGGCGACCTTACTCGGCACGCGGCAGGACGGTCAGCCGAAAGCGGCGGTCGTAGTGGCCGGCGGCGTAGGCGTCACAGCAGGCGCGGCAGGCAACCTTGTCTCTGCGGCCGCGGCGGTAGGTGCGCCGGCAGCGCGGGCAGACCATGTGCCAGTAGCGCCGCTGGGCGCGCTCTTTCGTGGCGAAGGGCGGGCAGGTGATGGTGATCCGCGGGTCGAGCTCGTGCGCGACGAGGCGGAACTCCCGGCCATGAGGGGAGATGCGCTTACCGTAGCGCCACCGCGCGGCCCAGTGCGCGAGCTCGTGCTTGAGCACGAGCAGCGTCTCGTCGAGACCGTGATCGCGGTGGTACAGCGTGGCAATGCGGATTTGGCCCGTATCGGGATAGCAGCGGCCGGCGCTCGACGTCATGCGGCCGCTGAGGTCCAGCCGCGGATAGGGTGCGCGGGGCATCGCCAGCACGTCGCGAAACTGCGTCTTGATGATGCGGTCCATCGCGTCCTGGAGCTCGGCCTGCAGCCAGAACTCCGGGCCGCCGAGCGGCAACATGTAGCCTTCGCTGTTGATGGAGTGGATCGATCGGTTGACCAAGCGGTCCTCGATTACCGGCCTTGGGGGTGCGCTCAGATCATCGGTGGGTGGGCACCGGATTGCCACTCCGGAGGAGGGGCGCCGGGGGCAACGAAGCGGAATTCGCCGCCTGCGGGCATCTTACATCGAGGAGGCGGGAAGCGGCAGACCGCAGCAGCACTTTGGGCGATGAATTATGTCCAGCCGGGGCAGAAAATCGCCGCTCGTCAACCGAAACCGGGGGCGTCACGACCGAAGGTTGGGCCGGGTATCCGATACGTCTATCGATGCCCCGACGGACGATCCCGAGGGACGACATAGCGGGTGGTACCCGGGGGCTGGAACACGGCCGCGGACAATGTCGATACGGACAGCTGCTAGGGTCGCTCTCCACGCTGTTGTCACCGCCGCGCGCCGCCGCCGGCCTCACACCTCTCTCCACGGCGAGTCTACGACCCTCCCCGCTCCACCGCGTGGAGAGGGGAGCTTGGCCCACGCGATTCTCCGTCCAGCCGTCTCTCGCTGGAGCAACGACGGATCGGAAGCACACCGTCAGGGCGGCCTTCCGCACTGGCAATCGGATACGCTGCCACCTATGGTTGACAGCTACCGATGGCTCCCGCCGTCCCTCAAGGGGTACTTCGAGGCGATGCAGGTGCCCGCGCCCGTGGCGCCTCCGTGGACGCCCGTCACGAAGCCGCTTTCACAGCTCCGCATCGCGCTCGTTACGACGGCTGGCATCAACGTGCGGGGAGTCGAACCGCCGTTCGACTACGAGGGAGAGCGGGCGCGGCCGGACTGGGGCGACCCCACCTTTCGCATCCTGCCGCACGACCTCGTCCAGGATCAGGTCCAGACCGGCCACCTCCATATCAACAACGACGACATCGACCGCGACGTGAATGTGGCGCTGCCGATCACGCGGATGCTGGAGTTCGAAGCGGCCGGCGTTATCGGATCGCTGGCGCCCACGAACTACTCGTTCATGGGATACCAGCCCGACACCACGGAGTGGCGCAAAACCTACGCACCCGAGGTCGCGCGGCGGATGACCGCCGAGGGCGTCGACGCGGTGCTCCTCACGCCGGTCTGACCGGACTGCTGCCGCGCCGTGCATGCGCTGGCACACACATTCGAGGCAGCGGGCCTCTCCACCGTCGTCGTGAACATGATGCCGGTCTGGGGTCGACGATTCGGCACACCCCGCACGCTCGGCGTGGAGTTTCCCTTCGGGCACCCGATTGGGTTGCCGGACGAGCCAGCGCTGCAGACGCGCGTCGTCCGTGCGGCGCTCGACCTGCTGGTGACGGCGGCGCCACCACCGCCGGTCGTCGCCGACTTCCCGGAGGCCTGGCCCGGCGACTTCGACCACTGGAAGCGCGCCTGGCACCCGGCGGAGCCGTCGCCGATCATCCTCTGGCTGCGCGAGCAGGCAGCCCAGCGTGCCCGCGAGCGCGGGTAACGACATGCACGGTGGGCGCAGTTTGGCCAAGAGAGTATGGGTCGGCCCCGCTGTGTTACACAGGTGGAAGACGCACCGAGAAAACGAAGTGCCAGCCACGCCGCGCCGTGATATGGAGGACCTGCGTGTGGCTACATCCCGGATGAACTGTGGTTTCCGCGGTGATCTTGTCCTCGTTCAAAACGTGTAAGCTATATCCAAGGAGACCCAACAATGGCGGAACTTCACATCACCATCCGGCAGAAGGGTGGCAGCGGCGTGCGGGAGATCGTGTTGGACGTCGATGAGGCGGTCTACGCTGACCTCGTAGCCGTGGCGAAAAAGCGTGGTCTCGATGTGAGTGAGATGATCGGCGAGGCGCTCCGTTTGGAACGGGTTTTTGCTGACAGCCATGACCGTGGCGAGAAGGTCTTGATTGGCAGAGGGAGGGATGACCTCCGTGAACTGGTAGCCGTCTAGATGTCAGACGACACCGAGGTAGAGCATGACAACACCGGCGACACCGCCGGTGTTGTGGTTTCCCCAAGTCAAGCCGTCTCGTTCCGCGAACGAACCGAACTCGTCCCGCCCAAATGGGACGAGGCCAAACAACGCGCCACAACCGCCACGGCGCTTGCCATCTCCCTTACGATCATCCTGGCGCTCGTATTGTTTGGCTGTTTTGTGGTAGCCGTTTGGATTTCTGCAGACGCCGCGAAGGATGTGGGTGGACTAACAGTTCCTCCGGTTGCGACTCTCGTTGGTTCTGCGCTGGGATACTACTTCGGCACGCACGACCAGGCTCGCCGATAGTTCCAATCAGGAGCCTCGTACGGCCACACAGGGTGCCTGTCCGACCGACCGCTCTGCATACCGCAGTTTTCGATCAGTAATGCCGGACCTTGTGCGTTTGGTATCATCGCTGCTGCAAGGAGGGACCTGTGGCACTCGAGATCCGGCCGTATCGCGAAGAGGAGACCGAGGCGTTTTTTCGCGTCCCGGCGATTGTCTTCGGCAACTACACCGGGCAGCCGCACGATCCGGCCCGGAGCGCCGGCATGGTCCCCGACTGGTCGCTCTGCGCCTTCGAAGACGGCGAGCTGGCGACGGCGTACGGCGCCTTCCCTCTCGGTATGCGCCTCAACGGCGCGAAAGTCTCCGTCGCCGGCGTCAGCTTCGTCGGCACGCTGCCGCAGTTTCGGCGCCGCGGCCATCTGCGCAAGATCATGGAGGCGGACCTGAAGCGCCGCTACGAAGAGCGCCGGGAACCTTTGGCCATCCTGCTGGCGTCGATGGCGGCGATCTACCAGCGCTACGGATATGCGGTCGTCTCGTCGGCCGTGCGCTACGTCATCGACCCGCGATACATCAACTTCGCGCCTTCCCTGCCGAAGGCCACGGGCACGTGGCGAGAAGGTTCGAAGGACGAGCTGCCGATGCTCATGGACATGTACCGCGCCTTCAGCGGGCCCCGCAACGGCTACCTGCATCGGGGTCACGTGATGTGGGAGCAGCAGCAATTGGGCATCGGCGGCGATCCGGGCGGCGGCCCACCCTTCGGGCCGAGCATCATCTCGATCTACGAAGAGCGCGGTGAGCCGAAGGGGTACGCGCTGTGGGCCGCCAAGTGGTTTCCCACATTCGACGACGGCGCCGGGCCGGGCCAGCGCGTCTGGGTGCGCGACCTCATCTGGCAGACACCCTCCGCGTATCGGGCGGCGTGGGACCTCTTCCGCACCTTCGACCTCGCCGTGCGCGTGATCATGGACAACATGCCGGTGGACGACCCGGCGCCGCACCTGATGCTCGACCCACGCGAACTGAACGCCACGCATCGCGACTGGCTGCTCGGGCGCATCATCGACGTCGAGCGCGCGCTGCCGCTCCGTCCGTACGGCGCTGAGGGCCGCGTGATCTTCGAGCTGCGCGATGAGATGTGCCCCTGGAACGCCGGACGCTGGGCGCTCGACGCCGCACCCGAGGGCTCGAAGCTTACACGCACGAAGGAGTCGCCGCAGCTCACGCTCGACGTCTCCGGTCTCGTGCAGTTGCTCTTCGGGCAGGTGTCTCCGACGGACGCCGTGCGCTGCGGCCGCGCCGAGGCCGCTCCGGACGCACCGCTGCCCCTGTGGGACGCGATCTGGCGCACGGAGTATGCTCCCGCTTCGTCGAACATGTTCTGATGCAGCGGCGTCGTCTCCTTCAACCCTGACACCCGCGCGCGTGTGTTGGCTAACGACCGACGGAGGGCAATCCGACATGAAGACGATGACGATACCTGCGGGACCCGACGCCCTGATGGCGGAATGGCTGACCGATGCGCTGCGCTCGACCGGCGTCATCGGCGCCGCAAGAGTGACTTCGTTTGCCACGGAGGTGATCGGCGAGGGTTCCGGCTTCATCGGCCAGCTCGCGCGCCTACGCTTGCAGTACGACCTCCCGGAAGCGGGCGCGCCGGCTTCGCTGATCGCGAAGTTCCCGGCAGCAACCGCCGGCGGCCGCGAGATCGGCAACCTCTTCGACTTCTACCGCCGCGAGATCAGGTTCTACGAAGAGATCGCGGCGGAAGTCGAGCTGCGCACGCCGGTGCGCTACTACAGCGCCTCAGATCTCGCGACCGGAGAGCATGTCCTGCTGCTGGAGGACCTGGCGCCGGCGCGGGTCGGCGACCAGCTCGCGGGCTGCACGCTCGCCGAGGCCGAGCTGGCGGTGCGCAGCATCGCCGCCTTTCACGCCGCGTGGTGGGAGAGTCCCCGTCTCGACGCGATTGCCGGCTGGATGCCCCTGATCGATGCGCCGGTGCACCGGTCGGCGGAAGCGTCGTATCAGCAGGCGTGGACGCCGTTCATCGCCAACTTCGGCGACCGTCTCTCGCCGGAGACCCGGCGCACGGCCGAGCGGATCGGCCAAAATGTGATCAAGCTCCAGTCATCTGTCGCCGACCATCCGCACACGATCGTCCACGGCGATTACCGGCTGGACAATCTCTTCTTCGCGACGCCAGAAGGTGGCGCGCCCTTGTCGGTGGTCGACTGGCAGATCGCCTGCCGCGGCCGCGGCATCTTCGACGTCGCCTACCTGCTCTGCGGCGGACTGGACCCCGACGTGCGCTCCGCCAACGAAGAGAGGCTGGTGCACATGTATCACGACGCGCTCGTCGCGAACGGCGTCGCGGGCTACGGCTTCGAACAATGCTGGACGGAATACCGCCGCATGTCGCTCTACGTCTTCGTGTACGTGGTGATCTCGCTCGGTACGCTCGACTTCGCAAACGAGCGCGGCCTCCGGCTCTTCAACACCTGGCTCGCGCGGGTGGCCGCGGCAGTCGAGGACCTTCATGCTGCCGAGCTGATGCCGGCGTAGCGCGCCCCGCGATGTCGTAGCGGAGGCGCCGTGGCGCCGTCTCTTCGGTGTGAGCGCGGCGTCACCCCCACCGATCGCCCGTATGCGCCAGTAGCTCCCCTATCGATGCGATCGTGCGATGCGGCTGCACGGCGGCACCTTCGGGCGCGCCCATCGTTGGCGAGATCCACACGGTGTGCATGCCGAGCCGGTGCGGCGTCTCGATGTCGGCCTCGTAGTAGTCGCCGATCATCCACGCGCGCTCGGGCGCGCAGCCCAGCGCTTGCAGGGCATGGCGGAAGACGCGCTCGTCCGGCTTGCCGCAGCCGAACTCGCCCTCGATGACGATGCAGTCGAAGTAGCTCGAGAGTCCGAAGCGCTCGACCTTCGCCCTCTGGCCCGCCGCGCTGCCGTTGGTGATAAGCGCCGTGCGAATCTCCTGCGCCCGGATGGCGGTCAGCGTCTCGATCGAGGATGGAAAGAGCGACATCGCCGCCTCCCGCCGGTCGAAGTAGTCGCGCCCAATGGCCGCGGCACGAGCATCGTCCGCGATTCCGGCCAGTGCGAATGCATCGCGGACGATGGTCGTGCGCGCCCAGTCCAGATCGAGGCGACCGCGCTGCGCTCGCTCGGCATCCGTCCAGAAGCCCATCCGCACCGCATGGATGTGCGGCAGCAGTTGTTCTACCTCGAACGAGCCGTCGCAGCAGGCCTGGCACGATGCGCGCCAGTCCTCCTCCAGCGTCGCGTCCGATGGGTCGATCAAGGTGCCGTCGAGGTCGAAGAGGATCGCGTCGGGGCGCTCCATCACGCGCCCGCATCCGCGCGCCACGCCTCGATCTGGTCGATGTGCTGGCGATAATGCTGGTCGGTGTCCTCACGAATGGACTGCAGCGCGGGTGCGTCAAGCGCGCCGGCGCCGAGGCGCTCGACGCCCGTGAGGACCGCCGCGTATGAGCGGCGCGATTCGTCCTGCACGGCAGCGAGCGGGCGTTCGCGGTTGGCGACGAACACAGCCTCGTTGAAGCGGTGCATGTCCGCTTCAGAGAACTCTGCCGGCGGTCCGGTCCGACGGCTCGTCTTCGCCCGGCGTCAGCTTCGACAGGCGTAGTTGCTCCCACACCGTGATGTGCGCCAGCACGTCCTTCACGGATCGTCCGTCCGCAAGCGCCGGCTCGCTCATCGCCGAGTCGTCCAGCGAGGATACGAGCGCATCGAGGATCGCCCGCTCGGAGCGGATGCTGTTCAGAAGCTCGTCCTTGGTCATCGGTACGCCGTCCTCGCGCGTGAGCCGCTCTCGCGGGCGATGCTCAGATGAAGTTCGTCACCATCTTCTTCTCGCCCTCGGCCACGCCCGTGCGAATGGCCGCGGCCGCGACGTCCCGCGCCACATTCTTGAACACTGTCGGGTGGAAGACGCTGGGGATGATGTACTCCGCGCTCAGCTCACTCTTGCTGACGGCAGCGGCGATCGCCTCGGCGGCGGCAAGCTTCATCTCCTCGTTGATCTCCCGGGCGCGCACATCGAAGACGCCGCGAAAGAGTCCCGGGAAGCAGAGCACGTTGTTGATCTGGTTGGGGAAGTCCGAGCGGCCGGTCGCCATCACCGCCACGTGGGGCAGGGCCGCCTCCGGCCGGATCTCCGGGTCCGGGTTTGCCATCGCCATGACGATCGGGTCGCGCGCCATCTTCTTCACATCCTCGACGGTGATCATGTTCGGGCCGGCGAGGCCGAGGAAGAGGTCCGCTCCCTCCATCGCGTCGCTGACGGAGCCGCTGACGCCCTCGAGGTTCGTGTTGTCGGCGAACCACTCCTTCATGAAGTTCATGCCTTCGGTTCGCCCCTTGTGGATGATGCCGCTGCGGTCGACGCCGATGATATGTTTCACCCCCGCCGACAAGAGGATCTTCGAGCAGGCCACGCCCGCCGCGCCGACGCCCAGCACGACGACGCGCAGGTCCGTCATGTCCTTCTTCACGATGCGGCTGGCGTTCAGCACCGCCGCCAGAACGACGACCGCGGTGCCGTGCTGGTCGTCGTGGAAGACGGGGATGTCCAGCTCCTTCTTCAGCCGCTCCTCGATGTAGAAGCAGCGTGGGGCGGAGATGTCCTCGAGATTGATGCCGCCGAACCCCGGCGCGATCGCCTTCGTGATCGCGACAATCTCGTCTGGGTCCTTCGTGTCGAGGCAGATCGGCCAGGCGTCGACGCCACCGAACGTCTTGAAGAGCATCGCCTTGCCCTCCATGACGGGCATCGCGGCGCGCGGGCCGAGGTCACCGAGCCCGAGGATGGCGGTGCCATCGCTGACGACGGCGACGGTGTTGCCCTTGATCGTCATCGAATACGCCGCCTCGGGGTCCTTGTCGATCGCGAGGCAGACGCGCGCGACGCCGGGCGTGTACACGACCGAGAGGTCGCGGCGCGAGGTGACCGGCACTTTGTTCCGGATCTCGATCTTGCCGCCGCGATGGCTGAGGAAGACGCGGTCGGCGACGCTCTTGATCGTCACGCCCTTGACCGCCTTCACGTGGTCGACGATCTCGCGGGCGTGGTCGCTGTCGCGCGCCGCCACGGTGATCTCGCGGACGATCGTGTTGCCGGACGACTTCACGACGTCGATATCGCCAATGTTGCCGCCGCACTCTCCGACCGCGGTCGCGATTTTCGCGAGCATGCCGGGGTGGTTCGCGTACTGGGCCTGCAGGCTGAAGGTGTACGTCGCCGCTGGCACATCGCCGCGGCTGCCGTTCTTGCGCGCCATGAATGATCCTCGCTCTCTTTCCGATGGGCTCGTCATTCTAGGCGCGGCCCCATGTTCGGGCTAGCGGGAGGCATCCGCCGCGGACGCGGTGCTATAGTTCGTGTTGTGACTGCACACGCGGAGGTCGAGGGGCGGATCAATCGCAGCAATCGGAGGCATCAATGACGGTGGGTGAAGCGGGACGCGTGACGGTCGAGCGCGATGTGGTGATCGGCCGGGGCGGCGACCGCGATCTGCAGTGCAACGTCTACAAGCCGCCGCAGGCCGGCACACAGCGCCCCGCCGTGCTGCTGGTGCACGGTGGAAGTTGGGTGCACGGGGACCGCGGCCAGCTTCACGGATATGGCATCCTGCTGGGCCGACTCGGGTATGTGTGTGTCGCGGCGGAGTACCGGCTCGCCCCGCAGTCAACGTGGCCGGCGCAGCTCCACGACGTCAAGGCGGCGCTGCGCTGGATGCGCGCGAACGTCGAGCGCCTCGGTATCGACCCAAAAAAGATCGCCGTCTCCGGCAACTCCGCCGGCGGGCATCTCGCGCTGATGCTGGCCGCGACGCCGAACATGCCCGAGTTCGAGGGCGAGGGGGGCAACGCGGGCGTGGCCACGGACGTGGCGGCCTGCGTCGCGTTCTATCCGCCGACGCTCCTCTACGTCGAGGACCAGCCGCTACGCGAGGAGCTGTCGTTTCTGTTCGGCCGCGGCTACAGCACGGAGATGGCGCGCGCCGCCAGCCCGGTCACGTATGCGAATGCCGGCTCACCGCCGACGCTGCTCATCCACGGCAACAGCGATGAGCTTGTGCCGCCGGAGTCGAGCTTCCAGATGTATCGCGCCCTTCACGACGCCGGCGCGCGTGTCGAGCTGCACATGTACGACGGCGTGCCGCACGGCTTCGATGCGCTGCCCGACTTCGGCCGCCAGTGCGCCGCGATCATGGCACTCTTCCTCGACCGCACCGTCGCGAACCCGCGCGCGATCACGCTGCCAGCGGCAGCGGCGGCAGCCGTGTAGTGGTGGCAGCGACGAACTCGTAGCGGAGGCGCCGCGGCGCCGTCCGTTGGCTCGTAGGGACGAAGCTTTAGCTCCGTCCGTCTCCGGTTTGCAGCGGACGCTCACGGGACATCACGCTGCGAGCCGCGGCGTCGGCAGCCGTCTAGCGTCGGCGCGGCCGCAGCGACGACCTCGTGGCGGAGGAGCTTTAGCTCCGTCCCGTCTCCGGCTGCAAAATGAACGGGTTAGGCACATCTCGGGTCGGTTCGGCACCCGTCGCGGTAGGCAAACGGAGTTTGTGCACCGGATACACGGACGGAGCTACCTCCTCCGCTACGGTGACGCGACGCTGCCCTTGCGACGTTGCGTCTGCCGCTATACTCGCCGACCCGCGACGGGGGCCGACGCCTTAAGAACATCGCTCGCATCGACCGGACGCGGACGGAGCTGAAGCTTCGTCCCTACAGGCTCACGATGTGCGGCGCTTGCGTCTGACGTTATGCTCGCCGACCAACGACCAACGACCAACGACCAACGACCAACGACCAACGACCAGACCGACTAGCTCGCGGGCGCGGCCACGCGCTCCAGCTCGAACCGCACGGGCAGGGTCGCCGGGCCGCCGGGTTGCATTACGGAACCGGGGTCGCCCTCGATCGAGAAGCTCTTGATGCGCGGCGCGAGTGTCGCGATCGCGATCGCGCCCTCCATCCGCGCGAGCGGCGCGCCCAGGCAGTAGTGGATCCCCATGCCGAACCCGACGTGGCGGTTCGGCTCGCGTCCGATGATGAACTCTTCCGGGTTCTCGAACTGCGTCTCGTCGTGATTCGCCGACGTGATCAGCGTCAGCAGGCGCTCGCCCGCCGGCACCGTGACGCCGCTCAGCTCGACCTCGCGCGTCGTGATGCGGAAGGTTGCCGGAAAGGTCGGGTAGTAGCGCAGCACTTCTTCCACCAGGCCGGGGATAAGCGCCGGATTCTCCTTCACCGCCGGCAATACGTGCGGGAACTCGGCGAACACGCGGGCGGTGTTGACGACGAGCCCGGTCGTGGTCTCGTTGCCGGCCACGAGCAGCACGCGGCAGATGACGAGCAGGTCCTCCTCGCTGAGCTTCCCCTCGACCGGGTCTTCCGCGTGGATCAGCGCGCTCAGCAGGTTGTCCTCGGGGTGGGCGCGGAGCTTATCGAGCTGCTCCTTGAAGTAGAGGTCGAACTCGCGGTTGATGTCGTCGATGGCGTCGGTCTCGGGATCAAACAGCGCGTTCGCGACGTTGCCGATGATCGCGTCGGACCAGCGCTTGAACGTCTCCATGTCTCCGTCGCCGACGCCGAGCATGTTGGCGATCACCATCACCGGCAGCGGGTAGGCGAGGCCGGCGACGTAATCCGCGGTCTCGTTCGCGCACATACGGTCCACCAGCTCGGTGCAGTACTCCTGCACGGAATCGCGCTGCAGCTCGACCATGCGCGGCGTGAACGCCTTCGTGAGCAGACCGCGCATCCGCGTGTGCATGGGCGGGTCATCGAAGAGGATCGTCGGCGGGCGCTTCTCGTCGGTGTTGCGCACGGCGACCTGCGACGAGAAGGTCGCCGGGTCGCGCAGGATGCGCAGGACGTCGTCGTAGCGGGAGACGATCCAGAGCGGGCCTTCCGCCGGCTTGAAGACGGGCGATTGCTGCCGGAGGGTCGCGAAGAACGGGAACGGATTGCCAGCAATAAGCGGGTTGTCGAAGATGTTGCCGTCTTGCATGGCGTGCCTCCACCGTTCGCTTCTGGGAAATATTTTGCTTCGAGGAAAGTATCGGCCAGCCGACTGCGCCTGTCAAGCGCGGGCCGTCGCCATGTCCGCTCCTCGCATGCTCGACGCGCGCGCCGTCGCATGTTCGGGCGCCGCCGCCGGGCTGTCGCTACACTCGATCGGCAGCAGATAACCGGCGAGCAGGGACCATATGTCCGAAGAAGAAGCGAAGCCCGCCCTCGACATGATGAACTACGGGATGTACGTCGTCGGCTCGCGCGGACCGATGGGTCTGAACGTGATGGCGGCGCACTGGCTGATGCAGATCTCCTTCAAGCCGCGGATGGTCGCGCTGTCGCTCGAGAACGACGCCCGCACACTGGCGAACATCCGCGAGACGCGTGTCTTCAGCGTCAACGTCATGGGCGAGGACAGCACCGGCCTCGTCGCGTCGTTTCTGCAGCCCGCGAACACAGCGAAAGTACAGGGGCGGCAGACGATCGGCGCGGGCACCGTCGACAAGCTCGCCGGTGTGCCCCACGCGACGCTGGCCACCGGATGCCCCGTGCTGAAGGCCGCGCTTGCCTGGTTCGAGTGCGAGGTGGAGGGCGGCCTGCCGACCGGCGACCACACGCTCGTCGTCGCGCGCATCACTGACGGCGGTCAGATCAACCACGGCACGCCCCTGCGAGACGATGACCTCGGGTGGACGTATTCAGGGTGAGGGTGGGGGTACAGTCTCGCTGCTGGGCCGGATCGGATGTTGGAGGTTAGATATTGAATGTTGGAGTGGGACGCGTTATCCAACTTCCAACCTCCAACCTCCAACATCCGCCGCTAGACAAGAAGAAGCACCGGCGTAAACCGGGGCTCCTTGATCACATCTCTGCCGCGAACCTAATTCTTCGGTGGGTCGAGGATGGCCTGGATCTGCGCGGGCAGGCGGTAGCGGCGCTCGCCCATGCCCGCCACTTCCAGCCGGTGCATGTACTCGTTGAGCTGGCGGCGGAACGCCGCCAGCGCGAGCTTGCCGCCTTCCTCCTGGCTGCCCATCGAGTGGCCGAAGAGAATGCCCAGCGACGTGCCGAACACGGGAGAGCCACCGGCGACGGGAACGCCGGCTCCGGCGCCGATCACCGGCTCCGCCTTCTCGAGGTAGCTGTGGATCTCTTCGCGGCGCTCCGGCTCGGTTTCGAGGATGTACTTCAGGTGCATGACGCCGAAGGCGACGTGCCGCGACTCGTCCTGCGCAGACAGCCGGAAGATGCGCTTTTCCGCCTCGTTCGTCGCGATGTACTCGCCCATCCGAAAGATCGACTGCACGAGGCCTTCGCCCTGGACGTGCATGATCGCCGACATCTCGGTGAAGTCCTTCGCCTCGATGATCACGCGCAGGCCGGCGTTGCCGCTGCTGCTCATCAGACCGCCGCCGTTGGCGAGCGCGCGCTTGCGGAAGACGTCGAGGTGACGCGCCTCGTCCATGATCTGGGATGCGAGGAACATCTTCACTTCATAGTGGTCGTTGCTGATCTGTGGCAGCCAGTGCGCGGGCGTATCGCCGGCAATGAACTCTACTTCCGTGAGGAAGGTGCAGAACTGGCTGTAGGCGCGCTCGACGTCGTCGGGCAGGGGCTTCAGCTCATCCCACGGGATGTCGGTCGCCGACGACCACTGGCGCTGCACGGCCTCTTCGTAGAGCATCGCCGCGTTGTCGGACCAGATGTCGCCCTTGCGGGCGATGTGATAGCCGATGCGTGGCACACCGTCGCGGGGGGTGCTGCCGCGCTGCTTCATCGTCATCTCGGTCGACGTGTCCGGTACATGGCCGTACGAGCCCTTGTTGATCTCCTCGAGCGTCAGGCCGCGCCGTCCCGGCTTCGCGTGCATGCCGCGTTCGGCCGTCGTATCCATCCAGCTCAGGTCCAGCCCCTCGGCCAGATCGGGCTCGGTCTTGAGCATCTCTTTGGTGTCGATAGCCATCGGTGCGTCCTTTCGGAGGGGCTAACCTAGCGTTCGCTAAGCCATAGTATGTACGCATGTCGGCCGCTGTCAATCGAATTTGCGATGTCTTTCGGAACCGAGAGCGTCTGCGGTTGACGATGGGGACGCCCCTCGAAGCATCGGCGCCCGGATGCGCCGTCCGCAGGTACAGGCGCCCGGCTGCCGACGGCGCACGCGCGATGGGGCAGCGTCAGCGCAGGCGATGCGCCGAATCAGGCGAACCCGTCGGCCGCGACCTCCCAGCCGGGGACGAACTTCCGCCAGCCCTCCTCGCTGTTCAGGTAGGGGTAGACGACGTAGTAGGTGCTCACCCGCGGCTGGTGCGGGACGGTCATCAGGAGCATCTTCGCTTCCTGAGGCGTCCGGCCGGCCTTGCGGTGGTTGCAGGCTTTGCACGCGGTTACGAGATTCTCCCACGTGTGGCGGCCGCCGCGGTGCCGCGGCATCACGTGGTCGAGGGTGAGGTCGCGCTGGCCGCGACGGCCGCAGTACTGGCAGATGTGCCGGTCGCGATTGAACACCTCACGCCGGGACAGCCGCATCTGCGGGCGCGGGCGCTTGATGAGGTAGATCAGGCGAATCACCGAGGGCAGAGGATACGTCGCGGTGGGCGAACGGAGGGCGCCGCGCCCGTGCTCCAGCACCTCTGCTTTGCCGTGGTACACCAGCACGAATGCGCGCCGGGCATTGCAGACGTTCAGAGGCTCATAATTCTGGTTGAGGACGAGCACACTACTGATCGGCATCGAACCACTTCCCTATGCCGGGGAATCATATCAACTGGAGCGTGGAGGCTGGAAGCCGGTCATTGGAGGTTGGAGGCTGGAGGGCCGCCTCCGGACGATGCCGTAGCGGAGGAGCTTCAGCTCCGTCCATCGGCGGTGATGAGCGGGCGGAATCGGAACTGAGGCCGGTGCCGACGCGTCCAACATCCAACATCCAACCTCCAACCTCCAACGACCAATCAGTCCACCGAAGCGACCGTATCCAGGCGGGTGATCTGCGGGCGGCCGTCGAGGAGAGCGCCGATCTTGCCGCCGAACGCGGCCATGTGCGCGGTCTTCCCGTGCTCGGCCATCGCGTCCGCATCGGCGTAGCACTCGATGAAGAAGAACTCCGTCGACGCCTTCTGATTCTGTGTGAGCGTGTACATCAGCGTGCGGCCGGCCTCGTTCGCCTTGACGGCCGCGACCATCTCGGCGCCCGCTGCCTTGAACTCGTCTTCTTTGCCTTCGTGCACGGTGAGCTTTGCGATGACGTTGAGCATGGTCGATTGCCTCCTGCGTGGATGTGATGTGTGAGTTGGTCTCGACATGGTGTGCGATCCGGCGCTTACGGTCACGCAGCTACATCGCGGCAAGCGCATGCGTGAGCGCGGTGGGGCGCAATGTCGGATGGTGGCGGGAACCGGCAGCTACGGCTGGCGGCGATCCCGCATGGCGGCGGCGACCGTGAGCAGCCCTGCGCCGCCCGTGACGATGATCAGCACGATGAGGAAGCGCTGGGTCGCGGAGGTCCGGCGATCGCCGGCGCCTGTCGCCAGGGCGAGAGCCGCATGCTCCGGGACCGGCAATGTATCGGCGAGCGGCGAGGTTGCAGCCTGCGTCGACGAAGATTGCGCGGCATGAGCTTCCGCAGCTTCCGCGGTAGCGCCGATATGCACCGGCCCGAGACGACCGATCGCGCCGACTGCGAGGACGAACGCCAGCACGAGGCCCAGCCGCGCAACGGGCAGGACACGTCCCGGGAGTGACATTCTGAGGAAGTCCGAACTCATGCGATCCCCCTGGTTGAGACGACCGAGGTGCGGGCGATCTCTTCGGGAACTAGAACGACCGGAGGGTGGTATCCGTTACGCGGCGGAGTGCGGCGGTGTTTCCCGCTCGCGCTATTATCCGCACACACGTTCTGTTAGAATTGGATCATGGCGAGCAATCGGCCGAAGCCGCCCGCATGGCTCAGCACGACTGGATCGATGAAGGCGCGCTCCGGCAAGCGCGTGGCCGCTGCGCGCGTGGCGGCGGCGGCGGCGCCGGACCCCAAAACGCCGCCACCATCGCCCCGGCGAGTGACCGTGCATGCGGCTTCGCGCGCGAAAGCCGGTGCATCCGACGTAGTGCTCTCGGAGAATGCATGCACCGTGCTCGAACGGCGGTATCTCGCGAAGGACGCCGCAGGCAAGGCGATCGAGACGCCCGACCAACTGTTCCGGCGTGTCGCGCACAATATCGCCCTGGCCGAAGCGCGTTATGTGGCGCCCGCGAACGCAGAAGCCGCGGTGTCGGACGCGGAGGAGCGGTTCTACGGACTGATGACGTCGCTGCGATTTCTGCCGAACTCGCCGACGCTGGGGAACGCCGGGCGTCCCATGCAACAGCTTTCCGCCTGCTTCGTCCTGCCGGTCGAAGACTCGATGGTGGGCATCTTCGACACACTGAAGAACACCGCGCTGATCCACCAGAGCGGCGGCGGCACCGGCTTCGCCTTCAGCCGCCTGCGTCCCGCGGGCGACATCGTGGCGAGCACCGGCGGCTCGGCGAGCGGACCCGTCTCGTTCATGCGGGTGTACGACGCCGCGACGGAATCGATTAAGCAGGGTGGCACACGCCGCGGCGCCAACATGGCCATCCTCAACGTCGAACACCCCGACATCGAGGCGTTCATCGACGCGAAGTCGGACATGACCTCGCTGCAAAACTTCAACATCAGCGTCGCCGTCACCGAGGCCTTCATGGCCGCCGTCGAGCGCGACGAGACGTACGAACTGCGGAACCCCCGCAGCGGCGCCGTTGCCGGGAAACGCAGCGCGCGATCGGTGTTCCAGAAGATCGTGCGGAACGCCTGGACAAACGGCGACCCCGGCCTCGTCTTCATCGACCGCATCAACCGCGACCACCCGACGCCGCAGCTCGGCGCGATCGAGGCAACGAACCCGTGCGGCGAGCAGCCGCTCTTGCCCTACGAGTCGTGCAATCTGGGTTCGATCAACCTCGGGCGCTTCGTGCGGGAACGCGCAGCCAAGCCGGTCAAGCGTCCGCGGTCCTCAAACGGCACGGGCCGGTCCGGCACGGAGCCAGCGTACGAGCTCGATTGGGATGCGCTCGGCGCGGCGATTCCGCTGTGTGTGCGGTTTCTCGACGATGTCATCGACCAGAATCACTACCCGATCGACGAGATCGAGGTGATGACGAAGCAGACGCGCAAGATCGGCCTCGGCGTGATGGGATGGGCCGACCTGCTGTTTCAGCTGCGCATCAAGTACGACTCCGACGAAGCGGTGAAGCTCGGCGGGCGCGTGATGGCGTTTCTGCAGGAACACGCCGATCGCGCATCGATCGCTCTCGCGCAGGAGCGCGGCGTCTTCCCGGCCTGGCACGACTCCGTGTACGACCCGGCCTCCGGCGATCCGCGCGGCGGGCCTCGGTACCGGAATTCGACGCGCACCACGGTAGCGCCAACCGGAACGCTGAGCATCATTGCCGACTGCGCTGGCGGCATTGAGCCGGTGTTCGCGCTCGCGTTCTCGCGCAGGCACTACCTCGACCGGCAGGACCCGGCGAAGACGACGGAGATGCTGGAGGTCAACGCCGCGTTTCGCGCCATCGCTGAGCGGGAAGGATTCTTCAGCGAAGACCTCGCCGCTCATCTCGCATCGGGGCGGCCGCTCGCGGAGCGCCACGACGTGCCAGCGTGGGCGAAGCGCGTCTTCGTCACCTCGCACGACATCGACCCCGAGTGGCATGTGAAGATGCAGGCGGCGTTCCAGCGTCACACCGACAACGCCGTCAGCAAGACGATCAACTTCCGGCGCGGCGCCACGCCCGAAGACGTCGAGCGGGCGTACCTCCTGGCCTACCGCGAGGGCTGCAAGGGCATCACCGTCTACCGTGACGGCTCGCGCGACCAGCAGGTGCTTTCGCACGCCACTGCGCGCGGGCCCGAGCAGGCCGAGGCGGTAGCTGCGCAGCTCGCAGCCGGCTTCGCCGAACTCATGCCCGACGGCGCGCACCCCACGCCCGAGGCGTCGATGGAGCCGCGCCCGGCCGGGCGGCCCTACCGGCGCCACTTGCCCGACGAGCGCCATTCGATCACCCACAAATTCCGGCTTGGCGAGCAAGAGGGCTATCTGACCGTCGGCCTCTATGACGACGGCGCGCCGGGCGAGATCTTCGTCAACATCTCGAAGGAAGGCTCGACGATTCGCGGACTGATGGACGCCGTCGCGATGCTCACGTCGGTGGCGCTGCAGTACGGCGTGCCGCTGGAGAATCTCATCGCGAAGTTCCGCGGCGTCCACTTCGAGCCGGCCGGCTTCACCGGGAATCCGAAGATTCCGTCCGCATCATCGCTCGTGGACTACATCTTCCGCTGGCTCGAACAGCGGTTCGTGCACGCTGTCCCAGATGCGCTCGCGACCGCCGGCGGTGCGCTGCCGCGCGAAGAGCCGAAACGCGGACCACATGCCGCGCGCGGCGCTACGGCGTCGCGGGGCGGCAACTCGAGCACGACGCCGGCGCGGGCGGGACAGGACGCGCCCGTGACTCGCACGCACAGAGCCGGCACGGCGGCAAGACCGACGGCCGCTTCGAATGCTGGTCCTTTGGTGGCTGACGCTTCTGACGGCGCCACGAGCACGGGCATCGGCTGCCCGGACTGCGGCGCCATTCTCGTGTTCGCGGAGGCGTGCCTGTCGTGCCGGAACTGCGGCTACACGCGGTGCTGATGAAATTCTTCCGATCCGTCGTTACTTGCGCTCGGAGACGGCAGCATCAGCGTCCACCATGTCCCCGCACACCCATCAACGATGTCCCCGGTCCAAACAATGCGGTAGAGAGGGGCCGGGGTGATACCGGGGGCGGCGACAACGGCTCACCCACCTTGCCACGAAGTAACGAAGCGTTAGAAGCACCGCACCAATGCCCTCGAAGGTCTGCTGAGCGACTGTTAATGGCCGCCGCAACCGCAGGCGCCACCGCCGAAGCCGCAGCCGCCGCCCGACGGCAGCGATTCGCTCGCCGCGCCCTTGCTGACCGATGCAAACATCGAGAGCGTGCGTCGTGCGCCAGCGTGCCCCTTTGGACAGGCTGCGGTCGCGTCGCTGTGCATCATCGCGCCAATCCTCACCCGTCGCACCCACGGGTGCAACGCAACCACGACCACGGGAGCACAGATCATGTGAACGGCTTCAATCCTCACCTTTCGTTTCCGACGGGTGCAACGTCGCGCGTGTTTGGCGCGCAGCTGAGCTGCGCGCAAGTTTCACTCCTCACCCGTCGTTCCGACGGGTGCAACCGGTGCGGATCGTCGTGGCGGCCGTGCGGGCGTGGCTGTTTCAATCCTCACCGTCGTTGCCGACGGGTGCAACCCTACTGCTCCGCCCGATGCTCACCAGCGCACCCGCATGTGTCCGGTACCGAGCGGCCTCCAGCACCCAGACCCCCTCGATCACAGGGTCCGCTGCCACAAAGCCGCGGTCGACGGCGCGATTGATGTCGCGGCGGCGCACCGCGACGACGTACGCGGTTGCAACTTGCGTATCAGCTGGCGCGCGCTCCCGCGTTTGGCCCGAAGGCCGACGAGCGCTTGCGCCACTTGCTCGCGTTCCTGGTCGGATCCATAGGGGACCACCACCTCCGTGTCGCACACATGTTCTAGGTCAAGGGGCGAAGTCTTCGCCGCTACATCGACGCTGATCGCGAAAGGTCGAAGCGGGCCGTCCGACATCGATTCCTTCGCGACGGCCCTGCCTCACTTCCTTGCCGGTGACGGCGGCAGCCGTAGTCGGGCCGTCCGACATCGACAGTTCGTTCCGGGTGCTGCTGCGCCTCGAATCTGGCGCTCTGGCCGGCACCAAACTCACTGCGGACGGCGTACGACTACGAGGCGGGTGCTGAGGTCTTCGGCGCGAAGGCAAAGTCGTGCTCGCGCCCGACGGCGGAGCGTGCAGCGCCTTCGCCGCGGGCGGTGCCGCCACCGTACCCGCACACTATCGCGAGAGCTTTATTGCGGGATGCCGGCGGAGCTGGCGGATTTCGTGCGGCGCATCATCGAGGACGAGGCGCCGGCGACAACGGTTGAGTCGGCGGGGCGGGCGGAGATCGCGCTTGCCCGCGAGACGCGGCGGCGCTGGCGGTTGCCTGCTACGCCATCGATGATTGAGATGAGCCGGACGCGTCGGAGCGTCCTGCCAGAGCACGAGTTCGAAGCGTTGTCCGAACTTCGTCATCGAATTTGTGGCGACGGCCACTTGCTCATGGAGTTTGGAATGCAGCGTCTTGCCGAACGGACCTTTCTGCCGCTGACGGCGAAACCTGGAGCATGGGTACCGGTGGCAGATGATTGACAGAACTGCATGAACTCAACGACCCACCACACGAAGGTGCCTTTGCGCGCCTCGCTACTTGGCGTGCTCGCCTGTGGAGCCGCCCTAGTCGCGGGTGTCGCCTGTCGCGGCGGCAGCGACACATCGCCGACAGCGACCGTCGCCCCGCGCCTGCCGGCAACTGCACGCACGACAGGAGCCACGCATGCCGTCACGCCCGCTGTGGGCGGTTACGCCGCGCAGGCCGCGTTTCCGCAGCTGAAGTTCGGCGAGATGCTGGCGATGGTGACCATCCCGGGGGATGAGGACCACGCCCTGCTGCTCACAAAGGACGGTACGATCCGCCGCGCGAGCCTAACGGACGACGCCGAGGCGCCGACTATCTTCCTCGACGTGAGAGACCGCATCATCAAGGATCCGGGCCAGGAGGAGGGGCTGCTCGGCCTCGCGTTTGCGCAGGACTACCCTTCGAGCGGCAAGTTCTACATCTACTACAGCGCCGGCAATCCGCGCCGGCAGGTGATCTCGCGTCTGGTCGCCCATGGTGCGACGGCCGATGTGTCGTCCGAGCAGGTGCTGTTGGAGATCGCGGATCCGTTCCCAAACCACAATGGCGGCGCCATGGCGTTTGGCGCCGACGGCTACCTCTACCTCGGCGAGGGAGACGGCGGCTCGCAGGGCGACCCCAGCGGCAACGGCCAGAACACGAACGCGCTGCTCGGCAAAATCCTCCGCATCGACGTTTCCGGTGATGGCTACACCATCCCGCCCGATAATCCCTTCGCATCCGGCGGCGGGCGCGGCGAGGTGTACGCCTACGGCTTCCGGAATCCCTGGCGGTTTGCCTTCGACCCGAAGACGCACGAGCTCTGGGTGGGCGACGTCGGCCAGAACAAGTGGGAAGAGGTTGACCGCGTGGTAAAGGGCGGCAACTACGGCTGGAACATCACCGAGGGCAACCATTGCTACAAGCCGGCCACCGGCTGCAACCTCCAGGGTCTCACGCCGCCGCGCGCCGAGTATGGCCACGACCTCGGCTGCTCGATCACCGGCGGCTTCGTCTACCGCGGCACGGCGATGCCCGAGCTCGATGGCTACTACCTCTATGCCGACTACTGCTCCGGCCGCGTCTGGGGCGTGACCACGGGGGACGATAGCAGCGCGCCGGTCCAGCTCATGAACACCGGGAAGGCGATCGCTTCGTTCGCGCAGGACAAGTCGGGAGAACTCTACCTCGTGACGTTCAACAACGAGATCGACCGCATCGTCCGGAAGTAGCGCGCTGTTGGATGTTGGATGTTGGACCTATGCTCACCAGCGACCAGCGACCAGCGACCAGCGACCAGCGACCAGCGACCAGCGACCAGCGACCAGCGTCCAGCGACCAGCGACCAGCGACCAGCGACC